>CAKZVC010000047.1 GCA_937922235.1 uncultured Acidimicrobiales bacterium | reverse complement strand
CACCGGGCGGCAAGCTGCCACACACCGCAACCCACGAGCCTGCGTGGGCAACGTCGTTGACCGCCGCGATCATCTTCGCCTGACCCTCGGCGTCGAGCTCTTCACCGCTTTCGTTCAGCTAGGTAGTTCGGCCATCTGACTCGACCACCGTTGTGTTCACCCGAATCGGACGATCAACCGGAACGGAAATCGGGCTCAGCGCGTAGATGACGTCGAGCAACGAGCCGAGATGTTCGCCGTCTTGTCGACCACCCGGGAAGACCGCGGCAGCCTCGACGCCAGCGAGCGCGAGTGCACGGGCCACGTTGATCCCCTTGCCACCAGCCTCCAGGGTGACTTCTGATGCTCGATGCACGTCGCCTGGGACGAGTGCATCGAGATGCATGGTCTGGTCAAAGCTTGGATTCGGGGTGACGGTGATAATCATCCGCGTCGAACTTACGACGTGTGGTAGAGCTCGAACAAAATCCGCTCAGCTTCGGCGGTCCACGTGTTGTTCTCTCCGAGCACCGCGCCGATCTCTGGATGCTTCTCGGCCAACTCGGCAAGACCCATCAGTTCAAGGCCGCTGAGCTGGGGGAAGATCATGACCTTGCCGGCGTAATGGCCTTCATAGAGGGCACGAACGCCGTTCTGGCCGGCCTCGATTCCGCCGACGGCGGCGAGCGCACGACCCGGCGACAACGAGCCAGCAATCGTCTTGTCGATCACCGACACCTGGTCGGCGATCGACGAGCCTGACGTGCCCGTGTACTGCGCGTTATGCAGATAGACGTTGCTCATGTTGAGCGGGGCGAGGGTTCCGTTTGCAACACCAGCAAAGAGCACCAGCATGCCGTTCGTGGACATCAACGTTGCGGCGTCGCCCATAACCGGACCAACCGGCACGCTGACGATGACGTCGTCGGCGCCACGACCGTCGGTCTTGGAAAAGATCAGGTCGTTCACACTGTTTGGATCGTCGCTGGGGTTGTGAAGGATGAACTCGACGCCGTTCTTCTCGGCCAAGCTCTCGAGCATAGTTCGGGCCGTTTCGAGGCGATCATCGTCGAGGTCGATACCGATGATGGTGGACGGGCCGCCCTCCATCTCGAGCGATCGTTGCATGTGCATCTGGCCCATCGGGCCGCCGGCGCCAACAACGACGGTGGTGCCGCCGGCGATGACGTCGGCTCGGTTGCGAGCTTCGCCCCATGCCTCAGCAATGTCTGTCGACGTGGTGCCAACGAATGCCGTGTAGTGGTAGTGCAAGCGGCCGACGTCGATCAGCGGAAGGCCGTCGAGTGGTTCGGTGCCAACCATGGTCATCATGCCGCGGTAGGCAATGACCTTCGCGAGCTCTTCGATGAGGTCAGCGCTGGTTTGGCCCAAAACGATGATGTCGTCGAAGCCATCTTCGCCAACGTGCTTCACCGTCAGGTCGGCAACGGTGTCGGCGCTGAAGCCATCGTCAACGACGACGTTGGCATGGGGGGCGTGCTCGGCAACAAGAGCCTGCATGGCTGCCGGGGCGTTGCTGAAGATGACGGTCTTTGGCGATCCGATGCCTTGGCTTGAGGTGTAGTCCGCAGCGTCATCGGCCGAGCCGATCACGAGCATCGTGCCGCCGTCGGCTGGCTGGAGGCGACGGCGCTGCAGGTACGCGCCTTCGACACACGCCCAGGGTTCGCTGAGCGCGGCTTCGGCATAGCCGAGCTGATCGCTGACCGGAATCAGGTAGCCCGCTCCACCGTCGGTATCGAATATTTCTTTGCCGATCAGGTGGTACTGGATGAGTCCACCCGGAATGGTGTATCCGTACGCCGTGGCCATGCCGTCGACGTAGATATCTGGCTGAATAGCGAAACGGTCGCCTGGCTTGTAGTCGTCGGCCAGGTCGTCGCCGACCGCAATCACTGTGATGGTGGCCTCATGTCCGAGGCGGGTTGGCTCGGTGGCAAGATCGCGTCCGTAGAGCTTTGCGTGGTCGCCACCTTGGTTGATGAGCTTCACATCGGAGAAGCACAATCCGACAGCGTCTACTCGAACGAGCAGCTGGTCGGCGTTCGGCTCCGGAATGTCCATCGGCTCGGGCTTACCGTCACGACCGATGCTGTCGAGCCCCGTTCCGTAGGTGTTCCAGCCAAGGTTGGGTTCGGGAAGAGGAGTTTTTCCCTCTGCAAAATCAACGTAATTCCAGTCACCCACAGCTTCAGCCCCTTAATGGAAATCATCAAATACTTCGACGTTTCCCAGCTTCTCACAAGTGGCAGATTGGAAGAGTGCTACTCCGACATCACGACTCGACGTCGAAAGGGGGCGTTAGGAGGCGCGTGCCTTCTGAATCTCGAGCACGAGCTCGTCGTGGATTCGGGTGACTTCTTTGCCGTAGCGGGGGGCAACGCCGACGTGCACCATGTCGCCGTGCCATTGACGACGGATATAGAGCGTCTGACCACCTTCGTCGTAGCGGCCGCCGGCATCGCTCAACGCGAGGCCACCTTCTGGCTCGCCTAACTCGACCTCGGCCTCCCACACGGGAATGTGCGTGGTCTTGAAGAAGTTGCTGATGATGACCCAGCCATCGTTGACGTAGACGGCGATTTGGTTCACGCGAACAACTACTGCGCCAGAAAGCAGCAACCAGACAACGTTGATCATCGAAGGGTCGACGACGACTCGCAGGATCGCCGGAACCATCAGCAGTGCAACACAGGCCACAATGAATTTGGAAATCTTCGCTACTACCATCTCAACTCAATCTACGTTCCAACCGCCTCCTATGGATGTCGGCAATTCGCAGTTCGTTTCAAGTTCACATTTCTGACACTTGCCAACGTCGCTAGGTGCCGTCCACTCTTGACCATGGACCGTTGGACGTGCCCGAACTGCAACCGGGTATTCGGTAAGAAGAACCAAAGCCATTCGGTGTGTGAAGCAGCGGTTTCACTCGACGAGTATTTCGCTGTCGCAAAGCCATTCGAGCGGCCCATCTTCGACGCCGTTCACGACCGCATCGGCAACCTCGATGGCCTGATCGTCGACCCGCTCGGCATCGGCATCCTGTTGAAGAACGGCCCGATGTTTGCCGAGCTCCGAGCGAAGACGAAGTGGGTGGCGCTCGGCTTCTCGCTCGGCCGCAAGCTCGAATCGGGGCGCCTGTCGCGCAAGGTTGTGAGCTACGGCAAGAAGTACTTCCACGTAATCAACATCGACGATCCTGAGCTCATCGACGACGAAATTGAAGAGTGGCTAACCGAAGCGTTTCACTTCGCTGGTGGAACGCTGATGCAATACAAACGCGGCGACGTCGCGAGCGGCGATGGCATGGTGCCCGACGACATCGACGAGGACGGCTTCTGACCAAGCGATCTTCGCCAGAGCGTAAAGTTACGCCTTGTCGGTTGGCGAGTAGAGGTAGTTTTTGAGAGCAAGAATTACGAACAGAAAAGGCACCCCGATTGCAGCTCCCGCTATCGGGGCCGCCCAGTCTGGAAGGTAGGCGAACGCAGTCTCTCCAGACGTCACCCTTAAGACTCTCAATGGGAAGAAGAGTGCGCGCGCTACATCCTTTAAGTAGTCACCCAACTGCACCCCACAGCTCTTCGGAGCCAAGAAATTCATACATGCAATGCGGTCTGGGGAGAAAAGAGGCACGAGAAGCGCAAGCAAGATCCACATCGCAACAGGCCATAGGGGCTTATAGCTGTACCCGAGCATTCTGTGCACAGCTCGGCCGAATCGCTCGCCCGAGATACCGGCTAACGACCGATGCTGCAACCGTGCAACAGACCACTTGATTGAGGCCCGCGCTCGCCCCGACTGTGTACGACGAGCCATAACCGAATCGAGGTCACTCATCCACTGAGTGCGTTCACGGATCTCGAACGCATCTCTGCTGCCCTCAGCGAACTCGCGAAGAGATATCGGTGATGGCTCAAATACACGAAGCGACCTCAACTTCTCCAGGGAGGCACGATCTACTCTTGTAGGGTCAGGGCCGAATATCTGACCCGTGCCAGCCGTGTCGTCCCTAAGCCCGAGAACCCTTAGATCAATCGGCTTCTCCATTCGAGTAAGCCCCATTCGAAATTCCGCAGGTTGGCACGATAGTCGACCATCTATAGAGCCCAGGTAGGCATCGCCTTGAGCAAGGTCGACGATCGCGTTGCGTTCGATGCTGAGCGTTGGCGGCTCACCTTGAAGTCCAAGTTTCAAGATCTCCGCTCGCCCACTTACAAAGCGTATGGCAGCACCCTCGACAGAGAACGACGGCGCCGTACCATCATTCACCTCGACCACGAACGTAGAACTTTCGGGCCCTGTGAGATGCAGAGCCTTCGTTGGATCAACAACCTTGAGCAAAATGGATCGACCTGCTTTGGCTAGGATTTCGCCGCTTCGTGGGGCCATGAGCCGTTCCACTGACGAGTCGCAGTCGAATACCACTTGCGAATCACCATTGCAGAATTGCAGCGAATCGATCTCAACGGTCGACTTTTCCTCACATTCGAGCATTACTCGGCCATCAAGCGAGAGATCACCGATAGACGCACCATCCGAGAGTATGAGCTTCGCAGACTCAGTACCTCGTGCATCCACCCTCACTGAAAACACGCCCTCAGTGATGGTCAACTTTGAATCTCCGCTGGGGTGCCATCTAGTCACTGTCGCTTTAGCGAGGCTTGGAAAGCTGCCCGATCCGGTCAGAGTGACCTTGTCGGCGTAAAAGTGATCCCCTTCAACAATCAGCTCGCGCTCACAAACCACGACCGTCGTTTCTAGGTCTTTCGTTGCGACTGATGCTGACTCAAGATGACCTAGCCCTTCAATGGACCCGCTGACAGTTACTCGTTCAGCGAACAGTGATGCGTCACTGCCATACACATTCTGTGCTTCAAATTCTTGGCAACGCATCGTACGATCACCCAATTCGATGTCTTGCTCGACCACCATCTTTCCAATTCGAATTTCGAGTCCATCCGAGGAGAAGCCTGCCGACTTGCAGCGAACTGTCGCGCCGGCTCTCAGCCTGACTGTGCCCGCAAGGTTCGCGGCGACAACGCTCCCACTAACCCAAAGACGTAAGTTCTCGGCGCGAAGGTTGTTGGCAGGACTATCGCTGCCAATCAACACATCACCGAAGGAAACTATCTTCGAGTCCTTCGCCGAAGTTGAAATTGATGCGTCACCGTAAGCCTTTAGAACCGACAATTCCTCGAGCTGTCCAACTGACGCACTACCTGACACCTTCACTCGACTCTGAAAGATCGCATTTGCCTGCAAAGATTCGGCAGAAACCGTCGCTCCTCGCAGTGCGGTGCGAGCATCAAGCCTCTTTGTGGAAACTAGTCTTGCGCCCTCGGTCGAATTGCTTAGCAACCGAACTGGCCCATCCCATTCAAGAGAGTTGATCAACGCCGAGCCAGTGATGTGACTCTCGGCCTCTGAAGCTCCAGTGATAGCAACCTCAACTGAACTGTCTGACGCATCTATCTGCCACCAACCACTCGACGCTTTAACTCGAGTTGACGTGCTAACTGTGAGGACAAAGAACCGGTTTACACGGTTGTTTTTGGTCAACGCGATGGCCTTGAAACCTGCGCGGAGATGGCACGCCGCCCCTTTGTCAACAACGATTCGACATCTCGCTCGTGATCGCACCGAACAGGCGTCGACGGTCAACTGCGAATTTGGGCGGAGTCGAATCTCGAGTCTTGCACTCTCAGGAAGATCACCCAGATCGAGCTTGTTGCTCGCCGGCTCGACCACCCACCAGTTCCCCTCTCTCGTTGGAGCGGATGAAGCAGGCAACCAATCAGGAGGCTGCTCATTCCCTGACATCTAGGCCTTCGCAACTCACCAGTTCCAACGAACCAACCTGTCGAAGCGAGCTTCTCGTTCGCAACAAGATGGACCCCCCAGAATCGCTACTACGTGCATAAAGACTAGCAATCATTCATCAAAGCGATCGAATCGAGCAAGGCCTGCCGCTCAATAGTGAGCTTGACCTCAGGTGAGGTTGACGATGCCGGTGCCAGTAGTGATTTCGCCGATCTGAACCGATGGGTGACCGTGCTCGAGGAGGAGATCGTTGACGCCATCGACCTCGGCAAGTGGAACGACGAGGATCATGCCGATGCCCATGTTGAACGTGCGGAACATCTCGTCGGTGGCGACGTTACCGATGCGTTGGAGCTCGGTGAAGATCGGCGGGACACCCCATGAGCTGGTGTCGATGGTGGCGTCGGTGTTGTCGGGCAGCACTCGGTTGACGTTGCCGGGCAAGCCTCCACCGGTGACGTGGGCAACCGCACGAACGTCGAACTGCTTTGCCGCAGCCAGCACGGCTGGGGTGTAGATAACCGACGGTTCGAGAAGTGCCTCGCCAACCGTGACATCGGCACCCTCCCACGCGGGGTCGTCGAGCGACCGACCTGCAGTTTCGAACATGAGCTTGCGGGCGAGTGAGAAGCCGTTCGAGCGAAGGTTCGGTGATGCGATTCCGATCACGGCATCGCCGACGGCAACGTCAGCGCCGCTGATGACCGAACCCGCAGCAACTGCACCCACAGCAAATCCGACCAAGTCGAATTCGCCGGGCTCCATAACGCCCGGATGCTCAGCCATCTCACCACCGACGAGCGCGCAGTTTGCTTGGCGACAGCCCTCAGCTACGCCCCCAACGATCGCTTCCATCTGTTCGGGCACGACTTGGCCAACCGACACGTAGTCGAGGAAGAACAGGGGCTCGGCGCCCTGGCAGACGAGGTCGTCGACGCACATGGCGACGAGGTCGATGCCAATCGTCTCGTAGTTGCCGGTCATCGTGGCGACGAGCGCCTTGGTGCCAACACCATCGGTTGCCGACACGAGCATCGAGCCGGTGTGGCCTGCGGCTTCCAAGTCGAACAGTCCACCGAACCCGCCGATGCTTCCCATGACGCCCGGACGATCGGTCGACGCAACGAGCGGCTTGATGCGATCTACCGCAGCCTCGCCAGCCTCAATATCGACACCAGCGTCTTTATAACTTGCCGACACTTCCGGTCGGGATCCCTCGTCAGCACTCATGAAGTTTGGCCCTTACTCACTGAACATCTCTCCTGGTGCTGCGGTACGTCCACCCTGGAGTGAATGCGCGATCGAGTTCTTGTCTTCGCGTTCTTCAACCGCTTCGAGCACGTTCTTCGACAAATTGACCGGTATCTCGATCGGGTAGTCGCCGGTCAGGCAGGCGTCGCAGAAGCCGGCGTTTGCGGTGCCAGTCGCTTCGGTGAGTGCGTCCATGCTCAGGTACGAAATCGAGTCGCAGCCGATGTACTCACGGATTTCATCGACGGTCAGGTTTGCAGCGAGCAGTTCGCTACGACTGCCGGTGTCCATGCCGTAGAAGCATGGCCAGCGGTACGGCGGCGACGAGATTCGCAGGTGCACTTCCTTCGCACCCGCTTCCCGAAGCATTGCAACCATGGCCTTCGTGGTCGTGCCACGAACGATCGAGTCGTCGACAACCACGAGACGCTTACCGGCGATGTTCTCGCGCAGCGGGTTGAGCTTCATTCGAACACCAAGCGCTCGGAGCTCCTGGTTCGGGGCAATGAACGTGCGGCCGATGTAGCGGTTCTTCACCAGGCCATGACCAAACGTGATGCCGCTCTGCTTCGCGAACCCTTCGGCTGCAGGAATGCCCGATTCGGGGACACCCATAACAAGGTCGGCCTCGACCGGTGCTTGCTCGGCGAGCGATGCGCCCATCTGCACGCGGGCTTGGTGGACGTTCTGGCCGTAGAGCTTGGTGTCGGGCCGAGCAAAGTAGACAAACTCGAAGATGCAGAGCTTCGGGTCGACCACGTCGTCGTCGAACGGCCGAAGCGACGTGACGCCCTGATCGTCGATAATGACCATCTCGCCCGGGTCGAGCTCGCGAACGAAGGTGGCACCAACCACATCGAACGCTGGGTTCTCAGACGCGAGAACCCATCCCCCATCGTCGAGGCGTCCGAGCGCAAGCGGACGGAATCCGTTCGGGTCGCGCACGCCGATGATCTGTGTCTGGTCCATGACCGAGAAACAGAAGGCACCTTTCAGCGTCGGCAGGATTACCTGCATCGCAGCGAGGAGCGGATTGTCGGCGGTGCTCGACTCGCCGAAGAGCTCGCGCGCGACGAGCTCACCAACAAGATCGGAATCGCTCGCCACCGTGCCGGGCAACATGCCTGCGTTCGCTGCAAGCTCCTCGGTGTTGACGAGGTTTCCGTTGTGGCCAAGCGCAAACTGCAGATCGCCAACGCCGCGGTAAATCGGCTGGGCGTTGCGCCACTGCGAGTGACCCGTCGTCGAGTAGCGGGTCTGACCAATAGCGATGTCGCCAGGCAGCGAGGTCAGCGCCCGGTCGTCGAAGACGTTCGACACCAAGCCCATCTCCTTGACAACCATGACGTCATCGAGGTTGCTGACCGCCATGCCCGCAGACTCCTGCCCACGATGCTGCAATGCGTAGAGCCCGAGATACGTCAGGTGCGCCACCATCCGCCCAGGGGCATACACGCCGAAAATGCCACACATTAACAACAGCTCCTTCGTCGCTGCTGCGCCCGAGGCGTCGTCCGGTCGCTCGTCCCTCGCTCACTCATGAGGCTTCGCAGTCCTTCGTGCGTATACAGACGCATGTCTTGGCGGACATTAGCTACAGCGCGCCCATTGCCTGTGGCAGTCGGTTCTTCCATTCGGATGTGGCGTCTTCGAGGCTGCCTTCGACAAGTCCCTTGAACGAGATCTGGTCGCCAGTTGCGAGGCCGAGACGGGTGATTGGCACGCCCATCGACTCGGCCATGTTCTCGACGATCGCCATGTTGTCGGTCGAGACGGCAACGACCACACGTGACGGCGCTTCGCTGAAGAGCTGATCGTGAGTCTTGATGCGGGCGGCCATCACGCCGACACCGCCAGCGATTGCCATCTCGGCCACGGCAAGCCCAAGGCCACCAGTGCCGACATCATGCACCGCCGAAAGCACACCGCCGCTAACAAGCGCTCGGGTTACTTCAGCAACACGCAAGTGCATGTCGTAGTCGAGCTCGGGAAGGTCGCCGCCGAGGGCGCCGTTGTTGCGAGCCCACATCGAACCGCCGAGGCCACTGCCTTCGGGGCCGAGCACGATGATGCGGTGACCTTCGGTCAGCGCCATACCGGGAGGGGCGTGCTCGATCTGACCGGTCATGCCGAGCATGCCAACGACAGGTGTCGGATCGATGTTGTTGCCGTTGGCCTCGTTGTACAGGCTGACGTTTCCGCCAACGACCGGCACGGTGAACTCGTTGCATGCCTCGGCCATGCCGTCGACAGCTTGGCTGAGCTGCCACATGGTGACCGGGTGCTCAGGGTTTCCGAAGTTCAGGTTGTTGACGAGTGCGAGAGGCTTTGCACCCACGCATGCGAGGTTGAGCATCGACTCGGCAACGGTCATCGCGGCACCACGGAACGGGTTGACGATGCACCAATGATGGTTGCCATCGGTGGTCATGCCGATGCCGCGGCCAGTATCGACGTTGGTCTCGGGGTGCTTGAGGCGCAGGAGTGTGGCGTCACTGCCCGGTCCGACGACCGTGTTCAAGAACAGCTGGCTGTCGTACTGGTTGTGGACCCATGAGGTGTCCATGAGCATGTCGGTGAGGTCCGACCACACATCAGCCGGAGCGTCGAGCGTTGCGGGGTCGACTTCACCCGAGCGATCAGGCTCTTCCATTGGGCGGTCGTATAGCGGCGCCGCGTCGTGAAGTGAAGAGGCCGGGATGTTGGCGAGCTCTTCGCCGTCCCAACCATCAAGAATGCGAAGTGCGCCGCCTTCGACGACCTTGCCGACAACGGATGCTTGTACTTCCCACTTGGCGCAGAGCTCGAGGACGCGATCAACACCGTCAGGTTCGACGATCGCGAGCATGCGTTCTTGGCTCTCGCTCGTCATGACCTCGAAGGGCTCCATGCCTTCTTGGCGGCGATGCACTGCCGTGACGTCGACGTCCATGCCCATGCCCCCGCGAGATGCGGTCTCGGATGTGGCGCACACGAACCCGGCACCGCCGAGGTCCTGAATGCCGACGACGAGGCCTTCGTTAAGCAGCTCGAGGCACGCTTCGATGAGGCGCTTCTCTTCGTACGGGTCGCCGACCTGCACGCTTGGACGCTTGGCGCTCTCGTCCTGGGAGTCGTCGAAGCCAGCCGATGCGAGAACACTCACGCCGCCGATGCCGTCACGGCCAGTCGACGAGCCGAACAAAATGGCGACGTTGCCCAAACCGGTCGCTTCACCGAGAACGAGACGTTCGGTCGGCATCGTGCCGAGGCAGAAGACATTCACGAGCGGGTTGCCGGCATAGGTCTTGTCGAAGATGGTTTCGCCGCCGACGGTCGGGACGCCGACCGAGTTGCCGTAGCCCGAGATGCCGCTGACGACGCCTTCGGCGATCCAACGGCTGCGAGCGTCGTCGATCGGACCGAATCGAAGCGGATCCATCAGGGCGATAGGTCGAGCACCCATGGTGAAGATGTCGCGCAAGATGCCGCCAGCGCCGGTAGCGGCGCCTTGGTACGGCTCGATAGCCGACGGATGGTTATGGCTTTCGATGCGGAACGCACCGGCGATGCCATCACCAAGGTCGACAACGCCAGCGTTCTCGCCCGGGCCAACCAAGACCCACGGCGCTTCAGTTGGAAGTCGTTTCAGATGAATTCGGGACGACTTGTAGGAGCAATGTTCACTCCACATCACCGAGTACATCGAGAGTTCGAGAGGGTTGGCCTCTCGGCCAAGAATCTCGTCGATGGACTCCGCTTCGTCGTCGGTCAATCCCAGGGCACGATGCAGTGGCTCAGCCATATTGGCCCAACCTAATCATCCGCGTGCGCTGATGGTTACTTCGGCGCTGTGACGTTCGTAGAAAGCGTCAGGAGATATCTCCGCCACCCGAAAGTTGGGGGGCGCTCCCGATGAAATTCGGCGCACTTGTGCCGATAGTTACCACATGGCACTGCAACGGCATCTCCTCTCTCTCCTTCTCGTGCTCGCGCTCATCGGCACCGCGTGTGGTTCACAACCCGAATCCCTCGCAAGTACCGAAACCTCAACCGCAGCCGGCGAGAGTCAAGAGCGCGTGTCCGAACAAGCGATTTCCGTCGACGCGAACCTTTCGGACGACTCGACCAACTCGACCGTGGCCGAGACCGTTGCCCCAGATGCCGTAGATGAGACCCCAACGACAGCGGCCCGCGAGCTCGAAGAGCCAACTCAAGACACGGTTCCGGTTGTCCTCTGCTTCTCACCCACCGACGAAGAGCGCTGGGTCGATGTTGCTATCGACGACCCAGACGGCGGCCTCAACCTACGGTCCGGACCCGGCGTGTCATCACCGGTGCTATGGGCACTCCCCCAAAACACCAAAGTGCGGGTCACTAACCTGTGTCAGACCGTCGGTTCGACCGATTGGTGGAAGGTTCAGCCGATTGTCGAAGCCGACATCGAAGCTGGCTGGGTATCGAGCAACTTCCTTGCCACCGAGATGGTGGTCGACGACCCGGGGTTTGAACCTGGCCTCGGAAAGGCCGTCAACGATGCAGACAATGTCGGCATCGACGCAGAAACGCTCGACGAGCTCGCAGCCAAACTCGCCGCCGCATACGGATTCGACGACGACGTCGTGATCACGATGATCGGCGAGCCTGAAGTCGCCGATGCTGTCGGTGGCGATGTCACCTACGAGTTCACCGGGCTGAAGGACGACTCGTTGAACGGCTATCGCCTCGATATTGGCTTCCACTTCCAAAAGAACGACGACGCCACCGAAGTGACGGGGTACACCGCTGTCAGAATTACGACCCAGGCGCTCTGCACCCGGGGCGTAACCGACGACGGTCTCTGTGTGTAGCGACCACTACTCCGCAGCCGCGAGCGGCAAGTTCACGACGAACGTAGCGCCAGGTGGGTGACCGTCGACAACCACATCACCGCCATGCGCCGCGGCGATTTGGGCGACGATGCTCAGCCCCAACCCGGTACCGCCGTCGTCTCGCGCTCGGGCTTCATCGAGGCGAGTAAACCGCTCAAAGATCCGCTCACGGTCAGCATCGTCGATGCCAGGCCCATCGTCGGAGATCGTCAACGTTGCTGTGTCAGCGTCAGAGCGAAGGCTGAACTCGATCCGCTCTTCGGCATGGCGCGCGGCGTTGTCGACGAGGTTGCGGATCAGCCGTTCAAGATCGGAGGCGGCACCTCGAATCGTGACCGGCTCCACTGCCGAGAGGTCGACCCGAAGACTGGTCGTGGCCCCGACCAGTTCGGCTTCAGCGAAGAGCAGCTCATCGAGGGCGACCTGGCTCACGTGGGGCGAACGGTCTTCGTCATGATGGGTTGCGAGGAACAACAAATTCTCAACAAGCGCTGCCAGGCGGTCCGTCTCGCCGACCAACTCGTTGCGCATCGATGCCCAACGCGGATCATCGAACGAGCCGGTCTCGACCAACGCCCGAATGTTCGCGACGGGGCTCTTCAGCTCGTGTGACGCGTCGGAGCTGAACTGTCGCAGCGCAACGTCGTGATGTTCGATACGTTCGAGCATCCGATTGACCGTGTGTCCAAGGTCTTCGATTTCGTCGCCCGAAGTCGGCACTGGCACCCGCTCGCCAAGGGTCGTGCCACTGATCGATTCGGCCTGCTGTCGGATGGCGCCGACAGGTTGCAGCGCTCGACCGGTGATGAACCACGCCAACGCTCCTACCAGCAGCGTGACAAGCGGAACCGCAATGGCGAAGAGTCGGGCCAGCCCGTTGACCGTGCTATCGATCGTCTCGAGCTCGGCTCCCGCAAGCACAACTTGCCCAGTGCTGGCGCTCGCACTTGCAAGTCGCAGCACCATGCGCTCGCGCTCGATCTCATCGGGCTTGCGCTCCTCGACGAGCAAGGCCGAGTTTGTGGTTGCGCCGATGTCATCGGGTACCGGGTTTTCGAGCGGGAAGATCGCTCCACCTTGGGCCGTGACGGTCCCGTCGGGTGACCCGATCCAGACGAAGGCCTCATCTTGCAGCACGGTTGTCAGCAGCTCCTTCGAACCGCCACCTTCCAACAAGCCCACCCGATCGGCAACTTGCTGTTCGAGCGACACGTCCAGGCTGCTGACGAGCTGGCGCTCATACGCCTCGAGCAGCACGAACGAGCCACCGACGAGGGTTGCGAGAACAACTGCCATTGCCAGCACGGTCGATCGGCCTCGGATCGACCGCCAGAAGTGGCGCAACCTATCCACCGGATGGATCCAGAAGGTAGCCCGCGCCGCGGACGGTAACGATCGCCGAGGTCCCGAATGGCGCATCGATCTTCTTGCGCAATGAGCCAACGTAGACTTCGACGATGTTGGGGCCGCCGTCGAAGTCGAAATCCCATACATGCTCAAGGATTGTCTGCTTCGAAATGGCCTCGCCTTGATGGGTGAGCAGATACTCCAAGATGGCGAACTCTCGGGGTGTCACGTCGACGATGGTCTCGCCCCGTCGCACTTGGTGGGTTACCGGGTCGAGCGAAAGATCGCCGGCCTCAAGCTGCACTGGGCGGGTGTTTCCCTTGCGTCGCAGCAACGACCGAAGACGGGCCACCAACACCACGAAACTAAACGGCTTCGTCAGGTAGTCGTCGGCACCGGTGTCGAGCCCCTCGGCTTCATCGAGGTGCCCGTCCTTCGCTGTCAACATCAGGATCGGCGTCCAGTCGTCGCGGTCGCGGAGCGTCTTGCACACCTTGAACCCGTTGACCTTCGGAAGCATGAGGTCGAGGATGATCGCGTCGTACGACACCTCCGACGCGTACCACAACCCTTCCTCGCCGTCGGAGGCCACGTCGACGGCGAACCCTTCCTGGGTGAGACCATCGCGAAGCGATTCGGCCATCGCCGTCTCGTCTTCCACCACCAGTACACGCACGAGGCCTACCTTACGACCGCAGCCGGTCGAGCGAGTCGACGCGACCGTCGTAGTGATCAGTCATCGTCTTCCTCGTCTTCGCCCTCGGGGTACTCGACGTCGTCATCCTCTTCGGACTCGTCGTCCTCAAGGTCGTCGTCATCGTCGTCATCCTCAGACTCGTCCTCGTCGTCGATCTCTCCATCTTCGCCCTCGGCGTATTCGTCGTCTTCGTCGTTGGAGTCTTCGTCCTCGCCGTCGGGATACTCATCCATCTCCTCGGCTTCCTCGCCAGGTGACTCCTCTTGTTCTGGTTCTTCAGGCGAAGTCGTGTCGTCCACCGCGGTGTCCACCACCGCAATGTCCTCTACCGCGGTGTCCTCCAGCCCGGTGCCTGGTGCGGGCGGCTCTTCGGCCGATGCCCCTCCTGCAAAGAGGAGGACGAGTGCAGTCGCCGCTCCTGCGGCCGTGAGCAAACCTCCCCCTACTGCTCGGAGTCCAGTCGTTGTCTTCATGAGATTCCTTTCGTTGTGCACATCACGTGATGTGTTGGCCCAAGAATGACAACCGACCGCTGAAGGTCTGCTGAAGACGCCTAGGGTTCAGCTGTTCGGCGTTCAGCGATTCTTCAGCGACCGTTCTGCACCATGTCCCTATGAACCGTGCCCGTATGAAAAGCGTTCTCTCTTTTGTTCTTGGCAGCCGCCGCGACTGGCACCTCTCGATGCCATGGCTTCGCCTGCCATCACTCTCTCTGCACTGGCTTGGACCGATCGCCATGGTCGCATCCGTCGTCGCTGGATGGTTTGCCTTCGCTGGAACCAACGGGCTGAATCAGGCAAGCACCTTCTCGATGTGGATCGGTTCAGGCTCGATCGTGCTCATGGCGTGGAGCTTCATCCTTGCGTTTCGAATTCGCGTGCTTGAGCGGTTCTGGGGTGGTCTCGATTCGATGTATCGAGGTCACCGTTGGGCCGGCGCTCTTGCGATCCCCGCGATGTTCTTACACACCGCGATCGAACCGCGTACCAAAGGCGCAGACCTTGTCGCTGGTGCAAGCAAGGGTGTCGCTGACGCGGCCGAAGATCTCGCCGAAACCGCCGAGCTCGGACTGTACGCCCTCATTGCCATGAGCATCCTTCGACTCGTCCCCTACCGCTGGTGGAAATGGACGCACAAGCTCTTCGGGGTGCCGTTCGCGTTCGCGAGCTGGCACTTCTACACCGCACAGAAGCCCTACGACAACGCCTCGGGTTGGGGCATCTGGTTCGCCAGTTTCATGCTGGCTGGCTTGGTGGCCTGGGTCGGCCGAGTCTTCGTCCGAGACACCGTCGGACAAGGCGCCAAGTACCGCGTCAGCAGCTGCGAACACATCGACACACTGACCCGGCTAGAGCTCGAGCCTGTCGGCAAGCCCCTCGACTTCGATGCCGGACAATTCGCCTTCCTCCGGCTTGGTAAAAAGGGCCTGGCAGAACCACATCCGTTCACCATTGCCAGCGGACCCTCTCGGGAGAATCTGATCTTCTACATTCGTCACCTCGGCGATTGGAGCGATCAGTTGCCGACGCGTGATCTTGTCGGGACCGATGTTCGGATCGAAGGGCCGTATGGCGAGTTCGAACCGCTTTCGCACACCCACCGTCACAACGTGTGGATTGCGGGTGGTGTGGGACTCACGCCATTTCTCGCCGCCCTCGATGAGCTCGACGCAACCGGACCAACACCAACCGTGCTCTACGCCTGCAAGTCAGCCGAAGGCGATCCGCTCGTCGACCTTCTGCACGAGGCCGAAGCTGACGGCAAGATCGACCTGCGACTGTTTCACTCGGGCGAACGACTAACCCCCGACGTCCTCGACGTCGTGTTCCCTGACGGAATGGCCGACCACCATGTCGCCCTGTGCGGCCCAGCCGGTCTGGTGAAGGACATGGCCATGGGTGCCAACGCTCGTGGGTCTCGATCGATCGAAACCGAAGACTTCGACATTCGTCAGGGCTTCGGACCAGATCGGTCACGCGAGATTGAGAAGGTGCGGAGTGGGTTACGCCAGCTCCGGCCGGCGACCTAACCCGACGTTTTTGTACAGACTTTCTGACCGTAGTGGTCGGAAAGTCTGTACAAATCTCTAGGCGGTGACTCCGACGGAGTCGAGGATGCTTTGCATCAGGACGTTGCCATCGGTTGAGCCAAGAAGTGCGTGGCTAGCTCGCTCGGGGTGAGGCATGAGACCAACGACGTTTCGTTGCTCATTGCACACTCCGGCAATGTCGCCGACCGAGCCGTTGGGGTTGCCCACATAGGTCAGCACGATCTGATCGTTTGCCTTGAGCTCAGCGAGCGTCTCGGGGCTGCACGTGTAGTTACCCTCGAAGTGGTTGATTGGAATATTGAGCTCTTGTCCGACCTCGGCGGCATTCGTGAGTGACGAGTTCGTCGTCTCGACGCGAAGCATCTGCCAATCGTTGATGAACTTCAGTCCGGCGTTCTTCTGCAGCGCACCAGGAAGAAGTCCGGCTTCGGTGAGTACCTGGAAGCCGTTGCAGATGCCGACGACAGGCATGCCGTCGTTCGCTGCTGCGGTCACGGCCTGCATGATCGGGCTGAACCGAGCAATGGCACCTGGGCGCAGATAGTCGCCGTGGGCAAAGCCACCGGCGATGACTACCGCATCGGAGTTAGCGAGTGAGTTGTCGCCGTGCCACAGGATCTCGCCTTGGCCGCCGAGCGCGTTGACGGCCTCGACCGTGTCGAACTCGCAGTTGGTTCCCGGGAACCGAACTACACCGATCGTCGGCGCCATTAGTTCGCTCCTGCGGTAGCCGCTTCGACAACGCTGATCTCGGCACCTTCGATGACGGAGTTGGTGAGGAACTTGTCGCACACCTCGGCCAGCTGCGCTTCAGCGTCGGCGGCATCGGTTGCATCGATATCGAGGTGGATGCTCTTACCTGCGCGCACGTTGCTGATTCCGTCGAAGCCGAGCGTTGGCAGTGCCTTCTCGATCGTCGAACCCTGCGGGTCGGCGATTCCGGCATGCAACTGAACATCGATCACTGCGTGAAACTTCATGGGTTTGAACCTATCTGTGTCGTGAGCGTGGCTCACACTCGTGTGTCGGAGTTGGCTTATGGCCAGTCGGCGAACGACTTGCCGGAGAGCTTTTCGTAGCCCTCGGTGTAACGGGCGATGGTGTCGGCGATGGCCTCGTCGGGGATCGGCGGCGGTGGTGGGGTCTTGTCCCAGTCGAGCGTTTCGAGGTAATCGCGCACCGGTTGCTTGTCGAAGCTCGGCGGCGTACTCCCCGGGTGCCATTGGTCGGCCGGCCAGAAGCGGGAGCTGTCGAACGTGAGCATCTCGTCTGCCACAACGAGCTCGCCGTCGACGATGCCGAGCTCGAACTTGGTGTCCGCAATGAGAATGCCGCGCTCTGCCGCCCACTGTGCCCCGGCGGAGTAGAGCGACAGCGTCATCTCGCGTGCCTGTTCGGCGAGGTCGGATCCGATGAGGTCGACGGCCTGTTCGTAGGTGATGTTCTCGTCGTGTAGGCCGTCGGCGGCTTTTGTGCTTGGCGTGAAGACCGGTTCGGGAAGTTGCTGGCTCTTGAGCATTCCGTCGGGAAGGTCGGTGCCATGCATCGATCCCGATTGCTCATATTCCTTCCACGCCGACCCGGTGATGTATCCGCGCACAATGCACTCGACCGGCAGCATCTCGGCTTTGCGGACGTACATCGACCGACCCGCGAGCGCTGGGTCTTGGGCACCTTCAGGGAAGTCGGCCACGTCGGTCGAGATCAGATGGTTCGGCGCAAGATCGCTGAGATGATCAAACCAGAAGGTCGAGATCGCAGTAAGCAGGCGGCCCTTGTTCGGCACCGGCTCATCCATCACAACATCGAATGCCGACAGCCGATCGCTCGCCACGATGAGAAGCGTGTCATCGCCGCCGTCATAGATGTCACGGACTTTGCCGCGGTACAGGTGCGGGAGGTCGATGCTCACCCGTTCGAACCTATTCGCTCCGCCCGACTAATGCCTCAGCGACGGTTGTGACGTTGGACTTGATCATCTCGGGCCTCTGGCATCTAGGTTTGAGCCGTGGCGTACACGATGGGCGTGGATCTAGGTACTACATACTCTGCTGCTGCAGTGTCCGACGACAACGGTGCGCGCGTCATCAGCCTGGCGCACGATCGCTACGCGATTCCCTCTGTCGTCGCTCCGCCCCACAACGGTTCGCCGGCCCTGGTCGGTGCAAGCGCGCTCACGGTCGCTGCGACCGAACCCGATCGGGTGGCCAGAGAGTTCAAACGGCGGTTCGGCGACGCCACGCCGCTCATCGTCGGTGGCCAGCCGTTCATGCCCGAGCAGTTGATGGGCTTCCTGCTGCGCAACATTGTCGACAAGGTGGTCAACGAGATGGGACGCGCGCCCGACGATCTTGTTCTGACCTACCCGGCAACATGGCGCGAACATCGACTCGATCTACTGCGAGAGATGGTCGACAACGCTGGCCTATCCAATGCGCAGTTCATCAATGAGCCCGTCGCTGCAGCCATCAACTATCACGATCGTCGGGCCAGCCAGAACGAAGAGGTCCAAGAAGGCGCACTGGTTGCGGTGTACGACCTCGGCGGCGGCACCTTCGATGCTGCGGTGCTCGAACTCCAGGGCGAGTCGTACGCAATTCGTGGTGAACCCGAAGGGCTCGGCTTTCTCGGCGGCATCGACTTCGATCTGGCTGTGTTGTCGATCGTTAAGGAAAAGGCAGCTGACGCGCTCGCTGCGATCGACCCGAGCGATCCGCAAACCGAGCTCGCACTCGCACGGCTCCGCGAACAGTGCACGCTCGCCAAAGAGGTCTTGTCCCAGGAGCATTCCGCCATCGTGCCGGTCGTACTGCCGGGCAGCACCGGCACGGTCGTCGTCCAGCGTCAAGAGTTCGAGGAACGCATCGATGACCTGGTCGAGCAAACCGTCGACGCACTCGAGCGATCGATGTCCAGCGTTGGCCTGAGCGATGGCACCGACGTCGACAGCGTCTTGCTCGTCGGCGGATCGAGCCGTGTACCGATGGTCGCCACCCGACTTACCGAACGTCTCGGCATTCCGATCCTCGTCGACACCCACCCCAAGCAGGCCGTCGCACTCGGCGCTGCCCGAGCGTTGACTTCCCGAGTAAAGACATCGACAGCGCCGATCACCGTTGATTCGATCACCGTCCTCGACACAGTCAGCAGCGAACCGACAGTCTTGCCACCGATGACCGTGGCCGTATCGGGGCTTGAGGAAGCGGTCGAGGAGCGGTACTTGCTCGCCCTCAACGGACCCCTCTCGGGCACGATGATCGACATCGGTGATGCACCGACGACGATCGGGCGGATGACGACCGATTCAACCGTCGGCCTAAACGACCCTCGGATTTCGAGGCGGCACGCAACCATCCAGAAGACAAGTGACGGCGTCATCATCACCGACCTCGACTCGACCAACGGCACCTGGGTCGACGGCGTTGAGCTCACCCAAGAACGCGCGGTCGAACCAGGGGCGATCATCGAACTCGGGTCGACGCTGTTGTTGCTCGAAGCACCCCTGTTCGTGCTGCCCGCCCCCGAGATGTTGGCCCGCAGCTGGTCGATGCCTCCCTTCGTTCGCTCTGGCGGACTAGGCGGACGATTCGGTGGACGCAAAGCTGGTCGCGAGTGGCTCGACGAACATGCCGGCCATTTCGAGGGTCTTGGCGTGCTGGTCGACCGAGTGCGTCGGTCGCAGCGAATGTTCCGTCCGAACGGCCCCCGGACGGTCGGGTGGATCACCCACGCGCCCGACCGTGTCTTTGCACGACCCACTGACGACCCGTACTTCGGATCGGTCACCCTCGGCCATGGTCCAAGCCCCACCTTGTTCGACTTCACTCCACCCCGTGGACTAAAGGGAGCCGAAGTCGCCGAGCTCGAGCAGCGTCTGTCGAGTTATGCCGTCGACCTGTGGGCACCGGTGTCGATCCCGTTGCTCGGCCTCGAAACAACGATCGGTGCTCCGCCGCGTGAGGCAAAGGCGCTGCTGCGTTCGATGTTGTACGAGTTCGTGCACTTCCATCCAGAGATTCCAGTCATGGTGTTCGGCATCGACCCAATGGCATCCGAATGGAGCTTCCTTGAAGCCGGCCATGTGCGACGTGGAGTCGAGAACGCAACCGAGCACGATGGCTTGGTCATCTCCTATGGCCCTGGTCGGGTGGCATCGGTCGGTGTCACCGGGCGAGGCAACGAGCTCGGCACGATGGGCACGCTTCGAATCGCTGACCTTCCAACCGGCCTCGGCCCAGACCAAGCCGCCATCACCGGAACCGAAGAAGACGGCGTGCTGCAGCTACTCCGCCTCGGACAACCAGCTCTCAAGTTCATCCCCGCCACCCTCCCGGCAGGCCGCACCCCGACGACGTTGTAAGTCGTCGACACTGTCGTTCACTCCTGTCGAAGCGTTATCCGCCCTGTCCCACTGGTTAGTGAGACGCCATCGGGTTCGGTTGAGACCGAAACGCTCGAGAAGTCGGTGAGCATCTTTGCAAGGGCAATGTGCGCTGGAACCGTCGGGTAGTCGACTGGGTTTGCAGACAGACAACCTTCAGGACCCCTCGCAGGACAGAACGACACAATTCCTTGTGCGACCTGTAGGACGATCTGGTCATCGAGCTCGACAGGCTCACCCTCGAACTCGATCAATCGCCATACGCCCTCGATATTCGCTCCTGCAATGGCCCGAACACCCTCCAACGGCAAAGACTGGGTTGCGGGCCTTCCGGTATTCGCAAGATCGAATGCCTGTCCGTTTACCGAATCGACGACTACTGAATCGCTGTCGTCAAGGGAGAGCTCCACCGAGGCTACGCAGAGTCCGTCCGAAGAGTCTGGTGCGGCCTGTGTTGAGACTTCAAGAATGCCTGTGGATGGACTTCTTGACGTCTCCAAATCGCTGCCTTGCTCGCACGTGTCGAGGTGTAGGACCACCGTGGAAGAATTCAGGCGCTCTGCTGCAATGACGGTCGCCGATTGACTATCGCCTGGAGAGCAACCTGCAAGGAAAAGAACAACAATCCCCGCAACGACGCGTCGTAGACGCATCGCATGAACTTGCGGCCAAGGTGCGCCACTACTTCGACCGATTCGCCTGACGCCGGTCAACTTTGAATCGATCATAAGACCACCAGAAACGCTCTCTGCCTAAGCAACCCTGTTTGCCAAACGTACCGCGGCCAACTGCTCGAACAGGTTTGCTCGTGGGGAAGCCCGCCAGGGCTGAGCCGATACAGAAACTCGGGTTCGGGGAAGCCCGCCAGGACTGCTTGATACCCCTATTACATCGGGGAGGTATCGGGGAATGCCCCGATGACCGCTCGATCGAGGCTTTGTATTTTTCTTCTACGAGCGCTCTCTGAAGTCTGCCGATGCGTTCGCGATCTTGATCGCGACGTGGCAGATGGCCGGAATGCGTGATTTATTGGACTAGCAGAAGGAATGAGATATGGAGGTGCGGGCTCCTGAGGTGGGACATGCTGTCCACCGCTCTGAATTTGCTCCACAACTCCCTATCTCGTTCACCAGCGGGAAGAGAGTGTGAGCGTCATGCACGAAACGCACGATGCAATGGGTCCTCGGCCACAGGTTGAGACCAAAGAAGCAGCCAAATCACTGAAGACCATCGACCTTGGAATCGACGGGCTTGCGCCTGCCGTTCACCTCGGTGCCGGCGGGTCAGCGAACGTCTTTGCGGCCAAGCAGATGGAGACCGGCGAAGCAGTCGCCGTCAAGCTGCTCCGCGCCAGCGCCGACTCCGAAAAGGAACGCACGCGCTTCGAACGCGAGCAGGAAACGCTCAAGCGTCTCGTCACTCATGACGGCATCGTGCCGGTGCTCGACGCGGGCCTCACCGACCGTGAAGAGCCCTACTTCCTCATGCCGCTCATGGAAGGTTCGCTTCAAGATCGCATCGACCGCGACGGAGCACTCGACTGGCAGACAGCAACCCAGCTCATTGCCGAGGTTGCCGACACCGTCTCGTTCGCACACGAGCAGAGCGTCCTCCACCGAGACATCAAGCCTGGCAACATCCTTCTCGACCGCGAAGGCATCCCGCGAGTTGCCGACTTCGGCATCGCCAAGCTCCTCGACTCTCAGCACTCCAAGTCGTCGAAGTCGCTTGGCACCCCATCGTTTATGCCGCCCGAACGATTCAACGGACTCGAGGCAACCGAAGAGAGCGATGTCTACGGACTCGGCGCAACGCTCGCTGCGCTCATCACAGGAACAGCTCCATTCCTGACCGGTGCCAACGACACCGACGCTGCAGTGATGATGCGCGTCGTCACCGAAGCTCCACCGACGCTCGACAACCTCGACGTTCCCGAAGAGGTCCGCATGGCGGTTCAGTCGTCGATGGCAAAGGACCCCGCCGATCGTCCGGCCACTGCCGCCGAGTTTGCCCAGCAGCTCCGAATGGCGATTGACCCGCATCTCGACCCAGCGCTGGCCGGGCCGGTCACCGTTGCCGTTCCGCGACGCAATATCTCGATCCCCGACGGACCGATCACTCAGCCAGGAACAGGTTCGCATACTGGTTCCGGTTCGGCCGACACGATCGACCTCACCGCCCAAGAGGAAGAAGAGCACCGCAAGTTCCCGATCTGGCTTGCCGCTGCGGTGGTTGCCGTAATCGCGCTCATCGGTGGAGTGCTTGGTGTCAATGCCATCACCGGCGACGAGAACCCGCAGGCGTTCACTAGCGATGTCAACACCGGCGACGAAGACGCCGTCACCGACGAGGGTGACGATCCAGCTGCGGGAAGTGGCGGCGACGGAAGCGATGATGACGGAAACAGCGACGACGGAGGTGATGACAACAACGGTGAGGGCACCGACGACACCGCAAACACCGACGGCCAGCTTCTCGGCACCGATGACGAAGACCCCGACAACAGCGACGGCATCGCCGGCGGGGAGCAAATCGAAACCGAGGTCGAGGGGACCCAAGAAACAAACACCGACGGCACCGGAACAGAAACAGCCCCAGAAGTCGACGTTGACGACACCACCACAACGACGACCATCAAGCAAGACTCCACCGAAGAACCACCGGAGACGACCTCTACGGTCGCAACAACGCAGCCTCCTCCACCCAAGCCAGAAGCGTGCTTCTCGGCAACGAAGTCGAAGGTCGAAACTGGCCAGACAGTTAGCTTCTCGAACTGTTCAACCGACGCGACGAGCTACTCGTGGGATCTTGCAGGAAGCTCGAGCACGGCATCAAGCCCGTCGAAGTCATGGGCCACCGCTGGTGTGAAGACCGTGAAGCTCACTGCCCGCGGCCCAGGCGGAAGCGACACCATGACGCTGCGCGTCACCGTCTCGGAGACGCCTCCACCGCCGACGAAACCAACCGCATGCTTTAACGCTCCGAGCACCGCCGAAACTGGCCAGTCGATCAACCTCTCCAACTGCTCGACCGACGCCACGAGCTATCGCTGGGATCTCGACGGAGCTACATCAACAGCGCAGAGTCCAAGCATGAGGTGGAACTCCGCCGGCACAAAGACCATCAAGCTCACCGCAACGGGACCAGGCGGCACGCACACGGCAACCAAGACGGTCACGGTCAAGACTCCTATCCCTCCGGCTGAGGCCTGCTTCAGCGCCAACAAGACCACGATCGAAGAAGGTCAATCGGTCACGTTCACCAACTGCTCAAAGAACGCCAAGAGCTACTGGTGGGAGTTCGGCGACGGCGGCACCAGCAGCCAAGCATCACCAACCCGCACCTACGCCAACCACGGCACCTACACCGTGAAGCTCACCGCAAACGGCGACGGCGGCAACGACACCGCAACCAAAACCATCACCGTCAACCAAAAGCCAGTCACCGGTGACGAGCGAGTACGGCCGAAGAAGATCGGTTGCACGACCGTTGGCCCGGCCGAGTGGATCTGGTCATGGGAGACGCTGCCATCGTGGGTGAACGATTACCAGATCAAGTTCTCGAACGGTTCGACCCAATCGCTTGGACGTCAACCAGCGTCGTATCGCACGACCAAGACCGTGACCCAGATCATTGCCATCGACAAGAACAACATCGCTCTGGCAAGCAACGTTCCCGCATGCGCCCCGTTCGCAGCTGATGTACCGACCCCGTCGGGAATCAGCTGCAAGTTCAGCAACTTCCGCATGGAGGACGGCCGCTGGACCTGGAACGAGACCTGGTCGTGGGCCAACGGTGGCTCCGGCGTTTCCCACTACCTGGTTCGAGTCGAAAACAACGGAGGGCTCGGTGGCGAGCAGAACCCGAACAACGGTGGCCGCAGCCATTTGACGAACCCAACGAACGGCGCTCCAAATAGCGGCCTGAGTCTGAAGCAGATCATCGCTGTCGGCACCGACGGCACAAAAGCAGTCCGCACGATTAGCACGTGCGGTAGTGAGGGCGGGACCGGGTGGCAATCGCCCCCGAAGTGATTCTGAAATCCCCTATGGATCCCCGGTGAAGATCGGGGATCCACCCGATTCAGGGCCGGTGGCGGGTCCGTAAGTTCATAACCACAGCAAGGAAGTACACCCCAAACACAAACACCAAAGGAAAAGAACAATGAGCGGTATGGACAAGAACACACTGGCAGGGCTCGCAGACGTCGCAATGGACGACGACAACGAGGTGGCTGTCACGGACTCATTCAACCAGAAGGAAAAGACCGACAACTCGAAGGACTTCGACAAGTCCTTCAACGACAACTCAACCACGATCGATGCCGATCTTGAGGTCAAGGACTCACTCAACACCGACAAGTCCACCGACAACTCAGTCGATGCAGACGTCGATGTCAACGACTCACTCAACACCGACAACTCCAAGACCCTCGATGCGGACGATTCGTTCAACGTCGACAAGTCGCAGAACCTCGACGCCGATGACTCGTTCAACGTGGACAAGTCAACCAACCTCGACGCAGACGTCGACATCGACGATTCGTTCAACACCGACGAGAGCGACAACTCCCGTGAGTTCAACGACTCGTTCAACACCGACAACTCCCGTGAGTTCAACGACTCGTTCAACACCGACAACAGCGATCACTCGATCAACCTCGATGTCGACATCGACAACTCCCGTGAAGTCCTCGCCGATGACGGCAGCGTTGCCGCAGGCGGCGACATCACCGGAGCCGTGAACACCGGAGCCATCAAGGGCGTGCAGAACACCGGCGACATGACCATGACCGACAGCAACGTCGGCGATGGAAACATCGACATCAGCGACGTCAGCGGAAACGTGGCGCTTGGCGGCGACATCGTCGACATCGATGGTGGCGAGGGTGGCGGACCGATCAACGTCGGCGGCACCCAGTTCAACACCACCTCACTCGGTGGAGATGCGAACACCATCGTCGGTGACGGCAACGAGGTTGTTGGAGACCAGACCGCATTCGTTGCAGGCAACGAAGGACCGGCCAACGTGAACTTCGGCGACAACGTGTCTCAGAAGGCCGTCGAGACCAACGATGATTCGATCGACATTGCTGACTCGTTCAACCAGGACAACGACGACATCCAGACCACCGACATCGACATCACCGACAGCTTCACCGATGATGACGAGATCACCACGACCCACGACACCGACATCAACACCGACGTCGTCATCGAGGACTCGTTCAAGGAAGACCACAGCCTCGACGTGGATGCCGATGTCGACCTCACCGAGATCGATCTCGATCATGTCGATCACTCAGGCCTCGACATCGACGCCTAACCATCAGCGTGAAGTTCCCCCTTCCACTGCGCAACAGAGCCGGGACCAGCTGGTCCCGGCTTTGCCGCGCGTGGTAGCAAGTTGACCGAAAGATAGGCGGGCATGACTACCTCCACCCTCGACACCATCCTTTCTCGGTCGGCCGTCGCACGCGACTTCGCGCATCACGTGAGCTCCGGTACTCGCGTTCCATGTGCGGTTGTTCTGGCGTCCGACGGATATGGAAAGACAACCCTCGCTGGTGCTGTCGCTGATCTGCTGAAAGAGGCCAACGTTCCGATGGCCTTCGTGTCGGCCGACCTCACCGTCGATATCGATCTATCGCAAGGAGACGTGCAAGCTGTTGTTGTTGACGTGGCCGAGCAAGCCTCGCCCGAACTACTCGACCAACTTCGTGCGGTAGCGCAGAACCCCGTCGCTGATTGGTCGATTCTCCTTTTCACTCGCTCGGTCTCCAGTAGTGCTGCAATGAGCGCCTTGTGCGCTGTCGCCGATCGCACGTCGACCCTCGAGGAGCTTCCGGTCCTCTCCACTGACGAGCTCGAGCAATTGGTTCCCGCAGCGGCCTCCCTATCGTCGGGCGACCTCATCGAGCTCACCGGCGCAATCCCCTCGATCGCCGATCGTCTTTGCCACGGATGGAATGAATCATCCTGGCCACAGGACGTCATGTCGATCGAGCTCCCAAGTCGCTTTGTTCGCCATGTCGAAATGACGCTTCCGCTTCTCTCCGAAGACGAGCTCGACGACCTTGCGACCCAGTCGCTCGCAACGACGTACGCCCCTGACACCGAGGCTCCAGCCGTTTCCGGTGTTCGAGCGGCAGGGCTCGCATGTGCAGATGGTCGGATCCCTCGAGCAGTAGCGCTCGCCGTCGATGCACTCCTCACCCCCGATCAGCGACGCCAAGCCTTGATCCGATCCGCTTTGCCGCTTATCGGCACTGATCCGCGCAAGGCCGCGGAGATGTTCGATGCCTCGGGCTCACCCGAGCTCGCAGCAGTAGCACGAGCGGCCGCTGGCGATTTCGCTGCCGCAACTGCGCTCGTACACGACCTGCCAAGAGTGCGCGGGGCTGCAGCAGCCGCTGCTCACATCGCAGGTGCAGAGTCACGTTGGAATGACGCTGCCGACCTGGCCCGCCAAGCAACACCACATCCGTACTGGACCGACATCGAAGCTTCCAGCGCTCGAGCGATCTACGACGTGCTGGCAATGCGGGACGCTCCGAGTAACAGTGACGAATCGTTTTCGTCTCGAGCTGCTTCGGCGCTCCATGCCGCGCTGGCCGCATCGACACGTGACGATCTTGCCGAGGTCACCGATCAGCTCCGGGCATTGGCCCGCCAGGCGTCGAACCAACCGCCGATGCTCGATGTTGCGGTCAGCGGAACCGAGATAGCCGCGATCGCTGCACTCACCATCAGTAACTTCGATCTCGCCGCAGGCCTTCTCGAAGCGGCGCCCGAGTCGGCGCAGCGAAGCAGTCTCAACGCTGCGCTCGCTTCGTGGATCGGTGTGCGGACCGGATGCCACGAGATCACCACCGACCACGACAGTCCAACCGTTGCCGCCCAGACCCTTCGGCTCGCCGCTGAATTGATCGATGCTCGACGTTCCAGCGATGCAACATCGACCGCCGAAGCCGCTGCGGCAATTGCGGGGCTCGTTGCGCAAATGTCGGTTGACCTCTTGAGCTTCGATGCGCTCTGCGAAGTGCACGTTGGTGCGCACCGAGCCGACGCACGAGGCCCTGCACGCGATATTCGCGCTGGGCTTGAACGCTTCGTCGATCGCTCCGGAGATACGCCCGCCCTCAACGTTCGACAACGGTGGAGTGACGTCGAGGCCGCCGTTGCCGGTGGCGACCCAGCGGCACTATCTGCCGCCGCCGATGCGCTGCTATCGATCTCGGACGTCGACCATCTCTCCCCTGCCCTCGCTGCGGCTGCCCGTCAATGGCCCACGGTTCTTGCCGGCGCGATCGACCCCGATGCGCTTCGCTCAACCCTCGACGAACTCGAGATCGCGGGCTATGTCTGGGAGGCCGCAACCCTCGCCGGCAATGCAGCCGTGCGCACCGACGACGTCACGCTCGCCAAAGAGCTCCTGGCGCGAGGACGCGAGTTTCGTGCCGCCGCACCCGAGAAGAAGCTCACGAGTCCAGCCGGCTTGTCGGAGCGCGAGATCGAGATCGGCCTCTTGGTTCTCAAGGGTCACTCGTACAAGGAGATCGGCGCCGAGTGCTTTATCTCGCCGAAAACCGTCGAACATCACGTTGCCCACATTCGCCAGAAACTGACCGCTGTCGGCGTACCTCGGGCCGAGTTTCGAGCCAAGCTGCAAGCTGACCTGCAACCCGACGGCTAGCTAGTCGAGCTGGGCGAAGGCTCCTTCGCACGACCGAATGACCGCTTCGCTCAATGCGCTGATGCTTCGATCCGCGATTGGATTGTTCCCGATCGTCCGCCACTTCGACATGATCTGAAGCAGTTCGTCGCGAACCTCTGACGATGTGGCCGCGTGGTCGAGGCCAGCTCGCGCCGCCGGCGAGGTTCCTTGACCACCGAGAGCCCGTTCCGCTTCGAAGAGCTGGTCGGTGGCGAGTCCGAGGTTCCCATCGCGAAGCACGCTGAGCGTCCGAAGTTCGGTGAAATCGTGCGCGCTAGCCCAGATCCGCTCGAGCATCGCCGAAGCCTCCCGTGGATGCTCAACTTCTTGCATGAGGCGCTCGATGGCTACCAGCGCCGAACGCGCCTTGAGCGTGTCTCGCCGTCCACCAAAGACCACTTGCAAGGTTTCGTCGAGGTGGCGAATCCCACTCTCCTCGCGGAGCAACGCCCGTACGTCGGCGCCGGATGTGAGCTCACCCGAGCGATAGCCGGCTTCGACGACACGAAGACCAAAGAGCCCGAGCTGACCTAGAAGTGCCTGTCGTCGTTCGATGTCGATACCGATCGTTGTGTCGCTTAAGAATCGATCGATCGACAAGAGGGCCAACTGAGACCTGGCGTGATCGAGTTTCGAGATGGCTTCGATATCGGCCGCTGCACCATCGCTGAGCGTTGTCGATGCTTGACCGATAAGACCGGCCACTGGAACAACGCCTTGCACCAGACGTCGGAGCCTTGGGTCGGTCGAGTAGCGGTCGGCGATTCGTCTAGCCGAAGTCATTGCATCGAGGCGACCAACGGCGACTTCATCTGCTCGGCTGAGCACCCCCAAGCAGTTGACCGGGCTCGGGCTTGCGAACTCTCGGTCGTGAAAGGCGTGCAGGAACGACACGTCGGTCGCGTGCAGATGTCTCAGAAGATAGATCACGGCGTCAACCACAGTGTTCTGTCCGTCGGCAGGGGTAAGAAAGTCGGTGCTCTTTGCGGCGATGTCGGTCGAGAGCGATGCCATGCCCGGAGTGTCGATGAGCGTGGTTCGGCGCAGACCTTCCAGCGGGGCCTCGACGACGAGACGCGTGAAGTCGTTCCAGTCCCGGCCGCCAAGATCGATGTCGAGCCGTCCGTCCGTCACCGAAAAGGAAACCGGAACGGTTCCCGCAGAGGTCTCACCCGTGACCGCGAGCTCGTCTCCATGCTGGTACCAGGTGACGATTCGAGTGCACTCGCCAGCGTCGGATGCAGCGAGTTCGGATCCGAGCAACGCATTGAGCAGCGTCGACTTACCCGCCTTGACCTTCCCGGCAATCGCTACCCGTAGGGGCTCACCTAGACGCTGCAGAATCGACGTGTACTCATCGGCCCGCTCAGGGACTTCGCTTCTGCATAGCTCGGCGAGAGCACGGACGTGGTCGATCAACGTGTCAGCAGTGTCATGGCTCGCAACACTCATGAAGCAACAGCACCACGTTCAAGGCTGGCAAGTTCCCCACGAAGCTGACCAACGGTCTGGAGAGTGGCGGCGATCTCTTTACTTCGTCGAACCCGTTGCTCGGCAGTTGACTGCATTGCGGTCTTCGTGGCAGCAAGCGTCTCGTTCGTCGAACGCTTCACCTCTTCGGCTCGCTCAAGGTAGAACTCGCGAAGCTGACGGTTGATATGACGAAGCGAATCTCGTGCGTCTTTCGCAGCAACGAACTGTGCCTCATCGATGTACTTGCGCACCACCGCTTTCGCTTCACGTTGTCGCTTCTCGAGCGCCCGTTGCGCTTCGTCACGGCGAGTCTTGCGACCGATCAACGCAGCCACCACCGGTGCTACCCATGCTGCTGGAGTCACCGATACTGCGCTTCCGATGATGCCAACCATTACGAAGCCACCGATGCTTCCGCGAATTGCCGTGACCGAGGAACCCAACATGCCCGGCTTCGTGCTGATGGCCGCGTCGCCGTAGTCGGGCGCAGAAACAAACTCCGCAGGTGTGCTCAACCGACTCACCGTGTCGATGTTTGGGTGTTCCTCACCAAAGTGCTCGGCGACGTGCTCAGCCAGCTGAGTCGTGCGCTGATGCAGCAAGCCAAAGTTCTGGGATACGGCTCGGTTCACTTCATTGGTCGCGTTGGCGGAGAAGTCGTCCCAGATTCGAGCGGGGTCCTCCTCGTCCAGGCGCGCTTCGAGCTGCTTGAGTAGATCGCGGAAGCGTGCTCGCAAATCGTGTTCGATATCGCTCGACAGGTCGGCCACACCATCGGCGAGGGTCTGTTGCCATCGGGCTGCACGACTGCGTAATGCCTCGGCGTGATCTCGCTGTTCCTCGATTTCGGCCATCTGTGCCTTCGCCGCATCAGGATCGTCCAGCACCGACTTCTCCGAGAGCAGCTGCGCTTCTAGATCGATGAGCGCGTCATCTACTGACCCCCGGTAAATCGCACGAGCGTGAGCGGATACGGATGACTCGATGTCCTTGCGTAGGTGATCGATAAGCGCTTTGAATCCCGACTCCTCGTTGAGCGCCGCGTTGTTCTGCGATATCGCGATTTGTCGGAGCGTGCTCGAGATCGGGAAATTCGCTAGTTGGATGCTCCGCGCTTGCAGGTGTCGGTCGTTGAGCTCGGCGATCTGGCGCCAGTCGGGATAGAAGTCGACCTTGGGCATCACCATGGCGACACGAGGACAGATGTCGCGCACCATATCGAGGAACTCAAGCTCGGGCGCGGTGAGTTCTTGGGCGGCATCGGAGACGAACAGCACTGCATCGGCCATCGACAGGACGCCAAGTGTCATCGCCGCATGATGTGATCCGAGTCCGCCAACGCCAGGCGTGTCGACGATCGTCATTCCGGAGCTAAACAGCTTGCGGGGCAAGCCAATCCGGACGAGGGCTGCGATGTTGGCGTCGGGAGCGCTCGGTGGTTCGAGCACGTACGACTCGACCTCTTCGATCTCGATCTCGCGCACTCGGTTCTCGTCATCGTCCTCGCCCAACTTGTAGACGACCGATGCCTTTGGCTCGTCGGCATAGTGCACCTGCAGTGGCTTCGCCGTGGCGACGTCGTCGTCTGTCGGGCTCAGTGGAGCGTTGACGATCGAGTTGACGAGCGAGCTCTTTCCCATCTTGAACTCGCCCACCACGACAATGTTGCATCCGTGGTCTTCGTAGCGACTCTTCGCCGCATCGATGCGTTCACCGAGGTCGATGCGTTCGGCGCGTTCGAACGCGTTGGTAGCTCGCACGGCCAATGCGGTCAGCTGATCGCTCACAGGTGTGGCGTCAGACATCGAGCTCGGCTTCGATCGCAGCTGCCTCGGCCTCGGCTGCGGCGGCATCGTCGAAACCAGAGTCAACTACTTCTTCGACCACCGGCTCAACCACAACGGGCTCAGGTTCGGTGAGTGGTTCAGGCTCAGGTGCGGGCTCTGGCGGGGCCACATCGATGTCGACGATGTCACCACCGACGGCTGCATTGTCGATCTCGCCTTCGATGGCGATGTTGTCGTCGCCGATCGTCGAGTCCTCAACATCCACATCGCCCGCAGCCTGCACACCATCGACCGTACCGCTGTTCAGAGCAGAGTCATTGACATCGCCGCCTACGGCGATCGATCCGTCGTCGCTTTGAATGATCCGCTGGTCGAGCACACCACCGTCGTTGACGACGTTGTTCGTGTTGACGACTTGCCGGTCATCGATGTTTGTGACGTTGGTGACGTGCCGATGGGTGACCTGGTTGACCACTGGTGTCGGTCGATTCGCAATCGCGACCTTTAGCGGTTCGATCTGTTCGACCTTGAGCTGGTGAATGCTCGATGCAATTCCCTCATCAAAGTCCTGCGACAGCGAGCTATGCAGGTTGAGACTGACGTCGTGCAGGTTGCTTCCCATGTCGACCGAGAGGTCGTTTAGGTCGGCTTGGTTCTGTTCGATCAGGCGATGCTGGACCTCGCCGAGCGCATCGGCCAGCTCTTCGTTAGAGATTCCGCGAAAGCCGCCTTGTTCGAGGGCATCGACCAAACGATCGGTGAGCTGCTGCTGCTGCTCTTCGAGGCTTGGAGGTTCGTCGGTCAACAGCTCCCAGAGGAAGTCGCCGAGGTCTTGGAGTTGTTCCGTCTTGCTCATGGTCTGTCCTTCGGTAGTTGGTGAGGTGGCTGTGGAGTAGTTAGTGCTGTTCGTACTTACGGTTCAGTCGAGGAAATCGAGATCGGTTGGGTCGGTGTCGGTGAAGTCGAGCGGATCAAATGCATCGGCACCCTCGTCGAGACGTTCATCTTCCGTCTCGATGACCGCTTCCGCGACCGGGACGAAGTCGGTGAGCGAATCAGCAGTGTCGCTGCCCTCAAGACCGTCCGTGCCAGCAGCGCCATCGTCAGAGCTAAGCGCATCGATCACGCCAACCTCGGTAACCGCATCGACAAGGTCTTCGTGCTCGACAATGTCGGCTTCGACATCGAGAACGGTTTCCACGCTGTCGTTCGCAGGCTCGGCGCCCGGGTCAGTATCGAAGTCGACATCGGCGCCGACATCAGCTGTGCCGTCGTCGCCGACGAGAGGTTCGCGTTCAAGACTCAATCCATTGGCTTCAAGATCGAGTTCCGCTACCGAGTCGAGGCCTGCATCAGCATCTAGGCGAGCGGCGACAGGCAACGGGAGTGAGTCGGACGCGTACAACATCGCATCAGCTACATCGGCCGAATCCAGGGCCCCGAGGCCGTGTTGGTCGAGGAACCCGTCCGGGTTCTCGGCGTAGGTGGATTTCGCGTTGTCGTCGCTGAGGAGGAGCTCTACGACTTCAAGAAAGGTGGGCATGTCATCAACGTACGATGACCACCCTTTTCCGACATCGGGGATTTTCCCCTATTCGGATTCCAGCTACGCCTGAGCCTCATCCTCTTCACGACGGTTGCCTGCACCAAGGATCATGAAGCCAGCGCCCATGAGCAGCAGCGCGAACAGCAGCGTTTGCGACAGGGTTCGACCGGTGAAGGCAAGCGGACCTGACGGCGGCGCTTGGACAACCGCACCTGCAGCCGCGCTGAACTCGCGTCCCTCGGTTAGCCCGAGCGCACCGAACGAGACGGTGTTCGTAACCTGACCAGCAACGTCAGCCGTCGTCACAAGCGTGAGCGTGATCGACGCACCGTTCGCAAGCCCATCGACGTCACACGAGATCTCGTTGTTCGCCGCAGTGCATTCTGCTGGACCATCTTCGCTCAAGCTGACATACGTCAGCCCGGCCGGCAACGGATCGCTGATCGTGATCGGCACGGTGACATCGTTCGGGCCATCGTTTGTCAGCACGATTGTCCACGTGATGTTCTCGCCGACCGATACCGGTGCAGCTGGTCCAGTCTTTTCGATTCGCAGCGCAGCATCGTTGGCCACCAAAGGAACGGTCAGCTCTGCGTCAGCAGAAGCACCCTCGTCTGAAGAGGCTGTTGCGGCGTTGGTGATCTCACCAAGTGACACGTCGGTTCCGACCATCGTGACGATGTCGAACGTTGCTGTGGCCCCAACGGCGAGGATCGGCTCGACGCATTCGACCAAACTGCCAGCAGCCGAGCAGCGAGGGTCAGAGCCGTCAGCGACGAAGGTGAGCTCGGGCGGCAGCGAATCGGACACGACCACGTTGTCTGCCGACGACGGGCCATTGTTCGTGACAGCGAGCGTCCATGTCGATGCGACACCTGGCGTGAGCGATTCGACGTCGAGCGTCTTCTCGAGGACCAGCGCGACCGCACGTCCGGCTGGCACCGTGGCGTCGGCACCATTGTTCGTCGTGTCTGGGTCGGGTGTATCGGACGCGATCGAAGCGGTGTTCAAAATCACCGCGCCAGCCGCAACATCAGCGTCGACGATGAAGCCCACAGTGAACGTCGCGTCGGCGAGCGGCGCAATCGTTCCAGCGGCGCACTCGATCGTGCCCGTTGCGGTTAGGACGCACTCCGGGCTCGACGTTGCAGGGTCGTACGTCAGTCCAGCTGGCACGTCGTCGCTAACGACAACGTTGACGGCATCAGATGCCCCGGCGTTCGCCGCGACCAGCTCGAATGCAACGGGTTCGCCGGCGATGACATCAGCGGTGAGGCCGGTTTTCGCAAGCGAGAGGTCAGCTTGAGGAGCAGCCTCGACATCGATCGTGGCGTCGTTGTTGCTCGGGTCTGGGTCAGGAACGGTGGATGATGCTGACGCAGTGTTCGTGAGCGTGCCGGTGAAGGTCGGGTTGACCAACGTGGCGACCGTGAAGACAATCGACTGGCCGTTGGTAAGCAATGCCTCGGCGCAGGTGACGTCTTGGCCAGCTGCGGTACACGAGGCCGAGCTTGCGGTCGGATCAAAGGTCAGTGCCGGATCCAGTGCATCGGTCACGGTCACACCCGGCGCCTCCGATGGGCCATTGTTCGTAACCTCGATCTCCCAGATCGCCTGTGTGCCTGGCACCAGTGGAGCGTTCGTCAGCCGCTTGACCGTGACAAGGTCTGCTTCCGCGCGCACCGTGGTGTCGTCGACGTCGTTATCGTTCGTCGGGTCGGGGTCAGCGCTGTCGGATCCAACGGTGACGTTGTTCTGGCTCGGTGTCGCCGCAGTGTCGAGCACGTCGACCGTGAGCTCAAAAGTAAACGTGTCTCCAGCAATGACCGTGCCTGGCGTACAGGTGACGATCGGTCCAGCTGCCGTGCACGACGATTCGGTTGCGGAGGCGAAGACGAATCCGGCAGGAAGCACGTCGGTGATCGTCACGTTGTCGGCATCGGATGGACCGTTGTTCGTGACATCGATGGTGTACGTGTGCTGCGTACCAGCAACGGCATCGCCGTCGGACACCTTGGAGATCACGAGATCACTCTCGCGCTGGGAGGTCGTGGTTTCGGTGTCAGATACTGGGGCGCTCGAGTCGCTCGAGGTCGTCGCCGTATTCGAGATGACCGCGCCATCGGCGACATCGCTGTTCACGTCGGCGGTGATGGTGACGGTAATCGAGTCGCCAAGGGCCAAGGTGGCAAACGCACAGTCGACGGTGCCGGCGGTTTCGGTGCAGTTGGCGTTGTCGACTAAAGCGAAGGTCACCTCAGCGGGAAGCACATCGGTGATGACGACGTTCGCGGCATCCGATGGTCCCAGATTCTCAACGAGAATCTCCCATGCAACTTGCTCACCAGCGACGACCGGGTCGGCGACGTCGCTCTTAGAGATGTTAAGCAAGCTGTCTCGTGACACTGTTGCGGTGTCAGAGCTTGTGTTGTTTGTTGGGTTCGGATCGTCGGTCGAGCTCGAGATGGTCGTGGTGTTCGTGAGGTCGGTCGTTGCTGCGACGGCCGGATCAACGTCAACGGTCATCACGAGCTGGTCGGTCGAGACCGCACCGAGGGTGCCGATCGTGCAGGTCACAACGGCGCCGGCTGCGACGCATCGAGGGTCCGACGCTCCAGCGTTGAAGGTCACTCCAGCAGGAAGGGTGTCGGTAACGACAACGTTCAGCGCATCCGACGGTCCGTTGTTCTCAAGGTCGATTGTCCACGTGTACGGCGAGCCAGCTTCGGCTGCCCCGTTGCCGTCCTTGACGACCGAGAGATCTGCGCTGTTGTCGACCGGGACACTCGCGGTGCCGTCGTTGTTCGTTGCGTCCGGATCCGGCTGGTCTGCCGATGAGCTGGCGGTGTTTGCCAGCGTGCCGCCGTCAGCAAAGTTGACGGGCAGGTCGAAGACGATCGCCACGTCGACCGATCCTTGATCGGGAAGGTCGCCGACATTGCACGTCACGACACCCGCTGTTTCCGTGCAGCTCGCATCGGACAGCGTTGCGTTGAACGTCGTCCCTGGCGGGACGCTGTCGGTGACCACAACGTTGGTCGCGAGGCTTGGTCCGTTGTTGGTGACATTGACGACGAACGGATGGAATTCGCCAGCAACTGCTGGGGTCTTCGGCGTCGTCTTCGTGGTTGCAAGATCGGCAGACGCACCGATGGTGGCCGTGTCGCCTTCGGTGTTGTTGCTGGTGTCGGGGTCGGCCGTGGCCGAGCTCACTGAGGCCGTGTTGATGATGTCGGTGTTAGCCGGCAAGGTCGAGTCGATTTCCGCAACGATGGTCACCGTTACCGATTCGCCCGCAGCCAGGGTCGTCTGGGTGCAGTCGACTGCTTGACTAGCAACCGTGCAGGTCATCGCCGTCGTGGTGGAAGGCGGTGGTGCAACGGCAGGGAACGGCGGCGCGGGTGGAGCCGGCGGCAATGGCGATGGAGTTGCCGAGATGATGGTCAACGTCGAGGGCAAGACATCAGCGACAGCCACGTCCTGGGCGTCGGCCGGACCGTTGTTTTCCACAAGAAGCGTGTAGGTGATTTGGTCGCCAGCGATCGGCGTGGCGGGCGAGCTCGTCTTGGTCATGACTACGTCGGCAGCACCTGCGAGGACGATCGGGGCGCTGTTCGAATCGTTGGCTGCGTTTGGATCGTCTTCGTCGGCGCTGACCGTTGCCGTGTTGGTAAGGGTCGCTCCGTCAGGTGCCGCTGGGTCGATCAATGCTGTAACGGTCACGGTGATGGTTCCACCAGGGGCCAGTGACCCGGCCGAGCAACTGAAGGCCGTGCCTGAGGACGCGCAGAGCGCTCCCGTTCCGGCAACCGCGGTCGCAGTCACGCCCGTAGGCATCGTGTCGGCGATGATCACGTTGGTGGCGATCGATGGGCCTGCGTTGGTTACGACGATGTCGTAGGTGACTGATTCACCGGGACTCGCCGACGCTGGCGCAGTCTTCACGATCCCGAGGTCGGCAGCTCGAGACACCAACGTGTCTACTGACGAGCCGTTATTGGATGGATCAGGATCGGCGGCGTCGCTGGTGATCGCAGCGTCGTTGGTGAGGAGCGTTGCATCTGCAACCGTCGGATCGATATCAACGACGACCGTCAGCGAGGCGGTTCCGCCTGATGCCATCGACGGAATGGTGCAGGTCACGCCAGCAACGCACGCCGCACTTGATCCCGCAGCAAACGTCATACCGGCGGGAAGGGTGTCGGAGACGACGACATTCGTCGCCGTCGAAGGTCCGGCATTCGCAATGTCGATCGTGTAGCTGACCTGGTTGCCTGCGAGCGCTGTTGCTGGGCCGGTCTTCACAATGCTGAGATCGGCCATTGGAAGCAGCGGTGTCACGTCGGTCGAGCTGTTGTTGCCCGGGGTTGGATCAGGCGTCGTCGACGAAACATCGGCGGTGTTGGTAACAGAGCCGGTGAGGTCTTCGGCCACATCCACGACAAGCGTGAACACAGCGTCGGCGCCCGACGCAAGTGACACGACCGAACAGGTCACGCCAGAAACACACTCTGACGAGCTCGTCCCGTTGAAGGTGAGCCCCGCGGGGAGCAGGTCGGTTACCTCAACGTTGGCCGCCGTCGACGGACCGTTGTTCGTGACGGTGATCGTGTAGCTCTGCGTCGTGCCAGGCACAAACGTTGCAGCGTCTGCGATCTTCACGACCTGTAGGTCGGCCTGCTGTTCAACATCGATCGTGGACGTCGCGTCGTTGTTGCCCGGGGTCGGGTCGAGCTGGTCACTCGCAGCTGTCACCGAGTTCGTGTAGGTGTTCGCTGGTGCAGTTCCGACGACGTCGACCACGATCGTGAACGTGGCGCTCTGTCCAGGGAGCAAGGTGCCGGCCGTGCAGGTCACTCCGGCGACACAGCCAGCGGTGCTCGCGGTCGCGTCGAAGACAAACTCTGCAGGGAGCGTGTCGGTTGCCGTCACGTTGGTTGCGGTCGATGGTCCGTTGTTCGTCACCGTGACCTCGAACGATGCTTGTTCGCCGGCGATCACGTTTGGTGTGAGGGTGGTCTTGGTGGTGGCGAGATCAGCTTCAGCGTTCACAAGAACGGGGGCACTTCCGGTGTCGTTCGACGGATCCGTATCGATCGTCGTGGTGCTGGCCGTTGCGCTGTTGGTCAGCGTGGTCGAGTCAGCAACTGACGGGTCGACATCGACGGTGATTTCGATGGTGGTGGTGGTCGATGGACCGACATCACCCAGGTCACAGGTGACCACACCGCCGGCCTCGGCACAGGTTCCGGAACCCGCAGTAACGGCGGCCGAAGCGAACGTCATACCGTTCGGCAACACGTCGGTGATCATCGTGTCTTTGGCGTCCGATGGGCCAGCGTTTGCGACATCGATGGTGTACGTCAACGCCGTTCCGGCGAGCACGGTTGCCGGGGCGGTCTTGGCGACTGATAGATCGGCTCGAGCGCTCGCCGTGGTCTCTTCGGTGTCGTCAACGGGAGCGCTCACGTCTCCGTCAGCGATGACCTGGTTCCGCAAGATGGTTCCGTCAGGAAGTGCCGGGTCGACCGATGCGGTCACGTTGGTCGTGAAGACGGCTCCTGGTGCCATCGTGCCGATGTTGCAGTTGACCGTGTTGCCCGATGGCGTGCATGCCGGGTTGCTCACCGACACGAGGGTCAGGCCCGTTGGCAACGGGTCGGTGAGTGTCGCGTTGGTTTCAGTCGATGGACCAAGGTTCGTGACCGTAAGGGTGTAGGTAACGTCGAGACCGGCGGTAACCGGGTCAGCGAAGTCGTCCTTCTCGACGTTGAGCGTGGTGTTGCGGTTGACGTCGGTAGTGACGTCCGAGTCGTTGTTGGTTGGGGTCGGGTCGGCCTCAGCTGCCGAGATGGTCGCAGCGTTTGCGAGCACGGTCGGGTCGGAGAGACCAGGGTCGACATCGACAACGAACGTTGCGGTGCCGGTCGCTCCCGGAGCGAGCGTGCCGATGTTGCACGTCACGACGCCGCCAGCTTCGGTGCAGTCTGTTGACGACGCGAAGGTAACGCCCGCAGGTAGCGTGTCCGAGATGGTTACGCCGGTTGCGTCCGATGGTCCGTTGTTGCCGTAGTCGAAGGTGTAGGTGATCTGTCCACCAGCCGAGACGGTGGTGGTGTTGTCGTCTTTCACGACAAACACGTCAGCGGCGCGAGCTGCGCTCTCCGTTACCGATGCGGTGTCGTTCGCAGCGTTTGGGTCGGGAGTGCTGCTCGATGTTGATGCGTTGTTCGTCACGGGTGTTCCGTCAGCCATCGAGGGATCAACATCGAAGACGACGAGGAACGTTGCGGTATCACCCGATGCGAGCGTGCCGCCATCACAGGTCACAACACCCGCGGCTTCGTTGCAGTCCGGTGACGTTGGAGCGGCCGCGCTGAATGTCATCCCTGCTGGAACTGCATCAGTTACCTCAACAGCGTTTGCATCCGATGGGCCAAGGTTCTCGACGGTCAGGGTGTAGATCGCCTGTTCGCCGGGAACGATCGGACCGGCGAGTGTCTTGGTGAGTGCAAGGTCGGCGGCAACACCAACGGTGGTGTTCACCGACGCGGTGTTGTCGGACGAGTCCGCATCTGGGTCGTCGCTGCTTACCTCGACAGAGTTCGTCAGCACGGTGGCGTCTGCGGTGTCGCCGGGAACGTCGACGATAATCGTGACGCTCTCGGAGCCAGCAGCTGCAATCGTGGGCCAGGTACAGGTGGTGCCAGCGCAAGTGCCTGCGCCAGTTGGTGTGGCTGACACGAGCACAACGCCAGCCGGCAGAGCATCAACGACCGTGGTGTTGAGCGCGGTGGATGGCCCAGCGTTAGCAACATCGATCGTGTATGTGAGCTGACCACCAGCGGTCACGGTTGGCGCGGCCGACTTGGTTACGGACGTATCAACTTCACGGATGATGGCTGTGGGCTCGTTCGTCGTGTTGTTCGTGACGTCGTGCTCATGCGTGTCAGAGGTAACGGTTGCACTGTTAGTTACCGACGCAGCCACTACCTCGCCATCGACGGTCGAGTTGATCACTACGTCTTCAGTGGCGATACCAAGCGTCGGAATCACACACGTGACGACTTGGCCAGCGGCAGAACACCTGGGGTCAGACCCCGAAGGGGTAAACGTGAGACCTGTTGGCAGTGTGTCGGTAACCGTCGCGTTCACCGCATCAGAAGGGCCGGCGTTGCTGACCGACACGGTGTAGGCCACGTCGTTGCCTGCGATAACGGGATCAACGTTGTCGGTCTTCGCGACAGAGAGATCGACTAGCGGTTCAACCGGGATGTCGACCGGCGGCGTGGTCGCGGTGTAGCTGTCACCGATGAACTGCCCCACGTAGTCGATCGAGGCAACGTTGGTGATGTCGGTGGTTTCAGTTCCTGGGTCAACAGTGACGCGGAACTTCACCTCGTACACCCCGCCGCCCTGGCTTACCGGGTCAACCTGGCCACCACTAGTCGGCGTAGCACCAGCGCCGATGTTGAAGTTGACCGCGGTTCCGTCGAACCACGCGGTGTCATCTCCGGCCGCGTCGGTACGCGGTCCTGCCCCGCTGTCGTCGGAAACCACTTCGAGACTGCCGGGGACGTACGTCGTACCAGCAGGGATGTTGTCAGACATCGTTGTCTGAATGGCGGGATCCTGTCCCGTGTTGTCGAACACGATCGTGTACTCGATCTCGTCGCCGGGGTGCAGCTCCTCGCCGTCGAGGTCAACGCCGGTCTTTCGCAGGTTTGTGCTGAGGTTGGGAACGTAGATCTCGATAGCCGTCGTGACCACAGCTGGATAGAACCACTCGCCGCCGGTGCCGAGACGAATGTTCGCTGAGGTCGCCCCTGGTGGAACAAGTCCGTTGGTGTCGATGATGTCGGCATCGAATCCGAGCGTGTTCGCCGAGAGACCAGGGGTGCCGTTGTTCGCGAGCACGCCGTTGGTGGAGATCGTCGAGTTGAAGAAGTTGTTGGTTGGATTCAACCCATTGGTCAAGCGCTGGCCGTTGAATTCGACATAGTCACCCTGGTACGGAGCGTCGCCCTCGCTTGCGATCATGCCGATCTCTGCCACAACCGGTCCCACTGGAGGCGCGTTGAAACCCGAAACGGTGATGTCGACCTGCGGGTTGTTGCGCGTAACGCCTTGAAACCCCTGGTTCACCGTGAGGTTCTTCCACGTCGCGTTGGGATCTTCCTGAATAATGACCAGTGACCAACCACCGTGGGTGTTTCCAGTGTTTGGCGTAATCGCTACATCACCAACGCCGTACGTTCCAGAGCCACCAGCCTGCACAAGCGCGGTGACGTCGGCATGGCCCATGTAAAAGTCGTCGTTGTTGTTCCAATCATCGAAGAAGCTCGCCGCGACTGGCACATAGCCACCTGTTGCGGGCGTCTGAAAGAGCACGTCGTCCTTGTCAGCAGCTGAACCCTGGTAGTAACCCATCCAGTACAAACCGGCCCACAACACCTGACCCCCCGCTGGCAGCGCGTACGTTGCCTGGCTCGAGTTTGACGTCGCACCAACACCATCGGTGTCTACTTCAACGTTGTTGCCGCCGAACTGATTGTTCGCAAAGTTGCCGCCAGCTTGTGCGTTAGCGCAGTTGTTCGACCCAGCGCGACACGTCACCAATGTGTTGGCAACGTAGACGATGTCGCCGGGCGCGTTGGTAGAGAACACGGGCGTGAACGGAGTGTCAGCTGAGACCTGGGACACCGGCAATACAACCAGCTGAAGAGCAACCATCGACACCGCCAGGGTCAATGCAACAAGCGTGCGCGACAGACGCTTGGGAACGAACTTCACGCGAGACGGTGATGGATTCATATATGTCAATCGACACGGCCCATGCAATGTCAACGAAGATGGCCAGAATTGGGGCTGTCGGCCCCTACCTATTTCACTAGGGTCTTTTGACCTACTCGGAAGCTACAAAATCGAACCCGGACGGTACGAACCGGCCTCAGGGTCGGCATCGACCAAGGCCTTCACGCGATGCTCGACTGCCGCTACCTGTTCACGAGCCAGACCCGCGAGGCTGATCGGTTCGGAGACTGCCGCGTCAAGTTCGTTCGGGTCAACGGGGAACCGTTCGTCGGCCGCAAGCCGATCGAGCAGGTCGTTGTCGGTCCGGCCACTACTTCGCATGTCGAGCGCGACCGCAACCGCATGTTCCTTGATGGCCTCGTGCGATTCTTCGCGGCCGGCTCCGACCTTGACCGCCGCCATCAGCAGCTTCGTGGTCGAGAGGAACGGAAGATAGCGCTCGAGCTCACGATCGATGACTGCCGGGAACGCACCGAACTCGTCGAGGATCGTGAGGAACGTCTCGAACAATCCGTCAATGGCCAGGAAGGCATCGGGCAAAGCAACGCGGCGGACCACCGAACAGCTGACATCACCTTCGTTCCATTGGTCGCCTGAAAGTGAGCTGACCATGGTGACATGCCCACGAAGGATCGCTTGGAAACCAACGATGCGTTCGGACGAACGAGCGTTCATCTTGTGCGGCATTGCCGACGAGCCAACCTGGCCTTCCTTGAAGCCTTCGGTGACGAGCTCTTGCCCAGCCATCAGCCGAAGCGTGTTGCAGAAGTTCGCCGGTCCAGCGGCCACCTGCAGCAAGGCCGACACGGCATCGAAGTCAAGCGACCGGGGATAGACCTGACCAACACTGTCGAGTGTCGAGTCGAAGCCCAGATGTTCGGCGACCTTTCGTTCGAGCTGATCGACCGTCGCCGCGTCGCCAAGCAGGTCGAGAAGGTCTTGCTGAGTTCCCATTGGGCCCTTGATGCCGCGAAGCGGATATCGGGCGATGAGTTCGTCGACGCGAGCATGAGCCTGCAGGAGTTCTTCAGCAGCCGAGGCGAACCGCTTGCCGAGCGTCGTGACCTGGGCAGCAACGTTGTGGCTACGGCCAGCCATAGCGGTATCGGAGTATTCGACCGCGCGCTCGCTGAGCCGAGCGAGTGTCGTCACGATTCGTGAGCGGACGAGCTCGAGGCTTCGGCGGATCTGCAGCTGCTCGACATTCTCGGTGAGGTCACGCGAGGTCATCCCCTTGTGGATGTGCTCGTGACCTGCCAGGGCATTGAACTCTTCGATGCGTGCCTTCACGTCGTGGCGAGTTACGCGTTCACGATCGGCAATCGATGCCAGATCGACCGTGTCGATCACCGCTTCATACGCGGCAACAACACCGTCGGGCACATCGACACCGAGCTCGGCCTGCGCTTTCATCACCGCAATCCAAAGCTCGCGCTCAAGCACGATCTTCGCTTCCGGCGACCAGATAGCCACCATGTCCGCACTGGCGTATCGCCCAGCCAAGACGTTTGTGATCATCGATGTCCTCCGAAAAGTCGTGCGATTCGGATCGTACTCACCCCAACCAGCGATCCATCTCCCGAACCGGGGTCTGACCCCCTTTTTGGAGGCGGGGTCAGACCCGTCCGCCCGCATTCGCCAAATATCAACGATTTCAGCGCCACCTGCCGCGGAGGGGCCTGACCCCTATTCGGAATTAGGGGTCAGGCCCCTGCTTCGGTGCAGCCAACTAAAGCTCGGTCCGGAGAACTCCGATCTCTGAAGGATGGGTGCCATCCTCGATCCGGGTTCCTCAACCGTTGCGGTCGAAGAAGAACTCGACCTGCCCGGACTCGGGGTTTCGCCTTGGCTCGTCGGCTCCTGCGGCGTTGCCTTGACGATCTTGTCGATAGTCGCATTGTCTGAGGGTGACCCGATCCTCGGGCTCGGTGCCGGATTCGTCTTCTGTGTCCTTGCCTTCTTGATACTCGTGCGGGTGATTCGGCGAGAAGTAACTAAGACGATGCACGAGGCCGCTCCACGCCGCGGGCCGGTTGACCAAGTTCGTAGTTCGCTCGACTTTTCCCCTGTCGATGGCCGCGACATGCGCGTTGGCCGTCTTGGCGGCGGTGGCACGCTCAGGACTTCGTACAGACTCCCTACGAGATGAAGCTCGAGCAAGAAATCACCTATCAAGACATCTCCCGACTCGAGATAGACGGCAAAGATCTCATCATCTCGGACGGCAGCTGGCTGTTCGAGATGCGGCTTCCGGGGTGGCTGCACGAGCCCGCACATCAGGCGCAGGTTCGCCGACTTATCGACCGGCTTGAATTTGTGGAGGACCCGCGATCGCCCGGAACGTACGCCGCCCTACGTCAGCAAGAAGCCAAGGCCAACAAGTAACGCGAACGGAAACACGGCCAACGCCGTCGTCGCTCCGGCTCCACCGACGGTGAGCACTTCGAGGCCATCGACCACTCGCGAGAGATGACGGTGAATGGCTTCGTACCAACCACGAATCTGGTTCGGAAGATCTTGTACCGGAAGCTCTGTCCACGAATCGACGGCCACGCCGTCTTGTGGTTCGGGAAGGCCCGATTCGATTTGCTCTTCATTGACCGCTTCGAGCGCAACCAGCAAGCGTTTCTCTACCTCACCAAACGCTCGGTTGAGAAGTGTGCGCGAAAACCACCCGAGCGGAGTAGCCGTCGTGGCCGCTGTTTCGAGCATCGACCCGGCTGAGCCAATCAGTATCGGGAACACGACGGTTTGTGCGAGGAAGGTGGCGACCGCACGCAACGGCAGTTCGGCGCCACTCCCCTGCACCTGAAGAAGATCGCCGTGCATGGCTGCAACAGTGAAGAGGGTTCGATCTGCGGCTCGGTCGGTTGCTTCGATCCGAGACTTCAACACCAAGAAGGCGCTGATCGCCCCTGCCGCGAGCACGAGCGCCACAGTCGCTAGTGCGACATACGGAACGAGCGCCCACAGCGGCATGCGTGGACGAAAGACAATCCACACCAATGCCGCTCCCAAGAAGATGGCGATGGCACTTTTCTTGACGACCGCTTCGATCGCGGTTGGAAGGTCGAGAATCTGTTGGATGTCGGCGCGCAGGCCCGGCAGGTCGTAGCTCTCAAGGTCGAGGACACTTGCATCAACCTGAGGTGACTCCGCCGTCATTGGTCAGCCTCTGGCTTGGTGGGCAATGTCGGTGCGGTGCTGCATCCCCGGCCAGCTGATCGCCGCGACACCTGCATACGCTCGCTCGACCGCCTCGTCCATCGTGGCCCCTCGGCCAATGACGTTCAGCACCCGACCGCCTCCAGTGATGAGCTGCCCGTCGGCGTTCGTCTTCACCCCAGCCGCATACACCGACACACTCTCGAGCGCTCGAGCATCGTCGAGACCATCGATGACGTCGCCAGTGCGAGCAGATGCGGGATATCCCTCGCTGGCGCACACCACTGTCACCAACGAGTCGTCAGAGAAGGCGGGCGAGCTCTCGATATTGCCTGCCGCTGCCTCTGATAGCAGTTGGACCAGGTCAGAATCGATTCGCGGCAGAACTACCTGAGTTTCCGGGTCGCCGAAGCGCACGTTGTACTCGAGCATCTTCGGCCCGTTCGGCGTGAGCATCAGCCCAGCGAACAAGGTGCCCCGATAGTCGATGCCGCGCCGTTGAAGCTCGGCCAACGTTGGCTCGATGCAGGTGGTCATGATCTGGTCGACCAGGTTCGGGTCGGCCCATGGCAACGGGGTGTACGCACCCATGCCCCCGGTGTTTGGTCCTTCGTCGCCGTCGAAGATGCGCTTGTGGTCTTGGGCGGGTGCGAGCGCAACGGCCTTGGCGCCGTCGCAGATGGCGAAGATCGAGATCTCGGGTCCGACCAAGCCTTCTTCGATCACGACGGTCGAGCCGGCGTCGCCAAAGGCATCGCCCGACAGATATTCGTCGATCGCCGCTTCGGCCTCGGAGCGGTCGTTCGTGACCAACACCCCCTTGCCTGCTGCGAGTCCGTCGGTCTTGATGACGAACGGTTGCTCCATGGTCGCGAGGAACTCGCGAGCCAGCGCAGCCTCGGTGAACGACCCATGAGCTGCTGTTGGCACGCCAGCCGCAACCAGCAAGTCCTTCATGTAGGCCTTGCTGCCTTCAAGCTGAGCGCCATCGGCGCCTGGTCCGAACACCAACTTGCCCTGCGCTCGGAGCTCGTCGGCCAAACCGTCGACCAGCGGCACCTCGGGGCCGATGACGAACAAGTCGGCATCAAGCTCGGTTGCTGGTGTCGCAACCGACCCTGGGATCCCCGGATTACCCGGTGTCACGATGACCTCGCTGGCCGTCCGTCCAAGAACGTCGGCAAGAGCGTGCTCGCGACCTCCGGATCCAACAACGACAACTCGAGTCATAGCGAGCCTTCCGAGTTAGGAGGTGAAGTTGAGAACTTGCTTACGTCCTGGACCAACGCCCACCATCGAAACCGGCATGCCGCACTGCTCTTCGATGAAGGTGAGATATTCCTCGGCAGCCTTCGGCAGCTCGGAGCGATCGGTGACACCCGTGAGGTCGGTCTTCCAACCCGGGAGTGTCTCGTACACGGGCGTCACGTTGTGAAGCACGGTCTGGTGATACGGGAAGTCGTTGAGACGTTCGCCCTCGTGCTCGTAGGCAACGCAGACCTTGATCTCGTCGAGCTGATCGAGCACGTCGAGCTTGACGATGGCCAGCTCAGAAAGCGAGTTCACCCGACGGGCGTAGCGCATCATCACGCAGTCGAAGTAGCCAGGGCGGCGACGACGACCGGTGTTCGTGCCGTACTCGTGACCAACATCGACGATGTGCTCGCCGATCTCGTCGAAGAGCTCGGTTGGGAACGGGCCCGCGCCAACGCGGGTGATGTAGGCCTTGGCAACACCGACAACACGGTCGATGTACATCGGACCAACGCCCGACCCAACGGACGCACCGCCTGCGGTTGGGTTCGATGAAGTCACGTACGGGTAGGTGCCGTGATCGAGATCAAGGAAGGTGGCCTGTGCACCTTCGAGCAGTACATCGTCGCCGGCTTCGAGGCGTTCGTGCACGAGCGAGATGGCGTCGGTGACGAGTGGCTCTAGCTTTGGCTTGTATTCGTTGAGGAAGGTGTCGGCGATCTCTTCGATGTCGAAGCCGAGCTTGTTGTACACCCGGCTCATCATTGGGTTGAGCTGCGCCAGGACGACTTCGAGCTTCTCGCGGAAGATCTTCTCGTCGAGGATGTCTTGGACGCGAAGACCCGTACGCATCGACTTGTCGGCGTACGCCGGACCGATGCCGCGCTTGGTCGTACCGAGCTTGTTCTTACCAAGATGACGTTCCTGGAGCGCATCAAGGCTCTGGTGGTACGGGAAAATCATGTGGGCGTTGCCGCTCACACGGAGACGAGAGGTATCGACGCCCTTCGACTCGAGCATCTCCATCTCTTTGATGAGCACGCCCGGGTCGACGACAACACCGTTACCAATAACCGGGGTGATGTGGTCGTACAGAACGCCCGATGGCACGAGCTGCAATGCAAAGCTCTCGCCTTCAACCACGATCGTGTGGCCGGCGTTGTGGCCGCCTTGGAACCGAACAACAGTGGACATATCGCGAGCGAGGAGGTCGGTGAACTTCCCCTTGCCCTCGTCACCCCACTGGGTACCAACAATGACAGTTGCGCCCATTTTGCGCTGTCCTTCCAGTCGAAAATCCGACTGGTCAACCCTATCGGCGCACGTCCCAATCTGTCGGTGTGTTTGGTGTTACGCGAAGTGCTCGAAGAACGCGCTGTAGGTAGCCGTGCTTGGGCTGAGGTCGAGGACCGAGAATCGCACGCTCGCGAACGTGCCTCCGGCAGCACCGTGCGCAAGCTGATCGCCGAACCATCGTGCGACATCTGTGGGGTCGTTTCCGAAGACGCCACAACCCCAGGCCCCGAGAACGAGATGTTGGTGGCCGTGTGATGCCGCGACGGCGAGCACTCGGTCGATTCGCTCGCGCATCACCGTCTCGACCTGTGGCACGAGCTCTGGCGCGTTCTTTGCGAGCGCACCAGCGTTTGCGGCCGGCGACGTGATGATCGATGTCGACCATGGCTCGCTAATTAGCTCCTCAGCATCATCTCGAAAGACCACGACATCAGGTGAGTAGATCATGTGATGTGAGTAGAGCGCGTTGCCTCCATTGCGATGGAACTCGTAGTACTCCATCTGCGTTTCGAGACTGACGTGCAGCCCGGACGCTCGAGCCAAGGCTTCTTCTTGTGCTTGGCTTCCGCTGAGCCAACCGCCGCCGGGGTTCTTGGCGGACGCGAAGTTGAGGGAACAGACCGTCGGTGCTCCCGCGTCGAGGAGAGCCTTTGCTCCAGTGAACGTCGTCTCGTTGAACACGTCGATCGTCATCGACGGTTGGTCGGGTGCGGTGGACGCGGCCCTAAAGATCGGCTCAAACTCGTCGGGCCGAATGAGCTCGGTGTGCTCACGAGTGTTGGCGATGGCGTCGGCAAGGTCGATGTCGGCTCCGTCAGGCGCCGTGTACCCGCCACGTCCAATGATCGAGACGGTTTCCTCGGCTACTTGCTTTCGTTCCCCGCGACTCATAATTGTCAGTATGACGCATAAATCGCAGCTGAGGGCCGCGGCAGGGCTTACGCGATCGGGAAGAACACCTCGGTCAGCCAGTCAGCGGGGTTTGGAACTTCGCCGGGATCGGTCAGATAGATCTCCCACGGTGAGCCAGTCACCGAATGCTCGGAGGCATCGATCCATCGCTCCATTGCCTCATATGCCTGCCCGAGCTGGTCGTATGGACCTTTGTGGATTGTTGTAGCAACGAGGCCGCCGACCAGTTCGCCTCGTGCCATCCCCGTGTCGGCTGGCGGATCCTCGCTCGCGGCTTCCACGAGCGGCACCCCGGCATCGAGCTCGACGAACGCTGAGCTCATCGACGTGTACCGCACGAACGGGTGGCCAGCAGGTGCGAGCCCTTGTCCCATGACGTAGCCAAAGACCGCTGGCAAACACTCAGCCAGAACCGCGCCGACCTCAGCCCGGTCGACCCTGCGAGATTGATAGACGATTGGTGTTGCGTCGATGGTTTGGGTCGAGATGTCGTACGTCATGAGGTTCCTCGCTATGTGGTTGTGGGTTGTTGGTCGGTTGTAGAGCGTCAGGCAGCGGCTCGTGCTGACGGCGATGCGGGCATGTTCACTGGAGAGGATTCGTCCTCTCGCCTTGCGCCACGCCGACGGTGTTTCGCCGAAGTGCGCAACAAAGGCCCGAGTAAATGTTTCGTGGTTCTCAAAGCCAGTTGCGAATGCCGCGTCGACGATTCGACAGTCGGTCGAAAGCAGCAAGACTGCACCGAGTTCGACGCGGGTGCGCTGTCGATAGTGCTTCGGGCTTTCCCCAATCGCTGCCGAGACGACCCGCTGAGCTCGCGATGGCGAGAGTCCAATGAGTGCAGCGACTTCACCCAGGTCGGCTTGTCGAGTCGGGTCGGCGAGTGCCGCAATTGCGGGCAGTAGATCGACAAACTCGGTGGCCATCTCGAAACAGTACGCCGGTGAGTCATCGGCTGTCTTGACGTTTCTTGTCGTTGGTTCGGCTGGAGAACTACGCCGTCGTCCACGATCGCTTGGCGGTTAGCGCTACTAGACCAGCAATTGAGAACAAGATGACCGACAACGTCATCGCAGTCGGAACTGTCAGAACCTCGGCTACGACGCCCAGGGCGATGCCTCCAAGGATCTCGCCGAACGCTTCGGCTTGGCCAATGAACGAGTGCACGGTTGCTCGTGCCTGGGAGGGAGCGAAGTTGTTCGTCCATGTTGTGGTGAGCGGAACAGTGGCGAGATGCAACCCGCCCTGCACGACAAGGCCGATGGCCGCGATGACGAGGATGTCGACGTGTGCCAGCACCGCGACACCGATAGCGACGCCACCGAACAACAGCGACATCGCTACGACGACTCCCCGACCGTGGCCGCGCTTGCGAGCTACCCAAAGCGCTAAGGCAGCAAAGGCTGAGCGGGCGGCGACGATCGCGCCGATCACCAATGCATCATCTGCCGAGTCTGGAAGCCCGACATCCACCAACCGTTGCACGTCGAGCCGATCGATCGCTTCCTTGGCCAGACCGGAAAGCAAAATCACGACCAACAGGATCCGCAGTGGGCGAGCTCCACTCGACACCTCCCAGCCACGTCGCAACATGTTCGTGAAACCTGACCAACCGCCGTTCTCATCAGGAGCGAACGCGGTCTCGGGCATCCTCGCGACCAGCGAGCAGCCGTACACGAAGAAGAATCCACCGAGCACTGCGAGCGCCGTCGACAACGTGGTCACCGCTGCAAGACCCGAGAAGAACGCAATGCCCGCAACCGCCGCACCCAATTGCCATTGCGCACGACGCAAGATCAGTGGCTCTGCTCGTTCGGACGAACCGAGCTCGTCGCTAATCCATGCGGTCTCCGCTCCCGACTCGAACGTGGCCGCCACGCCGATAATCGCCTGGACGATCACGAGAAGCACATAGTTCTCAGCGAACGCGCTGGCGATGATCGCGGGCCCGCCCAAGAGAAACGCAATAATGACCGACCATTTGCGGCTGTACAGATCGGCAACGATTCCGGTCGGCACTTCGGCGATGAGGATTGACAGTTCCATCACCGTGCCGAGCAGCACAAGTTGAAGCGGTGAGAGTCCAACGTCGGTTACGAGACGAACAAAGAACAACGGCCAGAACGCGCCAAGAGCAGCGCGTCGAGCAAGCCCGTTTTGAAAGTAAACCCGCTCGGTATGCACCACAGCTCGACTCTACGGCCCTGGTGCATGAGTACTCCGAGAATCGCTACAGAGCTTTTGCGACGTACCACGCCCGATCGAGTTTGACCGCAACGCACTCAACATCGGCGAAGCCGCCTTGGCGAAGGAGGCTTACGACACCTGAAACCGACGGTACGTAATAGCACGTGGGATCGCCCTCGAGGCCGTGCTCCACAACCTCAAGCGTCGCTGGCAACCGACTCCACATCGAGAGGGGAAGCAAGTGGTTTGCGCGGGTCGGAAGCGGTGAACTCACTCGCGTCTTCAAGTGAAGGGTGCCGCCCGGTTTGAGCAGCGACCGAAGCGCCTGAGCCTCCGGTGGGACTGATGACGTGGTACAGCACGTTGAAATGCAGCACTCGGTCGAATGGTTCGGGCGTACTCGCAGCGAAGTCGACAGTGTTGCCGTGCACATACGTTGCCGAACTACCAAGGGTGGCTCGAGCGAGTTCAAAGTTGTTCCGACCTTCGTTGCGTGGCGACGACTGATCGTCGAGACCAGTGACGGAAGCACCGCGCTTCTCGCAGGCAAACGAATGACCGCCATCGGAACATCCAATATCGAGCAAACGCTCGCCGGCCAAGCTGTTCGGCACACGAACCAGATCGAGATCGACCTCGGGGTCTTTGAACCCATCGGTCTTGCCTTCACCTGGAAGGTCGATCCGGTGTCTCCAGGAAACAGAGCCGTTGGTCATTTGCGTCACTGTAATCGTGACTCGGCGCCTTCCTGAAAACGCATGCGGCCCGACCCCAAAGGGGCCGGGCCAAGTTCAGGTGCGTGATGGAGTTAGCCGGTGAAGGCTGGCTGTCCAGTCTGTGCCTGTGCGGTCTTTGCCTGCTCAACCTGGCTCTTCACCTCAGGCTCAACTGCGGCCTTCTTGGTGGTGGGAGCGGTGGTTGCCGGAGCTGCTGCGGGAGCAACGGTGGTGGTCGTCGTCTCAACAACACCAGCGACCTGTGCTTCAACACAGTCGATGGTCGCCGTAACGTTCGCATCGCCAACAACCGGGATCACGATGTTCTGAATGCCGGCAGCCGAGGCGCCAGTGACTGACTTCGGATCAACGGCGACAGTGCAGTCGAGGTTGGCTGGGTACTCAACAACACAACCGGTCGCTGCGGGGACGTCGCTGAGCGTAAGGCTGACCTCGGTTCCGAGAGCAGACTCGGTCAGGTCGCCACAGGTAAGCGAGACCGTCGAAGCCTGGTCCGCCGTCGACAAGAAGTTGACAGTGACCTCGCTTGCCGGAGCGACCGGGGCTTCTGTCGTCGGTGTTTCGACGGGCACGGTCGTTGTTTCAACAACGACTGCCGTGATGCCAACGCATACAGCCCGAACCGAGTTCACGCTGATTGATCCAGGCGCCGCGTGCTGGACGCGAATCGCAGTTGCTGGTGCAGAGAGCACGATGCCACCAAGCGAGCCAGCCCAGGTTGCTTCGGTGATGCTGTCTGCAAGATCGCCGGTCACGCCCGTGGTTGCAAGGACGGATCCATCAGACCCGACAAACTCCGCAAGCCATTGCTCCTGCATCTGCGGAATGGTGAGATCACGTTCTTCGTAGCCATCGTAGGAGACGGCGTTGATGGAGTATTCGCCAGCCGGCAATGGCGTGGCGAGCGGGAACTCACGCATTGCGGGCGTTGTTGACATCAAACGGTTACCACCATCGGCAAGACCGAAGAGGTCGGTACCGAATGTCGTGACCGAGTCGCCCGAGCACTCCGATGTTGGACCTGATTGTGCGGCCACAACAGTTGCCACGCCGAGCACCAGGCACATGACGAGAGCCGCGACGCCCGCCTTCTGCTTTGAGGTATGTGCATTCATCTCGAACTCCTTGAAGTTCGGGCCAGTCATCAAGGATTGATGGTGGCCGCCACTCCGCGAGAGTAGATCCAGTGTTTTGTTTGCTCCAAAAGCCAAACGGACTGATTTCGAAGGCCGTACGACCCACTCGAATACAGCGATGCGTCAACCTTTGGTTGTAAATACAGGCATCGTGAGCCTTCGGCGTACTCCTTCCGCACAGACCACGTGCCTCCAAATGGCCCATCAAGCTGCTGCGCGACCGATCACGCACACACCACTTGCTTAGGTACCGAACGTTCGGTACAGTGCCTCGATGAACACCATTGATCTGCTTCGAAGCCACCGATCGATTCGCAAATTCACCGAGCAGCCAGTCGACGATGACCTCGCAGAGTCGATCATTACTGCGGGGCTTTCAGCGGCCACATCATCAAACCTGCAAGGCACAACAGTGATCCGGGTTTGTAATCCCAACACCCGAGCAGCGATTGCTGAGCTCGCTGGCGGGCAGACCTACGTCGAAACCGCGGGTGCGTTTTTCGTGTGGTGCGCTGACCTTCACCGTTCAGCTGTCGCGTGTGAAATGGCCGGCGGAGAATTTCACGGAGGCATGACCGAACACTTCATCATCGCAACAACCGACTGCGCGATCGCCGCGCAAAACGCAGTCGTCGCCGCTGAATCTGTCGGCCTAGGCATTTGTTACATCGGAGGAATCCGCAACGACCCGGCACAAATGACCGAGCTTCTCGATCTCCCCGAACAGGTCGTTCCGTTGTTCGGATTGTGCATTGGTTGGCCTGACCAAGATCCCGCGCTCAAGCCCCGTCTTCCCATATCGGTGACGTTGAAGGAAGAAACCTACGACACCACATCAGAGCGCGAGGGCATTGCCGCCTACGACGCCCACATGCGCGAGTACTACCTCGAACGCACAAAGGGAAAGGTCGACCGCACCTGGAGCGCGGACATGTCTGCACTCCTTGGCAAAGAGAGTCGCCCACACATGCGCAGCTACCTCGATAGCCAAGGCATGAACCAACGATGACCCAACTGCCACCACCTTGATTCAGACACCCAACACACAAGGAGCTACAAGATGCCGTTCACCCAGATCTCCATCACCAAGGGAACAACGCCCGAGTTTCGTACGGCCTTGATGGAGCAGATCTACCTTGCGATGCGCGAGTCGATCAGCATCCCTGAGGACGACCGCTTCGCCACCATCACCGAGCTAGAACCCGACAACGTCAACAACAGCGGCAACTACGCCGGCATCGAACGATCGAACAACATCGTCTTCATTCAGATCACGCTGAACGCGGGCCGAACTGTCGACCAAAAGAAGGCGCTGTACGCAGCCATCGCAAGGCGGCTAGACACCGATCTCAACGTCCGGCCTGAAGACATCGTCATAAACCTGGTTGAAGTGTCAAAGGAAGACTGGTCGCTCGGCAACGGCATCGCGCAGTACGCCGACCTCTAGCTGAAGACCAACTTGTCGTCGGCAACATCGACAGTGATGACGGAGTCCTCACCGAACGAGCCATCGAGCAACTTCACGGCGAGCTTGTCTGCGACTTCACGCTGCACGACACGCTTGAGCGGACGAGCACCGAAGGCGGGGTCGTAGCCTTCCTTAGCGAGCCACGCACGAGCGTCATCGGTGATGACGAGCTCGATGTGTCGGTCGGTCAGACGCTTCCGGAAGATCTCGAGCTGAATGTCGGCAATGCTGCGTAGGTCTTCCTCGGTGAGCTCTCGGAATCGCACCATGTCGTCGATGCGGTTGATGAACTCGGGACGGAAGAACTCGAGCGGGTCTCCGGGCAGGTTGGATGTCATGATCAGCACGATGTTGCTGAAGTCGACCGTTCGGCCTTGACCGTCGGTCAGACGACCATCGTCCAACAGCTGCAACAGCACGTTGAACACATCGCTGTGTGCCTTCTCGACTTCATCGAGCAAGACAACGGCATAGGGACGGCGGCGAACAGCTTCGGTGAGCTGGCCACCGGCGTCATACCCGACATAACCGGGAGGAGCTCCGATCAGGCGAGACACCGAGTGCTTCTCCATGTACTCGCTCATATCGATGCGGATCATGGCGCGCTCGTCGTCGAACATAAAGTCGGCAAGCGAACGGGCGAGCTCGGTCTTGCCGACACCAGTCGGGCCGAGAAACAAGAAGCTGCCGATCGGGCGATTCGGGTCGCTCAGGCCGGCTCGGCTTCGACGGATCGCGTTAGCCACAACCTCAACGGCTGCGTCTTGTCCGATAACCCGTTCTTGCAGAACGTCTTCGAGACGAATCAGCTTTTCGATCTCGCCTTCCATCAGTCGGCTGATAGGAACGCCGGTCCACGCGCTAACCACCTCGGCCACATCTTCGGCGTCGACCTCTTCCTTGAGCATGACGTTGTCGCCATTGCTCTGAAGGTCGTTGAGGAATTTGGTCGAGTCTTCGATTTCGGCTTCGAGTGCAGGGATGAGGCCGTAGCGAATCTCCGCTGCCTTGTTGAGGTCTTCTTCACGTTCGGCGTCGAGACGGAGCTGCTCGAGTTGCTCCTTGCGGGATCGGATCTCATCGATGGCATCTTTCTCACTCTGCCAATGCACCTTCATTGCGCTGAGCTGCTCAGTGAGGTCGGCAGCTTCGCTTTCGATGTCTTTGAGCCGGTCCTTCGAACCGCGGTCGCTCTCTTTCTCGAGCGCGAGGCGTTCCATTTCGAGCTGGCGAAGTCGTCGATCGACAATGTCGATTTCGACCGGCACCGAGTCGATCTCCATACGAAGTTTCGACGCAGCCTCGTCGACGAGATCGATGGCCTTATCCGGGAGGAACCGCCCGGTGAGGTAGCGATCGGACAGCACTGCTGCACTCACGAGTGCCGCGTCCTGGATGCGAACACCGTGATGGACCTCGTAGCGTTCGGCAAGACCGCGCAGAATCGCGATGGTGTCTTCGACCGATGGTGGTTCGACGAGTACCTGCTGGAATCGACGCTCGAGCGCTGGGTCTTTCTCGATGTGCTTTCTGAACTCGTCGATAGTGGTGGCACCAACCATGCGAAGTTCGCCACGAGCGAGCATGGGCTTCAACATGTTGCCGGCGTCCATGGCGCTGTCGCCGCCAGCACCGGCACCGACCACGGTGTGGAGCTCGTCGATAAACGTGATGATCTCGCCGTCGGCGTCGTCGATCTCTTTGAGCACGGCTTTGAGCCGCTCTTCAAATTCACCGCGGTACTTTGCGCCGGCAACCATCGAGCTCAGGTCGAGCGACATGATGACCTTGTTCTTGAGCGACTCGGGAACGTCGCCCTCCACGATGCGGTTCGCGAGCCCTTCGACGATGGCGGTCTTGCCGACGCCTGGCTCGCCGATGAGCACGGGGTTGTTCTTGGTCCGTCGGCTGAGCACCTGGATGACGCGGCGGATCTCGTCGTCTCGGCCAATGACCGGATCGAGCTTCTGGGCTCGGGCAGCCGCAGTGAGATCGCGGGCGTACTTCTCGAGCGATTGGTATTGGGCTTCGGGATTCTGTGACGTGACCCGGTGCGAACCGCGAACTTCGCGCAACGCCTCCATCACATCAGCGGGGTCGAGATCGAGACGATCGGCCATAGCCAACAGGAGATGCTCGGTTGACAAGTAGTCGTCGCCGAGGTCGACACGTACTTTGTCAGCGTTCTCAAAGGCTTCGATGAGAGAACGCGACTGACGAAGATCGCCACCGTACGCACTCGGTAGGGTGTCGAGCTTCTCGGTCAATCGGTTGCGAACGGCGAGGGGCTCTTGGCCCATGCGTTGCAGGATCGGCAAGACGATGCCGTCGGCCTGGCCAACGAGGGCGAGCAGTAAGTGCTCGGGGGTTACCTCAGGGTTTGAATCGCTCTTCGCTAGATCTTGGGCGCTGTTGAACGCCTCGCTGGTCTTCTGCGTCCATTGGTTTGGATCGATTGCCATGCCACTCTCCTACACGGTCCGTCGGTGTCGCTTCACGATTCTTCAGGAAACGTCACCCAAACTTGAGTACAGGTAACTCAACTTCTTTGAGGAGAGATTATTCCCAATCACGGGGGCACTGTTAGATCGATGGCGAGTGGTGCTGGGGCGATGTTGGCTTCGCAAGAGCATCAGCAAGAGCATCGATCTGCTCGTCAGAAAGAGCGCTGATGGTGACTCGAACCGCGGGCCCGGAGTGCACGCGATAGTTGTCAGCACCTCGGATAGCGAAACCCGCCGCTAACGCGTTCGCAACAGTTGCCTGTTCATCGCCCGTTGGAATCCATACGTTGATGCCCGACGCTCCGGTGGCAGTCACACCTCGGTCAGAAAGTGCCGAGATCAACCGGTGGCGTCGAGCCGAATACGACGCAGCAGCTTCCAGTACAAGCGCCTGCGTCGAAGCATCGCTCAGGAGATGCGCCGCTGCGCGCTGCAACATATGACTTACCCAACCTGGCCCATTGCTCACCGCCATCGACACGCGATCGATCGTGAGCTCGTCACCCACGACCGCCGATAGGCGAAGGTCTGGGCCAAGTGATTTGCCAACCGATCGGATGATCGCCTGTCGCGGCCCCGGCGGTCTGATCGGGAACCAGTCAGCTCCACTGATCGCCCCGGCGTGATCGTCTTGAACCAGGAACACGTCGCCGTGGTTCGCAAGCAAGTCGGAGAGGTCGCGAGCGCGTTCTTTCGTGAATGCCGCACCGGTTGGGTTCTGTGCTCGGGGAGTAACGATGAGGGCGGCGAGCTTCAGGTGAAGTGCATCGTCGAGCGCCTCAGGTGTGATGCCGTGCTCGTCGACCGTGAGGGGAACCAGCTCGAGGCCCGCAGCACGAACTATCTGATGAACAGGTACATGCCCGGGATCTTCCACACCAACGCGATCTCCCGGTCGAAGATCGTTCGCGACCAAGAGCTTTTCAATGGCATCCATCGCCCCTGACGTGACAGTCAGGTGTGTGGCGTCAACTCCATCGGCACGAAACACCGCTCGCGCGGCGGCAGCGAAATGGTCATCAACAAGTTGATCTCCGTATTGCACGTGGCCGCCTGCGGTTGCCGCAGCGAATGCTGCCCCGAGGTCTGGCAACAACGCAGGATCTGGTGAGCCGCGCAACGCGTCGACCGCTCCAGCGGGAACGGTTGCGAGCTGACTCACCGTTGGCCTTGTTCGCGGCGCAATAACCGTGCCCTGCCGCCCGCGACCGATCACTACGCCTCGATCACGAAGCTGCTTATACGCGGCGGCAACGGTGTTTGGTGACACGCCCAGCTGGGCGGCCAGCGCACGAACCGTCGGCAGACGATCGCCGGCAACGCGGTCGCCTGCCGCAACTTCGGCTTCGACCATGACTCGGATGCTTGTGGCGCTGTGTCCCATCACGTATCATTGTATCAGAAGATAATTCTATTGTACTAATACAATCTGGAGAACCATGGCAGCCGACGTAACGGGACCATCCCCTCGCACCACTGTTCGGCGCGGCAAAAACCGAGCCGTGCATGACACCGATCAGGTCCACGCGATCTTGGCGGCTGGTGTGGTCGCTCACGTCGGAGTAACCACCGACGACGGACCGATTGTGCTGCCGATGGCCTACGGCGTTCGCAACGACGAGATTCTGATCCACGGCGCTGTCGCCAACGCCATGATGAAGGCGGGACGAAGCCTCGACGTGTGCATCACGGTCACGATCATCGACGGGCTCGTCGTAGCGAGAACGCCGTTCCATAACTCGATGAACTACCGCTCAGTTGTTGTGCGCGGGGTTGCGACGGCGATCGACGACCCAGCCGACAAGATGGCCGCGCTGAAAGTCATCAACGATCACATCGCCCCGATCTGGGACACCGCCCGAGCTCCAAGCGAGTCTGACTTCAAGAAGACGCTTGTGCTCGCGGTTCCCCTCGACGAGGTCTCGGCCAAGGTCCGCGGCGAAGACCCTATTGATGAAGACATCGACATGGACGGCCCACATTGGGCTGGAGTCGTGCCACTCACCAGCACCTGGGGTGAAGCAGTGAGCGCAGCCGACCTTCGCGGAACACCGGAGGTGCCTGCCGCGGTTGCCGACCTGAACGGAACTTCCGCTAAATAGTCGAACACCATCCATGGGCCGAATCTCCCACTTTCCGTGGGTATATCGCGCGTGGCAAACTACACGTAGTGATGTACAGGCGCTTCTCGATGGTGGTGGTCCTCGCATTCGCACTCGTGGCGGCGGCGTTGGCGACCGAAAGCTACACCGCGCCCGCAGCAGCGATGGAAGACGACCCACCACCAACGGTCGTCAATGGAACGGGCACCATCCAAGTCGCATGGGGTGTCACCACGATCGGGTGGGGGCCAAGCACCAACCCCTCGGCTCCGCGGTGGCTGTGCTCGCTGCAGACTGGACCCTACGGCGATTGGTACACGTACATCAATGACTGGTCGACGCTCGTTGTTGGCGAGACGTACTACCAACTGTGCAACGAGATCGGGAACGCAGCAAACAACTCCTTCCGAGCAATCGTGTGGGACCCTGCAGACCCCGACGATGGGCTTGGCATCTCCGAGATCGAGATCCGCGACTGGATGCGAGCTCAGTTGACGCCGCCACCGGTACCGGCGGCCTACAGCCCCGAGATCGAACAAATCACGGGAGTCGAGACATGGCTTTGGCCGGGTGGTCCGACCGCCATCCCACCTCAAACCGCAAGCGCCGGACCGCTTACCGTCGGTATGAAAGCAGACCTTGACTATCTCTCCTTTGACATGGGCGATGGCACCGCGTTCACGTGCGACGAATACTCCGAATGGACACCTGGTGCGAGCGACCCGCTATGCAGCCACACATACCTCGTCGAACCGCCCAGTGGGAGCTACGACCTGTTCGTGCTCGCCCACTGGACCTTCAGTTGGCTTCCCGATGGCGCTGCGGTTTGGGAACCGTTCGGAGTTGCGACCCCGACATCCAATCAGGATGTCGACATCATTGACCTCGAAGCGATCATCACCCGCTAACGGCTACGTCTTCCTCGCCGCCTGTTCTGCTCGACGAGCTTCACCGGCAGCTGCAAGTGCTTCTGGATCAGCAAGCGACATGTAGCTCTCTCGCCAGTCTTCGGCGCCAGTCCATTCGACGGGAAGCACCACGCTCGACTGCGGGAGCACCGTGGCATGGGCAAACTCGAGCGCGGCCTTCAGCAGCCGGCGCTGTTGTTCGACATCACCCGATGGGCCCACCGGGTTGCCGAGCGGCAGGTCGGTAAAGGCAAAGCGCGGGACGCCCACTTCATCGACGATGTCTCGGGCCGAACCGATGATGAGCGTTGGAATGCCGTTCGCTTCGAGGTAACGGGCGGTCAGACTCACGGTCTGATGACACACCGGTCAAAGCGGTGTCAGCACCGCAAGGTCGACACCATCTTCGGCAAACCACTCACGAATGCTCTCGGCCCACCTGTTCGTCCGTCGCTGGCTGTAAATCGTGGGTATACCTGCGAAGCGTGGCGCAAGTGATCCGACGATGCCCTCGTCGGCAAACGCCTGTAGGTGATCGAGCGGTAGGAAGGCCCCCAGGTCGTCTGTGGTTGTTGCTTCCTTGTGCCACGACAGATGGTTGGTTGCCATCGAAGCTGGAGCTGGTTGCGACGGTGCCGTGTATGGCTCGAGAGGATCATTAGGTGTTCGCGATGCTGTCGTGATCACCGCGACGCGGCACTCGGACAAGGGTTTCGTCAGCGCGGTAAACGGAGCATCGGTATGGGTGGCCCACTTGTACGGAGCGTCATACCCCTGCGCCGCGTAGTACTCGCGCGACTTGTCGATGTAGCTCACAAACGTACGGTGCGCTTTGGTCATGATCTACATCATTGCCCATTGCGAGTTCGGCGTCAGCTACGAACGAATCACCCGGTTGATGTGGCCCATCTTGCGTCCCGGCTTGGTTTCAGCCTTGCCATAGGCATGAACTGCAACGTTCGGTTCTTGTGCCCGCGTTGCGATCGAGTCAATCTCGTCACCGATGAGATTCTCCATGACAACATCGTGCTGGCGTGCTGGGTCGCCGAGCTCCCACCCGGCCACGGCCCGGATGTGCTGTTCAAACTGGTCGACAACGCATCCGTTCTGGGTCCAATGCCCCGAGTTGTGTACGCGCGGTGCGATCTCATTGACGATCAATCCATCGGCAGTTACAAACAGCTCGACTCCAAGCACGCCGACGTAGTCGAGCTCGTTCAGGATCGTGGTCGCCACCTGCATGGCTTGGCTCGCCACCGACTCGTCAACTGGGGCCGGGATGGTCGTCGTCCGCAAGATGCCATCGACGTGCACGTTGTGGCCGGGGTCAAAGCATGCAACCTGGCCCGAAGTCGAGCGGGCGGCAATCACCGAGATCTCTAGATCGAAGTCGACAAACCCTTCGAGCACTGCCGGTGCATCAGCGACCGCCGCAATCGCGGCGGTGGCATCTTCGGCTGAGCTCAGGCGAGCTTGTCCCTTGCCGTCGTAGCCAAACCGGCGAGTCTTGAGAATCGACGGTGTTCCGATCGTCTCGGTTGCCGCGTGGAGATCATCGAGCGAATCGACGGTGGCGAAGGGTGCAACCTCGAGGCCGATCGATTGGAGGTACTCCTTCTCGACCAATCGGTCTTGGCTGGTCGCGAGCGCGTTGCGACCGGGTCGGATCGGTGCCAACGACTCGAGCAGGTCAAGTGCCGAGGTGGGAACGTTCTCGAACTCGTAGGTGATGACGTCCACCGATTCGCCGAAAGCCCGCAGCGCGGCTTCGTCGTCATAGGAGGCTGTTGTCACGGTCTCAGCCACATGGCCAGCCGGCGGCTCAGCGCCCGGCTCGAAGATGTGGCATCGCAAGCCAAGGCGAGACGCGGCCACACTCAACATGCGGCCGAGCTGCCCCCCGCCCAGGATTCCGATCGTCGCGCCAGGCGCGAGTGCTTCAGTCATCAGATGGTTGTTCAGCAATCGATGCTGATAGTGCAGCCCGCCACTGATCGAGTCGCTCGCCCAGTTCGGGGTCGGAGGTGGCGAGAATGCCTGCGGCCATCAACCCGGCGTTCGCTGCGCCGGCAGCTCCAATCGCCATCGTGGCCACGGGGTAGCCCTTGGGCATCTGCACGATCGAATACAGGCTGTCGACACCCGAAAGTGCCCTGGTCTGTACCGGAACACCAATGACCGGCACTCGGGTCTTCGACGCCATCATTCCGGGAAGATGTGCCGCTCCCCCGGCGCCGGCGATGATCGCCTTCAAGCCACGGTCGACAGCAGTCGTGCCGTACTCCCACAACCGATCGGGCGTGCGGTGCGCCGAAACGATGCGGGTCTCATACGCGACTCCGAGCTCGTCAAGAATGTCGGCGGCTTCCTTCATCGTGGGCCAGTCGGACTGACTTCCCATGATGATGCCAATTTCGATGTTGCTCATTGCGCTCCCGAGCCGTGAAGGAGAAATTCTAGTCACGAGTCGACCAGCTCGATAATGCCGGGCGTGTCTGAGCTAGTGGCGCCGCTCGTACACGGTGACGGTTTGGCGAACTGGCACCAGCTCGTGCGACTGGGCCTTCTCGCGCAGTGAGCTTCGCTGGTCGATGAGCTTGGCCTCAAGGTCAGCTACCCGGCGCTCGAGCTCAAGCACCTTCTTCACACCAACCAGGTTCATGCCCTCGGAGGTGAGCTCGGAGATGCGCTGCAACAGCGCAATGTCGGCATCGGTGTAACGACGGCTGCCACCTGACGTCCGAGCGGGATGAACCAACCCTTTGCGTTCATAAATGCGAAGTGTCTGCGGGTGCATGCCCGAAAGCTCAGCGGCAACCGAGATCACATACACCTTGGTCGAGCGAGCCATGTCAGTCCCTCGGCGCTGGTTCGGTGACCTTTCCCAGCTTCTCGATCAGCTTGCGTTCCTCTGCACTGAGTTCCTCCGGCACATGCACGATGACCGTGGCGAGAAGATCGCCGGTCTGTGCTGAGCTCTTCACGCCCTTGCCCTTGACTCGAAAGACTTTTCCCGACTGCGTTCCAGCAGGAAGACGAACCGTGACCGTTGTACCGCTAAGTGTCGGCACCTTGACGTCGGCTCCGAGCGCAGCTTCGGGGTAGGTCACAGGAACATCGACCAACAGGTTCATGCCTTCGCGTTCGAACCGCTCGTGTGGCTTGATCGAAATCGAAACCAACAAGTCACCCGCGTCGCCGCCATCACGTGATGGGGCTCCCTTGCCAGGAACGCGAATGCGTTGACCGCTCTTCACGCCGGCAGGAATGCGGACGTTCACTTCCATTGGTGCTGCGAGCACTTCAGAATTCAGCCGCACGGATTTTGTGACACCACGAACCGCTTCCTCAAACGACAACGAAAGCTGTGCCTGAAGATCGGTACCTGGCATCGGGCCAAAGCCACCAAAGCCACTGCGACCCGAACCGCCGCCTCGGGCGTTGCCGAAGAGACCGCCAAGGAGGTCGGAGAGATCACCGAGGTCGCCGGGGTCAGCTCGACCGCCACGAGGGAAGCCGCCATAGGCACCTCCGCCAGCTCCACCGAGACGTCGAAACTCGTCGTACTTCTTGCGCGTTGCTTCGTCACCAACGACTTCGTATGCCGAAGAGATCTCTTTGAAACGTTCTTCGGCTGCGCTGTCACCCGGATTCGTGTCGGGATGGTACTTGCGAGCAAGCGTGCGATACGCCTTTGACAGCTCCTTCGCAGACGCCGTCTTCTCAACCTCGAGGATGCGGTAATAGTCCTTCTCGAGCCAATCGCGTTGCGGTTCCATACCTCACCTCCAGCGTGGTTCTGTTGTCTTCAGGATTGACGTGTTGTCAGGAAGCTGACCGAGCGTTGCTCAGCCCACGACCTTAACCATTGCAGGCCGAACGACTCGACCCTTCCAGGTGTACCCGGCGCGAAGAACCTCACCGATGACCGGGCCATCGTGTTCGGAATCGTCGGGTGCAGGTTCGTGCATGACCGCTTCGTGCTGTTCGGGGTCAAACGCTTCATCGGCGGTTGGGGCAAGCAGCTCGAGACCGTTCTTTGTGAGCTCGGTGATGAGCTGGCTGCGAATCGGGCCAACAGCGGATTCGGTGTCTTGCACCAGCGCTGCATCGCACGCGTCGAGCACAAGGATCAGATCGCGAACCAAGCCCGCCGACTGCGCAGCTGCCGCGTCGGCAACTCGCTTGTCGGATTGCTTGCGATAGTTCGCAAAGTCGGCAGCAAGGCGTTGCGAGTCGGCCAAGAACCCATCGCGCTCAGCGCGAAGGGTCTCGACGTCATCGGCAGGTGCAGCTTCTTCAGCGCCATCGGCAAAGCCGATCGTTACTGGGTCGGCTGCATCGGCCTCAGCCACATCGTCGACCTCTACCTCAGGGGCAGGGGTCGACGGCTGTGGTGCAGCCGCAGCTTCTTTGGCCTCGCGACCTTCCATCACTTCGTCGACCATTGCGTCGATCGCCGAGTCTTCGACCTCGCTCATGCGTCGTCGTCGTTGCCAGGAGCGTCGGGATCGTCGTCCTCGATGATCTCGGCGTCAACAACATCGTCGGGCGTTGGCTCGGAGAAGTCGGGGTTGTCCTCGACGTTCTGCGCAGCAGCCTCTTCGTACAGGCGCTGCGAAAGTGCCTGCGACGCAGTCATAAGTGACTCGGTCTTGTTCTTGATGTCTTCGATGTCGTCGCCATCAAGGGCCGCCTTCACATCGGCGATCTTGCCTTCGACGTCGGCCTTCTCGTCACCCTCGAAGCTCTCGCCCTGGTCACGGAGAAGCTTTTCGGTCTGGTAGACGAGCGAGTCGGCGTTGTTGCGAGTCTCGGCTTCTTCACGACGGCGAGCGTCTTCCTCGGCGTGTGCTTCGGCGTCGCGAACCATCTGGTCGATGACGTCGTTGTCGAGCGAGCTCTGACCGGTGATCGTCATCGACTGCTCCTTGTTGGTGGAGCGATCCTTTGCGCTGACGTGCACGATGCCGTTGGCGTCGATATCGAAGGTGACCTCGATCTGCGGGACGCCACGAGGTGCAGGCGGCAGATCGACAAGCTGGAACTTGCCGAGCGTCTTGTTGTAGCTCGCCATATCGCGCTCGCCCTGAAGGACGTGGATCTCGACCTGCGACTGGTTGTCGTCGGCCGTGGTGTAGACCTCGGTGCGCTTTGTTGGAATCGTGGTGTTGCGCTCGATGAGCTTGTTCATCACGCCGCCCTTGGTCTCGATACCGAGCGACAGTGGCGTTACATCGAGGAGAAGAACGTCCTTGACCTCGCCCTTGAGAACACCAGCCTGAACAGCTGCGCCGATAGCGACAACCTCGTCTGGGTTCACGGTCTTGTTTGGCTCGTTGCCGGTGAGCTCTTGGACGAGCTCGGCAACTGCAGGCATGCGGGTCGAACCGCCGACGAGGATGACATGGTCAACTTCGCCCTTGGTGAGACCTGCATCCTTGATCGCCTGCTCGAACGGAACGCGGGTGCGCTGGAGAAGCTCGGACGTGAGTTCTTCGAACTTCGAGCGGCTGAGGCTGTAGTCGAGGTGAAGTGGGCCAGCATCGGTTGCGGTGATGAACGGCAGGTTGATCTGGGTCTGCTGGACCTGGCTGAGTTCGATCTTGGCCTTCTCGGCAGCTTCCTTCAGACGCTGTCCAGCCATCGAGTCAGCACCGAGGTCGACGCCGTGGTCGTTCTTGAAGCTGGTGACGAGCCATTCGATGATCGCTTCGTCCCAGTCGTCGCCGCCGAGCTTGGTGTCACCGTGCGTCGAACGAACTTCGAACACACCGTCGCCAATCTCGAGGACTGACACGTCGAACGTGCCGCCACCGAGGTCGAAGACGAGGATGGTCTGATCTTCGTCGCCCTTGTCGAGGCCGTAGGCCAAGGCAGCTGCGGTTGGCTCGTTGATGATGCGGAGTACTTCGAGGCCAGCAACCGTGCCGGCTTCTTGCGTTGCGGTGCGCTGTGCGTCGTCGAAGTAGGCGGGAACGGTGATGACAGCCTGGGTGACTGACTCGCCGAGATAGGCCTCAGCGTCACGCTTCAGCTTCATCAGCGTGCGAGCGCTGATTTCTTGTGAGGTGTAGTTCTTGCCGTCGATGTCGATCTTCCAGCTAGTGCCCATGTGGCGCTTGACCGATCGGATCGTGCGGTCGGGGTTGGTGATGGCCTGGCGCTTTGCCACCTCGCCGACGAGCACTTCGCCGTCCTTTGCGAAGGCAACGACCGACGGGGTCGTGCGTGAGCCTTCTGAGTTCGCGATCACAACGGGATCGCCGCCCTCGAGAACGCTGACTACTGAGTTGGTGGTTCCGAGGTCGATGCCTACTGCTTTGGACATGGGGTTGTCACTCCTGAGTTACGTTGCGCGGTTGCGCTGGGAGAAAGGGGGAAGACTTGCGTGGACAGCGCTCAAGTGTAGGAGTCGATTCGCCCTCGGGCCGCCTTCAGCAGCCCAAATTTGAATCGGTCCAAATACTCGACCGAATCCTTAGTCGAATGCACTCAACTTTCGCCCCAGGAGTTCTATTCCCACGAACCAGAAGAAAATCTCATGGTCCATCTGTGGTGAGCAACGGCGGTCGGTTCCAACCGTTGCTGAACGGGTATCGAGTCAGTTGCCGCGGCCTACGTCTGACCGGTAGCCGTACGTGCGTTTCTCGCCGTTGACGAGGGTGATGTCTTTCACGAGCTCACGAGCGAAGTCCGACATGTCATCGAGGTGGGCCGGGTCGAGATGACGCTGACGCGGTTCGCGAAACCACGGGGCCAAGTATTCAACGTTTGGTATTGCGCGAGCGTGATCGCTGACGTTTGGGGTTCCGCCGTGCCACGCTCGAACGTCGCGAATCAAGACACTGCCAGCTGGTGCCGGGCATACAACGCTTCGCTTCATCCACAGTGGCTCTTCATCCAAGGTTGGAATCGCGAGGCGAGAATGTTGTGTGCCAGGGATTTGGCGAGTTGCTCCATTGAGTGGAGTAAACGGCACCGGCGCGAAGTTGCAGCACACGTGAAAGGCCGGAAGGTCTCGGTAGCTGACCTTGCCCACAGGGTCAGTGAAGTGCCCACCGCCGGTGTCGGTATGCAGCGGCTGGTAACCAACGGCGCCCGGTAGGCAGAAATCACCCCCGGCGCCACGAACAGAGAACAGCTCCGACTGGAAGATCTCGGTGATGATCGGAGTGACGGTCGGGAGATCGATCAACATCCGCCATTCAGGAAGGTGCGTGAGCGAACGAGTCAGGCTTGCCGAACCGAATGAATATCGATGACTCCCCCGGTTGCCGAGCCGCTCGGGGTCAAGCGCAACGATGTTGGCCATCTCCCGCTCGGTCGCCACCCGGAGACGCTCCGTCTGATCTGCATCAAGCACGTTCTGAACAACGACGAATCCATCTCGGTAAAAGTTCTGTGCAGCACGCTCAACTTCATGCGGTTCAAGGATCTCAAGTCCGTCGAGTCCATTGTGTTGCAAGAGCTGTTCGCGCAGCTCAACAACCGCGGGATCGTCGGGCGCGACGCCTACCCAACCAAGTGGGTTGGCGGACGTTGATCCGCCCGCATCGTTCACGTGCTTTGCCATTGATCACCTCATCGCGACAGGCTTTTTTCAAGAGTAACCGGGAGCTCCTAGGCCATTTGGCCGCTATCACCAGGCGGCGACCATCGCGCGGGTGTTCGATCCACAGGGGCCTGTGGATTTAGTGGATAACTTTTTGGCGCGCTGGCGATTTAGGGGCTACGGAGCACGTGGAACGTGCTTTGCCGTTCCTAGATGTCGGGCTGGAGCGCTAGGCGAAGGAGTGCCAGCTGTGACCAGCCACTCGATCGAGGCTGGCGAGAACGCCGTCGACGACGCGCCGACCTTCAGCATCGTCGAACAAGATCATGTCGATGTAGCAGTTCACGTCGGCTGAACCACCGCCAAGGGTACGTCCAAGCTGGTGCATCGAAAGTTCTTTGGCGATCGCCATCTCGATGCGTTCGCGTTCGTCGACCTGCTGGCCATCAACAAACTCTGAACCGTCAACCTGGATGAAGAGCAACGATGCGCCCGTGCCGGCGAGCGGGTCTTCGTCCAACTTGCCGTTCTGTTCGAAGAACGAGAACAGCTCGTTCGTGATGCACGTGATGCCGAGGCGCGTGTCGCCGCGCAGATCATCAGACACATGCTGGGCTTGGTAGGCAGTGTAGTTGTCGAATGGCGAGAGCACTTCCCAGTCGTGAATTTGCTGCACTTCGCTCAGGCGCTGCGGGAGCTCGGACAGACGGCCGATCATGTCGTCGATTTCGAGCGGCTCGATATCGATGGCGCCAAGCGAGCTCTCGACGCCGAACTCACCGAGCGTCTCGTCGAGGAAGAGAAACACGAGCTGGCCGTGGAGATCCTCGGGCACCTCGTCGAAGCGTTCGTTCCAGATCGCGAGGTTCAGCTTCTGTTCTTCGTGATCGACCTCGGTGCGAATGACAAAGTCGTTGACGTTCACCTGGCCGAGCTCGCCGATCTGGATGGCGAAGTCGTCGAGATTTGATGATGCCTGTCGTGACCCGTAGAAGGTCCAGCCTTCGATGGGCACCTGTTTCGACAGCCAGTAGTCAGCCAAGATCTGCAGCGGCACGATGCCTTCGCCGCTGAGGGTGAAGCTGTGGCCGCCGTCTTCTCCAGGGCCGAACACCCAGGCGAGACCCGGCAAGTTCGTTTCCATGAAGACGATGATCTCGTCGGTGATGTCGGGAAAGGTACCGTCTTCGATCGCGGCGTAGAACTTCGGTGCGACCGTTGGATACCAGGCCCAAAAGGTCTGCACCCGCTGGACAAAACTCTGGGTCATGCCGCGACCGTGATCAGGCTCGCGTCGTAGTTGCTTGGAGCTTCGAAGCCCAACAGGTTGACAACTGTCGCCGCCACATTGCTAAGCCCAGCATTCTCTGGGGCATCGAGGGTGTATGCGCCGTTGTTCGACGGATCGAAGATCGCGAACGGAACCGGCGACAACGTGTGGCTGGTCAACGGGGTCTTCACGCCGTTTTTCTCGGTGTACATGATGTCGGCGTTGCCATGGTCGGCAGTGAACACCAACACCCCACCGAGTTCTTCGATCACGTCGAGCAGTTGCCCCATGCAATCCTCGAGCACACGAATCGCTTCGATCGTCGCGGAGAGGTCGCCGGTGTGACCGACCATGTCTGGGCTCGGGAAGTTCAAGCGACCCCAGTCAAAGTCGCCGCTGCGGAGCAGCTCGATCGTCTGCTCGGTGATCTCGCGCACCTTCATCGCCGGCGTCTTGTTGAACTCGACGTTGTCCGATGGAATCTCGACATACGTTTCGAGGTCTTCATTGATGAAGCCCGAGCGGTTGCCGTTCCAGAAGTAGGTGACGTGCCCGAACTTCTGGGTCTCGCTGATGGCGAAGCTGCGCAGCCCTTCTGCACACAGGTATTCGCTCACGGTTTGATCGATCGACGGTGGGTCGACCAGGTAGGTCTTCGGTACGAGCGCATCGCCGTCGTATTGCAAGAGGCCGACATAGTTGACCTTCGGGTTCGATCCTCGATCGAACTGAGCAAAGTCGGTGTCTTCGTACGCCTGGCTGATCTCGATTGCTCGGTCGCCACGGAAGTTGAAGAACACCACGCCGTCTCCATCGGACATCGTGCCGACGGGCTCTCCCCCTTCGGCGATGACGAAGGCTTCAAGGTTCTGATCGCCGGTGTCAGATTCGCCGTACATCGTTTCGACGGCTTCAGTTGCCGACGCGAACTGTCGACCGACCCCATGGGTGTGGGCGTTGTAGCCACGCTCGACCATTGGCCAATCGGCGTTGTAACGATCCATCGTAATCGTCATGCGGCCGCCACCCGAAGCAATACGGAAGTTCGCGCCTGGGTTGGCGCTGTTGATTTCGGTGAGCACAGCTTCGGTGGCCTCGATGTACGTAAGCGCTGACCGAATGGCGACATCACGACCATCGAGCAAGATGTGCACTGCGCAGTCGGTCACTCCAGCCTCGGCAGCGGCGCGAAGCATCGCGTACAGGTGATCGGTGTGGCTGTGCACGTTGCCATCGGAGTGCAGGCCAAGAAAGTGCAGACGATGCGAGCGGCCAGCCTCGATGACCTCGTTCCAGGCCTTGCCCTCGAACATCGATCCGTCGTCGATCGCCTTGTTCACGAGCTTCGCGCCTTGCGCGAAGATGCGGCCGGCGCCAAGCGCGTTGTGACCCACCTCGCTGTTTCCCATGTCGCCATCGGTCGGAAGACCAACGGCCTTGCCGTGAGCGAGCAACTCGGTGGCATAGTCACCGGACACCAGCTCGTCGATGCGCGGGCTATCGGCCTCAGCAATCGCATTACTTGGGCCAGCGTCAGCGCAGCCGAACCCGTCAGCGATAACAAGCAGCAGGGGGCCAGACCGTTCTGGCGGCGAGGAAAGCGGAGCGAGCGAAAGATCCATGATTCAACCCTAGAAGAGCAACACCGGCTCTAGGTGTGTAGTACCAATTCGGTATGGCTCGACCACAAGCAATGTCCACTGGCGATGTCGCTGCGGCGATGTCCAATCTCCATGCCGACTGGGACCTGGTCTCGGGCAAACTCCATCGCGAACTGAAGTTTGCCAACTTCATCGACGCCTTCGCGTTCATGACGTCGGTTGCGATCTATGCCGAGAAGGCCGACCACCACCCGGAGTGGAGCAACGTCTATAACCGCGTGGTCATCGACCTCGTCACGCACGACGCGGACGGCATCACCGAGCTCGATCTCGACCTGGCCACCAAAATCGACCAACTCACGAAAGATTTGTAACGATTTTCTGACCGTAGTGGTCGGTTTTTCTGTACAAAACCTAGGAGACGCGGACTGGCATGAGCAGGTAGAGGAAATCTGCCGAATCGGCGCCGCGCATGACAGCGGGCTTCAACGGATCAACCGTCTGCAAGGTGATCTCTTCGCCAGAAGTGACTTCGATGCCATCGATCAGGTAGTCGGGGTTGAACGCAACAGTGAGCTCGTCGCCGTTGTAGTTCGCATCGAGCACTTCCTGTGCCTGACCAACGTCTTGGGTGACCGCAACAAGCTCGAGCCCATCAGGACGCATGTTCAACCGAATCGGCGTGGCTTCTTGCGCCATCAACCGAACACGGCGAACCGCATCCATCAGCTCGGCCCGGTTCACCGTGAGCTCGTTCGGGTACGTGTCTGGGATGAGCCCTCGGTAGTTCGGGAACTCGCCTTCGATCAGACGGGTTACCACCTGAGTCCCACCAACTTCGAAGCTTGCATCGCGTTCGCCGAGACGAAGCGCAACCGTTTCATGATCACCAAAGACACGGTTGAGCTCGGCAAGTGCTCGAGACGGAACCAACACAGACTGATCGCCCGAAAGTACCGACGTGCCAGGAAGGTCACGAACAGCCAGTCGGTACGAGTCGGTCGAGACCAGGCGAAGGCCTTCTCCTTCAGCGGCAAGCAACACACCAGTAAGGATCGGACGAGAGTCATCGCCCGACGCTGCCTTCACGACCTGCTTCAACGCTGCCGACAAGTCAGCGGCATTCAGCGTGACCTCATCGCCCTCAGGCTGACCCAAGCGTGGGAAGTCATCAGCGGGGATCGTCCGCATCGAGAACTCTGAGCGACCAGCGGTGATCTGCACCTCTTCGCCGTCGACCACAACATCGACCGCACCTGGGCCAAGTGCCCGAACAATGTCAGCGATCAACTTCGACGGAATCAGCACAACACCATCGGTGTCGCCCGCAACTGTCAACGTCTGCGAGATCGTCAGGTCGAGATCAGAACCGGTCACCCGAAGGGAATCACCAGTGAGCTCAAGGTGCAGACCGGAGAGTGCAATGGTGCCAGTTCGTCCACCGACAGCTCGACCAGTTGCGCTTAGTGCGTCGAGTAGCACATCTCGTTCACATCGAAATTTCATCGTTCCACATCTCTTTATCTGGTTGGCTTGGATTCGGTAATAGGAGGAAGTAGGCGTGTGGATTGTGGACGATAGTCGAACTTCGCTGTGTTCTGAACGATCTTCCGTCCACCCGTTATCCACCAACGTCCACAGAACGCTCTAGACCGAACGTTCGCGCGATGGATAACTCTCGCGCTACCCACAGCGTGGAGCTCATGACACACATAGGTATCCCTCGCGCGGAGCGAGGTTTTCCACAAGTTCTCCCCACCTGTGAACACTGGGCGCGCGAATGTCGTCACCGGTTGCTGTTCTTGATTCGGTTGGTGAGCTCGGTGACCTGGTCGTAAATCTGGCGGCGTTCGGCCATCAGATTGCCGATCTTGTCGACTGCATGAATCACGGTCGTGTGATCGCGTCCACCGAACTCGCGAGCGATTGCCGGGTACGACAGATCGGTCGCTTCACGGAAGACATACATCGCGACCTGGCGTGCGGTCACAAGTGGGCGGCGGCGGCTGGCACCGATGATCTCCTCAACTGGAAACCCGAACATGTCCGAGGTTTCGTCGAGGATCATCTGTGGGGTGATCTGGCGTGGCTGCTTTGTTGTGAGCAAGTCGCCGAGTACTCGCTGGCACAGATCGACACTCAGTGTCTCGCCTGTCAGGTTTGCGTATGCGGTGACACGAATGAGGGCACCTTCAAGCTCACGGATGTTGTCGGTGACTCGCTCGGCAATGAACATGAGCGTCTCATGCGGAATGTCGCCCTTAGCAATCTCGGCCTTCTTCTGGAGGATGGCGAGTCGGGTTTCGATGTCAGGAGGCTGGATATCGGTGATTAGCCCCATCTTGAATCGACTGCGCAGGCGATCCTCGAGGGTGGGAATGCTGTCTGGCGGACGATCTGATGTCAGGACGATCTGGCGGTTTGCCTGATGGAGAGTGTTAAAGGTGTGGAAGAACTCTTCCTGCAGGCCTTCTTTGCCCTCGACGAACTGGATGTCATCGACAAGAAGCACGTCGATCTCTCGATACCGACGCTTGAACTGAATGGTCGTGTTCTGACGAATGGCGTCGACAAACTCGTTCAGGAACGTTTCGGTCGAGACGTAGCGCACCGAGAAATGTGGGTAGTGCGTGTTGACGTAGCTTTCGATCGCACGAAGCAAGTGCGTCTTGCCGAGGCCGGCATCACCATAGATAAAAAGTGGGTTGTACGACTTGGCCGGGGTTTCGGCCACGGCAAGAGCTGCTGCGTGAGCGAATCGGTTACCCGTACCAGTAACAAAGTCGTCGAAGGTGTAGCGGGCAGCTTCGCTGTTCTCACCTGGAACCGGGGTGGCTGGCGCTACTGCGGGGTCTGGTGCGAGTACTTCGGGTGGAACATCAGCGAGATTCACATCGACACGAGGGGTATCGCTGGTGATATCGAGGACGGTGGAGTCGAGCCCAAGCAGCGTCTGTTCATCGACGCGAACTTGCATGTCAACAACAAGTGGGGCTGCATGACACTCAGCGAGCGCATCTCGAACAATTCCCAAGTAGCGGGCTTCGATGCGGTCTTTGACGACCCGAGACGGAACCGACACAACAATCTCATTACCGGTCAGGTCGATGGCTTCGAGTTCTCGGAAGGTCGTGTTCCACACAACATCGGAAACCTGGGCTCGGATCAACTCCGAACAGGTTTCCCACAGCTGACCTGCGTTTTCCACGTTGTTTACTCCACTCGTATCCACAGCTAACTCCACAGATGTGGACAGCGACAGCTACTCACACTCGCGCGGGTTCTGATCGCGCGCCAATTGGGTGTGGATAACCGCTGATTTCGTTGATTTAGCGCGCGTTGCAAGACCACCACACTGCGACCCTCGCGCGAAAATGCGACCGATGCCGAATCGCGCGGAACGCTGATTTATCCACATTTATCCACCGATGAACACAACAATTTCCGCATTGGTTGTCGCGCGTCGACGCGCGCCCGTAGCATTGACGGGTTCTCTATCGCGATAGATGTGTGCGTCCACTCTCGACGGCCCGGGCCAACTTCCCCCGGGTATGCACCGCAATTCGCTCAGACGATTTCGGAGATGAGATGAAGCGTACCTACCAACCAAATGTCCGTAAGCGTGCCAAGAAGCATGGCTTTCGTTCACGTATGTCAACCCGCGCCGGGCGCGAGGTTCTGAAGAACCGCCGTCGCAAGGGCCGTCACAAGCTGGCTGCTTGATTGCAGGCATCTCGGATCGTTCGGTTTTTGCCGAGATCCGGACTGCCGGTCACCACGTCCGATCGGCCGACCTTCGCTTGCGATACTTGCCGGGAGAACTCGGCACCGAACCGCAGGTTGCGTACGCAATTTCGCGCAAGGTCGGAAATGCGGTCACCCGCAACCGGATCCGGCGGCGCCTCCGCGCGTCGCTCGGGGAACATTTCGGGCGTTTCGAGGTTGCTCCACTGCGAGCAGCGGTCCTCATCGTCTTGCCAGGTGCAAGCGATCGTTCGTATGCCGAACTGAACGACCAAGTGCGTGAACTCATGAAAAAGGTTGAAAAATCATCACTGGCGGCGGATCGCTCATGAAGCGTGCAGCTCGTGGCGCCATTCACGTCTATCAGGCGTGGTCGTCGACGAGGCCGCCATCATGTCGCTTCTCTCCAACCTGTTCGCACTACACCGATGAGGCCATTGAAGAGCACGGGCTGATGTATGGCTCGTGGCTTGGTCTTAAGCGTATTTGTCGGTGCCATCCCTGGGGCGGCCATGGCGTCGACCCCGTCCCTGTACGAAAGGCGAACTGATGTTCGATCTTATCGCTAACTTGTTGTCCTTCTTCTACGACATCAACAGCTCCTACGTCGTAGCCATCGTGTTGCTCACGTTGGTCGTGCTGGTGATCTCGACACCGCTGACCCTGGCCGGCACACGGTCGATGCTGAAGATGCAGCTCATGCAGCCGCAGCTCAAAGAGATTCAGGCGAAGTACGACAAAGACCAGCGTGAAGAGATGAACGCTGAGATGATGGCGTTCTACCAGGAGAACAACATCAACCCCGTCGGCGGTTGTCTCCCGATGTTCTTTCAGATCCCAGTCTTCCTGGTGTTGTACCGCGTCATTCTTGGCGTCACCCGCCGAGCAACTGAGACGGGCTCCTTCGTCGGTCAAGTTGTCGGCGGGTTCAGCAGCGGCAACATCCCGGAGAACGTCGATGGCAGCCAGTTGCAGCCATTCAACCCGGCCTATATCAGCACAGACAGCGCCATGTATGCCGACTTGACCAAGGTGGGCGAGGACGGCCAACTGGTCAACACCATGGACAGCTTTGGCTTCGATCTTGCCCGCTCGGCAAGTCAAGTATTGGGCGATGGCATTGTGCCAGCAGCCCCCTACTTGCTCCTGATTCTCGTAGTTTTCGTGAGCGGTTGGTACCAGCACCAGATGATCCGCAAGCGCCAAACCGGTGCACCAGTGAACCCAACGCAAGAGATGATCATGAAGTTCATGCCATTCTTCTTGCCGGTCTTCGCATTCACGCTGCCTGCTGCGATCGTCTTCTACTTCTTGATTTCGAACCTCTACCGCATCGCGCAGCAGTACTACATCACCCGCTCGATGTACCACGGCGAAGATTCTCTTGGTGCTCAGCTCCGCGAGCAGCGCGAATCGCCCCAAGACGGCGACGGCGGCAAGAAGGCCACACAAGACAAGAAGAAGGCAGCAAACAACGCTGCTGCAAAGAAGAAGAACGCCGGCCAGCGCCACCAGGGTGCTGGCAAGAACGGCGGAAAGAGTGGCCGCCACAAGGCCGCAAGCTCGAACGGCACGTCAGGGTCTAGCAAGTCTGCATCCGCCGGAAAATCAACAAAATCAACAAAATCGACAACATCGTCATCGGCAGCGCGAAAGACAAGCTCCCCAGGTCGCAACAACAGCGGCCGGGAAGCGAGCGCACGCGCAAATGTCCAGCCTAAGGCGCGCAAGAAAAAGAGGTAGCACATGGACTGGATTACCACGTCGGGCAAGAGTCTCGACGAAGCAAAGAGCCACGCGCTCGATCAGCTCGGCATCGTTGCCGACGAAGCCGAATTCGACGTCGTAAGCGACGTTGAGAAGGGCTTGTTTGGCCGCATCAAGAGCGAGGCCAAGATTCGCGCACGTGTTCGACCAAAGCAGCCAACAGCGAAGGACGAGCGTGGAAACGGGCGTCGTCGCTCCGGTGGCGGCGGTGGGAACCGAAACCGTGGCCGTGGCAAGGGTGGCAATGGCAACAAGGGCGGGAACGGCGGAGGCCAGAACACCCGCGGGAACAACCGTTCGGGCGGCAACGACAATGGAGGCAACTCCAAAGGTCAGGGCCAGAACAATGGTGGTGGCAAGTCAAGCAACGGTGGAAACAACCGTTCTGACCGGTCCGAAAACAAGAACAACGGAAACAACAACGGTCGTAACAACCGTTCTGACAACATGAACTCCGGAAACGGCGGACGTGGCGCAAGTGCCGCGGCAGCTGGAGCCGGTGCGGGCGCAGCAGCGGCCTCTAACCAGAAGAAGAAGGACACTGTGGAAACCATCGAGATGAACCGAGAAGATCAAGAGCAGACCGCTCATGAGTTCCTTGAGGGCGTCCTTGGCGCTTTCGGAATGACCGGCAGCGTTGCCCTTGCTGAAGAACCAGCTGACGATGATGCAATCGAGATGACCGTCACGGGTGAAGAACTCGGACTGCTCGTTGGTCAGAAGGGTGTAACGCTCAACGCACTGCAGGAGCTCACCCGCACCGTGGTTCAGCGCAAGGCTGACGGCGCAAAGACCAGCCGTCTTCGTGTCGACGTGGCTGGTTATCGTGCACGTCGTACCGCTGCGCTCCAGGACTTCTCCCGCAAGATTGCCGCAGACGTCCTCGAGTCGGGCACCGAGAAGCTTATGGAGCCAATGGGACCTGCTGATCGCAAGGTTGTCCACGACACGGTCAACGATATCGATGGTGTTGAGACCGGTTCCGAAGGCGAAGAGCCTCGCCGCCGGGTGGTAATCCGCCCAGCGTGATGCCCGCATAAGGACGTCAGCTGGTAGAACTAGCTGATGCGTTCTACCGAAGACATCTTGCGCGAGGGGATTCAAGCAGGACAATTCGGTGGTGAAAGCAAACCCCATGGCGATCACGCCATGGGGTTTGTTGCTTTTTCCGACGATCCGATTACCGCCTTCACCGGCCACATCGTCGATATCGGTAGCGGTGCGGGGTTGCCAGCCTTGATATTGGCTGATGCCTACCCCACCACGGAGTGGACGCTCATCGAGCGCCGTGGTGGACGCACAGACCTGTTACGCCGGGCTATTCACCGCTTGGAGCTCTCCGACCGCGTGCACGTCGTCGCTGATGACGCAGCAGTAGTCGGACACGGAGAACTTCGTGGCACCGCGGACTGGGTGACCTCACGATCGTTTGGTCCTCCAGGTGACACGGCAGAGTGCGCAGCGCCGTTTCTTCGTGCCGGAGGCCAACTCTTGGTGAGTGAACCGTACGATTCCGTGCTTGAGGAACGCTGGCCTATCAAGGGACTCGATCTGGTTGGTCTCGAGTTCACGGGTGAGTGGGAAACTGAAGCAGGTCGCTATGTGCGGTTCACGCGCACCGAGCAGCCAATTGACGGTATCCCCCGCAAGGGCGCTCGGAAGAAGCCCCTGTTCTAACACTCATCCCCACGCCGCTTGCCTTACAGCATCGAAGGTTCCCAACTGAACTGAGCTGTTTCACGTGAAACACCCCCGCCTGAGTCAGCCCCGATCTTGTCGGTTAGCCCGATGGGGTCAGACCCCATGTGGTGATGACGTGATTTGTTGAGATATCAGGGGTTTGGGTGTTTCACGTGAAACACTCAGCAGCGCCAATCGTTGAATTCTCAACAATCCCCTGTTTCACGTGAAACATCGCTTGCCTGCCACCACCTGTGGTTGTTGGTGTATTACGGTTGGTGACATATGGACTCTATGGAACAGATCACTGCGTCAAAGACGCGTGTCATCGCCATCGCCAACCAAAAGGGCGGCGTCGGAAAGACCACGACTACAGTCAACCTGGGAGCAGCACTTGCTGAGCTCGGTCAGCGAGTTCTCCTGATCGATCTCGATCCGCAGGCGAACGCAAGCACTGGTCTTGGTATCAACCCTCGAGCGATCGAGAAGAACATGTACGACGTGCTTCTCGGGGACACTCCCCTAGAGGACACGCTCGAGCCAGCTGCTGATGTCGAAGGCCTCTTTGTTGCACCTTCGAGTTTGGATCTCGCTGGTGCAGAGATCGAGTTGGTCCCCGGCTTCAATCGAGAGCGGCGCCTTATCGATGCCCTCGCACCAATTGTTGATGACTACGACTTCGTCTTTATTGACTGCCCACCGTCACTTGGTCTTCTAACGATCAACGCGCTTGTCGCGGCAACTGAAGTACTTGTGCCAATTCAGTGCGAGTACTACGCGCTGGAAGGTGTCGGTCAGCTGGTTCGCAACGTCGACCTCGTTCGCAAGAGCCTGAACCAGGCACTCGAAATCTCGACGATCGTCCTCGTGATGTACGACGCACGTACGAAGCTCGCCGGACAGGTTGTCGACGAAGTTCGCAATCACTTTGGTGACAAGGTCTGCAAGATCGTTATCCCTCGAGTCGTCCGACTCTCTGAGGCGCCATCATATGGACAACCGATTACTGTATTTGACCCGGACAACCGTGGAGCCCAGGCATACCGAGATTTAGCGAACGAAGTACTTGGCAACGAACTTGACCTCGAAAGTGCTCCAGCGGTGGCTCCACCGGCTCCAGGCGTCGGAATCGCACCTGAAACACTTACGGAGACATCTGCCGACGACGATGCACCGGCTGAGTCGTCGAACGAAGCACAAGCTGGAATCGATGAAGCGGCGGCTGATGCAAAGGAAGAAGAATGACTCGACAAGGTGGTCTAGGTCGCGGCCTCGGCGCGCTCATCCCGTCGGACGTTACTGACGACTCCGACGCGACATTCCAAACTGTCGCCGTCTCGTCTATCCACGCCAACCAGTACCAGCCACGTGAGCACTTCGACGAAGAGACACTCGATGCGTTGACGAACTCGGTACGTGAGCTCGGTGTCCTTCAGCCGCTGCTGGTTCGCAAAGACGGCGATCGGTATGAGCTGATTGCGGGGGAGCGACGTTGGCGAGCAGCAAAGCGCGCTGGCCTGCAAGATGTCCCCGTCATCGTTCGAGATGCCGACGACACAACCTCGCTTGAACACGCTCTGGTTGAGAACCTCCACCGCCAGGATCTGAACGCGCTAGAAGAAGCGGCGGCGTACCAGCAGCTCGTCGACGACTTCGACTTCACTCAGGCCAAGATCGCCAAGCGTGTCGGCAAGTCTCGCTCGGCAGTGGCCAACATCATGCGGCTACTGGCGTTGCCGTCATCAGTGCAAGGGTTCGTGGCTGACGGCCGTTTGAGCGCGGGTCACGCGCGGGCGCTTCTCGGTGTTGAGGCTGAAGCCGAGCAGGTTGCTCTTGCTGAGCGCGTCGTTGCTGAAGACCTGACCGTGCGTGATGTGGAGCGTCTCATCAAGGGCGAGCCACTTGCATCTGACGTGCTAACTCCTAGCGGCGAAGAGGCAGCTACCGAAGATGCACCTACGCCAAAGGCGAAGCCCTCACCAGGTACAACGCGTGCCCCCGCGGTTCTTGAGCTCGAGCGCATGCTCTCTGAACGCCTTGATACGTCAGTCGGAGTAAGCCTTGGCGCGAAGAAGGGCAAGATCGTCATCGACTACGCCGATCTCGACGATCTTGAACGGATCTACCGCATTATCGCGACCTGATCCAAAGATACCATTAATCGAACACCTGTTCGATTAGGCATCAGCTGGTACGAGTACCCACTTCGTCAAGGCCTCATGAATCGCTGCGGCGATCGCGGTCTTCTGGGTCGCGATTTCATCGCGGGGTCCAAGACGGAACACCACCGCTGGCATCCGCGTCTCTCGAAGCACAGGCGTTCGCGTGCCCTCAACGTTGCCTGGCATACGCATGGCGAGCGACAACGAGTCGACGGCGAAGTTGGCCAGATCCTTGCCGCCGTAGGACGAGAACGAGTCTGTCTCGTAATACGACGCTGTGAGGGTTTCTTCGTGCACAGCCATGAGCCCGATGTAGAGCTCGGCATCGAATTGGTTTGATGCTCGGGCATGGGTTGAACCGTCATTGTGGTTCAGCAAGAGCACTCGGGCGCCGGCTTTGCGGAGCGTTACGCCCAATTCGCCGGCAACGCTTGGGGAGAAGCCGAAGTCACCAACGACCATGCGGCGCCCGACAAGGCCCTTAGGGCCGTTGCGGAGACGCTCTTGCTCACGGATCGCTGCGACCGGTCGCGCAGCGTTAGCCGAGAGCCTGAGGCGTGTGAGGGTGTCTACGGTCGTCGGTCCGGCAACGCCGTCGACGGGGAGCCCTGCGTTGCGTTGGAAGTCTGCAACGGCACTCTCGGTTTCAGGACCGAAGATGCCGTCGATCCATCCGCTGTCGAACCCGAGGCTTCCTAAGAGCAGCTGAAGTTCGGCAACGTCGTCGCCGCGCATCATGGGTGTTCGGCGACACAGCAACCGTTCGCCGAAGTTGTGTGCGGCCTCGGCAAGTGACTTCCAGGTCTCGCCTCCGACAATGCCGGTTGGTTCGAGGCCGCGTCGTTTTTGGAAGGCCTCGACGGCATTGTGCGTGGATACGTCGAAGCGGTCGAGATGCACGGTCTCGACGAGGTAGCCGGCAAGCGTGAGCTGGCGGTGAAGGTCGACGACGGCTTCGCCAACATCACCACGCGCAAGGCGCGGCGGTCGGGGGGTTTCTTCCATACGGCCGACTGTATGCGCTAACCAAAGAAGATGGTCGGAGCCACCCATACGAGATCCGCTCGCCAGGGCTGACCAACAGAGCGCGCGGTTCTATCCATCGATGTTTCGAGCCCCCAGGCGAGAAACTCGGGTTCAAGGAAGCCCGTCAGGGCTGACTTGATACCTACATAAATTCGGAGAGGATCTCCAAGATGGTGTCCTTGCCCTGAGCTCCAGGGATCTTGGCGACGGGCTCGCCATGCTTGAACACGATCATGGTTGGCAGCGAGAGTACTTCGTGCTGGATCGTGGTCGATGGTGCGTCGTCAACGTTGACCTTGGCGATCTTGATGTTGCCGGCCTGTTCTTCGGCGATCTCTTCAAGCACGACAGCCAGACCCTTACATGGTCCGCACCAGTCGGCCCAGAAGTCGACGAGCACAGGCGTTTCTTCCATACCGAGTGACATTTCGAAGTTGTCGTCGGTCAGTGTGAGGATGTCTGCATCAGCCATGAGAGGTCTTTCTGTCGTGCGAAGGGGTATGGAGGGAACACGCGTTGATGCCGCGAGATTCCCTGGCGGGGATCGAGTCTACTCTTGCTCTTCGAGCCAGCGCTCGGCTTCGAGTGCTGCTTGGCAGCCCGATCCTGCGGCGGTGATTGCTTGGCGGTAGTAGTCGTCCTGGACGTCGCCTGACGCAAAGACACCTTCGATGTTTGTTGCGGTTCGACCAGGCACGGTCTTCAGGTAGCCGTTGTCTTTCATGTCGAGCTGGCCTTCGAACAGCGCGGTGCTGGGCTTGTGGCCAATGGCGATGAACACGCCGGTGACGTCAAGGTCGGAGATCGACTCGTCGACGTTGTTTTGGATCTTGACCTTCTCGATCTTGGTGTCGCCCACGTATTCGACGAGCGAGGTGTTCCACATGATTTCGATTTTCTCGTTGGCCATGGCGCGGTCTTGCATGATCTTCGAGGCGCGGAGCTCGTCGCGACGGACGAGTAGGTAGATCTTTGAGGCGAATCGGCTGAGGAACATGGCCTCTTCGAGTGCCGAGTCGCCGCCACCGACAACGGCGATTTCTTGATCGCGGAAGAAGAAGCCGTCGCAGGTTGCACACGTTGAGAGTCCGTGGCCAATGAGTTCGACTTCACGATCGAGACCGAGCATGAGCGATTGTGCGCCGGTCGATACGATGACCGACTTCGCGAGATACGTCGGCTCGGCGTCGACATCTTTGCCGACCCATACCTTGAACGGACGCTCGGACAGGTCGACTTTCGACGCCTTGACGGTCTTGACCTCGGCACCAAAGCGCTCGGCTTGGGCCTTGAAGTGCATCATGAGTTCGGGGCCCATCACACCTTCGGGAAAGCCGGGGTAGTTCTCGACCTCGGTGGTGAGCATGAGCTGTCCTCCGGGCTGATCGCTCGTGGAGGACGGTTCACCTTCGAGCACAAGCGGTTCGAGGCCAGCACGGGCGGTGTAGATCGCTGCGGTCAGGCCAGCGGGGCCCGAGCCAATGATGACGACTTCGCGGACAGGGGTATCAGCCATGGTGGTTCCTTCGATGTGGCGGTGAGCCGGTGTGTAGTTGACTTATGCGACGCGTTTACGCCACAGAACCCAACCAGCAATGGTGAAGATCAACCCGAGGACGAGGTACACCAACCACACACCCAGTCCGAGAAGATCGTTGCTGGCCATGTTGAGCAGGTGGACGATGCCCACGAGAAGCATGATCACAGCAGGAACACCAAGAATGACGATCACCATTCCATAAACGAGACCTCGGGCGGCTTTTGTTGCCGGCTGCGTGGTCTTGTACTTCACGTTGTCGACGAGGCCGACGATGGTTTCGGTTGCTTGCTGAGGCCAGTCAGGCGTCGAGTCGGTTGGCGAAGTCATGCCGAGAGCCTATCGAAGCGGAGCGCAGTCCTCTGCGTCGAGCACACGTGTGCTTCCATCATCGGCAAATTCCACCAAGATGAGTCGGTCTTCGCCGCCGAATGGCGTGAGGTTGACGAGGTCGTACGGAGTGTCGCTTGTGACGTCTTGACTGGCCTGCAAACACTCGGGCGAGACGTTGGCCGATTCCATCTGCTCTGCGCTGTAGCGCGGTCGGATGGAGAGGTCGATGAGGCTTTCGAGGTTGTCGAGGTTGTTGACCGACACGAGGTTGGCCCGATTGCGGAGCTGTCGGGTGGTGAGCGCCTGGGCGATCGCTTCATCGCCGATGGCGGCGGGCGCTTCGGCTTCGACGACGGTCGACCGAACCCCTTCGCCTTCTTCTTCCATGGCCTCAGCGGGTTCTTCCATGGCTTCCTCTTCCATGGCGTCGTCTTCCATGGCCTCGTCGGATTCCTCCATGGCTTCCTCTTCCATGGCCTCTTCTACGACGTCGTCCGCCGAATCGGCCATGGCTTCGGCGCCGCCGAAGTCGGACGTCTCGCCTACATCCAAGCTGGCTGAATCGCCCGCCGAGTCGGTCGCGGTTGCCGTATCAGTCGATTCACCGCCGCCAAGACCCAAGCTGATGGCGATCGGAATGGCAACAACGAATGCAACGGCAGCCGCTACTGCAGCAGCCCAGGTGGGGATGTTGCGCTTCTTCTCAGCTTGCTTTTTCTCGTGACGGGCAGCGGCCAGTGAAGTGACCTCAGGTGCTGGTGTGGCTGCCGCGAGCGCAGCGGCGATGGAGGCAGATCGACGCTCGGCGGTTGCCGGCGCAGGCTCTTCGGCCACAAGCTGGACGGCCTGACGCATGTGCTCGAGCCGGAGGGAAGCGTCGGAATCGTTGCGAACAGACGCGACAAGCTCTGCGTCGGCCTCATCATCGATGATGGCCGAGAGAACCTCGTCGTCATAGCGTTCGTTACTCATCGTCGGTTCCTTGTACGCCCGAATCGGTGTCCTGGTTCCCGCCACTTGTCACATCACCGATGATGTCGGCGAGCTTGCCGCGACCGCGAGCGATCCTCGACCGTACGGTTCCCGGCGCTATTTCCAACACCTCGGAGATCTGTTCATAATCCATTCCGCACAAGTCCCGGAGAATGACGGGAAGTCGGAATTCTTCGGCCAGGTTTTCGAGCGCCTCGTTCACCACCATCGAGGCGGTGACCGCTTCACTCATGTTTCCGATCGACGCGATCTGCAGGTGGCCTTCTTCGTCATCAATCGAGTCGGCCTGACGCCGGTTGCGGCGGCGCAGTTCGTCGATCGCGGCGTTTGTGGCAATGCGATACGACCAGGTCGTGAACTTGGCCCGTCCGTCGTATTTCTCGAGGTTCTTCACGATCGAGATCAATGCCATTTGGGTGGCATCGTCGGCGTCGGCACCTCGGCCAACGACCTTCGCGCAGACGGCTCGAAGCCGATCGTGGTGTCGGTCGAGCAGGATCTCGAGCGAGGCCATATCGCCGTTCTGCGCCGCTCGAATGAGATCGTTGTCGTCCGCCAGGGTCTGCATGCTTAGCCGATGAGCTCGAGCTCGGAGATCTGTAGTTGCTGGTCGATTCCGCCGGCAGCGACCTGGGCGTCGTACTCGTCGATCGTCTGCTCGGGTGCAAGACCAAGATCGGTGATCCACACGAGCATTGCTGTGACCGAAGAGTCGGGAAGGTCGACGGTCTCATCTTGACCTAGAGCGTCGAACTCGCCAATGAGGTTCCAGTCGGCGAGAGCGATCATGGGCTCGTCAGCCTCATAGATCTCGACCGACCAGTCGACCCGGTTGGTGAGCATGCGCAACTGATCGAGTGGTTGGGGTGTTTCGAACTCCACGATCAATCCCACCCCCTCCTTGAGCTGCCCGAACGATCGGGTCTTGTACTTCTCGGTCAACCAGAACGTATCCGGGTTGCCGTCGAGGGGCCGCGATACTGCCTCGGGATGCTCTTCGCCGTCGCCGATCGGGTCGAACGAAATCGCTCGCTTTCCATCGGAGAATTCTGGGATCGTCGTGGTTGTGGTGGTCGAAGTTGTGGTGTCGGTCTCTTCGATGGATTCCTCGGGAGCGGCGTTTGGATCGGTACCGTCGGCCGCCTCGCCCTCGCTCGACACTTCGTCGGTTTCGACGACATCAGAAGACGTTTCTTCCTCGGCCGGTTCGCTCGAGTCGTCGGACTGCTCGGTGTCGTCACCAAAGTTGTCGGTAACGGCAGTACTCGCTGGGCGAAGCAGGAAGAACACGGTTGCGACAGCGGCGACCATCAGTCCGAGAGCGATAAGCGGACCAAGCCACGCGCCGACACGGCGCTTTGGCTTGACGTGCTTGGCCAGCGGGGGAGGGGTGGGTGCCTCAGTGATGGGCAACGGGCCCTTCCGAGGTGTTTGCGGACGAGCCGTCTTCTTGACCGCAGCGCGACGAGGCGTTGCTGGTCGAGCCAATCCCGGACCGGGACCAGCTTGCGGAACCGCGTCGAGCTCGGGAGCAGGACGCATTGGGATCGACTTCGGTGCTTCAACAACTGTTGGGTCGACGCGTTCGGGTTTGCGATGTGGTGGGTGCCGATCAGCTGACGGTTGGTCGCCGCGCATGGCTTCGGTTAGTTGCGCCGACCAGGTCGCCGCGTCGGGGAACCGGTCGACGGGGTTGCGGGCCAACCCCTTTTGCAAGAACGCATCGAGCGCTGGCGATACGTCAGGTCGATGCTTGCGTGCTGATGGTGGGTTCTTGCGAATGCGGTTCATCGCGCCAATAAGGTCGGTCGCCGCGAACGGAACCTGCCCGCACAACATTTCGTAGAGCACGGTGGTGAGGCCGTAGAGATCGGTACGACCATCGACCGGGTGGCCTTCGATCTGTTCGGGTGCCAGGTACTTCACAGTGCCGACAAGCGAGCCCGATTCGGTGTGGCTCGTCTGGTCGAGCGCCTTTGCGATTCCGAAGTCGCTGAGCTTCACCCGCCGATCGGGTCGAACCAAAATGTTTGCTGGCTTGATGTCGCGGTGAATGATGCCGTGCTGATGGGCGTGGCCCAGAGCAGCGGCCAGCTGAACGCCGACTTCGACCGCGTCAACAACGGCCAGCGTTGGACGTTCATCAAGGATCGTTCGCAGGTCGCGCCCGGCGACCAGTTCCATGATGATCGCGTCGGTCGTGTCGGTTGCAACCGTGTCGTAAATGCCGACGATCCCCGGGTGGGTCAACCGAGCAGCTGCCTGAGCTTCGCTACGGAACCGTTCGAGCACCGTGACGTCGGCTGCGAGATGGCTGTGCAGCATCTTGACGGCGACGCGGCGTCCGAGGTTGTGGTCGATGGCCTCCCAAACCTCAGCCATGCCACCGGTGCCACGGCGTTCGAGAAGCTCATATCGATCCGCGAGACGGCGACCTGTCATTGGTCGACTATCTGTTGGAGTGTGGGGCGACATAGCGAAAAAACGCTAGTGCGCGCAGGTGGCCGATGGGCATCGCGCCGGACTCAGGCAGGAACTTGGTAGGTGATGCCGATAATTCCAGGTCCGCCGTGGGTGCCGATGACGGCTCCGATGATGTTGATTCGTGCAGTCGCGACGCTCGGAATGTCAGAAAGCGTGTCGAGGAATTCGTTGATGTCATCTGCGTTCGAATGCAGGATTGCGAGATTTTCGACTTCGCCTGCTGTTTCGAGTTGTTCGCGCACCCAGGCGAGTGAGCGTTTGCGCGTGCGCTGCTTGCCTGCGGCGACAACTTCGCCCGAGCTGAGGTCGAGGAGGGGCTTGATCGAGAGCATCGCTCCGAACGCTGCCTGCGCTCCACCGATTCGCCCGCCCTTCTTCAGGTTCTCGAGCGTGTCGAGCGTAGCGTACACCCGGGTGCGGCCACTCATCTCTTCAGCCAGAGCGACAACCTCATCGGCAGATGCGCCGTCGCGGCCTGCCTTCGCACACGCAAGCACGATCGACCCGAGCCCGCCGGTGACCGACTTCGAGTTGACGACGCGGGTGTCGATCGTGACATCGTCGGAGTTCGCTGCAGTTCGGGCCGATTGAATCGTGGCCGACAGTGCTTCGGAGAGGTTGATGCACACGACGGCGGTCGCGCCTTCGTCGGCCATCTTGTTGAACATTGCCGCGAACGCTCCGGGTGCGGGAGCAGACGTTTCCGGCAGATGTTCCGAGGCGGCAAGGCGACGGTAGAAATCGTCGGTCGACAGCTCGGTGCGGTCGACGAACTCGTCGTCGCCGAATCGGATAGACAGCGGCACCATGCCGATGCCCCACTGGTCGAGCTCAGCGTCGGATAGGTCGCAGGCGCTGTCAGTCACGATTCGTACGGTCATATCAAACTCCGATGTGTTCGGTGGTTGCGGGTGCATCGGCTGGCGGAGCCTCGGGCGCAGATGCGGAGGTATTCGCTCGGATGGTACCGCGGGTCGATCGCGCATGCCTCAACCACCACAGCAACAAAACAACGACCGAGATGGCTCCGATGATGATGCCGACACCAGAGAAGGCAAAGGTCCGCACAAGAACCTGCGATGATCCGAGCAGTACGGAGCGATCAGGAGTGAAGACTTGCACTCGAATTGGTGAGTCTCCAGATGCCCGGGCTTCGATGGGAATCTCGATGCGATTGGGGCCGGGGCGCAGCGTTGTCTCGAGTGCTCGTCCTTCGGGGAAGGCGAGTTTCTCGCTGTCGAGCACGAGCAGCACGTTGGCGTCGACACCCAAGTTGTTGTCGACGATGATCGGGATGTCGGACAGTCGACCCGTCAGGGTGATCGTGTCGCTTTCCGGAGTGGTGATCGACGATTCCTTTTGCTCGTCGATGAGGCCGTAGATCGATTCGATGTACTGACTTCGCTGTGTATCGGTGAGGCGGTAGTCGGTGCTGACCTGCAGGAGAGACTCGAGAAGGTCGGTCGATGCCTGGTCGCCGGAGATGACGGCAGACCAGCTGTCGATCGCAGCGCGGGCTTGGCTGAACTCGGTTCGGAACGAGCGAAGGTCTTGGGGCTGTCTCTGCGGATTGAGGTCACGTCGAAGTGGTGGACTCAGGGTGCCGATGCCTCGCGCCGGAGTGAAGGCCGTGTCGGCGAGTGCCTTGGCTGGTGATGCGCCGCGGATCGCTGGGATGCGTTCAAGTCCGGTGAGCATCACGTTGAGAAGGGTTGCGTCGGGAACCCAATCGTCGGGCGGGTTGACGACAACGGCTTGGCGAACTTCGCCGTTTTGCAGCGACAGGAGTGTGAGGTCGGCGAGGATGCGGTTGGCGTTGTAGACCGATCCGCCGGGGTTGGTGAAGTGGTTGGCGAGGCCGCCGTCGGCGACGAGGGCTGGCACCGTGCGCTGCTCGCTCGTCGGAATCACAAACTGCGTCGTGAGCGCCTGCGGAAACAGGTCCTTTGAGAGCGGGCTGATCTGTGCCGGTCGCACGATGACCGCTTCGACGCCGAACGAGTTCGCGCTGTCGCCGGACGTGATCGCTTCGAGGCCAGTCTCATCGATCGTGCGATCGAGAAGCATGACCGACGGGTCGGGTTCGACTCCCACGATCGTGTTCGTTGCCGCCGAGCCCAGTCGGTAGAGCTCGCGCAGCTCGGGCGTCAGGCCAACGTCTACCCAGGCCTGCTCTTCGACCTCGGTGAACGGGTTTGTGAGGAGTTGGCGTGGATCCATGATCGAGCGGAGTTGTTCGATGATGCGCTGGGGCTGCTCTTCAGTGCTGTTGGACAGCCCGACAAGGGCTTCGGGAGAGATCGACAGAGCAACGTCGGCATCGGGGTGTTGGGCAATTGCCGACACAAGTGTCTCGACCGAGTCGAGCTCGTCAGGGTCGAGCTCAGTCTCTCCCTCTGGGGTGGTCGTCGGCAGCACGTGCGCTTCGAGAACGATGGCGGTTTGCAGGGGTGCGTTCCGTTGACCTCGTGGCAGTTCGATCAGCGACGTGAGGAATTGATCGGCCAGAGTGCCATCGGGCTGATAAAGCGATACTTCGATCGGGTAGACGTTGGAGCCGCCGTCGGACTGTAGGACGGCGATCGGTGCCCCTTCGGTCTCTTCGATCGGTGAGTCCGGGCCCGCGACGACGATCTGAAACCCGAGCACCTCATTGCTCGTGTTTTGGACTTCACCGAGCAACACCGGTGCGAGTTCGAGGAGTGGCTGGCTGTCGGATGGGATGTCTTTGCGGAGGAAGTCGTCGCGTTCGGTCCAGGCGGGGAGCACTCGAACAACTACCGAGGACTCGGGGTCGGCGCCGGCGACACGAACTTGGATGTCGAAGATGCCGCCATCGTCGACCCATGAGCTTTGGGCGACGAGTTCGACCGAGCCGGCGGCCTGCGCATTCGCGGGAGCCCCGAGGCCCACGAGCGCCAGGCACAGGAGCACCGCAATGGTAAGTATTCGACGAAGCGTCATGGTTTCGACCATTCGAGCACGACAAGCTGGTCATCGGACAGCACGAAGCCGAGCGATTCATACAGTCGCTTCGCGGTGGTGTTGATGGTTTGGGTGTTCACCAGCATCGAAGTGCCATCCTCACGGACGGCCCAGTCGAGCGCATCGCGCACCAGGTCGGTGCCAATGCCCTGACCACGCACGTCGGGGTCGACGCCGAGGCGTTGGAGGAACGTGTGACGGCCCGAGCGCCCGGAGACCGCATACCCGACGACATTGCGATCGATCGTGGCCACCCGATACCGATGGACAGGAGTGGCCTTGCGCGCCGCTGTGAGTGCATCCCGGTCGAGTGCCCAGAAGTTGTCGAACGAACGGTGATCGATATCGAGCACGGCGGCCATGTCGGTCCGACGGCCAGCGCGCAGGCTATGAGGACCGTCAGACTTGGCTGGGCGGTCCTGTAGCGAGTGGGTGAACAGGTACAGCGATTCCCGGTCGGTGAATCCGGCTTCGCGAAACGGTGGTTGCTCAATCGGTGACAGGGCGCTGGTTACGACGGGTGCGTCCACATCCGCGAGTTGCTCGAGGACCCGTTCGACGTCGGCGTTCGTGAGTGGCCGGTACGGAACAATCTGCGCGCCAATTGCCTGGGGGCGGTGTGGATCGGTCGGCTTACGCACGATCCGTACCCCGCGAATGGGGCGTTGCAGGCGCTCGAGCAACATGGGACGACTCTAGGCGGTTCGGCCTGGAACACTGCGCGGCCGCATGCCCCGCCTCGGCCGTAGCGGTGCTCTAACCTCGACGCTCGTGAACGAATCCCAAGACCAGGTTTTGCGCGAAGCGGCGTCGCTTGCGAAGGCGTTTGCTGACGCGGGTCGGTCGTTGTACCTCGTTGGAGGCATCGTCCGTGACTTGCACTTGGGGATGCCGCTCGAGGCGCTCGACTTCGATCTGACGACGGAGGCGCGTCCCGAGGAGATCAAACGACTCGTCCAACCGCTTTCGACTGCCGTGTGGACGCAGGGGGAGAAGTTCGGAACGATCGGATGTCAGATCGACGACCGTCCGTACGAGATCACCACGTTCCGGGCCGAGAGCTACACCGACGACACCCGCAAGCCAGAGGTGCAGTTTGGTGACGACCTCGAGCTCGACTTGTCTCGTCGAGACTTCACGGTGAATGCCATGGCGCTAGATGTCGCCAACGGGGAGCTGATGGATCCATTCGACGGCGCTACCGCGCTCGCCGATCGAGTGCTCAAGACACCGATCGAACCGGAGGTGTCGTTCTCCGATGACCCGCTTCGAATTCTCCGGGCTGCTCGTTTCATTTCCCGCTACAACCTGGCGGTCGATCCGGACGTGAAGAACGCGGCGGTGTCGTTGATCGACCGCATGTCCATCGTGTCCGAAGAGCGAATCCGTGACGAGTTCGACAAGCTGCTTGCTGCAAAGACGCCGTCGAGCGGACTTGCATTCTTGGCCGAGGTTGGAGCCTGGCCGTTCGTGTCGTCGGCTATTGCGGTCGACGCGCTCGACGAGATCGGCCATCAGCTCGATCGGTCTCGAGTCGACAACACCTTGCGCCGTGCGGTTGTGTATTCGCACTGCAAGCCAGGCGATCGTGCCGACCAGCTCGAGCACCTGAAGTACTCGAACAGCGAGTCGCGTGAGCTTCGCCTCATCTTGGCTGGGCTCGACATCGTCAAAGACAGCAGAGAAGACGTCGAACCTCCGACCGTTCGCCGGCTCGTGAAGCGCGTCGGGTACGGCGCAATGTCGACGCTGCTCGAGCTCATCGATGTTCTTGACGTTCCTGACCGTCAGCTGGCGGCACGGTTCGCCGAACTCGACGCATCAGAAGATCTGTCCGATCTGACCCCAGAGCTGACCGGCGACGACATCATGGCGCTGCTCGGCATCGATCCTGGACCCGAAGTCGGAGCGGCATTGTCCGTGCTGCAGCAGAGGCGCTTCGAAGATGGCCCGCTCGACCGAGACGGCGAAATCGCCCACCTCTTCCAGACCTACAAGCGGCGGTAGTTGCTGGGTTTTCCCAGGCGCCCGGTTTGTACAGGCCGGTGGCAAGGACTGTTTGTGGGCGGCTGGTGCTCGCGCAGCGACGTTTACCGGCACCTGTCGTCAATGCGTATGGACACACGTGCGCGGCTTTTGGGGTCAGACCCTCTTGGCCGCGTGAATGTCTACGTGCCGATCTTTCGGGCGCGGAAGACTACCGATGCTGGGTGAGGGCCGTTGTTGGCTGGCTCGATGAGCGTGTCGATCCGATAGTTGGCGCGATTGAGCTGGGTGAAGATGTGGCCGATGCCGTGGCGATGGGTCAGATAGTGGCCAGCGCCCAGCGTGTCGGTGTCGGCGTAGTTGCTCGAGATCGTCTTTGGGCTATCGGTCGTCACCATGAGAGCAGCCGGATGGGGGAGCGTCATCACGATCGGACGGTCGGTTTTCAGCAAGCGATGCCCTTGCCGGAACACTCGCCCAACATCTGCGACTGCGGCGAGCGAATGGACCGCAACGATCGCGTCGAACGTGTCGGCGTTCAGGAACGCAAGGTCGGCAAGATCTGCCTGGTGCACCTCAACATGAACCTCGGCACGCTCGGCGGCTTCTTTCGTCAACGCAACTTGTGACTCGTCAGCGTCGATTGCGACGACGCGAGCCCCCTGCTTGGCGAGAGCCACTGCGGAATGACCAGCGCCGCATCCAAGATCGAGCACTCGCATGTCAGAAACATCGCCGAGAAGGCGTCGGTCAAGGCCGTCCACATCGCCTGGTCCGAGCTCAACGCTGGTGGTCGGGCGACGCTGTCCATAGTCGCCGGCGGTTGTGTAGCGAGTCCAAGTTGACATGTCCATGACACTACTTCCCGGTACGGTGACCATATGAGCGCCTCGCTACATGCTGCTGCCAACAGTGCCGGTGGTTCGATCAACTACCGGTTGGCTCGCGAGCGCACGATTATGGCGTACAAGTCTGGAGAGGCCACACGCTCTGAAGTCTGCGACGCGCAAAGCGAACTGATGCGCAACGCTCGGGAGTGCGGAACACCATCGGGCGTTCGTTGCCCCATCTGTCACGAGGGTGAGGTGGTCGAAGTGCTGTACGTGTTTGGCCCGAGGCTTCCTGCTGCCGGTCGTTGCATCGTCACCGAGGGCGACATGGAGAGGATCCGTCGACGCAAAGGCAACTTCACGGCCTACGACGTCGAGGTATGTCCACGGTGTAAGTGGAACCATCTCCTTCGGACGAACCCGGTCGTCTAGCGAACGTCGATGAGTGCTGCGTTCTCGTCTGAGGCTGAACCCGAGCCGGTCGACAGCAGCCTCGGGGTGTTCTCATTTCACCTGGTCGAGACCCGCGCGTCGACAGTTGTGCGTGCACTCACAAAACCCCCAGCTCAGGTTGGTCTGCGACACGTCGAGTGCATGATGTCGATGAAGCTCGGCGAGCCGATCTACGATCCGCGGCGCTACCAAGCAAAGAGACTCGCAATGTTTGCCCGCTGGGATGACGAAGCATCTATCGATCGCTTTCTGTCCGGCCCGGGACTTGGCGCTGAGTGCGCAAGCGGGTGGCACGTTCGCATGGCCTTTGTTCGCCGCTGGGGCGCGATCTCTGAGCTCGAAGGCCTACCGATTCGGGCCGAGAAGCGAGATCCTGATCTGCCGGTCATCGCGGTGACGTTGGCGCGGTTGAAGCTTGCTGAGTCGCTCCGGTTCTTGACGTGGGGAAAGCCGGTCGAACGATTGGTGCGTGACCATCCGGGTCAGACGATGGCGTTGGCGGCGAGTCGCCCCCATCACACGCTGTCGACCTTCAGTATGTGGAATTCGGCAACCGAGATGGAGAGCATGGTGCGCGGCGGACGACCCGACGTCACCGCAGCCAGCAGCCATATCGACGCCATGGGCGAACGCGATCGCAAAGACTTCCACCACGAATTCACGACGCTGAGATTCCGCGAGCTGTAAGAACGACGGGGACCGGTTGGGTTTCTCTCGGCCTACGGGAGCGCTTGCTGGTTTTCCCGTGCGTTCGGTCTTGCGGGGCCGGTTGTAAGGACTGTTTGTGGGCGGTCGGTGCTCGCGCAGCGGCGCTTACCGGCCCCTGTCGTCAATGCGTATAGACACACACGTTTTGGCTCGCGCGGCTTTTGGGGTCTGACCCTCTTGGTCCCGGTTGACGCGCAGACGCCGCCTACGAACAGGCCTTGCCGCCGGCCTGGCGGGATTGAGCGCGTGGGAAGATAGCTGCCGCCTACGAACAGGCCTTGCCGCCGGCCTGGCGGGATTGAGCGCTCGGGATTGACTGTGACGGATCCCATCTTGAGCGAAATGGCCGATGTCTTTAGTATGAGGCCATACCGCCGGTAGCCACTGTGCACTGGACGGAAGGAGAAACGAATGGCGAAGGTCACCGTTCCCAAGATTTCTGCACGCAAGGTTTCTGCGGGTGCTGACGCGCTCGTGATGATTACGGCATACGACGCACCCGGTGCTCGTGCTGCCAGCGATGCCGGCATCGACATGATTCTCGTGGGCGATTCCGTCGCCATGGTCGTACTTGGTTACGACGACACGTTGCAGGTCACTGTGGACGACATTGCGCATCACACCCGCGCGGTTGCTCGTGCGAAGCCCGACTGTCTCATCGTCGGCGACTTGCCGTGGATGAGCTACCACGTGTCGGTCGAAGAGACCGTCCGCAACGCCGCCGAGCTCATTCGCTCGGGTGCACAGTGCGTGAAGCTCGAAGGCGGACGGAAGCGTCTGCCGATGATCGAAGGTCTGCTCGACGCGGAGATCCCCGTGATGGGCCACATTGGATTGACCCCGCAGTCGGTTCACGCAATGGGCGGCTTCAAGGTGCAGGGCCGTCAGGCCGAAGCCGCGATGGAGCTCATCGAAGATGCGAAGGCGCTCCAGCACGCTGGTTGTTTCGCACTCGTCCTCGAGGGCATCCCGGTCAAGGTCGCTCAGGCCATCACGGAAGCGGTCGACATCCCGACGATCGGCATCGGTGCTGGTCCGCACTGCGATGGTCAGGTACTCGTGTACCACGACGTTCTCGGCATCGAAGATCGTTTCATTCCGAAGTTCGTTCGTCGTTACGCCGACATGAAGACCGCCACGATCGATGCGCTTTCGAGCTACGCCGACGATGTGCGAAGCGGTGCGTTCCCGAACGACGAAGAGAGCTATCACCTCAAGGACGACCAGGCTGAAGCGTTTGGTCTGTACGGCAGCGCTGGTCCTGACGCGTAGAGACCGTGTCGTTTCTCGACACCCTGCGAGCAGCGTTTCGCGCAAACCTTGCAGTGCCGGCGACTCGAACGGCTGGTCTGCCAACGTCATCGAACGGTGCGTCTTCGATGCATTTGCGCTGGCTCGATCTGCCATCCGATGTGCAGGCGGTTGAGGTCGATCTCGCGGTAGAGGGTGTGCCACCAACGCCACACCTTCGGTTCTGGGCACTGCAAGCATCGTTTGTTGATGGGGCTGCCAGCCAGGGGGCGGGACACCTTGGCTTGCAGTGGATCGACGGGTATCCAGGCCACACTGCGGTCAACTGGGGTGGATACCGGAACGGCGGTGGCGAGCTGACTGGAACCGAGTCGGCACTGCCGAGCGCCCGTGGCAACGTCAATACCCGGAACTACCAGTGGACGCCGGGCCAGGTGTACGGGCTCCGGATTGAGAAGTCGGGATCTCGACCGGAGGCTTCGGCGTCTGTAGATGGGCACGGATCTCGACCGGGAGTGTCGAGAACTAACAGCACTTGGCGAGGGGTCGTCATCGATCGTGCGACCGGAGAGGCGGTGGTTGTTCGCGAGCTCGTCTGCCCCGGAACGAACCTCGACCACATCGTGATGTGGAGCGAGATCTTTGCGCCGTGCGATGCACCGAAGCTCACGGTTGCGTGGTCGAACGCCACGGCGATTACCCCGACCGGTGCACACCCGATCACCAGCTTCTCGGTCTCTTATCAATCGGTTGCGGACGGCGGCTGTTCCAATTCCGATGTATCGGTCGGTCGTGACGGGCGAGTCATCCAAACCACCAATATCGACCGCCAGACTGCAGCAGGCTCCGTCATTTCGTGAGGCCGGTCGGCGATTGACGGTTCGAGTCCACCCTGACGATCGCCTAGCTTTGCAGGCACGCCACTTGGGGAGAGCGCATGCAAAACGCGGACTATGTCATTGTTGGTGCGGGAGCCGCTGGGTGTGTGTTGGCCGATCGCTTGTCGGCAACTGGAGCGACTGTCGTGTTGCTCGAGGCTGGTCAGCGAGACCGAAATCCGAACGCCAAGATTCCTGCAGCCTTCAGCAAGCTTTTCAAGACAAAGCACGATTGGGACTACAACACGGTCCCGCAGCCGGAGTTGAAGAACCGCGAGATGTACTGGCCGCGGGGCAAGATCCTCGGCGGGTCGACCTCGATGAACGCCATGATCTACCAGCGCGGGCATCGCCACACGTTCGACCAGTGGGCAGCTGACGGCAACGCCGGATGGAGCTATGGCGACCTCTTGCCTGCGTTCATGTCGCTCGAAGACCAACAGCGTGGACCCAGCGACTTTCACGGGGTCGGCGGTGGGTTAACCGTGTCGGATCTCCGAACCGCGAATCCGTTGTCGACATCGTTTGTCGCGGCAGCAAAGGAAGCGGGTTTCCCATTGAACCCCGACTTCAACGATGACACCCAAGAGGGTTTCGGCATGTACCAAGTCACCCAACGCAACGGCGTTCGGTGCAGCGCCGCGACTGCGTTCTTGAAGCCGGCGATGAAGCGGTCAAACCTCACGGTCATCACTGGCGCTCATGCCACGAAAGTCGTGATGAGCAACGGTCGAGCGAGCGGAGTCGAGTGGGTCGATAAGAAGGGCACTCACGTCACCACCGCAACCCAAGAGGTCATACTGTCGGGCGGCGCAATCAACTCGCCCCAGCTATTGATGCTGTCGGGAGTCGGACCAGCCGAGCATCTGGCGTCGGTCAACGTCGATGTTGTGCATGATTCGCCGAACGTCGGGCAAAACCTGATCGACCATCTGGCCTGCGGCAACGCCTACGCGATTCGCGAGCCGATCACCTTGGCTCACGCCGAAGAGGTGAAGCCGCTGCTCGAGTACGTCACGAAGAAGACGGGTCATCTGAGCTCGAACGTTGGCGAGGCCGGAGGCTTCGTCACCTTGGGCGATGGGCCGATGCCCGATGTGCAGTACCACTTCGCTCCGGCCTACTTCATTGCGCACGGATTCGAGTCGCCGGAGGAAGATGGCATCAGCATCGCGCCGACTCTTGTCGACGTGAAGAGCCGTGGCGAGATCCGATTGGCTAGCAACGATCCCATGGCCAAACCGATCATCGACCCGCGGTATCTGTCCGACCCAGCCGATCTGTGGTTGTTGGTTGAGGGGTGCAAGCTCGCTCGAGAGTTCGCGGCTCAACCCGCCCTTGCCAAGTTCATCGAGTCCGAATACGAGCCCGGCACCGAGTGCACCACAGATGACCAGTGGGTCGAACATGTCCGCACGATGAGCGAGTCGCTCTATCACCCAGTGGGAACGTGCGCGATGGGGCAGGCCACCGACGCCGTGGTCGACTCGGAGCTCCGAGTGAATGGTGTCGACGGCCTGCGAGTCGCCGACGCATCGATCATGCCGTCCATCGTCAACGCAAACACGCAAGCGATCTCGATGGTCATTGGCAAACGATGCGCCGACTTCATCGCCGGCTAGTCAGCCCGTAGTAGCCGCTAGGTGAGAAGGATCTCCTTCTCGTTCTCGTATTTGTTGGTCGCTTCATCGACGGCGATGAGCTGCTTCTCGGCCAGCCCGGGACGTGCTACTTCGGCGCGGTTGGCTGCGCCGATCAACGAGTCGACCTGACCTTGGAACCGTGGCATCACGTGACGGGCGAAAAGCTCGTAACTCTTCATGGTCGACTCGTGGTTGGCCCAGTTGTGCGCCAACGTCATGAACGCTCCGAAGCCACCGTTTGACTGTTCGAGGAGCTCCTCGATTTGGGCAATGGCCATGTCGGGCGTGCCGACAACACCAAGGCCGCCGTTGACGAAGTCGATCATCTCGTCGAGGTTGCCGCCGTCGACTGCCATCTGTGGGAAGGCCGCGACGTTCTGGAAATAGCGGAACCATTGCTCCATGCCGTACTGCACGTCTCGGCGAGCCTCTTCCTCGCTTTCGGCGAGGTGCATCAAACCAACGAGACGCCATTTCGACCGATCGGCCACTTGGCCGTATCGGGCAGCAGTCTCTTCTTGGATAGTCCAATGATGGGCAAGCACGTCCATGCCAACCGCAACGGTCGCTCCGAGCGAAAGCACACCATGGCCGTATTGGCCGGCGAGTTTGGCGCCCGATGGTGATGCCACGGCGGCAATCGCCATGTCGAACAACGGATCGGAATACGGCCGAAGGTGAAGTCGTGCATCCTTGAGGGTCAACCGATCAGACTGGTAGTTGACCGGCTCGTCGGTGGTCAGCAGTTGCATGATGATCGCCAGATACTCCTCGAGCAACGGACGCATCTGCGACGGCTCAAGCCCAAGCATGGCCGCATCGGTCGGAAGCGCGCCTGGCCCGACACCGAACATTGCTCGCCCTCGGGTCAGGTGGTCGAGCAGAACCATCCGCTCAGCCGTCCACAGTGGGTTGTGATACGGCAGCGACACGACACCGGTGCCGAGCTTGATGTTCTGAGTTCGCGCCGCCGCTGAGGCGATGAAGATCTCGGGCGAGGCAATGATCTCGCTTCCGGCCGAGTGGTGTTCACCGATCCACGCTTCGTCGAAGCCCAGCCGATCCATATGTTCGAGCAGCTGCAGATCATTCTCGAGCGACAGCGTTGGGCTGTGTTCGGGTGGGTGGAACGGTGCCATGAATGTTCCGAATCGCAAACGCATTTCAGTTACCCCCTAGGTCGACCCACCGCCGATGTGACGATGGTCACTTCAACTCTGAACCTACGGGAAGGTGCCGTCCGCGTGAAGCGCGAATTTGTCAGAACCTGGCCAAGGCTGTTGCCGAGCAGTCGGCGTACGCTGCAGAAATGGAGCTCGATACCGCTGCCTCAACTATCGAGGTCACCGACACTGGCGTGCTCATTCGATGGTCTGACGGTGCTCGCAGCCGCTTCCATTCGTTGTGGCTTCGCGACAATTGCCCGAGCTCGATCGCCTCACTGACTGAGCTCAACCCCGACGTATTCGTCATGTTCGCCGAACGCAATGACGACGGAGATCTGGCCGTCGAGTTCAGCGATGGCCACGAGTCGGCCTTCTCGTTCGAATGGCTGCAAGCCCACTCGCACGAACCGCATGAGCTCATCGTCGCAACGACATCCGAGCCGTTTCGTGCCGGGCATCGGTTTGATGAGTTCACCCTTCCCGAGCAGCGCAGCACCGAGCACGCTCGGATGCTCGATTCGATCGACCGCTGGGGCGCTGCCATCTTGACCGACGTGCCAAGCATGGGCATCGATGAGGTCGCTGCGCTCATCGGTCCGCTTCGAGCCAGCACCAGCGACACCATCGCCGATCTTTACGCCGACATCGATTTCGACGGTGATGGGCTTGATGGCGCGGGTCTGGCGAACGATCCACGGACCTTCGCTCCGTGGCGTTCCGAGCCCGATGGCATCGTGATCGTCATGTGTGAAGCTGCGGCAGAAACCGGCGGCGAGTTCGTCTTGGTCGATGGCATAGCTATCGCCAACGAGCTCCAAGACGACGACCCCGACACCTTTGACTTGCTCAGCCAGACGTCGATCAACTTCGCGTGTGCGAACGACCCACATCACGTCTCACGAGCATCGCTCATCTCGGTCGACCGCAACTATCGCGTATCAGCGGTTCGCTTCGACGAAACATCGTTGGCCCCGCTCGACATCGAACCCCGTCAGATAGACGACTACTACCGAGGCCTCATCATCTTCAGCACCCATGTGAACGACCCCGGTCGCGCCGTGCAGGTGCGGCTGGAGCCTGGTCAAGCTCTTGTCATCGACAACCACCGGGTGCTGACCGGCAACGCCGCGGTCGGGCTCGGGTGTCACCAGCATCATCAGCAGTGCAGCGTCGAACGAGACTGGTTCGAACAACAACGCCGTGACCTGCAGGCCGCATCGCGCAAGCTCGACGCGGCCGAACGAAATGCCAACGAGTCATCACTGTTCGCCTAGACCGTCATCTTTCGTCCAAACGAGGTAAACCAACTCGGACTCGATTGGATGGAGGGACATGTCGGGCAGATTCGCAGCGTTATCGAACCGAGCGTTCCGCACCCTGTGGATCGGTGGACTGTTCAGTTTCATGGGCGTCCAGATGCAGTTCTTTCTGCGCGGCATCTTGGCGTGGGATCTCACTGAGCGAAAAGATGCGCTCGGCCTGGTGTACTTCATCTTCGGCATAGCGCTGTTGGTGTCAACGCCGCTCGGTGGCGTGGCAAGCGATCGACTGCCGAAGCGTACGGTCATGCTCGTAAGCCAGCTCGGCATTGTTGCTTCGGCCGCAGGCATGGGCATCGCCGTGCTCACCGACATCGTCCAGTTCTGGATGCTCTTGGTCGCCTCAATCTTCCAAGGTGTCGCGTTCGGATTCTTCGGCCCGGCACGCGTGGCCATGGCCAGTGAGCTCGTCGGACGAGAAAACCTCGGCAACGCCATCAGTCTTCAGTCGCTCGCCATGAATGGCACCCGAGTGTTTGCGCCGAGCCTCGCCGGGGCTCTGGTTGGCTGGTCGTTCTTTGGGCTGGGCCCGACGTATGTAGTAGCCGCCGTGTTGGCTGTCCTCAGTTGGTTGACGACTGCCCGGCTGCCGAACCCGCCAGCGGCGCTCAGCGGAGCAGCTCGAGTCTCCGACATTGCCGATGGCGTTCGCTATGTCTTTGCCACTCCTCCGATCCGCAACATCGTGCTGACGGCGTTCGCGGTGCTGATGTTCGCGTTCAGTTATGTGAGCTTCATTCCTGCGTTGGTCGAGGGCGAGTTCGGACTGCAAGAACAACACGTTGGCTACTTCACCTCGTCGAGCTCGGTAGGGGCGTTGCTCGCCGGCTTCTGGGTTGCCGGGTTGGCCGATTCGCCGCGCGCCCAAGCCGTGATGACGATGGCGGGTGTGCTGTTCGGCGTCATGGTCATGGGCCTCGGACTGGCGCCGCAATTCCTTGTCGCGGTCGTGGTCGCGGTCATCGCAGGTGCTGCCACCACAACGTTCCAGACGCTGTCGAACACGCTGGCACTACGAGAATCAAACGCAGAATTCCAGGGGCGGGTGCAGTCGATCATGCAGCTTGGCTTCGCGGGGTTTGGCATGAGCGCGCTTCCGCTTGGTGTGCTCGCCGAGCAGATCGGCCTGCGTCCCACGCTCGTGATCATGGGGTCGATCGCGGCCATTGCGGTGCTGAGCTATGGCGTGGTGTCGTTCGTGCGGAGTGACGACGACCCCCTCATCGAGGACTCGACAGCCGTCTAGAAAGTCGCAATAGTCGACCATGGACACATGGCTGAAAGAAGTAACCGAACTTCACGACTTCTTCGAGGGCTACTTCCTTGGCACGCTGCCAGCGGACGACCTCGTTCGGCTCGAAGCGGCTCTAGCTGACGACTTCACCATTCTGAGTCCCGACGGATCAGTCTCGACCCGAGATGCGACAATCCACGCCATTCGACAGGGTCACGACCACACGAAGAGCTTGAAGATCACGATTACCGAACCGTCTCTGCTCATCGCGTCAGATGAGGTCGTTGTGGCTCGTTACGTCGAGAATCACGAGCTCACCAACGGGTCGAACCATCGGTGGAGCATCGTCGCGTTCCGCAAAGACCCCGATGGACCCAATGGTCTTCGTTGGGTCACGGTTCATGAAACCTGGGTCGCCGGTACTCGCGACTAACCGCTATACACACGGGTAGGTGGTCTTCACTCCGCCCGGTCGAACGATGATCTCGAACACATCGCCAGGGTTGCCAGCAACGGTGACCGTAGACGTGTCGTCGCCCGCAGTCAGCAGCCAGCTGCCGTTGCGACGAACGTTGACTCGGGAAAACGCGGGATCCCAGTTGAGCACAACATCGTTGCCCTGAACTGTGGCCGTGCATGGAGATGCTGGGGGCGGAGGCGGCGTGTCATCGCGTTCGCAGGTGATGTCGGTTCGGACGCCGTCGATGCGTACCCGAACGAGGTACGTGGCTTGGTCGTTCGCCGCATTCGTGATCGTTGTTGTGGTGACGTTGCCGGGGGTCGAGAACCACGAGGCTCCTCGTCGAATGACGGCCCGGCCAAGGCCGTCGGTCCAATCGAGACGAAGATCGTCGCCAATTACGGTTGCCGTGCAGGTGTTCTCAGCCGGTGGGGGAGGCGGTGGTGGCGCTACGGTTCCACCTTCTCGGGCAACGATGTAGTCACGTCCGCCAACGAGCTCGGCCACATCGTCGACGGTGTCGACGACCACAGGAGTTGTACGGGTTGTCGTCGTTCCGTCGCCGAGTTCGCCGCCATCGTTTCGACCCCACGCAAAGACAGCGCCGTTCGCTGTTGCCGCCATGCCGTAGTCGCGTCCCGACCCAATGGCGATAGCAGCCGGGACCCCGACCTGGATCGGTGCGAGGCGTTGGACGGTGGTCGAGTCACCGAGCTGACCCAGGTTGTTGCGACCCCATGCCCACACTTGACCCGAGGAGTCGAGCGCAATGGTGTGAAAGCCAAAGGCCTCTACATCGACGATGTTGGAGAGGCCGGTCACCTGCTGCGGGGTGCTTCGTGTGGCTGTGGTGCCGTCACCGAGCTGGCCGTAGGTGTTATCTCCCCACGTCCATACGGTGCCGTCGGATCGAAGAACTGCGGTGTGGATGCGCCCGGAAGTAACAGCGGTGACGTTGTCGACCGGGACCGAGACAGGCGTAGTTCGTGAGGTTGTCGTGCCGTCACCGAGTTGACCGTTCGCGTTGTTTCCCCACGCCAACATCGTCCCGTCTGAGCGCAAAGCAACGCTGTGCTCGCGGCCGCCTGCCACCATCGTGATGTCGCTGGTTCCGCTCACCAGGGTTGGCGTGGACCGATTGGTCGTGTCCCCCAGTCCAAGTTGGCCGAACCGATTGCGGCCCCACGCCCACACGGCGCCATCGCGCACGGCGAGCGAGTGATAGTGGCCAGCTCCGACAGCGGACACGTTGGTCAGCCCAACCGTGATTGGTGTCGGTCGCTGGGTGGCGGTGCCATCGCCGAGCTGGCCAGACACGTTCCAACCCCACGTGACGAGCGAACCGTCCGATCGGGCCGCGAGTGCGTGGTGGCGGCCGCCAGCGATGTCGACGGTTGCGCTGGTCCCACTCGACACCGAGTCTGTGCGATACGTCGTCGTGCCGTCGCCGAGCTGACCGAAGGTATTCACACCCCAGGCAACGACGTCGCCCGAGGCCGCTGTCGCTACCGCTGGTGTCGCGGCCACGACCGTTGCGACCAGTGCGAGAACAACTCCCGCGGCGATGGTCGATCGGGTCAGATCACGAATTATGGAAGATGTGGGCACGAAATCCACGCTAACGCGCTAGTTCAGCCGTGCCCATAGGGCATTGATCTCGGGGTCGTCGGGATCGTTCGCCTCGCGCATCTTGGCGGCGAGATCGAAACGGCCCCGAGCGGTGGCGATGTCGATCAGAATCGATCGGTCAGCGGCCGAACCTGGCAGGAGCGTTCGTAGTTCGAGAAGCCGATCCATCTTGTTACTCGGGTCATCTGCCCACGTGCGCATCAGGTTGTTGCACACCCGATTGACGGTGCCGATGACGTTCATGGTCTGCATGGCTGATGACGGGATCATCGCTTGGGGCCCGAAGATCGATTCAAACCGCTTCTGGACCCACCGAGAGTTCACCTCCACTCCACCGAACGCGTCGATGAAGTGGTTGGCGGCATCGGTGCCGACGATGACGTGACCGGGGATGCCGACCATCTTGAGCGGCACGCCAACTCGATTCCCGACCTCGACGACAACGGCCGACAACGTGATCGGCATGCCCAAGCGACGGTCGAGTACAAGATCGAGAAAGGAGTTCTCTTCCGCGTGATAGTTCTCGACGTCACCTTGGAATCCACCGGTACCGAACAAGGCGCTCACGATGCCGGTTGCTGTGGGCTCGACAACCGTGTCGGCGAGCTCGTCGAGCGCGAATCGACCGGCGTCGACAACGCCGGCTCGTCGGCTGAGAACACTGCTGAGCATGAGAAGCCCGTCGCCAACCGATGTTGGCGATTCGCTGAGCCATTGCGCGAACGCCGCGGGTTCGATCGGATCGGTCATCGAAGCCTCCGGTGTTCAGCCAAACGTGCCGTCGGGGTTGACGGTGGTAAACGGGTTGTAGGCAATCTCCCATTGCTCACCGCTTGGGCCAGCGATATATCCCGAATAGCCGCCCCAAAAGACCTTCTCAGGAGCCTTCACGATGGTGACATCGTGTTCGGCAAATCGAGCGAACAGATCGTCGACCTCGGTCTCGGTGTTGACGTTGTACGCAAGCGTGAACCCACCCGGTGCGGACACCTCACCGTCGTGCTCCTCGGCGAACTTGGCCAATGGAAACAGCGCGAACTTGAACCCGTTCATCGAGTAAAACGCGATGTTGGCCGCTTCTTCTTCGCTTGCCTCGTCGGGCGTCCAACCAAAGGCCTCGTTGTAGAAGCGGCGTGACTCGTCGAGATCATGAACCGCAATGGTGATGATCGAGAGTCGCTGATCGAGTGGGGAGGAGGCCATCACCGAACTCTAGACCGCGCCATTAATGACTCGGAATAGGAGGTGTGTTGTTCGCGTTGAACATTGCGGTCTCGCGCTATTGGAGTCGGCTATCCCTACAACCTGGTTCACGTCAGATCTTCACCTTGGCGACTCGCAGGTGTTGAGCTTTGGTCGTCCATTTCCAAATGTGCGACAGATGAATCGCGTCTTGTGCGACAACTGGCGGTCGGTCGTCGCCGACGATGATGAGATCTGGATTCTCGGAGACCTGGCACGGGGCAGCCGCTTGGACGACATGTTGAAGCTCGTCCGTGAGCTTCCAGGACGGAAACACTTTGTCACGGGCAACCACGATCGCTGCTTTCCCCTACGTGACTCATATGGGCCGGCCGAGGTCGCCCGCTACGCATCGGTCGGATTCGAGACGATTACCGCGAGTACGTCGATCACGATTGGCGACCACGAAGTCGAGCTTTCGCACTTTCCCTTCCGTCCGTCCGGTGTAGAGCAGAGCGTGAAGCCCAAAGATCACGGCCAATGGCTGGTGCACGGCCACATTCACCGGGCGTGGCTGCAGAAGGGCCGCCAGATCTGTGTTGCGGTTGATGCCTGGCGCTTCGCGCCGGTCAACATCAGCACGATTGAACTGCTCATCGACGCCGGACCGAACAACGTGGCGGCCCTTCCAGCGGTGTCATAAGACACGTACCCCAGATTGGGTTTCCGAGTTGCCCGAGATAGTTGCGTTGACCAAACTAGGGGACATGGCGGCGGCCCTGACGGTAATTTCCTGGCTCGCATGTGTAGTTGCACTGGTTCCGACGGTGGCGATGGGCATGGCGATCAAGTTCCAAGAGGAACGCGAGTCGAAGCGCGCGCTCGCATCGTTCAACATTGTTGAGGGCGAGTCGTACTTGCGTCGCTACCGGTTCTTGTTCGGGTCGATGCCGATGGGGTTTTTCTTGTTGGCCCTCGTCGCATTGCCGACGTTTTCGTGCGAGATGGGCAATACGTGTGGCCCGTACGACACGCGCAGCGGCCTCTTCGTCATCAGCCTGACCGTCGGACTCTTTGCCTGGTCGCTATGCATCTCGCTGCTCTACAATCGCTACTTCCACGCGCACGCGTCACGCCCGTTCCGACACCTTGTCGGTGCCGAACGGTTGATGCTCTTCGCGGTGAAGGTTTTGGCGATCGTCGCGTTGGCGTTATCGGTGATGACCGTTCTTCGCCACTAGAACTGGTCGGTTAACTCTCGGAACGTCCGTAGGCGAACGAGCCGCGGATGGTCTTCAACGTCGGCCTGCTCGTGGCTCCACGTCGCCGGGTGCGGAATGTAGACGGCCCCAATGCCGACCTCGAGGGCCGGTGCAATATCTGAGCGAGGGGAGTTGCCTACCATCCATGTGCTCGCTGGTTCGAGCGCGTGCTTCCCCATGATCTCGGCATATTCGGCCGGTGACTTCTGGTTGAGGATCTCAATCGCTGCAAAGAAGTGTGCGAGGCCCGATCGATCGATCTTGAGTTGTTGCTCTTCTCGATCGCCCTTGGTCACCAAGAGGAGCCGCGTTCGCGTGGCCAAGTTCGCCAAGGTGTCGACCACACCATCGTGAACCTCGATCGTCTCCCACTGGAGCGGACGAACTAGCGCAGCGACGTGGTCACGATCACGAGATGTCGCTGCCCGACCTCCAAACCGACGAATGCCCTTGATCAAGCTCTTCTCGAACGTCTCGCGGCCATAGCCATATTCAGCAATGCACTCGATCTGAAGTGCATCGAGCTCGGGTTGCATCTCGGTGACAGTTCGGCCCGGGAGCAACCACTCGACGTACGCGTGGTTGACCGCGTTGAAGACCACGATGTTCTCCCACAGGGTGTCGTCGGCGTCGATGAGGAGAGTGGTCATGACGGCTCGCTTTGGGATTCGGTGCTCCGTCCTGCGGCGATGGTCGTGATGGCGATAATCGAGCCGTACAGAAGGAAGCCAACACCGAACGGCGTAACGGTGTCATCGATAGCCCGATCGATGAAGACGCCGAGCAACGCGCCGCCGAGGAAGACGGCTGCTCCGATGATCGATGCCGCAGTTCCGGCGACGGCTCCCATTGGTTGCATGGCCATGCTTTGCAACAGCGGCGAGCTGCTCGAATTGAGTGCGGTCAACACGGTTACTAACGCGAACCACACCGCGAAGCCTGGAACGCCGTCTGAAGTGAATGACACCGCGACATAGATGGCGGCGACGAGCAGGAGAATGGCGACCTGACCAAGGATGACCGGATAGCTCGAGTATCGGCGAACGAGACGCTCGACGATCAAGATGCCGATCGCCATCACGACCGCGTTCGCTCCGAAGATCAGCGCGAACTGACCTTCTCGGCCGTAGATGTCGCCAATCATTGCTGGCGAGCTTCCAAGCCAGGGAAAGAACGAGCCGTACGTCATCATCGATGCGATCGTGAAGAGCACGGTGCGCTTCGTCGTGAAGACGACCTTGGATGCTTGGATGATCGGCCGGAATTCGAGCGGCAAGGCATGTGCCGGATCGAGAGTTTCGTCGACGCGGGTAAACCACATCGACCCGACGGTCGCCATGACCGCGGCCGCCAGGGTCGTCCATCGCCACGAACCGAACTGAAGCAAGATCTCGCCGAGGCCCGGGGCCAGGATCGGGACGATCAAAAACACCGCCAACGTCAACGACATGATGCGAGACATGTCGTCGCCCTCATAGGAGTCTCGAGTCATGGCCAAGATCACTGTTCGAGGCCCGGCAGCAGCGATTCCCCAAAGCACACGCCCAACTAGAAAGACCTCGAAGGTCGGCGCGAACGAGCTCAGCACCGCACCAACAGCGACGGCGATGAGCGCGACATACATGACCGGCTTTCGGCCGAAGCGGTCGGCGAACGGACCCCAGATCAGTGTGCCGATACCGAGCGCTGCAAAGAAGACGGTAATCGTCAGCGAGACGGGCAGACCATCGGTCGTGAGCCCGTAGGCCTCCTCGATTTCATCGAAAGCCGGAAGGACGGTATCGATGCTGATTGCGATCGTGGCCGTGATGAACGAGGCCAGCGCGATGAACTCGGCGCGAGCTAGGCCATGCGGAGCCTGAGTGGTCGGAGGTGAATAGCTATCGATCGGTGCACGTTAACCAGATCGTGGCAGAACCGATCAGGCCGCGAGCCAGGTCGAGTCGTCCTTGTCGATGCGAGCCTCGTGCTCGACAACCAATTCGACCCACACGAGTGGTTCCACCAAGGACTCGAAACGGAAGTCGCTGTCGTCAACACCAAGCTCGATGGCGGTCTGCATTGCTTGTACGCGTTCTACGGAGATGTCCATACGTCAAACACTAGAGATGGGGTGTGACATCCAGTTTTGCGCTCGGACTTCCGCCGAGATCCGTAGACACCAACATGGTCGTCCGCTCCCTTCCCTTGAGCGTCCTCTCTCCGCGATGCTTTCAACGATGGGAACGCATATTCCGCTCGGAGCTACTCCTCTTGAGAACGGCAACGTTGAAGTGTGGGGACTCGGTCGGCCCGCCGTACTTACTGATCTTGAGTGCGAGGAACTGATTGGCGCAATCGAGATGATCGACCAAACGCTCGATCCAGACGACTTGTATGACCGTGTATGCGCAACGGTTCTTGGCAGCTTCGAGATCTAGCTATCGTCGTCGTCTTTGTGCTCTTTGTCTTCGGAGTGGTCGTCTCCGTATTCATCGCTGTTCTCGTCGCCGTACTTGTCCTTCTTGCCCGCATCAGCGTCGTAGGACGCTGCCGTGGCGGCACCGAAGCCAGCCAAGATCGTCAGCGCGAACACCAAACCGGCAACGGTGGCCTTGATGCCGAGCTTGGGGGTATCTACTGGGGGTGGGGTGCCAGCCATGAAAGTTCCTCCGGAACGAAACGTACGTGCCCCATAACGCTACCGGGGCCCGCCCGCTCCGAGAGAAACTCTCACAGCTGGCAGGCCCGGTGCATGGACGGATGTGTTGTAACAGAAACCCAGTTTTGGTTATGAGACGTTCAGAGTGACGACATGTGAGGTGGTCTGGGTTTTGCCATTCGTATCGACATAGTCGATGTCGACGGTTAGGTCGTACGAGCCGGCTGTGATGAGTTCGGGGTCGAACCATACACGAGCGACATCGGCCTCGCCGGAGTGCAGCACCTCATCATGATGAAGGCTGGTGAAGCTGTCCTGCGGGTAGTAGACCGGCAGGTCCGTGGTGATGCTCATCTTCATCGACGAGGTAGTTGGGGCAATGCCTTTGTAGTCGAGGTCGATCCAGTTGGCCTGGCCGTTGGCGACGTCTGTCGTGGCCGTAGCGGTTTCGGTCAGGATGGCAAAGTCGTCACCCTTGTAGAGGCGGTTGGTGAGACGAAGACGGAAGGTCTTCGAATCTCGGCCATCTTCGCCGTCCCAGGACATCTCCACCGTGGCGAACTTCTCGCCAGGCTTTGTCGTGGTGAACTTGACGGCGGTGAAATCGATCTCGCTAGGTGAGAGCGTCCCGTCCACACCGAGGCGTGAGAACTCTCCATCGCTCGGATACTCGACCTCGAGGTTTGGCGATAGGTCACCGACGCGAACTTCGACGTTCTCAAGTTCGGTGTCAGCCGTCCATAGGAGGTTGACCCACTGAGAGGCACCTACTGACCAGGCGAGTGTCGACTCACTAAGCAGCGTTACTGGACCGTCGCTCGTCTTATTCTTGCCTTTTTGCGCACTCGCTGGAGTGGCCAATGTGGAGGTGAGGAGCGTCGCTGCCAGCAGGGCAGTCGTGAGGGATTTCTTCATGAAACCTAGCTCGACTACTTTCCGTGAAAACTTGAGCGGATTTTACGCTTGACAGCGTTCCTCATAGAGGGTCAAGACGCCGTCGCGGAGCGCTTGTGATTCGGCAAGCTCCTGCAAGAACGCTTCGTAGTCATCGCGTGTCAGATTCGTCTCAGCCAATGCTTCGTTTAGAGCGGTATCCATGTCTGCCAACTCGGTGAAGGTGCGACGTTGCAGTTCGCAAACCCAGCGCGCCCGAAACAAGACGAGGTCGTAGTTCGCTTCGATGAGTGGATCGAGCCGATCGCTTGGCGTTTCGGCGACGTCAGCGGTAGCGCTGGCGGTCGAATCTGAGAACGGAAGCTCGGGCGGCGGGGTATCCCCGCCACAAGCCGACAAGGCAACCAGGCACAGCAGTGTCACAGCAAAACGACGCATAGGTATCTGTCGGCCAAAGCGGCGCCGAGCTAAATGCGATTCGTCGTCTGGGGAGCTAGTCAGCGTCGGGAAGGTGGGCTTTGCGAGCGCCGCCTTGCCAGTCCTCGAAGTCGGGGTTGTCGGTGAGTTCACCAAACACGCGCAGCTGCGGCTTCTCGCGAAGTGATCGCTTCATCTCGGCAAAGCCCGGGTATGCCGCAAGCATCGTTACTGCATTCCACAGCGGAACCGCATCGGCGTCGTCGGGCACACGGCTGATAACCGGACCAAAGAACGACAGTCCGTCCGGAGGCTGGAACGTGATGATCGGCGTTCCGACATCGCGGCCGGTCCGCTCGAGCGCAAGCTCGGTTTCCTCGGTGATGACCGTGTCCCACGAATCGTCGTCGACTGCTGCAGCGAACGACGTTGGAAGACCGGCCCGCTCGAGTGCACCCTCGACCATCTCTGGCGAACCGAGTGACAAGCGGTAGGCCTCGTCAGGTTCCGCATCAAACGTGGTACCGCTGAGCTCGGCGTACAACGACCCGATCCGATCCTTGCCGAGCTCGGCCCGCACCGCAGCGCACACGCGAAGCATGCGAAGCCCCGCCGTGTGACCATGTTCGTACTCCGGCGGAAAATCAGTAGCGTAGTTCTTGTCCTTGTTCAAGATGCGCAGCGAAATGAATCGCCAATCGACCGAATAGTCCGTTTGCTCCTGCACTTTGACGATCCAGCGGGACGTAATCCACGCAAACGGGCAAACCGGGTCGAAGAAGAACTCGATGTCATAGGCCATATGGAAGGTCTATCGCAGCAGAGGTAAAGCAGTCGCCTCAAAGCGCCGTTAGTCAAAAGGTAGGGACGGACGTCTCGGCTAGCGCATCATTGGGAGGTAGCAAATGAGTGGAATTTCTGGACTTGTGAAAGTCGTCGTGGCGATGCTTCTCATTTTCGCTGCAGCCACTGGTACCGAGGTCGTGGACGTCATCGAACTCGCCGATAAGGCGACCATCAAGGCGCAGAGCTACTTCAACGAGGTTGAGGTAGAAGGCGACGAGACCGAGTTGTTCGATGAGGCCATCGATGACGGTCAGGTGTTTGCTCGCCCCACCGACAAGTCACCAGCTGGCGCTCTCGCCTATAACGAAGACGACCCCGAGGACTCCTCAAAGCTCGAAGGTGCGACCGATCCGATCGCACCCGCTGAAAGTGTCGTACCGGTCGACGGTTAGCGCTCGAGTCCGGGCAGCACGTCGACGCGGGTTGGCCCACCAGTTTCTGAAGTACCAGGAACGTTGAACCATTCGGTGCCAAACGCCTCTGCGAACACCTCAGGCGGAAGCTGAAGGAAAAAGCTGTCGGGACCTACCTGGCTTCGATGGGCCATGATCGAATCGCGCTTCTTGTCGATGACGGCCTTGACGTCGATTTCGAACGAGATGTCGCTGTTTGCCGTGCCGAACGTTTCGGTGTCGACCCCAGGTTCTTCGATCTCGAGATCGGAGTCGGGGTCGGCTGCCATCGCCATCATGTCTCGGACCCGGTCACGGTTGATCGTCGCTTCGTAGACGTGATCGATGCCAACGACCTCGGCTGCCTTGAGCCCGACGGTATGGACGCGAAGGTGGTCGGGGTGTCCGTACCCACCGTGGTCGTCGTAGATCGTCAACACATCGGCGTCGACAGCGCGCAAGATGTTGGCGAGTCGGGCAACGGCCTCATCATGGTCGGCCTGCCAGAAGCAGTTCGGGTTGTCGTTCTCGGGCTCGCCCATCATCCCGGAGTCTTCGTAGTCGAGAAAATGTGGAGGCTCAGCCCCGAGCAGTTCACACGACGTGTGCAACTCGACGATCCGACGCTCCCACAGTTCTTCGCCCTCGTTCAGGATGCCAGCTTGTGGTTCGCCCTGTTCACCGCGGGTCGCACAAACCAGAACAACACGGTGGCCCGCAGCGGCTGCAGTCGCCATGAGTCCACCGGTACTGATGGCTTCGTCGTCGGGGTGGGCGTGAAAACAAACAAGGGTGCTCATGAAGAGGTTCCATTTCGGGCTGCAGCGAGTTGACTCACGAGTCGCGCTTCGTGCTCGGGGTCGGCAGTGCCATCGTGGTCGAGCATGGCGGCGAGCCGGGCAATGGCACCGGCTTCGTCATCGAAACGCTGTTTCTCGGCCTTGCTACTCAGCGCCTTGCGGGCTGTTCGCCGCGATGAACTCGTCATCATCGTGGCGACCCGATCAGGCGGCAGGCCATAGCGGGATGCAATGAAGGGCAACAGTTCGGCGTATCGCTTGCGAGCTCGTGATTGCAGCACGATCACACCAACGATCGTGGCGATGAACAAGATGATGAAGCCGATGATGACCACGGCGGTGACGATTGCGCCGCCCTCGGTTTCGGCGAGGCTCAGCGAACCGTTCCATGCGGCGTGGCTGAGCATGGCGAGGGCCAGTCCCCAGATCGAGGTCCACAGCGATTTGCGAGCTCGAATGGCGACGCCGATGGCGAGACCAGCCCAGGCGGTGAACAACGGATGGGCGAACGGCGTGAACAGCGCCCGGCCGACGAAGGTCTCCCACAGCAGATCTTGTTCATCGGCGAGGTAGAAGTAGCTGACGTTTTCGATCGCGGCGAAGCCGAGCGCAACCCATCCGGCGTAGACGAGGCCGTCCATGATGCTGTCGACTTCCTTGCGTCGAACCATCCACAAGATCCCGAAGGTCTTGGTGAGCTCTTCGATGAACGGTGCAGAAACGACGGCCGCGGCAACCTCGGATCCGGTGATAGTGGCGAAGAGTGTGTTGACGACAAGCGAGATAATGCCAGCGACAAACGCACCCCAAAGAAACGCGTGCAGCCGCGAGCTCCACGGCTCTGGTTCAAGTCGATCCATCCACACGAGAACCGGGCCCACGATCAGTAGCGGCACAATTCCCAGTGCGACGGTCTTTGGGTTCGTGAACAGCGCAATGCCAAGCAGTATCAGGCTTGGAATGGCAGCGAGGATCACGGGAATGCTGAGAAATGACGGAAGCCTGGGCTTCTTCGGCTGCTGCGCCGTCTGGCTACCAGCGACCCCCGTGGCTCCCGTGCCCGACACGGCCTGACCGACGCTGATGTGAGCCGTCCACGCATGTCCGTCGTACCAACGCCATGGCGCCTGACCCCACGGGTCGGGATACCAGCCGGCGGGTTGGCCCGTTGGTGGCGGAGGGGTGGGTGCGGGTACGGGCTGGTTCGCCCATTGAGGTGGTGGTGGCGTCGTCATAGTGGCTGTTCGCGAACGTTAGCCGTTGACACACCCTTGGATTAGTTCGAGCCGGTACCCGATGGCCGGGTCGGTGATGACTCAACGTCATCGGAGCTGATGTCGGTCCAGTCTTGGAGGCAGTCCGACAGACTCAACGCGGGCGCGTAGTGCCAGCCTTGAACAACACCGAAGCCGAGGGTTCGCACATGCGAGAGGTGCTCCTCGGTTTCTACGCCTTCGGCGACGACCGAGAGGTGGAGGTCGTTGGCTAACGACACGACAGCTTCGGCGATTGCCCGTTCGCTGTCGTTGTTGCCGAGCTTGGTGATGAAGCTGCGGTCGACCTTGACCGTCGAGATTGGAAGGTCGCGAAGATGCGCGAGCGAGGAGTAGCCGGTGCCAAAGTCATCGAGCGAGAGTCGGAAGCCAAGTTGGTTCAGCTCGTTAAGTGTCGTAAGGCTGTCGACGCCGGCGTCGAACGCCGCGCTTTCGGTGATCTCGATGGTGATCTGTGCCGGGTTGACGCCAGTTGTTTCGACGGTGTCACAGACGAAGCCCACAAACTTTGGGTGCGTCAGGCTAACCGACGAGAAGTTGCAGGCAATGTGCGGCGGGGCTTCGGGGTTGATGCGGGCGAGCATTTCGGCTGCCTGGCATGACTGCAGGAACGCTGCTCGATCGAGATCCCACATCAGGCCGGTGTTCGAGATGGCCTCGATGAACTGACCGGGGCCGATGAGCTCGCCTTCCCTGGTGCGGATACGTGCGAGGGCTTCGTAGCCGGTGGTTTGTTCGGTGTCGGCCATAACGAGCGGCTGGAAGTGCATGGTCAGCCGTCCTTCATCGAGCGCCTCACGAAGAATGCGTCGTTGACGGTCCTCGTTGCTCACCGCCTCGGCGAGCGCCGAGTCGAAGAGCTCAACTCGGTTGCGGCCGCGGTTCTTGGCGGCGTACAGCGCAATGTCGGCCTGTTGCAGTAGCTCGTCACCGAGCAGTTTGTCCGGTGCTGCAATCGCCACACCGATCGAGGCGGTCACGTCGAACCGATCGTCACCGAACTCGTACGGGTGGGCGAGGGCGATTCGGCAGCGATCGGCCACGGCTTGCGCTTCGGCGAGATCGTCAACATCGACGAGCAGGGCCACAAACTCGTCGCCGCCTTGACGTACGAGCAGGTCGTTCTCACCGAGCTGACGCACAAGACGTTGGGCAGCCAAGCGCACCAACTGATCGCCCGTGCGGTGACCATGGTTGTCGTTGATGAGCTTGAAGTTGTCAAGGTCGATAAAGCATGCGGCGACCGGGACCTGCTGGGCGGCGTGAGTGAGCTCGTGGAGTCGCTGTTCGAGTTGGCGACGGTTCGCTAGACCGGTGAGCTGATCGTGGAGTGCTTGGGTTCGCAATTCTTCGGCGGCGCGTTGCTCTTCGGTGACGTCGTGGAAGACCATGACGGTTCCCATGGCGCCTTCGTCTTCCGCTTCGACCTGGTGTTGTGTCGGGGTGACGTACATGAGCTGACCATCGCTGGTGACTACAGGGCAGATCGATTCGCTCTCGCCCCGTGCATCGGTTGGCGTGTACGCCGTGCCATCCGCTGTCATCAGGGTGAAGTCATCGATCGACAAGTTCGCGGGGTGAGTCTGGGGATCGATGCTGAACATCGAGCGTGCGATTTCGTTGGCGACGATGACCGTGCCGAACTTGTCGGTTGCCACGATGCCGTCGCGAAGACTGTCGATGATCGCGCGGGAGAATCGTCGGGCTGTATCGACCTGCTCGGCGAGTTCGTCGTCACCCTGGGCATCGCGGAGGCTCATCACGATGCCATCGATCAGCGGGTTCGTTGTGTGGTCCATGCCGGTCACTTCGATCGGCAGGTAGACGTCCTCGGAGTTTCGCACCCGCAGGGTCACACGCGTTACGGCGAGGCCTTGCGAGATTCGGATGATGGCGTTGAGCGCGATCTCAAGGTCGTCATGGTGGATGAAGTCGGCAACAGATTGTCCGATGAGCTCGGTTGGGGTGAGTCCAAAGAGCGAGGTGGTGCCGGTTGATGTCCATCCGATGGTGAGGTCGGAACGTACGACAAAGACGGGGTCGCGGAGACCTTCGAGGGTGGCTTGATAGAAGTCGCCCGAGCGTTCGTCTTTTGACAGCTCCATCGAGACGATGCGCGCCAATGGGTACAGCGCGTCTGCAGAGGGCGTGTTTTCGGTGAAGAGTGAGAGCGAAGCGATCAGGTCACCGTTGGAGTTGGTGATGGGAACGGCAATCGTGTTCGAGCTGCTCATGACTCGAAGACGTTCGTCGGTGTCCTCGAGCGCGAGGAGTGCAACCTCAGCAGGCGTGAGCTCGCGCGGCATGAGAACGCCGGTCGATGAGTTCGTTGCGGCGACGTACACGCGCCCGTCGTCGAAGACCGCTATTTCGGCTCGCCCGTTCGATACAGCCGCCGCTGATCGAGCTATCTCCTGAGCAACTGGATTGCGAGCCAGCGTTGATCGCGCTGTCTCCCGCCGTGCAAGTTTCGTTGTTTCCACGGTTTTCCATCGGCACTCTGCGTGGTGACGTTGAGCACTAATCGACTGAGGGTTGGGATTAGCGGACTTGCCGCCCGTGAACCCAAACCGCACCGATGTCACGCCGTCCAGCGAGGCGGACGAGTTTCTCGAAGCGCCGGTCGATGGTGTCGCCTCCGGGCACGGTATCGATGTCGGAGAGTGAGATCGCGACGGCATCGAAACGTCGTCCGGGTTCGAGTAAGCCGAGTGGCTCCCCAAGAACGTCGGCCCCACCAAGTGTGGCCAGGTAGAAGGCCGTGGTGGCGTCGATGCGACTTTCGTCGACACCGCGAACGTCGGCCTCGGCTCGTTGGTCGACACCGTTCTCCAGGTGGCGGGAGACATCGACAGCTCGGGCGGCGTTTGCCAGAAGCGATGCGCTTGGACCACCAGCAATGTCGGTGCCAAGCCCAACCTTCACGCCAGCGTCAAGGGCTCGCCGGGTCGGGAAGACTGCGTCGCCGAAGTACACGTTGCTCAGCGGGCAGTGCGCAACGCCCGCGCCCCGCTCAGCAATGACCGCGAAGTCGTCGTCGCTTAACAAGCACCCATGGGCCAGAACCGTCGAGTCCCGCAGAAGTCCGAAGCCATCGAGCGAGTTGGTATCACTCGTGCCATGACGTTCGAGCACGTAGCCGTGCTCCCAGTCGTTCTCGGAACAATGCGTTTGAACGAGGTGGCCCGTTTCGGCTGCGAGTTGGCCGAGCCCGGTAAGCAGTTCGTCAGTGCAGGCGGGAATGAAGCGCGGCGTGATGATCGGTTGCACAAGCGCGTGTGGATCTTCGAGCGCGACGATCGCGTCGATGGACGCACGGCTTGCTGCAAGCCCTTCCGCTGCAGTTGTGTCTCGGTAGTAGTCAGGCGTGCCTTCGGGATGGTCCATCGCCGTGCGTCCAACCCAAGCTCGCTGACCGTGACGAATGCACGTTTGGGCGAGGGCCGTGGTGGCGTCAACGTGGATGCTGCCGTAGTAGACGGCGGTGGTGGTGCCGTTCGCAAGCAACGACGGCACCATGCTGTCCCACACCTCTTGGGCGTAGGTCGTGTCGGCGCACTTGGCTTCCGTGGGGAAGGTGTACTCGAACAACCACTCGTCCAGTGGCACGTCGTAGCCGGTGCCGAGCTGGGGCCATTGCGGCGCGTGGATGTGCAGGTCGATCAGGCCGGGGATGAGCACGGTGTTCTCATCGAGGGTGACATCTACAGCCTCGTCGAAGTCGCCCGCCGGAACGATCGCGGCGATCGTTCCGTCCTCGACCGATATCACGACGTCGTCGAGATGATCGAATGTAGAGCGGCTCGGCGTCTGGAACACAGTGGCACGAAGGTGAAACATCGCCCCCCAGTGTGTCAGTTCGGCTCGTATCCCTCGATGACTACCTGGAGCTGCGTTGCCAGCATCGAGCATGCATCGTTGCAGTTGGTGATCAGGTCAGCGTCGACCGACGTCCGTTTGTGAAGCGTTTTGGCCAGCAACGGAACGGCAATGCTCGCTTGCTGTCCGAGCGACCAATCCGACCGTGTGTAGCTCGCCGCATCGATCTGTCCGACAGCTCGAAGCGACGTGGACTGGAACAGCAGTGTCTGAGCTGTTCGTCCTGATCTCTTGTTGAGCGCGAGGTCGTCGAGCGCGAAGAGGAGTTGGTCAATCGCGTCGGCGACCGGCACGTACGACACGATCATTCGCGCAATTCTACGGGCGTGCCGGTGCTAGAACGTCGTCATGAACGCGGGTGATGATGGCTTCATCGAGATGACCGACACAATGCACGGCGCCATGAACCTCGGTGGCGATGTCGACAAGCTGCAGTCGGCGGTTCGGTGAGACGCGATTGTTCGGGTCCGTCGACTACGCGCCCTTCAACAACTTGCTGATGCGATAGGCGAGCTTGGCGTCCTTATCGGAAGCGAACTCTTGCTCGTCCGCGGCAACGAGAATGCGGCGGCTGCTCCGAACGCCGAGCCAGCGGAACGGTTCGGGTTCCCAGCGGCGGACGGTGTGGCCGACCCATGGCAGTGTGGTGCGCTCGGTGGGGTTGCCGTCGATGAGTTCGGCCATCGTGCGGCCTGCCAGATTCGCGGCTGCGACGCCTTCGCCCACGTAGCCACCAAGCACGCCAACCCCACTCGACCGGTCGAGTCGAAGGCCAGGCACCCAATCGCGCGGGATGCCGAGCACCCCACCCCAACGATGGGTGAACGACACGTCCTTGAGCACAGGAAGCAGCTCGATCAACGTCTGACGGATCAGCGCGTGCGACTCGTTGTGGATCTCTCCCGTGCGGTTGACCGCAGAGCCAAACAGATACGGCACGCCTCGCCCGCCGAACGCCAAACGGTTGTCTTCGGTGCGCTGGCCGTAGATGACCATGTACCGGTCGTCGGAGAACGTCGGCCGGTCGGCTAGGCCGATCTCGTCGAACATCGCATCGGGCAGCGGCTCAGTGGCGACCATCAATGAATAGACCGGCAGCAACGCGCGCCGCTCGCCGAGCAGGTCGCGGGTGTACCCCTCGGTAGCGCGCACGACGAACTCGGCACGAACCGTGCCACGGTTGGTTCGCACGACACCGGGTTCGACGCTTGCGGCAGCGGTGTCTTCGTAGATCGTGACGCCGCGCTTCTCGACGACGTCAGCCAAACCTCGAACCAGTCGCGCCGGATCGATCGCTGCACAATCGGGGGAGTAGATGCCGCAGTGCACGTCGGTGGCATTGAGGTAGGTGCGGGCGGCGTCGGGTTCGAGTAGCTCGCCGTGCGGGTTCGGCTGAGCCATCTCCTCTCGCATACGGCGCTCTTGGGCGCTGTTGCGTGCAACCCGGATCCAGCCGCCCTTGGCATACCCACAATCGATGTTCTCGGCACGAGCGACCCTGCCGATCTCGTCGACCGTGTCGTGCATGGCGTGGACGAGCCGCATCGCTTCGTCCATGGTTGACCATTGCGCGTACTTCTCCGGGCCGACAGCAAGGCCTCCTTCGGCCCATCCGCCGTTGCGTCCTGAGGCGCCGTATCCACAGAAGTGCTTCTCGATGATGGCTATGCGGACCGTTGGGTCGAGCTGATTGAGGTAATACGCAGTCCACAACGCGCTGAACCCACCACCAACGATCGCGACATCAACCTCGATATCGCCGGCAAGCGCCGGGCGCTGTTCGATGTCGCCCAAGTGATCGAGCCACAACGCAGTTGTTGTTGCGTTGTGGAGGAAGTCTCGTTCGGCTGCATCGTGTGGGTTTGACATCACTCGCCAAACGTAACGCAGCACCGGCTGATCTGCGAAGATAGTGGCACATCAACTCGGATTTCGAAGGGTATTAGCACTGAGGCCTCGAAATCGTTACTATCCCCGCATGGGTTCGATTCATTTGGAAACAGCCATCCCCGGTCCGAAGAGTCAGGCGGTCGTCGATCGGCGCCGCGCTGCGATGAGTTCGGGCGCCGCCTTCCTCACGGAACTCGCTGTCGAATCGGCGAGCGGTGCTGTCGTGACCGACGTGGACGGCAACAAGCTGCTCGATTTCGCCGGTGGCATTGGCGTGCTCGCTGCGGGCCACTGCCCACCAACGGTTGTTGAAGCGATTCAGACCCAAGCCGCTGATCTACTGCACATCTGTGGCATCGTCGCAACGCACGATTCGATGGTCGAGCTCAGCGAAGCACTCAATGAGGCTGCGCCCGGCGACTTTGCGAAGAAGACGCTGCTGATGAACTCGGGTGCTGAAGCGGTCGAGAGTGCGGTGAAGATCGCCCGAGTAGCTACCGGTCGTCAAGGCATCCTCGTATTTGAAGGTGGCTACCACGGCCGCACGAACATGACGATGTCGATGACAAGTAAGTACGGCCTCTTCAAGAAGGGCTTCGGACCCTTCGCTTCGGAGATCTATCGCATCCCGTTCCCGAACGTGTTGCGTCGCCCACCGGGCACCGACCCCGAGCAGTTCGTCGGCTGGTCGATCGAGCGTCTTCACGATGCGTTGATCAGCCAGGTTGATCCGTCAGCTCTGGCCGCGATCGTGATCGAGCCCGTGCAGGGAGAAGGTGGCTTCCTTCCTGCGCCGAAGCCGTACCTTGAAGCCATTCGAGCGATCTGCGACGAGCACGGCATCATCATGGTGGCCGACGAAGTGCAGGCCGGGTTCGGACGCACGGGCAAGCTCTTCTCCATCGAGCACAGCGGCGTTGTTCCTGACTTGATCACCATCGCGAAGTCGATGGGTTCCGGCATGCCGATTAGCGGCGTCGTTGGTCGTGCAGAACTGCTCGACGCTCCGCACCCCGGCGGTATGGGTGGCACCTACAGCGGCAACCCGGTTGCTTGCGCTGCGGCCCTTGAAACAATCAAGCTCATCAACACTCCCGAGTTCCTCGCCCGAGCAACTGCCGTCGGTGAACGTCTGAGAGCGGGCCTCGAAGTACTCCAGTCCAAGCACTCCGAGATCGCCGACGTTCGTGGTCTTGGCCCGATGCTGGTCATGGAGCTCGTCACTGACGAACACCTCACCCCGAACCCCGACCTGACGTTGGCAGTCACCAAGGGAACGCTCGCTCGTGGGCTCATCACGATCCGCGCCGGCCTGTACAGCAACTGCGTTCGGTTCCTTCCGCCACTCACCATCACCGACGAGGAGATCGACGAAGCACTCGACGTTCTGGCGGCGGTGTTCGCCGAGGAGACTGGGGCATGAGCACCCGCACACATCACGACAACCGGCCCGGACAGACCGAAGGCTGTGGAGTATGAGTTCCACCCGTCGGCCAGCGATTCGTATTCTCGACGTGAGCGGCACACCTGCCGCGATGGGCGCTGCGCACGGCGCGGCGTACGCAGACGAGATCCAGACTTACATGAACGCCCGGGTCGAGCTCGTCATGTCGGGCCTGTGGAGCGGCGGAAATCTCACACGCGGCGAGGTACTCGACATTGCCGAGTCGATGCTCCCAGCACACGAGAAGTTCGACGTGGAAATTCACGAAGAGATGCTGGCGATGGCTGCAGCAGCCGGCATCACCCCAGCCGAAGCCGTGATCGTCGGCGGATTCACCGACTTCGTCGACACCGTGCGAGCCGTCGTTGGTGGCCCCATGCCCGAATCGGTGATCGAAGACGACTGCACCGCAATGATCGTCCCAAACAACCGCACCGCAGATGGAGCTGGCATCTATGGCCAGACCTGGGACATGCACGACGACGCCACCGATCATGTGCTGCTCCTTCGAGCGCACCCCGACGACGCGCCTGCGTCGCTCGTGTTCACAACGACTGGCTGCGTGGGGCAGATCGGCATGAACAGCGAAGGTGTGTGTGTCGGCATCAACAACCTCGTCGGCACCGATGGCACCCGCGGGGTCAACTGGACGTCGGTCGTACGAGGGATGCTCAAGTCGAACACCGCCGCCGAAGCTCGTGACATCTTGCTCGGCGCCGACCTCGCCGGAGCGCACAGCTTCCTCATCTTCGACAAGCAAGGCGATGGCTATTGCGTCGAGGCCATGCCATCCGCTCGTCCGAGCGAGAAGCTCGCCGACACACCGATCGTCCACACGAACCACACCATCTACCCCGAGGCGCTGGCCAAGCAGGCACCAAAAGCACCCGGACTGATGGACAGCTCGGCGGCCCGATTCGACACTGCTACTGACTTGCTTGCCGAGGGCGACATCGACGTCGACCGCATCTTCGAGGTAACCCGCAACCCTGATGCCATTTGCCAGGCTCCGGTCGAGCCGTACCACATCGAATCGAGCGGAGCGGCCGTCATGCGTCCGTCAACGGGCGACTTCTGGGCGTGCTGGGGCCAACCTCGACACAATGACTACATGAAGATTTCGTTCGAGCCTCTTTCTCCGCCACGGTCGGTCTCTCCAGGCGGGCTGTCGTGATGTGTGCCCGTTGGATTTCTCCGCCACGGTCGGTCTCTCCAGGCGGGCTGTCGTGATGTGTTCCGGCTGGATTTCTCCGTTCACGCTCACATGCGGATCGGAAGACAGTGTCTGACATCGTCGCGGTCGGGCCGACCTCTGGGTTGCAGTACGTGCGCATCCAACCGCACATGTGCAAGGCCCTTGAAGCCCTCGAACTCGAGGCGTTTCCTACCGCGCTTCCCGAAGACCTCTACGACGAAGAAGGTTTCCTGGAGGTTGCCGAGGACTTCCCAGAAGGAAGCGTCATCGGCTTTGACGGCGACGGCCGTGACGAGCCCGTCGCTATCGGCTTGGGAATCCGAACGAACTTCGACTTCGATCACCCGCAGCACAACATGAAGACGTTCTTGGCCGATGCTCCGACTGCCTCGGGCGATGACCCCGCCGGCCAGTGGTATTACGGCACCGACATCGTTGTGCGGCCGACCTACCGTCGCCGCGGCATCGGCAAAGAGCTCTACGACATGCGCAAGCAGATCGTCATCGATTTGAACCTTGCGGGAATCGTGGCGGGTGGAGTGATACCTGGCTACGCCAAGCACAAAGACTCGTTGAGTGCCGATGACTATCTGGCGAAAGTGTCGGCCGGTGAGCTTTACGATCCGACCCTGACGTTTCAGATCGAGAACGGGTTCGAAGCGGTGTGTGCCCTCTCGAACTACCTCCGCGATCCCGAAACGAACGACTATGCCTCGCTGATTGTCTGGCGCAACCCCGACTATCAGAGCCCCGACGGCGGGAACTCATGAGCCTTATCCCAATCGACGACATCGACCGCGAGCTCATTCGCACGCTGCAGGCCGATGGCCGCACGTCGTTCACCGAGCTCGCCCGCGTCGTCGGGTTGTCCGATGCTGCGTGCCGCCAGCGAGTGATGCGTCTGCTCGAAGACGGCGTCATCGACATCGTGGCGGTCACCGACCCGGTGAAGCTTGGGTTGGGCTACCAAGCGATGCTCGGCATCACCACGACCGAAGACTCTCGCAAGGTAGCCATCGATGTGGGTGCGCTCTCCGATGCTGTCTATGTCGTCATGGCTACGGGCCGATTCGACCTGTTGGTCGAGGTCGTGAGCCGCGACAGCGACGCCTTCCTCGAAATCTCGAACGCCATCCGCACGATGGACGGCGTCAGCAGCGTTGAGGTGATGTCGTACCTCGGCATTACAAAGCAGACGTACGACTGGGGAGTGGGCTAGTGGGCAACATCAGCGAAGGCATCGACGGCGACCAAGCGTTCCGCGCCAGCAAGCTCGAAGGCCGCGACCGCGAGATGACGTGGGGAGGCGCAACGTCGTTCTTGCGTCGTAACTACACCCGCGACCTCGACGATGCCGACATCGTTGTCACCGGCATCTGCTTCGACATGGCGACGAGCAATCGGCCTGGCGCTCGTTTCGGTCCTCGTGCGATCCGTGCCGCATCGACCGGCCTGGCCGAACTCGATGCCTATCCGTTCGGCTTCGATCCGTTCGACACGCTGCGGGTGGCTGACTACGGCGACTGCTTCCTCGACTTTGGTCGCCCCGATGAAATGCCGGCCCGCATCGAAGCCCACGCCGACGAGATCGTGGCCAGCGACACGATGATGCTGTCTCTTGGCGGTGACCACTTTGTCACCTACCCGATCTTGAAGGCGCACTACAAGAAGTTCGGCAAGCTCTCGCTCATCCACTTTGATGCGCACTCCGACACGTGGGACGACGAGCCCAACCGCATGGACCACGGGTCGATGTTCTTGCGTGCGCTTCGAGAGGGCATCATCGACCCCGAGACCTCGGTGCAAATCGGAATTCGCACACACAACTCCGAAACCCATGGCTTCACCATCCTTGGAGCGCCGTGGGTACATCGCGAGGGCATCCCGGCGGTGCTCGAAGTTGTTCGTGAAGTGGTCGGCCAGAACCAGGCATATCTGACGTTCGACATCGACTGCCTCGACCCGTCGTTTGCGCCAGGGACCGGCACGCCGGTCAGCGGTGGGCTCACCACAGCACAAGCGCTCGAGGCCATCAGAGGCATGGCCGAGTTCAACATCGTCGGCATGGACGTTGTGGAAGTGTCACCGCAGTATGACGTTTCGGAGGTCACTGCGCTTGCCGCGGCCACCATCGTGCATGATTTCATCTGTGTTCAGGCCCAGAAGGCCGGCGCAGTCAAACAACCGTACGGCAGAGAGTAGATGTAGCTAGTGGGGGACATGGGGGAAGACACAGTGGGGACTGCCGCAGACGCAGCCGTCGCTATCCAAGGGGTTACGAAACGCTTCGGCGATGTCGTCGCAGTCGACAACATCGACCTCGAGATCGCCGACGGCGAGTTCTTTGCGATGCTCGGCCCGTCCGGCTGTGGCAAGACCACAACCCTGCGAATGATTGCAGGCCTCGAATTCCCGACCGAGGGAAGCCTCAAGATTTTCGGAGACGAGGTTGGCACGCTCCCGCCAAACAAACGGCCGGTCAACACCGTGTTCCAGAACTACGCCTTGTTCCCACACATGAGCGTGCTTGACAACGTGGCCTTCGGATTGAAGATGCAGGGCGCATCGAAGAAGGATGCCGCCTCTGCTGCGAGCGAGATGATCAGCTTGGTGCAGCTGGGCGGGATGGAAAAGCGCAAGCCGAGCCAACTCTCGGGTGGTCAGCAACAGCGTGTCGCTTTGGCCCGGGCGCTCGTGAACAAGCCGAAGGTGCTCCTCCTCGACGAGCCGCTCGGTGCGCTCGACCTGAAGCTGCGCCAAGAGATGCAGACCGAGCTCAAATCACTCCAACGCGAGTTGGGCGTCAGCTTCGTGTTCGTCACCCACGACCAGGAAGAAGCGCTCACCATGAGCGACCGGATCGCAGTCATGCACGACGGCGAGCTGCTGCAGGTTGGCACGGCCGAAGAGCTCTATGACCGGCCGGTCAATCGCTTTGTTGCCGACTTCATTGGTCAGACGAACTTGGTCGACGCAACCGTTGTCGACGATGACGTCATCGCCCTCGGCAACGGCACCAAGATCATGGCGCCGAACCCCTACCCTGCCGGCACCAAGGTGTCGATGAGCTTGCGCCCCGAGTCGATCAGCATCGGCGGCCCCGACGACATCCCCGATGAGTTCGAACAAACAAGCCTGCGAGGCGAAGTCACCAACGTGACCTACCTCGGTCACTCACACGTGTACACCGTGGCCGTGGACTGGATGCCGCTTGAAGTGCGCACAAACGCAACACCCACGTCGGTGGTCTACGAGCCGGGCTCGCAGGTCGGCATCTGGTGGGATCGCCGCAGTGACTGGGTCGTGCCCGATGAAGGATATGGCTCGTGACCACGACCAGTCCGGCACCGTCGGCTCTCGCTACGCCCGAGTTCGAGGCGGCGAACGAGAAACAGAAGCGACGTCGCGGGTTCTTGCTCGCCCTGCCGGCCTACGTCTACCTGTCGCTGTTCTTCGCTATCCCACTCTTCATCGTCGTGGTGTACTCGTTCGCGACACGAACCCGATCGGGCGGAACCGCGCTCGAAGAGTGGAACCTCGACAGCTACCGCAAGTTGGGCGAACCGATCGTCACCGACATCCTGTTGCGCTCGATCACGTTGGCCGTGATCACCACCGTCATCTGCTTGTTGTTGGCGTATCCGTTCTCGTACTTTCTCGCCACTCGCAAAGAGACGACCCGCAACATCATGTTGGTCTTCGTCATGATCCCGTTCTGGTCGAACTTCCTCGTGCGTAACTACGCCTGGCGTGTGCTCCTCGGCAACGACGGACCCGTATCGCAGCTGACCGAGACGATCGGTCTCGGCGAAACGACGGTGCTGTTCACACCAACCGCCATCGTGTTGGGGTTGGTGTACGGCTTCTTACCGTTCATGATCTTGCCGATGTACGCCGCGATCGAGCGGATGGACTGGAGCCTGATCGAGGCCAGTCGTGACCTTGGGGCAACCGGCTTTCAGACGTTCAAGAAGGTCACCTTTCCGCTGAGCATGCCAGGGGTGATCGCCGGGTCGATCCTGGTGTTCATTCCAAGCCTCGGTGCCTATGTGACACCGCAGATCTTGGGCGGCGGCAAGAAAACGATGCTCGGCAGCTACATCGTCACCCAGTTCCTGACCGCCCGTAACTGGCCGGTAGGTGCGGCGGTATCGACCGTGCTGATGTTCGTGATGCTGATGGCCACGCTCATCTACTTCCGCAAGGGAGGTCGCACGCTCTAATGAGTAGTACCCAAAAAGAACTCCGTGGTGCATCGAAGTGGGCGCTGAGCGCCAATGCCGTGCTCGTGTACCTCTTCTTCTACGCGCCGATTGCCTTGCTCGTGCTCTATTCGTTCAGCGACGACGAGTTAGTCGGTCGCTGGGGCGGTTTCACCCTCGACTGGTATCGAGCGTTCGGTGAGAACGACGAAGTCCAAGGCGCGCTCGGCGTGTCGATCCGAGTGGCCATCATCTCTACGTTGATATCGGTGGTGCTCGGCACGATGTCTGCGCTGGCGCTCGAACGGTTCCGCTTCCGTGGGCAGAAGATCTTCGATGCGCTGCTCTACCTGCCGGTGATCATCCCCGACGTGACGATGGCGGTAATGATGCTGCTGTTCTTCACTCAGGGCATCAGCTTGCTCGATTCGATCTTGGGTATTCAGATCTCCAAAGGCATCGCGACCGTCGCGCTCAGCCACATTGCGTTCAGCATCAGCTTCGTATCGATCGTCGTACGCGCCCGGCTCGCCGGCATGAACGAAAAGCTCGAAGAAGCTGCACAAGATCTGTACGCATCGAAGTGGCAGACGTTCCGCCACGTGACCTTCCCACTGATCGCCCCCGGTGTCATCGGTGGAGCGCTCTTGGCGCTCACGTTGTCGCTCGACGACGTCGTCATCACCCAGTTCGTCGCCGGCCCGGGTTCAACCACGCTGCCGGTGTACGTCTTCGGTCTTATCCGCCGTGGCGTGTCGCCGCTGATCAACGCCGTTTCGGTCGTGATGCTTGCGGCATCCATTCTTCTCGTACTGTTGTCGTCACTAGCCCAACGGGCTCGAGGCGGGCAGGCGACCTAATCGCTGGAAATAGTGTTCACCTTGGAGGGGAAACAGTGAAAACAAACAACATGCGCCGTCTACTGGCGCTTCTCGCTGCATTGGCGTTGTTCGCCGCAGCATGTGGGGGATCAACAAGCACAGACACCGCCGATGGTGGTGATAGTGCTTCGGAGTCTGACAGTGGTGATGGCGACAGCGGGGGCGACGCCATGACCGAAGCCGCCGAGTGCGCGCCAGGAGAGGTTGACGGTCCGCTCGCCATCTACAACTGGACCGAGTACATGGACCCTGAGTTGAAGGACGCATTCGCTGCGGAGTTCGGCGTTGAGGTCACCGAAGACAACTACGACTCGAACGAGGCAATGCAGCCGATCATCTCAGCTGGCGGCTCAGGTTTCGACTTCATCGTGCCATCCGACTACATGGTCTCGATCATGATCGACAGTGGCGATCTTCAGCCGTTGAACAAGGACGCGATCCCGAACATCGGAAACTTGCTTCCCGAGTTCGCCTCGGGCCTTCCGTTCGACCCGGACGCGACCTACACCGCTCCGTACCAGTGGGGAACCACCGGCCTCGGCGTCGATCTGGATATCACCGGCGAAGATGTACCGAAGACCTGGGGCTTGCTGTTCGACCCAGCAATTGCCGAGCAGTACAACCTCGAAGGCGCGTACGCCACGTTGCTGAACGATCCGCGCGAGACCATGGGCGCTGCGCTCAAGTACCTCGGCTACTCGCTCAACACGACCGATTCAGCTCAGCTCGATGAAGCGAAGAAGCTCATTCAAGATGCGGCCGATCGTGTAGCTGCGTATGACTCCGATCAGTACGACGAGCTTCTCGTGACCGGTGACTCGACGGTCGCACACGGCTACAGCGGAAACTTCATTGTCCAGTTCGATGGCGCCGAGGGCAACTACACCTACTTCGTTCCAGACGAAGGTGGCACCCGCTGGGTGGACAACATGGCCATCCCGAAGGACGCACCGCATCCGTGCACCGCACACACCTTCATCAACTTCCTGCTCGACGCCGAGCGTGGAGCTCAGCTGACGAACTGGAACTTCTACGCCAGCCCGAACGCTGCGTCTGAAGAGTTCATCGATGCTGAGGTACTCGAGGATCCAATCGTCTACCCAACGGATACCTCGAAGCTCGAGTTCATCAAGGACACCGGAGACTTCGAGATCAACTTCTCTGACGCCTTCATCGAGGCCAAAGGCTAAGCGAACAATTCCACGAGAACTGATTGTTGTGTAGGTGCCGGTCGGCTTCGGTCGACCGGCACCCGCCGTTTTGGGACAGGCCTCGTTGGACCGGCGCAAGGTGGCAAACTGACGTGTATGGACGCAGCCTTTGATCATCTGAACGCCATGGCCGAACGGTTGGCTCCCGACCCAGACCGGCCAGGCGAGTTTGTGTCAGGTGATCCGGAGTGGACGTTCGCTGCGCTCACCGAGGGCAATGTCGAGTCAGGCATCTGGACGTCCGACGTCGGTGCTTGGGACGAAACCGACTACCCGGTCGACGAAGTGATGGTCATCACCAAAGGCCATCTCCGAATCACGAACGCCGATGGCACGGTGCACGAGCTCGGAATGGGCTCGATGTTCGCGTTGCCGAAAGGTTGGGCGGGTCGTTGGGAAGTGCTCGAGCCCATGGCGAAGATCTACGTGATCGTTCCATGAGCGGCCTCGACTCGAGACAGCTCGACGCGCTGGTTCGCGATGCGAAGCCGGCGGTGTACTGGAGCGACCGATCGTTTGCCCCAGACGTCGGCGATCCGATCATCGGAACGCACGAGGGCGACCTCGTCATCATCGGCGGCGGCTTCACTGGGATGTGGGCGGCGCTTCACGCGGCTGAAGAGCAGCCCGGCCGATCGGTCCACGTGGTCGAGGCCGAGCGCATTGGCCACGGCGCATCGAGTCGCAACGGAGGGTTCTGCGAAGCGTCTCTCACGCACGGTTTACTGAACGGCCTTTCTCATTGGCCCAACGACATCGACGCGCTGAACCGCATGGGCAACGACAACCTCACTGCTCTCTTGGCAGACGTCGAACGTCTCGGCATCGACGCCGCGGTTGAAACGACCGGAACGATGAACGTGGCCACCGAACCATGGCAGGTCGACGACATTGCTGAGTACGCCGACACGCTTCGAGCTCACGGCGAAGAGTTCGAGCTACTCGATGCTGCAGCAACCAGGGCCGAAGTCGACTCGCCGACGTATCTGGCAGGTGTGGTCGAACCACATAGTTGCGCCATGATCGACCCGGCGAAGCTCGTCTGGGGATTGCGTGATGCCGTCGAACGGCTTGGGGTCATCATTCACGAGAACAGCCGAGTCATCTCGGTCGACGAGCTGGGGGCAGCGCTCACGGTTCGTATGTCGGCCGGTTCGATTCGGGCAAACCGAGTGCTGGTTGCCACCAACGCCTGGGCTGAACCCGAGAAGCAGATTCGCAACTACGTGATTCCGATCTACGACCACGTGCTCATGACCGAACCGCTGACAACCGAGCAGATGGCATCGATTGGTTGGGGGGCTCGCCGAGGTCTCTCCGATTGGGCAAACCAATTTCACTACTACCGGCTCACCGAAGACAACCGAATCTTGTGGGGCGGGTACGACGCCAATTACTACAAGGGCAACGGCATGGGCCCCGAGTACGAACAGCGAGTCGACTCACACGTCACTATCGCCGGCCACTTCTTCGACACGTTCCCGCAGCTCGAGGGCTTGGGCTTCTCGCACCGGTGGGCCGGCCCCATCGGAACCACATCCAAGTTCACCGCCGCATTCGGCACCAAGTACGACGGGCGACTCGCGTGGGTTGCGGGATACACCGGCCTGGGTGTTGGCGCGTCACGATGGGGAGCGCGTGTCGGCCTCGACCTGGTCGACGGCAAGAGCACTGAACGGACCGAACTCGCTATGGTTCGCCGCAAGCCGATGCCATTCCCACCCGAGCCCTTGCGCAATGCGGTCATCCAGTTCACCCGAGGACAAATCGCCAAGGCCGACGCCAACGAAGGCGAACCTGGCCCATGGCTCAACCTGCTCGACAAGTTCGGGATCGGCTTCGATAGCTAGTAGCCCTACCGGTGACACCTCGCTCCGCGGTACTGTCGACCATGGGGAACACGCTGAAAGTCGCTGTAGTCGGAGCAGGTAGCTGGGGCACGACGGTGGCGCACCTGTGTTCGCACAACGCTGACACCACGATCTATGCCCGGCGTGATGAGGTTGTCGAGGGCATCAACTCCGCGCAAGAGAACCCGCGCTATCTCTCTGGGTTTGGACTACACCCAGAGCTCGCCGCCACCGCCGACATCGAACATGCCTGCTCGAACTCCGACGTCGTTGTCATGGGTGTGGCGTCCGCCGGGTTCGACTCGACGCTCGAAGCGCTCGGAGATCTGGTTCAGCCCGGCACTCCAGTCATCTCTCTCGCGAAGGGTCTCGACCGGGAGACCGGCCGCCGGATGACCGAGCTCATCGCGGATCGCTTTCCCGACAACCCGGTTGGCGTCTTGACGGGGCCGAACCTGGCCAAAGAGATCCTCGCTGGGCAGGCGGCGGCATCGGTGATCGCGTTCGACGACCCGCAGATCGCTCGCGACTTGCAGCCCTTGTTCGCAACCGACTTGTTCCGCGTCTACACCAACCCCGATGTTGCCGGATGCGAGCTCGGCGGCGCGCTGAAGAACGTCATTGCAGTCGCTGCGGGCATGGCCGACGGCCTTGGTGCAGGCGACAACACCCGTGCCGCGGTCATCACTCGAGGATTGGCCGAGCTCACCCGACTCGGAGTTGCGATGGGTGGCCGACCCGAAACCTTCGCTGGTCTTGCCGGCATGGGTGACCTCGTTGCGACCTGCATAAGCCCGCAAAGTCGAAACCGATCGGTCGGCGAACAACTCGGCAAGGGGCGAGCTCTTGACGACGTCATCGAAGAGATGAACCAGGTCGCCGAGGGCATCAAGAGCGCGCCAGTCGTGGCCCGCCTCGGGCGAGAACATGGCGTCGAATTGCCGATCAGCAACGAGATCTGTGCCGTCGTAGAAGAGGGCCGCAGCGCCCAAGATGTCTATCGAGGACTGCTCCGTCGACCCCAACAAGGCGAGGTCAATCGCAGGTAGTTCCACCACGTGACAGGTGCCATGGATGGTCGACCCTGGCCAAACGAGGCCGATCGACTCGGTAGGGTTGGACATATGACAACTACAGAACTGTCCGTAAAGCTCGACGCTGAGACAGCTGAAGGTGCTCTCGAAGCCGCTAAATCAAACGGTGTCACACTGTCTGAATGGCTGAACGATGCCGCTGAACGCGCGCTGGCAACCGAACGAGGACTTGGTGGAGTCGACGAGCTTCACGAAGAGCTTGAAGAAGAACTCACCGACGTTTCCCCAGAAGTTGAAGCCGAGTTCGGCGACAGCTTCCTCGCCACTCCATAGATTGCGAAGCCCGACATGGCGGTACTTTCACGAGGTCTACTAGCCGCGTTCGTGGTGCTGATTGCATCGGCATGCGGCGGATCAACGAGCGACGACGCGACGCCAGCTTCGACAACGGTAGTTGAGTCAACGTCGGCACCGGAAGAGACAACGTCAACGACTTCGACAACTGCTGCTCCAACTACAACGGCCGAGACCACAACTGAGGCTCCGGCGACGACTGAGTCGACAACAACCACGGTGGCCGAATCGACCGATGACATCGCGGTCGTTGAGTACTGCATGGCCCTCGACGACATCGATGCGTTCTTCGAGTCTGACTTTCCCGATGACGCAGACCTTCAGGCCGTGATTGATGAACAACAGGCCAACATCGAAGCGATCGTTGTTCCCTCCGACACGCTCGAGAAGGCACACGAGTCCTACGCCGGTGCATTGCTCGAGTTCTACGACACCTTCGAGTCGAACGGCTTTGATATTTCCGACGCTGAAGTCGAGGACATCTTCAACGCGTTGAACGTCCGTTTAGCCGAAGGCATTATCGAGCTCTACCGCGAGAACAATTGCGACGGTTTCGAAGCGCCCGCCGACGATACCGCTGACGGTGAGGATGAGTTTGAGGTCGCACTGACCGGCTTCGACTTCGCGATAGGCAAGTGCGTCGACCGACAAGGCAGTGAGTTCGAAGAACGACCATGCGACGAACCGCACGACTTCCAGGTGTACTCAGCGTTCCAGTACGACGAGGGTCTCGACTTCCCAGGCGCCGGTGTCGTCGAGCAGGATGCCGAGACGTTCTGCATCGATGCGTTCGAAGGCTTCGTTGGATCGTCGTATGAGTCGTCGATCTACTTCGTGACGACCTTGCGTCCGAGCCAGTCCAGCTGGAGGCAGGGCGATCAAGAAATCGTCTGTCTTCTCCAGGCAGAAACCGGACAGCTCACCAAAGACCTCCAAGGCGCAGCCGAATAGCGATTCGGCCAACATCGTCAGTCTCGTGCCCTACGCTCGGGGCATGGACACTTCTTCAACTGACAACTGGTTTGCCGAGCTCATCAACTACGTGATCACCGAGCTCGCAAAGCCCAGCAAGTAGCTCCCCCTAGGCGGGCTTGCTTGCCAGGATCGAAAATTGCATCGGCACGTTGTCGCGAACCTCCTCGGGAAGCACCCACGTGCCTTCTTCGGTTTGGGTCATCGACGACAAGAACTGCCAGTCGAGGTGCTGGTACTCCTCGAAGCGTTCGAGTGTTAGCCCGGCATCCATCAGCGCCGTGATGACGTCGGCGATCGAGTGTGCCCACGAGTACGAGTCGGTGTTCTCGATCGTCGCTGACCCTTGGTAGCTCTCGGTCGCAGGGAAGTTGATCGGCGTTGGCTGATGGAAGTACGGGTAGGCGACCACGAGCTGGTCGTCGTCACGCCCATCGTCGAGTGCCATCAGCGCCGGGTGTGAGTCGCGAATCCAGAAGCGGCCACCCGGTTTGACGAACCCAGCCATGATCTCGGCCCACTTGGTGATGTCAGGCATCCAGCAAATCGCCCCGACGCTTGTGTAGACCAGGTCGAAGGTCGAGTCGATGTGGTCGGGTGCCGAGTAGAGCTCGGTCTCGACGAACGTGGCGTTGACATCCATCTGCGCCGCGATGCTGCGTGACGCCGCTATGGCCTTGGGGGCAAAATCGAGGCCGGTCACGGTTGCTCCGAGCTTTGCCCACGACAGCGTGTCGGTGCCGATGTGACACTGCGAGTGCAGCAACGTCAGCCCGGATACGTCGCCGAGTTTCGCAGCATCGTGACGAACGACTGCGGTGACCCAGTCGGGGTCGTTGATGAGCTCGTCAACGCGGTAGCCATCTGGCGCCATGTGCCCGTCGACGCGTTCGTTCCAGTTCGCAAGGTTGACTGTGCGGTACTCGTCCATGCCCGTCGACGTTATGCCACCACTCTGACCCGTGTCGCTCAGTCGACAGAGACAGCAGGCAGCATGGTTGACGAGCAGCAAATGGCGGCATCGTTTGAGACGGGTATTGACTAACGGATTTGGCCCCGTAGCCAACCGAGTGTCCGTTCCCACAGTGGCTGGGACGTGGGTCGGAAGTAGCCAAAGTGACCCAAGGAGCTCAACCCATATTTGGCGGGTACAAGGTGTTCGAATTCGACATTCGGGTATGCCGACATCATCGCCTTCACCGACCGTGCCGTTCCCCACCCGTCGTCGTCGATGCTGTAGGCCAAGATCGGCGACGTGAAGTCGCCGTAGCGATCGAGCGGAAGCGTGTCATCGCCGAGGATGTACTTGGGGTCACGACACCAACGCGACCACTGGAGCGCTGCACCCTTGGGGAGATCTTCGGCCGAACCCAGCTTGCTCCATGGGAAGTAGCCAAACAGTCTCGCCCCAACCGGAATCGCTACACCAACACTCAGCAGCACCTTGAGCACTTCGCCTTGTCCTTGCAACCGCCAGTAACCGCTCTGCGCCGACATGGTCGCCATGGCCGTGATGCGGTTGGCGCCGAGGAGCATTCCCGCCTGCTGCCCACCGGCGCTGTGCCCGACGGCGAACAGTGTCTGGGGGTCGAGCTCGTCGATCACCCAATTCAGCACGCCCTGCATATCGCGCAGACCCCAGTCGCTCGTTTGGCAGGCGAAGCCACGTAGCGACGAAGGTCGAGATCCACCGATGCCTCGGTAGTCGTAGGTGATGACGGTGCACCCCTCGCTCGCAAGAAACTCGGCGAACGGCCCGTAGAAACGCTGCGGGACGGCGGTGGCCGAGTTGACGATGACGACGTCGTCACCGGAGCCGTAGATACTCGCTGCCAGCTCGAAGCCGTCGGTTGCGGCGATGGTGCGATCGATGCTCACGGTCGGACTTTACGCCGAGGCACCGACTGTTGGTGCGCTCAAGCCGGACTGGCTTAGTTCGGCAGTTTGCTCACACCATCGCCGGTGAGCTCGCTCGACACATCACGCCGGTTGATGCCGAGGAGAAGTGCCTCCGCCGGTCCGCTGACCAGCGCGCCGTCGCCCCACGACCAATCCATGTCGGTGGCCTCGAGGCGCAACCCGTCAATGTGCTTTGGCTCGACGTGGATCTTGCGCTGCTTATGTGTGGTTGCCCAATCGAGCGCGTAGCGAAGCACCTCTTCGTTAAGCGCACCGTCCAGGCCCAAGCCTCGACGCACGTCCTGGGTGTGTACGGCAACGTCCATCAACACGACGCCGGTTGAGAAGACAGGCATTGGTGCTGGCTTTGCTCCCTTGTCGCGTAGCGCCTTGGAGATCGCTGGTGCGCCCATGGCCTTGTACTTCTCGGCGTTGGCCATCCAGGCTTTGTCGGAGTTGAACCCGGCCTTTGCCATACCGAGCATCATGCCCGGTAGCGACAACTCCACGAAGCTCACTAAGTGAGCGGCCACTTCGAGCGGTGTCCACTCGGCGCACAGCGTTGTTCCGGCTAGTTGTTCATCGGTCAGGCTGTCGAGCACATCGGCAAAGTCGGCTCGTGCGGTTGCTGCGAGGTCCCATCGGTCTTCCATGTCGTTTCCCCTTGTTGGTTACCTGACGACGATCAAGCTTTCCGGAAATGGACACGCTCGTCGAATCCTGTTGCGTTGGACATCCTCCGTAAGGATGACATGTCGGCTCGGCGCTCGTTCGCACGGCCGATTACGCCCGGCACGATGTGCGGTACCGTCAGGTATGAATCTTCTGCAGCGCGTACACAACGCGATCAGCGCGAACTCGCTTGCGTTTCGCTTGGCGCTCGTGCTGTTCTTCGGCACGGGAAGCAGCATTGCGGTCTCGTCGGTTGAGCTCAGCGGCAGTGAACAGAGCCCGGACTGGCTGGCGTATGTGCTCATTTGGGTGGTAGCGGGCTGCACCTTTTGGTATCGGTCACGACCGCTCCTGGCGTTGCTCTTCGCGGTCGCCTTCATCATTCCGTACTGGGTCCTCGACTACCCGGGTAGTACCGAACCAGCTGCGTGGCTGCTGTTCTATAGCGCCACACGACATGGTGGCCACAACCGCACCAACGTCTGGCGAGTTGTTTCGCTTGCACTCTTTGCGCTGACTGTCGTCGCGACGATCGGTGTGATCGTGTCGACCGAGGACCTTCCCGCCTTCGCAATCGTTGGCTTGTTCGTGCTCCACGGCACCTTCGCCGCAGTCGGTGAGGCGGTCTACCAACGAACTCGCTACATCGAACAGCTTGAACAACGGGCCGCCGACCTCGAGGCCGACCTTGAAAACCAGGCAGCCCTCGCCGCAGCCGAAGAGCGCACCCGGATCGCTCGTGAGATGCACGACATCATCGCTCACGGCATGAGCACCGTTGTTGTTCAGGCCCAGGCAGCGCAAAGCGTTGTGGACACCAACCCTGGCAAGGCACGAGAAGTTCTCGAGACGATCGAGAACATTGGGCGCACCTCAGTCGATGAGATGCGTCGAATGCTGGGTGTGCTTCGCAGCGATACCAGCGAGCTCGAGCTCGAGCCACAACCAGGTTTCGAGCAACTCGACGAACTGCGGAAACAAGTCGATGTCGCTGGCGTGACGCTCGATCTGACAGTCGTTGGTGATCTCGAGGCGTTGCCGCCAAGCCTGAACCTCACCGGCTATCGAATCCTCCAAGAAGCGTTGACCAACGTGTTGCGCCACGCTGGCCGGCCAGTTCGCGTTGCTGCGGAAATCAACTGCGACGACAGCGAACTCACAATCACGGTCACCGATGATGGGCTTGGCGCCGCTGCGTCAACCGAGACTGCAGGCTCCGGCCATGGACTTCGGGGCATGCGTGAACGAGTCGAGATTTACAACGGCACGCTGAAGTCGGGGCCAGTTCCCGGCGGTGGGTTTGGCGTGTACGCGATGTTGCCGGTGCCAGCGAAGGTGTCGGCATGATCCGCGTCTGCATTGTTGATGACCAACAGCTCATGCGCACCGGGTTCGAGATGATCCTCGACGCTCAAGATGACATCGAAGTAGTTGGCATCGCGGCCGACGGACGTGAAGGCGTTGACCGCGTTCGTCAGTCGCGCCCCGACGTCGTGCTCATGGATATACGCATGCCCGAGATGGACGGGCTCGAAGCCACCCGCGTGATCGCGGACGACGCCGACGTTGAAACTCGCGTGCTGGTGCTCACCACGTTCGATCTCGACGACTATGTCTATGGAGCGATCCGCGCCGGAGCGAGCGGCTTTCTGCTTAAAGACAGCCCCGCTGATGAGCTCTTGCGAGCCATCCGCCTCATCTCTGAAGGCGAGGCCCTGCTCGACCCGTCGGTGACTCGCACCCTCATCGAAGAGTTCGCCCGTCAGACACCCGACGAGCCAGTAGCGACAAGTCACGCCGTCGAATCGTTGACCGCGCGTGAGACCGAAGTGTGGCAGCAGATGGCGAGAGGTCTTTCCAACCAAGAGATCGCCAACGAGCTCATCCTGGGCGAGACGACGGTGAAGACACACGTCAGTCGAGTGCTGATGAAGCTGGGTGTTCGCGATCGGGTTCAGGCAGTGGTTGCCGCGTACGAAAGCGGCATCGTTCGGCCGGGCGACGCCGGCTAGCACGACGTCATCCGATCGGATGACGTACGGGTCACCAGGACCATTCGGACGATGGACGGCTGATCATCATCAGGCCTGACGACCCGGGAGCGGCCCATCTTTACGTTTGAGGTATGAACCTCACATTGCGAAACCGACCCGTCCCATCCACCTCAATCTCGCCGATCGAAACGTCGACCACGGCGGCGGCATCGGCACATGCCGCCACCAAGATCTACGGCGAAGGCGATACCCGAGTTGTTGCGCTCAACGCTGTTGACGTGCAGTTCGACACCGGCAAGTTCACTGCCATCATGGGCCCGTCAGGCTCAGGCAAGTCGACTCTCATGCATTGCATGGCCGGGCTCGATCGGCTGACCAGCGGCAACGCCATCGTCGGCGGCACCGACATCAGTGACTCCAGCGAGAAGGAGCTCACCCAGCTCCGTCGTGACCGACTTGGCTTCATCTTTCAGGCATTCAACCTGGTACCAACGCTCTCGGCCGAAGAGAACATCACGCTTCCGGCAGCTCTCGCGGGCCGCAAGGTTGACGCCGACTGGTTCGACCAGGTGGTAGCTGCGGTTGGCCTGGCCGATCGCCTCGATCACCGTCCGAACGAATTGTCGGGTGGTCAGCAGCAGCGTGTCGCGGTAGCTCGTGCGCTTGCCGGTCGGCCCGAGCTGATCTTCGCCGACGAGCCCACCGGAAACCTCGACAGCACCACGGGTGCCGAGATCCTCGAGTTCATGCGCCGAGCGGTGCGCGAGTTCAACCAGACGATCGTCATGGTTACCCACGATCCCGTGGCCGCTAGCTACTCCGATCGTGTGCTGTTCCTCGCCGATGGAAACGTCGTCGACGAGCTGCTCAACCCAACCCCCGATTCTGTACTTGACCGCATGCGCCGCATCGGCGCCTAACCCACTCGAACCCAACACCCCATCGCACAGGAGCAGCACCAATGATCACCACACTCACCATCAGAAACCTGCGGGCCAACATCGGCCGCTTCGCAATGACCACCTTCGGTGTCGTCATCGCCGTCAGTTTCGTCGTCTCCGCCTTCGTGCTGAGCGACGGACTCCGAAACACCTTCGGTGCGCTCTCGACCGACATCGTTGCGTCGACCGACTTCGAGGTTCGACCAGTTGAAGAATTCGGCTCGACTGAGTTCCTCACCGACGACGATGTCGCCCGAGTCTCGGCTGTTGACGGTGTGGCCGTTGCGGTCGGGTCGATCTCGGCGCCCGAGAACTCGGTCCGCCCAATCACTGCTGCGGGGGAGGAGATACCGTCAACCGGACCGCCCCAGCTGGCGTTTAGCTGGGTCGATGCCCCCGGCTTCTCGCCCCTAACGCTGGTGGAAGGAGCAGCACCGTCGACCGATCAGTTTCTCATCGACATCGGGTCAGCGGAACGACACGACTTTGTCATTGGTGACTCGTACACGGTGGTGACGGCAACCGGTCGCCACGAACTGACGCTTTCGGGGCTCACACGATTTGGTGCAGACAACGCAACGGTTGGCGCAACGCTGATGTCGATGAATGCCGAGCAGACCGACAGTCTCTTCGGCACGGTCGGATACGACAGCATCGTCGTCGGGGTAACCGAAGCGGCTCGGGCAGATCTTGCTGGAATGGAAGCGGCCATCGCCGCAGCGGTTCCTGAGCTGAACGTTGTGACCCAGGCCTCGCTCGCCGATGAGACCGCAGCCGAGTTCAACACTCAGATCGACATCATCCAGTACGTGCTCCTCGGCTTTGCGGGTATCTCGCTGCTCGTGTCGATATTCATCATCGGCAACACCTTTGCGATCGTGCTTCAGCAGCGAACTCGAGAGATGGGCTTGCTCCGCCTCGTAGGAGCTGATGCTAAGCAGCTCCGCCGGAGCGCCCTTGGCGAAGCCGGTGTCATTGGCTTGGTCGCATCAGCGATCGGCATCCCCGGAGGCATCGGTGTTGCTGCGGGCTTGACCGGGTTGTTCTCCGCCATCGGTGTTGCCCTCCCGGAATACGACATCACTGTCGCTCCACGGACGATCGGCGTTGCGTTGGCCGTCGGCTTGGGAGTCACGCTCATCGCAGCATGGTGGCCGACCCGCCAAGCAACCAGCATTTCTGCGTTGGCGGCCCTTCGTAGCAACGCCGCAGGGCGGAGCTCGGTTGGCCGAGCACGTCTCATCACCGGCGCTGCCCTTGGGATCTTCGGTGCCGCCATCGCCGGGCTCGGCGTCGTCGGCGACGGGTCGACGTCATCGATGCTCACACTCATGGGTGCCGGTTCGCTGATGATCTTCATTGCGGTGACCATGGTCAGCCCTCGACTGGTCGCCCCGATCTCCACGGCATTCGGTGTGGTCATCGGCCGGCTTGGTATGCCTGGGCGACTCGCCATCAGGAACGCCTCTCGCCAGGCTGGTCGAACCGCCACCACTGCAACAGCACTGATGATCGGGCTCGCGGTCGTTTCGATGGCGCTCGTCATTGGTCAGTCGGTGAAGTCGCAGATCAGTTCGAACCTCGAGACGTCGGTGTTGGCCGACTATCTCTTGACCGATCAAGCGGCTGAGGCTGGCTTCCCAACCGCCATCGTTGATGAGATTGACGCCGACGCTACGTTCGATGCGGTCACTGGTTTCCGGTTGGCGGAGATGCAAGTTGACGACGAGATCGTCGATGTCACCGCTGCCCGATTCTCGGATCTGCCAGCGTTGTTCGATCTCGACGTCACCGAAGGGGCGATCGATCGTGCAGACGACACGGTGCTCGTCAGTCGAGCTCGAGCTGACCTTGATGCAATCGCTGTCGGCGATTCCATCGATGTCACCTTGGACAGTGGTGTTGCTACGACGCTGACCGTGTCGGCGATCTTCGACAACGACGCTGTCGTCACTCAAGACTGGCTTGTAGATGTTGGAGTGTTCGACCGTGCTGGTGTTGCGGCGAGTGAACTGTGGCTTGCGTTCAGCGTGGCCGACGGCTTTGACTCGACTGCGACGGCGGCTGTCGATGCGCTTGCCGAGCGTTACCCCCAGGGCGAGCTTGAGACCTCGGCGCAGTTCCAGGAGCGAGTCGAAGGTCTGGTCGACCAAATCCTCTCGGTCCTGAACGCACTCGTTGCTCTTGCAGTCATCATTGCGCTCATCGGCATCGCCAACACCTTGGCCCTCTCGGTCAGCGAGCGAACCCGTGAGATCGGGCTGCTCCGTGCAGTCGGCATGAACGGTCGGGGAGTGCGCCGAATGGTTCGCTACGAGTCGGCAGTGATCGCTGGCTTCGGTGCAGTGCTCGGAGTGGCGATGGGCATTGGCCTCGGCTGGCTCACCGTCCAGGCGCTGCCCGACTCATTCGCCTCGGCAATCGCTGTTCCCTGGGCGCAGGTTGCGGTTCTGATGGCTGTTGCTTCCTTCGCTGGCTTGATCGCTGCTCTGCTTCCGGCCCGACGTGCAGGTCGAATGAACGTCCTGGAGGCGATCAGTAGCTAGCCCTCGATCCACAAGGCCAACCAACCAAAGCAGCCGGCGGAAGTTCCGTCGGCTGCTGCGGTTTTACGACTGGATCGTGTTGTGCGAAGCCGGATGGAACGCACTATTCGATCTACTGGTGCGTGATCGTGTCTTGAGGGACCTCGAATGGAGCGTCCTGGGGATCGTCCAGTTTGAGGATCGTTCGCGAGGCAGCAACGAATTCTCGGGCGCGGTCACGGTCGGATACGAAGTTGCCCGCCAAGGAAATGGGTGTTCCATTCATGAGGTGAAGGACAAGGCGGGTGAGTGGTTGATCGGGGTTCGATCGGTCAAAGTCGATGAACTCAAGATCCGTTACCGCCGACGCCGGGATCGTTCGGTTCGTGAAGAGCGTCCGCACGCGAACTTCGTGTGGCGCAACCTCGATCCGCTGATCGAGTACGCCCAGTTTGAAGACTGCGAAGACAGCGACAATGGGGCCGAGCACTAGGAAGGTAGCGAAGCCTGATGCGCCAGCAGTGATGGCTCCAACAATCATGAGAAAGATCCAGCATCCCGACAAGAGGACGACCGGAACAAGCGAGGTTGAGGCGAGAGCCGCTGACGCAACAGCGTCCTGTGGCTCCCCGTTGCCTTGGGCAGGTTGTACCTGTCCGACAAGCCAGGTGACAGCGATTGTGCCGGTCACAACAATGCCTGCGAAGAACGTGCACACCAGGCCGATAAGCGAGAGCATTAGTACGAGCGCAGCTAGCCCCTCATGGCGGCCCTCGCCGATCATTATGAGCGCAGTGAGACAGATGGCGAACCCACCCCACGAGGTGATGAACGCACGCGTCAGGAGCTTTCGCCGTCCGCCCTCTTTGGGCAAGTGACGAAGTCGCTCGATTGCGTTTCGGCCGGCCTCGTTCCGAGCCAGCACCGTCCCGTTGTTCATTGGCCCATTGTTCATTGGGAGAGGTATCGACACATCGCGGCGGGTCGCTTTAGGTCGAGCCGATGACCTACAGCTTCTTGCCCGGGTTCAGGCGATTGTCTGGGTCGAACATGGCCTTGACTCGGCGCTGGACCTCGAGGTCGACGGGGTCGACTTCGTCTTCGATGAACTGGCGCTTCAACGTGCCGACGCCGTGCTCGCCAGCGAGCGTGCCGCCGAGGCCGAGGGCAAGGGCAACGATCTCGCTGAATGCCTGATGGATGCGGGCCACTTCGTCGGGGTCGTGCTCGTTGAAGATGAGCATCGGGTGCATGTTGCCGTCGCCTGCGTGCCCAACGACGGGCATGACGAGTTCGAGGCGGGTGGCAATCTCTTCGATGCCAGCGAGGAGCTCGGGCAATTTGTCGCGGGTGACCGCAACGTCTTCGGGCAGCATGGCCTTGCCGAGCTGTTCGGCAGCGGGCCATACGCGACGTCGAACTTCGAGGAGCATCTCGCCCTCTTGTGGGTCGGACGCATGGTGGACGAACGTGGCGCCAAACTCCTCGCACACCTTGGCGAGCTCGATGATCGGCTGATCGTCGGGCGAAGACTGCATGAGAATCAGACATGCTGCTTCGGTGTCGAGGTCCATTGGGTAGAACTGTTCGACGATTCGCAGTGATGCTTGGTCGAGGATCTCCATCACGGTCGGCTGCATGCCGCGGGTGAAGACTGCTTCGATTGCTTCGCCCGCTGGAACCAGATCCGCAAAGTAGGCGACTGCGGTCTCGGGCGGCGGTGGTGCCGGCTCGAGCTTGACGGTGACTTCGGTGATGATGCCGAGCAATCCTTCCGAGCCGACGAACACTCCGGTGAGGTCGATGCCGGTGGTGCTCTTTAGCGTCTTGCGCCCGGTGGTAATGACCTCGCCGTCGACCAGGACGACCTCGAGGCCGATCACGTAGTCGCGGGTGACACCGTACTTCACGCAGCACAGGCCGCCCGCGTTCGTGCTGACGTTGCCGCCGATGCTCGACATATCGAACGACGCGGGGTCGGGCGGGTAGTAGAGGCCTTCCTTTGCGCAGGCGTCCTTGAGGTCGGAGTTGATGACACCTGGCTGTACTCGTGCCATTCGGTTGGTGGCGTCGATCTCGAGGATCTGGTTCATGTTGTGCAGCGACAGGATCATGCAGCCGTCGACTGCGTTGGCTGCCCCGGTGAGGCCCGTGCCAGCTCCTCGCGGAACAACGATTGCGTTCGCCGCCTTGGCCGCTTCCATTGCGGCAACGACTTCGTCAGTCGAGTGCGGAGTGACGAGCACGGCAGCGGTGCCGGCAGCCTCGAACACTGCTCTGTCTTGTCCGTATGCGGCGACGACATCGACATCGGTCTTGATGCGTTGGTCAGGTAGACGAGCGTGAAGCTCGGACAGCAGGTCGGGCATCGTGATCCTTCGTCGACGGGTAATGGCGGCTAGCGCAATGAACAGACAGTAGGCGCTAGACGGGTCACGACGGCCAGTGCTCTAGTCGAGAAGTCTCGACACCTTCTTTGGGGCGAGGAGCATGAAGCTCTCAGTGATCCAGCGTTGAAGGTTCTCGGTCTCGGGTGGGTCGTCAGGTGGGAAGCGGAGCATGGTCCAGCCGCCCATGCCGACATCCCACGTGCGCTCGTCGTCTGAAGCGGCGAGCGCCTCAATCTCTGGGATCGAGTCGGCGAGCTTGAGACGAACGTTGCACTCGCCGTCCTTTTCGCCGAGAAACACGAAGTTCTTCCCTCCGGCTTTGAACGCTCGGTTGACGCACGAGGTGCCTTCGTCGGTCTCGGGCAGGCTCAGCGCATGCTCACGAATCGTCGAACTGATGGCGTGTTGGAACTCTTCTGTGGCAGCCATGATTCGAGTCTTGCAGAGGGCGCTAGGTAGCGCTGCCGAATATGTAGGTGGGCTTGCCGTCGTTGCTCTTGGAGTTCTTTCGCTCCCAGAAGCCATGAAGCTGCTCGTCTGTCATCTCGGCGTAGTATGGCTCGAGTTCGGTGAGGCCGCGGTCGGCAACCACGGTCATGGTTGGTACCCCGGTGCCGCACGAGTCGGCAACCCGTTCGATGCGGAGGTCGAAGACCTGTCGTGATCCGCCGAAGTTGGGGAACAGAGGCGCGAGCTCAGCCCATTCGTCATCACGTGGGTGAAGCACGCGCGCTTGGCCATAGGCGCGCAGGATGATGGGCGTCGTGCCGAACGACATCCACATGAGGGTCATCCGGCTGTTCTCGGCAATGTGCGCTGCGGTCTCGTTGCCACTGCCTGAGAGGTTGAGCCACACGATGCGATCGTCACTCACGACTCGCAGCGTGTCCATGCCCTTCGGCGACATGTTGACGGTTCCATCAGCTGCCGCAGTTGCCACGAGAAACATCGGCTGTGCCTCGATGAATGCACGACGCTCGTCACTGATCGTTGCGGCGGGGGGCTTTCGTTTCCACTGTGTTGTGTCCATAGCTAGACAGTACGGGCGCGATATTTCGGCCCGCGCCGAAATGACACGCGCCTACTGTCGTGATCATGCAAAGAAGTCGAATCAGCTCGTTTGCAAGTGCATTGTCCGATCCGACCCGAGCTGCGGCAATGGCTGCGCTTCTGTCGGGAACCGCTCACACAAGTGGTGAACTGGCTCGCACGTGTGGCGTAGCCGCATCGACAATGAGCGGACATCTGAGCAAATTGATCGATGCAGGGCTGGTTGTTGTCGAACCATCTGGGCGTCACCGTCATTACCGAATTGCCTCGCGGGCCGTTGCTGACTTGCTCGAACAGATGGACTCGATTGATCTGCCGGAGGTCTCGGCGCCGAACCGGCCAAAGTCCGGGCAAGCAATCAGCTACGCCCGAAGCTGCTACGACCATTTGGCAGGTCACCTCGGAGTCGAGATGCACAACGTCTTCTTCGATCGCGAATGGGTGATTCTCGACGGCGACAGCATCACGTTGACCGATGCCGGTGAGCGGGTGCTTGTCGACGAGATGGATGTAGACATCGCGCATCTTCGAGGTCTTCGGCGCCCGTTGCTTCGCATTGACCTCGACTGGACCGAGCGACGTGATCATCTTGCTGGTTCGGTACCGGCGGCGTTGATGACGAAGATGCTCGACGAACGATGGCTGGTTCGTCGACGCGAAAAGCGGATCCTTTCGGTGACGGAGACCGGACGAGCCGAACTCGAACGTGTCTTTGGCATCGTGCCCTAACCCTGGGACGCAGCGTTCGCAGTGACCCATGTTGGTTTCCGCGGATCTCGATCGGCAGTGTCGAGGCGTCGGGGGAGCGGAGCTGGCGGAGCGACCATGTCGGTTTCCGCGGATCTCGACCGGCAGTGTCGAGAAGTAACTGTCATACCGCGTGACTAGTGTCTTGAACATCAACACGAACGGATTCGGAATTCGCGTGCAGCGTTTGTAGGCTTACCTGCTGGGTTCACCTCGGTGATCCCACTGTTTGACAACAGAACCCTGCTCCGAAGTCCGGGGCCTCGGTCAAAAGCCGAGTCCAGAGGGAGGTACTTGCATTTATGCGAGCCTATGAATTGATGGTCATTTTTGACAACGAGGTCACAGACGCCACGTTGCAAAAGCACCTTAAGACCTTGATCTCCGAGACCGTCGAAGCCGACGGTGGCTCGGTCGCTAACGTTGATCACTGGGGTAAGCGCAAGTTCGCTTACCGCATTCGGCACAAGGGCGCGTACATCCACGAAGGATCGTACGCCGTGCTCGAGATTCTCTTGCCTGAAGGCAAGGACCTCTCCAGCCAGGACCGCGCCCTCCGTCTCGCGGACGATGTCGTCCGCCACAAGATCATTCGGTTGCCCGAGAGCGAAGCCACAAAGCGTGGCTTGTTTGGCGCCGTAGAAACCTCGGCGTAAGCCGGAAAGGCGAAGCATCACCATGGCATATGACAACACCATCACCATCGTAGGAAACCTCACCCGCGACCCAGAGCTCCGGTTCACCCCCGGCGGCGCTGCAGTTGCGAACTTCGGCGTGGCCTGGAACTTGAAGGGTCGCGACGGAGCAGAAGACAAGGTCTCGTACTTTGATGTCACCTGCTGGCGTCAGCTGGCCGAAAACGTGAGCGATTCCCTTACGAAGGGTTCGCGCGTTGTTGTTCACGGACGCCTCGATCAGCGCTCTTGGGAGAACCAAGAGGGCGAGCGTCGCAGCAAGGTCGAGATCGTTGCTGACGATGTCGCACCAAGCCTCAAGTGGGCCACGGCTGAGCTGACCCGAAACGAATACAACGGTCCCGGCGCAGGCCAGGGCGGCGGCGGAGGCGGTGGAGGCCAGTACAACCAGGCTCCCAACGCTCCAGCAGCAGCCCCTGCCCCCGCACCGCAGTACGACATGAACGAAGAGCCCTTCTAGGGCTCAACCTCGCCCCTCGGGGCCAAAGTTAAGGACGAAAGACACTCATGGCCAAGAAGCCACCACCACGTTCGAAGAAGAACGACAACGGACGTCGCACCAAGAAGAAGGTCTCGGTGCTGACCTCCGACAAGATCGATTACATCGACTACAAGGATGTGAACCTGCTCAAGCGGTTCGTATCTGACCGTGCCAAGGTACGGGCTCGTCGGGTAACCGGTAACGACACCCAGCAGCAGGCAGAGGTCGCACGCGCGATCAAGAACGCCCGCGAGATGGCATTGCTGCCATACACCACGCGTGTCACGACCCAGCGCAACAACCGTGGTCGCGATCGTGGAGACCGCGGCGATCGTGGTCCACGCGACAACGCACCTCGCGATGAAGAGAAGACCGATGCCGAGGCACCAGCAGAGGCAACCGACGCACCAACAGACAACGGCGAGGCAACTCCTGAAGAGGTCGCCGCAGTTGTCGAGGCAACGGAGGAAAGCTAATGATGCAGGTCATTTTGAAGGCTGACGTCGATGGACTCGGCACCCGTGGTGACGTAGTCAACGTCGCTGACGGTTACTTCCGCAACTACTTGTTGCCCAAGGGCCTTGGGTACAAGGCCACCAAGGGCGCCGAGGCTGAAGCCGAAGCAATGCGTCGTGCGAGCGCCGCGAAGAACGAAGCGAACCGCGCTGAAGCCGACAAGGTTGCAGCATCGATCGTTCCTCAGGTCATCTCCATCGCAGCCAAGACCGGCGATGGCGAAACCTTGTTCGGCTCGGTAAGCGCTGCTGATATTTCGGCTGCGGTTGAAGAGCAGACCGGTCATGTCATCGATCGCAAGGCATTCCAGCTGGATTCGCCGATCAAGACGATTGGTTCGCACATGGTTATGACGAACATCCACAGTCAGGTCCAGTTCCCAACCACGATCGAAGTGGTTGCCGAAGAGGACTAACACAACGCCATCAGTTCGCTGATGAACCAAATGCCGCATCACGTTCGTGGTGCGGCATTTGTCGTTTTGCTCAGAGCACGAACCGGTCGATCACTGCGTAGGCACCCATGGCGAGCATGATCCACAACGGAACGAACGCCACAATGTGCTGCAGGTGTTCTCTGGCTGGTCGTCGCCTCCGAAGGAATACGAAGCACCCGCCCAAGATGGCCGTGAGTGTTCCACCGATGATCGAGTTGGTCACGAGCGAGTCGCTGAAGGGCTGACCACGCACCAGGTCGATCAGTACGCTCGCGTTGACCCAGATCGCAAAGCCAACGAGGAGAACGCCGCATACCAGACTGATCTCTCGCAGGCAGCCGGATGATCCAGGCACTCGTGGAACGGGATAGTTGTGGTCGAGCAAGTAGTTGAAGAGTTGGCGGTCGGTCACGACCGAGCGCAGGTAACTCTCGTCCATCGGACGAGGGTCTTGTCCTGGTGGCACATCGCGTAGCGGTTGAAAGTAGAACCGTTCGCTACCGGTGCGTGTCTGAATCGATATCGCGCTGTTGACGACATCGACCGCAGCGATTTCGCCCATCGAGATGAACACATTTCCGCGCTTGAGCCCAGTGACATGAATGCCGTCGGGCTGGCACGTGAGAATTCCCCATTCTTGGGCAAGCATGGGGTGCACCGCGAATGCCTGATATGACAGGTGCTTGTCCACAGAAATGACTGTACCTATATCGGACAGGTTTGGATATACACAGATAATCCACAGGCAGATTCGCGCGTACCCGCGCACATTGCGCGATGTTATCCACAGCACTGTCCACTGTTTGGCGGGCGCTATCCACTGAATTACCTGTGGATATCCCCGAGTTTCCCACTGGTGACTCACAGGCGTTTCCCGGCACGCTGTAGGGGTGCAAATCCACCGTGTCACAGGCCCGCGTCATGATAGAGATCTAGAGGTCCACGGTCCTGGGAGGTTGAGCAATGTCTGACACGTTTGACGACGCACCTCCACACGATGACGCCGACTCCGATGAGGGGTACGACGAGCCGGGAAGCGATGGTGCTGGGTTCGCGCCTGGTAGCGGTGCGGGATTCGCTCCGAGCGGGTTCGACGACGCTCCGGCTCGCCGAATCGAGAAGACCACTGGTCGTACGCCACCACACAACATCCAAGTCGAGCAGTCGCTGCTCGGTGTTCTGCTGTTGTCTCGCGACGCGATTGCAAGCGCGCTCGAAGTCGTCGAGGCCGCGCACTTCTACCGTCCCGCTCATCAACACATCTTCGAAGCCATCACCACGCTCTACGGCGCAGGCGACGAAGCCGACGTCGTTACCGTTGGCGACCTCCTCGATCGAAGCGGTCAGCTCGCCGGTATGGGCGGCAGCTCGATGCTCATGGACTTGCAGGCGCAAGCTCCTGCGGTCACCGGTGCAAAGAAGTACGCTGAAATCGTTCGTGAGAACGCACTCCTGCGTCGACTGATTAGCGTCGGCAACGAGATCGCTGAGATCGCCTACGACCGTCCCGAAGATGTCGTCAAGGCTGTCGACCAGGCCGAGCACCTCGTCTTCGAAGTGGCGCAGGGTCGAGCCAGCGACACGATGGCCGACATGCGCACGTTGGTCGAGCAGAGCCTCGATCGTCTCGAGATGCTCTACGAGCGTGGCGAGGGCATCACCGGTACACCAACCGGCTTCGTCGACCTCGACGAGCTCCTTTCGGGCCTACAGCCAAATGCCTTGATCGTCGTCGGTGCTCGTCCCGCTATGGGCAAGACGAGTTTCGCGCTGAACTTGGCTGCACACGCAGCGATCGATGCCCAGAAGCCGACGCTCATCTTCTCGTTGGAGATGGGCCAGCTCGAGCTCAGCCAGCGCATGCTGTGCTCAGAGTCTCGAGTCGACGCGATGAAGATGCGAGACGGAAAGCTCGACGAGTCCGACTGGACCAAAATCAGCTCTGGCGTGGGCCGGCTGTCCGAGGCGCCGATTTGGATCGACGACAACCCGGGCCTCACGGTCATGGACATCCGTGGGCGTGCCCGCCGACTGAAGTCGCAGGTTGGCGATCTCGGGTTGATCGTCGTCGACTATATCCAGCTCATGACCGGCCGTTCTGGTGCGGAAAGCCGTCAGGTCGAGATCTCGGAGATTTCCCGAAACTTGAAGGTGCTCGCCCGTGAGCTCGAAGTTCCCGTCATGGGCCTATCGCAGCTGTCTCGTACCCTCGAGTCCCGGCAGGACAAGCGGCCGATGCTCTCCGACCTTCGTGAGTCGGGAGCGATCGAGCAGGACGCCGACGTCGTGATGTTCCTGTATCGCGACGAGGTGTACAACCCCGAGAGCCCAGACGCAGGCATCGCCGAGGTCATCATCGCCAAGCACCGTAACGGCCCGACCGACACGGTTCGTCTGGCGTTCCTGCCGCAGTACACCCGCTTCGCCAACATGGCCCGCAACCCAAGCCAAGCCGGCGCTGGCTCGATGTAGGATGGCGCAGGAGTTTGCTCTTCATTCGGCAACACTGGCCACGTGACGTTTCTGGCTTCGGCGGCCTTGACGGGCGATGCGCCAATGACTCCATACCCCTACGAGTTGCCAGCTGTTCGGGCTTTGCCGCATATCAACTTCGATCAGGTGACGATCCTGGTTGGCGACAACGGTGCCGGAAAGTCCACCCTTATCGAAGGGTTAGCCGTCGCTGCGGGCTTCAACGCCGAAGGCGGAAGCAAGAATCTTCAATTCGAAACGCACGCGACCCACAGTTCGCTCGGCGATCACCTCCGTCTCAAGTGGAATCAACGCCTCGGATGGGGCTGGTTCCTACGCGCTGAAACGTTCTACGGAATGGCCAGTCATATCCATGAAGACGACGGGCCGTGGGGTGTGGCAGAGATGTTCCCTGACCTGCACAACCGGTCGCATGGCGAGTCGTTCCTGACGCTCATCGAAAGCCGCATGGATGATGCCGGATTGTTCATTCTCGACGAGCCAGAGTCGGCGCTGTCGTATCACGGCCAACTCAAGCTCATGATCATCATGCACGTTGCGATGAGCTACGGAGCGCAGTTCATCATCGCCACCCATTCACCCATGCTCATGGCGTTTCCTGGCGCAACCATCTACGAGCTCGACAAATCGGGCGCTACTGTCCGCAACTGGGAAGAGCTCGAGGCGGTTATTCTCTGGCGTTCGTTTTTGGAATCACCCGAGCGCACGTTCCGTCACCTCTTCCCCGACGACTAACTCGGCATCGCTGGCCGGCTGTCGGCGAGGTGGACGAGTGCCGCGACGGTATATGCCGAACGACGACTGTTACCGTCGTCCGATGGGTGGCCTTGAGAAACTACCGAGGATCCGGCAGCTTCTGCTGATCGGACCTATTTGCTTGCTTGCATCGTGCGGGTCGGTCAGCGATCTCATCAGCACGTCCGCAGCTGAGCCTGAGGATCGACAAGCCATCGCCGTAGTTCCGTTGTCAATTGAGTTCGTCGATCAGGATCAAATGGAATCGATCCTTGGATGGGAGACACGGGAGTCGATTGACGTCGCCTGCGTTGAGCAAGCTCCATGCTTCTCCACAAGTTTCACAAGTAGCGCTGGGACAACCGAACGATTCATCGCTCAAGTGATGGTTGGCGGTGAGGTGAGTCCGTTGGGGCCGGCAGTAGGACCAGTTCAATCAGCTAGTGCTAGCGAAGTTCGTGTCGTTTTGACCCGAACCCGTACAACGGACAACTCCCGCCAAGAGTACGACCTCCTGCTCAACTCGGCGGCAGACCTCATGTGGGACGGGTGCCCTAATCCAGACGGGGATTACACCTTGCACAGTGGTTTCGAATATCGGGCGCACGTCAGCGAGGACCTGACAGCCCGAATCTCGTGTGAACAGTTCAGCATCGAATAGGTCCGCTGACGGATCCCGCCTTGCGGCGGGAGACGTGGGGGGCGGAAGTCACGGCAAGCAACACTTCGAGAAGTGTTGTCGTGATGCGTGGAGGGAGTCGTGACTCCCGCCCGAATCCCACTTAGTGTCCGGCGAGGGCGAATCACCAGACACCTGTAGCATCGGGCCAGTTTCCGTTGACCTTGAGAGGAAAAGTTGGCGTGTTCGCACAGACGCTCTTTCTAGGCGAAAATCTCTTGCCGCTTCTGGCTCTCGCGTTTGGGGGAGCGTTGGTTGTCGGTCCCGGTTTGGCGTTGGTGAAGCCACCCGAGAACCCGAAGAACGACACCGACCTCGAGAAGCCCCCACTCGTACGCACTCTGGTCTTCATCGGACTTGGCGCGCTGATGGTCGTGTGGGCCCTCGCGAGTCTGCTGTCGGGCTAGCGCGCCGCTACGAGTCCCGTCGTGGCTCACCTGTAGTGATTGAGACGGTGCGTCAGAAGCCTGCAGAAAAACAGGCGCCCCCGGCCGCATGGCGGAACGCGACCGGGGGCTTCCCGAATCGGAGACGGCGGTTCTCCAATCGGGCGAGGTTCACCCTAAGTGCCCTTTTTCAAAACATCACCATCCGAAACCCCACTTTTGGCTTCTTTTTAGACAAATGGTCGACTCGACCTATATCGACCGGAAATTATCGTCATTTTTCATGAGCTATTGCGCCTAGTGGCAAATCTTTAGCCATTCAGGCTGTGAGAAAAGTGGGCCAATTCGACTGCCACCGTCGCGGCTTCTTCGCCAACGTTGTGACCGCCGGGACCCTCACTCCTAGCGTTCGCCTGGGCGTCGTTCTCGACCGTGAGGACACCCATGCCGATCGGAATTCCGGTCTGAAGTTGGACGTCCATGATCCCTCGACCGCACTCTCCGGCAACGAGCTCGTAGTGGGTTGTCTCGCCGCGGATCACCGCGCCGACGACCACGATGCCATCGACTCGACCAGACAGTGCAAGCTGCTTGGCCGCGTACGGAAGCTCGAACGCTCCGGGCACGGTGGCTTCTTCGATCGTTGTGACGCCGTAGTGCGCGAGCCCGCGCCGGGCGCCATCGGCCAGACGGCCAACGACGTCGGTGTTCCAGCGGGTCGAGATGATACCGATGCGCAGCTGCGAACCGTCCAGGTCGAGCAAGTCAGCTCGTTCGTCACCGCTCGCCATGTCAGCCTTCACCGTTCGTCATGATGTGGCCCATCCGATCGCGCTTGGTCGCCAGGTAGCGCTCACGGTTTGGAGTTGAGTCGATGTCGATCGAGACGCGCTCGGCAATCTCGAGGCCATAGCCTTCGAGGCCTCCGTACTTGGCTGGGTTGTTTGTCATCAACCGCATCGATGACACGCCAAGGTCGGCAAGCATGTTCGCTCCGACCCCGTACTCGCGCGAGTCGACCGGCAAGCCCTGTGCAGTGTTGGCGTCGACGGTGTCGAGACCCTCGTCATCTTGCAAGGCATAGGCCCTGATCTTGTGGCCAATGCCGATGCCACGGCCCTCGTGTCCACGCAGGTACACGAGGACGCCGCATCCTTCCTCGGCGATCATCGCGAGTGCAGTGTCGAGCTGGTAGCCGCAGTCGCATCGTTCCGATGCCAAGATGTCGCCGGTTAGGCACTCCGAGTGCACTCGCACGAGTGGAGCTTCGCAGCTGGCGATGTCGCCCATGGTGTAGACGAGGTGCTCTTCGCCGTCGAGAAGTGAACGGTAGGCGTGCGCCGTGAAGTCGCCGTACATCGTCGGGATCGTTGCCTTGGCGAAATGCTCGACAAGCATCTCGCTCTGGCGGCGGTAGCGAATCATGTCAGCAATCGAGATGACCAACAGGCCGTGCTCGTCTGCGAACTCGCGACACTCGGGCAAGCGCTTCATCGTGCCGTCGTCGTTGACGATTTCGCAGAGCGCCCCGACAGGTGGACGGTTCGTCATGCGGCACAAGTCGATCGCCGCTTCGGTGTGGCCAGCTCGTTTGAGCACACCACCAGGTCGGGCAATGAGCGGGAAGATATGACCGGGACGTGCAAACTCACCAGCGACCGACGTCGCGTCGGCCATGCGGTTGATCGTGCGAGCTCGGTCGCCCGCCGAGATGCCGGTGGTGCACCCTTCGATGAGGTCGATCGTGACGGTGAAGGCCGTGCGATGCGACTCGGTGTTCTCCGCAACCATCAGCGGCAAACGCAGCTCCTCGGCTCGGTCCTCGAGCAGGGGAGCACAGATCACGCCGCTGGTGTGGCGGATCATGAACGCCATCTTCTCTTCGGTGATGGCGTCGCCGGCAATGATGAGGTCGCCCTCATTCTCGCGATCCTCGTCATCAACCACGACGAGGAATTCGCCCGCAGCGAACGCTTCGAGCGCCTTCTCGATCGGGTCGAGCATCGATGCTTCAGACGTGGCGGTTTGGTTGGTTTGTTCAGTGCTCACTTGTTCACCTGTCCCATAAGACGGAGTTGACGTTCGACGTACTTGGCCAGCACATCGACTTCGAGGTTGACGAGATCGCCGACCTGGCGGCTGCCAAGCGTGGTGACCTCTGCGGTATGAGGAATGACGGCGATCGAGAACTCGGTGTCGTCTAGCGATGCGATCGTCAGGCTGATGCCGTCGATCGTGATCGAACCCTTCTCGACGACGTACGGCGCCGTGTCGGCATCGAGGACGAAGTGATATCGCCACGAGCCGTCGTCGTACGACTCGATCTTGGAGATCGTTGTCGTAGCGTCAACATGACCTTGCACGATGTGACCGCCCATCCGGTCCTCGGCCCGCACGGCTCGTTCGAGGTTGACTTTCGAGCCAACATCGAGCGCTCCAAGGCTCGTGCGGTCCATCGTTTCAGGCACGGCATCGAGTGCGAAGCCCTCGGCATCGAAGTCGACGACCGTCAGGCATACGCCGTTGATCGCGATCGACGCGCCCATAGTGATGTCGTCCATGACGGTCTCAGCTGCAATACGCAGCCGAATGCCGTCACCAATAGGTTCGAGCGCAGCCACATAGCCGAGCTCTTCCACCAATCCGGTGAACATAGCGTTGGTTCCTCTCCCATCCGGACTCTTACCGTCGGCCCTGGAATCACACCAGGTCAGCTGCACTACGGTTTCCCGCAGCCGCTCGTGGGCTTGTCGATCACTGCAAGCAGCTCACGCATCACCACCGGTTGGGACTTGCACCCCTACCCCGAGGATTATGTTTTTATGCCCGCTGGCGTTCGGGTGAAGCCAGTGGGGTATTGCCCTTCCAGGTTGCCGCGTGATTTCTCAACCAGCAACTCCGGCAGGTGAGACTGAAACACACGCCGGATCCACGTCATTCCCTGCGGCCGCGATGACGTTGGCGTGGGCGATCACCACGCCGTCCAGGACAAGCGCATCGTGGTTGGCTTCGAGGTCTTGTCCGGAGTACCGGTAGTTGACCAACATGCCGTGCGACTCTCCCAGACCCTTGTCGGAGACATCGCCTTGTGGGTTCAGCCGCTCGAGGCGGGCGCCATTGCGCAGATGGAAGCGGGCAACCGGATCGAGGGGCAGTTGCTTTCGTCTCGCGCACAGTAGATAGTTCGCACACGCTGCAGTGAGCGCAGCCTGATCGTCGACGTCGATGGGGTCTTGTTCGGCCAGCCACCGTGCGAAGCCTGGGATTGGCGACAGGGTGGCGAAGGTGACGAGCTGCGGAAGTTCGTTCTGCAGGAACGCCGAAACTCGCTTGATCAAGAAGCTGCCGAACGAGATGCCCGAGAGGCCACGCTGGCAGTTGGTGATCGAATAGAAGATCGCTGTGTCGGTGTCGGCGTCGATCGGTTCGGGTTCGGTGGTGAGCAGCGTTTGGATCGACGAAGCCATGCCGTGGGTGAGTGCGACCTCAACGAAGATGATCGGCTCGTCGGGTAGCGAGGGGTGAAAGAAGCCGAAGGATCGACGATCGGGAGCGAGCCGTCGGCGCAGATCGCTCCATCCTTGGATCTCGTGGACCGCTTCGTACTCGATGAGCTTCTCAAGGATGTGTGCCGGCGTTTGCCAGTCGAGCTGTCGCAGTTCGAGAAAGCCGCGGTTAAACCATGACCTCAACAGATGTTGAAGGTCGCGCTCGACCGGTCGGAGCTCGGGCATGGTCTTGCGTCGATCGAGTAGCGCAGCCCGCATGGCGAGCAGACACGAGATGCCGCCCGGCGCGGTGTTGACCGTGCGAAACAGTTTCAGCCGGGGCGATTCGGTCGCATCGGCAAGGTCGGCGATCGCGTCTTGGGACGGTTCGTCCTTGTATGCCTTGATTGCGCCGTCGACGACCGCGGTGTCGGGGCCGAGGTCGGTTAGAAGATAGGTGAGGTAGGCGTCGACGCCGATGTCGTCGAGTTCGGAGAACCGTCGAACGAGCTGGGCCGCGAGCGATGCCGCGGCGGTCTCGCCGCGGAGGCGCAGCAGCGCCTGGGTGGTCTGGTTGATGACAATGTCAATCTCGCGCTGGGACACAGAACTCCTTGCTCAACAGTTCCTTCGGTTCGCCAAAAAGAGAATTGACCCCGCCAAGCGGCGGGGCCAATTCCAGAATCGTTATCGCTAGATGGCGATTACTGCGGGATACGCAGAACCTGACCTGGGAAGATCTCGTCTGGGTCCTTCAGCATTGGCTTGTTGGCCTCGAAGATGTCTGGGTAGCGGTTGCCATCGCCGTATGCAGCGGTAGCGATTGCCCAGAGGGTGTCGCCAGCTTCGACGACGTACATCTCCGAGTCAGCACCATCGTCCTGTGCAACGGTGATGCTCTCGTCAACACGGGCCACGCCCTGGCAGTTGCCGATGGCGAGAATGAGCTTTTCCTTGCTGGCTGCATCTGGTGCTTCGCCGTCGATGAAGGCAGTGCCATCGTCGAAGCGAATGTCGAGGCCGCTGATCGCAAGACCGAGGTCACGAGCGTACTTCTCGAGCTCGGTCGACTTACGTGCCTCGGCACGCTTCTCGGCGTTTGCTGCGCTGCGCTTCTCGGCTGCCTTCGCACGGATCTTCTCGCGCTGCTTGTTGCGCTTAGCAGCAGACTCTGCTGCTGCGGCGTCAACCTTCGCCTGTTCTTCTGCTGCGATCTCATCGGTGCTCTTGCCGATGCCGATCTTCGCGCCCGCGTTACGAACGAAATCAAATACTCCCATGTTGCTCCTCCTGAGAAGCAGGCCGACGGTATTGCTTGCCAGCCCAATCGTTTACGTCTCACGTATGAGACATCCGTGTTTTAGCAGAGTTTCAACGGTCGGTGCAGCGCACTACTTGAGCAACAGGTGCGATGAACCCGCTTGAAGCTACTGATAGGTAACCAAATCAGGAACTGGATTCGGCGAGAACTGCAACACTTCAGCTGGCTGATAGATGCGGGTGTCCTCGTCAATGAACAGCTTGAACCCGTTGTAGAACGGCGGATCGACCTTGATGATGCCGTACGTTGCCTGTTTGATCGCTCGTCCGCCGAAGCCGTCGGCATGGATAACTGTGGCCAGCCCCGGATGATCGATCAAGGTGTCGCGTTCGGTGATCATTCGGGTCTGGAATTGGTGAAGGATGAACATCTTTTCCGGAAGATCGTTTTCGATGACCAAGTTCGAGAGCCACGTGCCGACTTGGTTGACTTCGGCTGCGCTGACCTGACCTACGAGCTGCCCGGGGCGTTGCCACGGCTTCATTCGCCATTCCGGATCGAGCGCAAGATGCACGTTGGGTCGCTTCAGAAGCTCTTCGTAGCGCCTCGACTCGGTGAGGAAGTCACTGCGTCCAGGCTGAATATCGAGAATCACATACAGGCCATTGGCGGCTGCAATGTCGATCCATCGAGACACGTCGTTGAGGTTGCTCGGGTGGCTGTAATTGCCGTCGCGTCCCGCCGAACGCTGAGCGACAGTGACGATCATTTCGAACCCACCACGTGCCTTCTTGTCGGGAGCATCGAATCGGGCTGCGGCTCGCTGCACCCGACCAACGGCGGCTTCTGGCCCCGTTTCTCCGAGCACACCAAGAAGCGGAGTGAGGTGATTGCCGTAGTACGCGATCACACGCTGATCGTCGAAGACCTTTTCAGGCCACTCATATTCGTCAACGGTGCGCGCGGGAAGACGTCGGGCTGGCGTCGATAGGTCGGCGAGCAACGTCTCGCCGTTCTGTTCGACGAAGACCATGCCCACGATCTTTCCGTTGCGTGGGATTGGAGTGTCAGGAACAAGCGACACGATGTTCTCGAACGCTCGGACCCTGGTCTGCCCCGAAACCTTGTTCCCTCCGATGCTCACCGAGATGCCCACCGGGTCGGCTTTTGCAAAGGGCTTGTCAGTTTCGAACGCGAACCGGACGATGTCGCCAGCAGTGTTTTGATGCAGAACAATCTCGCGAACCCCGAAGTCGTCGGGGTCGTACTCGACACGAGCGAGCATTTGCTCGGCGAACGCTTGACGGGCCTTGAGGAGCGACTTCTTGCTGCGGAAGAGTTGCCGCTTGTCGCGTGCGAGCTCGCCAGAGGTTGGCTCACGGTCGAGAAGGTCTGCATACACTGCCGTCACGAACCCATCTCGGGTGGCTCCTGCGACATCTCGGAAGTAGGCACGCGAAGCGAGCACGCGAGCTCGCACATCGTTCTCCGTTTGCCCAACACCGATGCGAGGGGAGAACCGGTCGAACTCGGCCTCGGTAGCTTCGCGGCCGAGGAAATCGAGATAGACGTCATTGATGACGCCGAACTTCGCGGCGTCGGGATCGATCGTGGTTTGTGCTGCCGCGGGTTTCTGTTGGGTCGGCGTGGCGGTGGCGGCCACGATCGCTACGAGTGAAACCAGCAAAATTCGTAGAAAATGACGTCTCATAGGCGAAACCTACGCGATCTCACGCTGAGTGTCCGAACTTCTGCGTGAAGTTTTCGCGTCGATTCGTTACGAATCGGTCATGTCAGGCAAGGCTTCGCACGAAAATGGCGATCACGACGTAGTGGCACGCCGCGCCACCAATAGTGAACGCATGAAAGATCTCGTGATAGCCAAAGTGCTGCGGCCACGGGTTCGGCCGGTGGGCTGCGTAGATGATCGCACCGACGGTGTACAAACCGCCACCGACCAGCAACAAGATGAACGCAGCCAAGTGGAGCGAGTTCCACACATGATTGATCACAAAGATCGACGACCAGCCAACGAGGACGTACGGAATCGAGACCATCCAGTACGGGGCGTCGGTAAAGAACAGTCTGAAGACGATGCCGACAACGGCTCCTGTCCACACGATTCCGAAGAGCACCCAACCTGGCTTGGTTGGTAGAGCGATCAGGGCGATTGGAGTGTGGGTCGCTGCAGTGGCGACAAAGATCATCGAGTGATCGAGACGGCGAACGATCGACGCGCCCTTCGGTCCCCAGTTGTTGCGATGGTAGAGCGCGCTGATGCCGAAGAGGCCAACGATTGCGATGGCGTAGATGGCCATGATGAACCGGTCGGCGACGCCAGGAGTAAAGACTATCAGCAGGGGTGCCAACGTGAGGGCGCTCGAGAACGCAAGGAGATGGCTAAAGCCGCGGAATAGTGGCTTGACCTCACCGGACGCGCTCCGTTCGACAGAACCTGCGTATTCGGGAGTGTCGGCGATCGTGTCCTGCATTGGGACTGAGTGTAGACGACGACAGCTGAAGTTACCGACTGGTAATTTGTCCGGGCTCTACGGTGAAGCAATGTCTGATTCGGCGCAGGTCCGTCCCGCAGAAGCCAGCGACAGCGCTGAGCTCGTCCTGTTCTCCGATGCGGCGTCGCGTCGCTTCATCAGCTGGCTGTGGGGCGAGATGGCAAACGCCGGACAATCTAGTCTCGAGCTCGGTCGACAGATACTCGAGACCGACACCACGTCGGTTAACCACCTTGCCCACTGGGATGTAGTTGAACGCGGCGGCCGGTTGATCGGTGGAATGAATAGCTTCGTGTCGCCACCGACGAGCACGCCTGACAATCCCACGATCGCCTCGGTGCTGAAACCCCTCAACGAACTCAAAGACCTCGCGGAAGGAAGTTGGTACATCTCGGTTGTCGCAGTGCATCCCGAAGGTCGAGGACAGGGCATCGGCACCACACTTCTCGACCTTGCCGAACAGAAGGCCGCAGCCGCAGGTTGCTCACTTGTGACATTGATGGCCGGATCGTTCAACGTCGATGCGCTCCGGTTGTACGAACGCCATGGATACACCGAGTGGGATCGACGACCGTTCGTGCCGTTCTACGGATCCGACCCGGAAGGCTCGTGGATCCTGCTGGTCAAAGAGCTCGACTAGAACAGGCTCGCTTCGCCCGCTTCGTGCGTGAGGAGCCACCGCTTCGAATCAATTCCGCCAGCAAACCCGGTCAGCTTGCCCGATGCGCCGACCAGTCGATGGCATGGCACAACGATCGAGATTGGGTTGCGTCCAGTCGCCGCCCCAACTGCTCGGGCCGCTCCCGGCTTGTCGAGCTCGTCGGCCAGCTCGCCGTAGCTTTGGGTCTCGCCGAACGGGATGCGAGCAAGCCCCGCCCAAACGTCCTTTTGAAAGTCGGTGCCGACGAGGTCGAGCGGCAGGTCGAAGTCGTGTCGGTCACCGGCGATGTATTCGCCGAGCTGCGCGATCGTTCTGTCGATCACCGGATGGGTGCCCGGCTCAACGTGCTCGTCAAACGTGACGCGGCCGTCGCGTTCGCTTGGCCAGAGGATTGCTCGAAGACCAGCGTCGGATGCGACGATCGTGAGCTCGCCCATAGGAGAGTCCATGACTGCTGACGTCAGCGAGTCGTTCGTGGATGTGCCAATAGATGTGGTCGTCATGTGTGTGCCTCTCGAAGTGTCTAGCGGTCGTCGGTGCGGGTTGCCCACAGTGTGCAGGCGGCATAGGACCGCCAGGGCGCAAGGTGGTCGGTGGAAGAAATGTTGAACTCGTCGAGCCGGCGTTTGATGACGAGGTCTCCGGCAAGCATCACGTCGGTGTCGCCAAGTGCTCGCATCGCAATTACGTCGGCGGTCCACGGCCCGATGCCCGGGAGCGCCAAGAGCTGTTCACGAACCTGTAGACGATCGACGCCAACATCGAGCACGAGGTCATCGTGGAGCACAGCGTCGGTGAGTGCTCGGATCGTGCGTTGTCGGGCATTCGTGAGCCCGATCGTGGTGAGGTCGAGCTCGGCCATGTGTTCTGCGGTCGGGAAGTAAGAGCGTTCGTCTTGGTCGATGTCGATGTTGGCTGCGGCGACCACGCGTCCGACGAGGGTTCGGGCACCCGCGACCGAGATCTGCTGGCCGATAATGGCGCCGATGGCGGCCTCGAACCCGTCGACTGAGCCGGGAACCCGAACTCCTGGACGCTGTTGGCGGAGCGGCCCGATGACTGGGTCGACGCCGAGCGTCTCATCGATGTGGAATGGGTCGGCGTCGAGGTCGAACAGTCGTCGTACCCGGGCAATCGCGTCGGAGAGGTCGCTGATGTGTTCGAGCGTGAACGTCGCCCAGACACCGGCGTCATTCTTTGGGTCGGCTTCAATCGAGACGTGAGCGTCGCCACTCGCAAGTCGAAGGGTCCGCTCGAACGATGTGTTGGTTCCTGACGACACTCCAGGTAGGCCATGTCCACTGAGGAATCCGAACATCCATGCATGGTCGATCGGTTCGCGAGCGGGCAGCCAGAGCTTGAGCTCGACCCCGCCCGCAGCGGGAGCGCCACCGGATGCGAGACGCGCATTGCGGATCGCGCTTGGTGTTCGGTCGTAGACGGCGCGCATGGTGTCGTTGAACTGGCGCACGCTCGAGAAACCCGACGCGAATGCCGTATCGGTGACCGACATGGTTGTTGTTTCGAGCAGCACCCGGGCGAGGTTCGCCCGCTGAGCTCGCGCTAGCGCGATTGGTCCCGCGCCGAGTGCCTCGTTCAGTACGCGATTGAGGTGGCGTTCGCTTACGAAGAGCTGTTCGGCAATGCCGGCGACGCCAACCCGGTCGACCTCACCGCGCTCGATCAGCCGCATGGCCCGACCCACAAGATCTCCGCGCTGGTCCCATTCAGGAGAACCAGGAGCAGCATCGGGGCGGCACCGCTTGCACGAGCGGAACCCGGCGAGTTGTGCGGCCGCTGCGGTTGCGAAGACCTTGACGTTCTTGCGATGCGGACGTACGGGCGCTGGACAGCTCGGACGGCAGTAGATACCGGTCGAGGTAATCGCCGCGATGAACTGTCCATCGAACCGGCGGTCTCGACTCACCAATGCGTCGTAGCACCGATCCTCGTCGAATCGAAGTGGCGTCGTTGTGTCCATGGCTTCATCATGCCCGGACCAAGTCCAAACAACTAGCGGTTTTCAGACAGTGATGTTCTGGGACTTCCGCCCAGATCCGCGGAAGCCGACATTGAGGTACCAGGCTCCTTTCACGCAAAAGGAACGTGGCACCTTTTTGGAAAAAGGTGCCACGTTCCAAATTGCGAATAGGAACCAGGTACCTCTATCCGCGGGAGACTCGGCCTTGAAGAAGGGTGCCTGGCACAAAACCTGCTTCCGGTGCCTGGCACCATATGCACGGCGGAGGTTCAGTGTGTCGCAGATCGATGCAGCGTGGATCTCCTGCTGATCTCCATTCAGCGTTGAGTTCAGAATGATCTCAGCGATTTTCCGAAATTTGTACCTGGCACCAAACGGTCAATTGGTGCCAGGTACAAACTTTTTGGCCGGACCAAATGCCCACACCGATTCGCCGCGCTGCATTCGTTCAACTGGCGATTTGGTGCCTGGCACCGACTGTGTACGCGTCAGCTTTCTCTGAGCGATTTTTGGGGCGTCAGCAACAAACTCGGGTTCGGGGAAGCCCGTCAGGGCTGAGCTGATACCTCTAGCCGCGCGAGACTCGGCCTTTGAGTGCTTTGAGCGCCAGGGTTTGGCTGACCGCGCCGAGAAGGGCGATGGCGAGAAGGCCCTTGCCGATCGATGCCCAATCCCAGCCATCGCTGAGCAACGACCGCATGCCTTCGAGAACGTACGTGATCGGGTTGTAACGAGCGATCGTGCGCAGCCAGCCGGTGAGCTGGTCGAGAGGCACGGTCGACGACGTGAGGAACGCGAACGGGAAGAATAAGATGAAACTCGACGCCACCGCTCCGGGGTTCGCCGTCTTCAACGCGATCGCATACGGGAACCCGGTGAACGCCAAGCCCCACAGCGCGCCCATCAGCACAAAGAGAAGCAGCCCGAGGGGCCCAGTTCCGAAGCTCACGCCGAGAATGAGGCCGAGCACGATGACCGGGATGCAGAGGAAGACGACCAATGCGAAGTCGGCCACCATGAGCCCAAGGAGAAGCGGCAAGCGCTTCGCCGGGCTGAGGAGCAGACGGTCGAAGTAGCCCTGTTGGATATCGGTGACCAGGCCCGGTGCGCGGCTGATGCCGGTGACCGCAAAGATGATCGCGGTCGGCAGCTGGAAGTTCCGATAGCTGAAGCCGTCAGCTCCGGGGATGCTCTCGGTCAGGTCCTGCAGCGCGCCGATGTTGACGATGAAGAAGAACGCCGGGATGAACAGCGCCGGGATGAACGACTCGGGCTCGCGAGGAATACCGCGAAGCGCTCGACCGGCGATCGTGAACATGTCCTTGAAGAAGCCCGATGGCTTCGCTCGCACGTTCGAACGCGTGATGGTGGGTGCTGCGTCTTGAATGATTGCTGGTGGCTTCTGTTCGCTCATGCCGAGACCTCGATTCGTGCGCCGGTGAGTTCGAGGAACACATCGTCGAGTGTTGGGGTGCGGAGGGTGAGCTCGGCAACCTGAGCGCCGATGCCGTCGAGAGTGACGGCGACCGGCGAGACTGAAGCCGCACCGTTGCTCACGGAAACGAGCAGCGACTTCGGGCCGCGCTCCACCTTGTCGACAACGTCGAGCGCTTCGAGCGCAGCGACTGCGGGTTCGTCATCGGAGTCGAGGCGAACCTGAATCACATCGGCGCCGACCGAGCGCTTCAGATCGTCGGGAGTGCCTTCGCCCACGATCAAGCCATCGCTGATAATGCCCACTCGGTCGGCGAGCTCGTCAGCTTCTTCGAGGTACTGGGTGGTGAGAAAGATGGTCGTGTCGAGTTGTGAGTTGAGCGCCCGAACTTCTTCCCAGACTTGCGCACGGCTGGTGGGGTCGAGGCCGGTGGTCGGCTCGTCGAGGAAGAGCAGATCGGGGTTGTGCATGAGCGATGCGGCGAGGTCGAGTCGCCGCTTCATACCGCCGGAGTACTCACGTATCCAGCGGTCGATGGCATCGAACTCGATGAGTGTCGAGAGCTCGTCGATTCGCTGGGCAACTTCAGACTTGGTCAAGCCATAAAGCGCGCCCTGAAGCTGGAGGATCTCACGTCCACTTTGCTTGTCGTCGAGGGATGCGTCCTGGAGGGCTGCGCCGATGCGCAGTCGAATCTCGTCGGCTCCGGTGACCACGTCGTACCCCAATACGGTGGCGGATCCTTCAGATGGTGTGAGCAAGGTGGTGAGCATCTTCACCACCGTCGACTTGCCTGCGCCGTTTGGGCCGAGGAATCCGTAAATCTCGCCCTTCGCAACGGTGAGGTCGACGCCGCGCACGGCATGGACATCCCCGAAGCTCCGTTTGAGTCCCGCTGTCTCAATCACGTTCTCCATCTGGCGAATCTAGTCCAGCACGGACCTTGCCGAAACGCGAACAAGGCGGCACCCACTGCCCGTAGGTGTAGGCGCCGCCCCGTCACGAAGGGGATGGTGTGGCTAGTTCTCGATCAGTTCCTCTGCGAGTTCAGCCTCGAAGTCGAACCCTTCTGGCAGCTCGTCGTCGCAACCAGCAAGCGCTGCATCGAACTCCTCGAATGCCGGATCGTCTTCGAACATCGCATCAGCCTCCTCGGCGAAGTTGGCTTCAAGATCTTCGAGTGCGAACGTTTCGACAGTCACGTCACCATTCGTCGACACAGCGATCTCGTCGCCAGCCTTGGTGATAGTGATCGAACCATCGCCCTCACCGAAGGCTGCGAGTGTTTCTTCGTCGCCATCGAAGACCGAGACGATCCCATCGAAGTCGAGCTCCTCGACGAGAATTCCTTCCCCGTCGATGTCGCCATCAAAACCAGCAGCGCTGAATGCGTCTGACACACAGATGTTGTACTCCTCGAACTGCGCTTCCTCAGCTGCGATCTGATCTTGCACGTCCTGTGGAAACAGGTCGTTGCACTTCTCAGATTCTGCGTCGAGCGCATCCCAGTCGATGGCGTCGACGATCTCCTCGTCGATATCGCTCTCGAAGTCGAGGCCAAATTTCTCGGCCACATCGTCGAAGCATGAGTACGCCGCTTCGTATCCAGCCGGTACGTCTTCATCGGCTTCGACGATCACCTCCGCTTCAGCGGGTGTGGGGACGAGCTCATCTGCCGGACGCTCAGATGATGCGCCGGCGGTGCTGCTAAGTACAACAACAGAGACGGCGAGTCCTACAGCTCCAACAAGGCCGCCGAGCAGCCCTGCCTTCGCGGTTGATGTGGATGAGTGGGGGATGTCTTCCATGGTGTTTCTCCTAAGTCAACGCGCTGCCGGTCGGCGACGCACAGACACCATGAACCTCACGCCTGAAGCGCACCTGAGAGATGCTGAGAGCCTTCTCAGCTGGCTCTCAGGAACCGTCCGCAACACTGATCGACATGAGAGTTCTCCTCGTCGAAGACGAAACCACCTTGGCCGACTCGATCAGCCGCGGATTAGGCGCTGAGGGCATGTCGGTTGATCATGAGGCGGACGGCATCGACGGACTGTGGCGCGCCACCGAGGGCGAGTACGACGCGATCGTGCTCGACATCATGTTGCCGGGACTCAACGGCTATTCGATCTGTCGCAAGCTTCGTGAGCGCGAGGTGTGGACGCCGATCATCATGCTCACCGCAAAGGACGGCGAGTACGACGAGGCGGACGCGTTCGACCTTGGGGCCGATGACTACCTTCGCAAACCTTTTTCGTATGTCGTGCTCGTGGCCCGGCTGCGATCGCTCGCGCGTCGAGGGGCGGCGGCCCGTCCGGTGGTCATGGCCATCGGCGATCTCGAACTCGATCCTGGCTCGATGGAATGTCGGCGGGCCGACACGAAGATCGAACTCACGCCCCGCGAGTTCTCCGTCCTGGAAACGCTGATTCGTCGATCACCGCAGGTGGTGTCCAAAACCGAGTTGCTCGACTCGGTCTGGGGCATGGACTTCGAAGGAGATCCAAACATCATCGAGGTGTACGTCGGGTATGT
>CAKZVC010000046.1 GCA_937922235.1 uncultured Acidimicrobiales bacterium | reverse complement strand
ACGGCAACACACCAACAGGAGCCGGTGGCTGCGCCGCCCGAATGTTCGGATCGCGTTCGACCGAACGGGTGTCATCGAGCGCCTCTTGCAGACGAGCTCGGAAGTCATCGAGCGCCTGCTCGGCTTCCTCGACGGTGAGATCACCACGCTTGATGAGCGACTCGGTGTACAACATGCGAACCGACCGGCGGTTCTCAATCGCCTTGTACATAAGCGGCTGGGTGTAGCTCGGGTCGTCGCCCTCGTTATGTCCATGACGGCGGTAACCAATCATGTCGATGACGACGTCCTTCTTGAACTTCTCGCGGTACGCAAATGCCAACTCGGCAATGCGAACACACGCCTCAGGGTCGTCTGCGTTTACGTGGAAGATCGGCGCCTGAATCAGCTTGGCCACATCGGTCGAGTACTCACTCGACCGAGCCGCATGAGGAGCGGTAGTGAAGCCCAGCTGGTTGTTCACGATCAGATGGACGGTTCCGCCAACCTTGTATCCGCTGATCTGCGACAGGTTCAGCGTCTCGGTGACGACACCCTGTCCAGCGAACGCAGCATCGCCGTGAATCAGAACCGGCAGAATCGGGTATTCACGCCCACTCTTACGCTCGGTTGAATCCATCTTTGCTCGAGCCATACCGATAACGACCGGGTCGACCGCTTCGAGATGCGACGGGTTCGCAGCGAGGCACACGGGAATCGAGTTGCCCGCCTTCGAGGTGAACGTTCCATTCTGCCCCAGGTGATACTTCACGTCGCCCGAGCCCTGGACGGCGTCGGTAGCAATGGCGCCCTCGAACTCTTCGAAGAGCTGGCTGTAGTCCTTACCGACAATGTTCACCAGCACGTTCAAGCGACCACGGTGCGCCATACCAATGACGACATCGGCCATGTCCGCATCAGCGGCCGACGACAAGATGCTGTCGAGAATCGGAATCGCACTCTCTGCACCTTCGATGCCGAAGCGTTTCTGGCCGAGGTACTTGGTTCCGAGGAACTTCTCGAGCGCTTCGGCAGCGTTCAAACGGCCGAGGATGTGCCGCTGGGCTTCCTTGTCAACCTCGTAGGACGCGCCTTCAACCTGCTCCTGAATCCACGCCTTCTCTTCAGGGTCGGCCATGTGCATGTACTCGACACCGATCGTGCGAGCGTACGCATCGCGCATGATGCCGAGAATGTCGGCCAGCTTCATGCGAGTCCGACCGCGGCTGGCCTTCGGGCCAAGGAGTTCTTCAACGCTGAATTCGCGCTCGAGGTCCCAGATCGTCAGCCCGTAGGTAGCCGGATCGAGCTCGGGGTGCATCGTGCGCTCCATCAACCCGAGCGGGTCGAGGTTCGCAATGAGATGCCCGCGCACACGATGCGCGTTAACAAGCGTGTTGACTTTGACCTGACGCTCCATCAGTGACTCGGCATCGTCAACCGGGTTGACGTCACGACGCCACTTCACGGCGTCGTACGGCACGCCCATGGTCTCGAGCACACCTTCATAGAAGTCATGCTCACCAACGAGTAGCTCGTTGATCGCCTTCAGGAACATGCCACTTTCGGCGCCCTGGATGATCCGATGATCGTAGGTCGAGGTAACGGTGACGACTTTGGAGATACCGATCTCCGCGAGCTTGGCCGGATCGGCTGCGGTAAACGCGGTCGGGTAGGCAATGGAACCGAGCCCGACGATTGCGCCCTGGCCAGGCATCAGGCGAGGCACTGACTGCACGGTGCCGATGCCACCGGGGTTTGTCAGGCTGACGGTGACGCCACTGAAGTCGTCGAGGGTCAACTTGCCGTTTCGACCGCGGCGCACCAGGTCGTCGTACACATCGACGAAGCCGGCAAAGTCGAGCAGGTCGGCGTCCTTGATGCACGGAACCATCAGCGTGCGGCTGCCATTCGACTTCTCAACGTCGATCGCTATACCGAGGCCCACCCGTTCACGGCGAACGATGTTTGGCTTGCCATCGGGCCCCTCGAGGTAGCCATTGTTCATTGCGGGCACGAAGTCGGCAACCGCACGAACCACCGCATAGCCAATGATGTGGGTGAAGCTGATCTTGCCGCCGCGGGTTCGGCCGAGATGACCGTTGACGATCTTGCGGTTCACTTCGAGCAGGCGTGCTGGCATATCTCGGAAGCTCGTGGCGGTGGGAACGTCGAGGCTCTTCTCCATGTTTTCGACGATCTTTGCCGACACTCCGCGGAGTGGCTCGGTGCCCTCGGGCAGTGCGGACTCGGGCTTTTCCGGCGCAGCATGCGCAGGGGCTGGGGATACGGGAGCCGCCGGTGGCGCCTGCGCTGCCACAGGAGCAGCATGTGCCGGAGCGGCATGTGCTGCTTCTTCCTGGGCATCGTGTTCAGCTGTCGCGGCAACGGTTGTCATCGCCACGCCCGAACCTGGGCGGTAGCCGACAAAGAACTCTTGCCAACTCTCCGAAACACTCTCGGGGTTCTCAAGGAAATCCCGGTACATCTCGTCGACGATCCATGCGTTTGCGCCAAGGTCAGCGCGGTTTGAGCCAGTCACCCGATCAGCCTACGACAACAAAACCGCACGCAGAACGAACGATTCGTAAAGGTCTTCGTATTGGTGTTGGATCAGCGCAGTGACGGCAGGAGTGAGGACGATCAGAACGTGCCGCCCAAGCCGACGCGAAGAGGAGGGGTCGACCTCTCGACAGATAGATTCACCGAATGCGGATAGTCACCTGGAATGTCAACTCGCTCAACGTTCGCCTCGAACGGGTCACCGAATGGATCGAGCTCCTCCAGCCAGACGTGCTGTGTTTGCAAGAGACCAAGCTCGGTAACGAGGACTTTCCTCACGATGCCTTCTCCGCCCTTGGCTACGAGAGCGCTCATCACGGCCAGGGCCAATGGAACGGGGTTGCGATCATCTCCAAGGTCGGGCTCGACGACGTGCGAAACGATTTCGACGACGGTCGTGGCGAACCCGACAAGGACGCCCGCATCATCTGGGCGACCTGCGATGGGGTTCGAGTCGCAAGCTGCTACGTACCGAACGGCCGTTCACTCGATGACGACCACTACACCTACAAGCTCGATTGGCTCGACCGGCTCTCCGCCGACCTCGAAGCCAACACCTCCCCGTCCGACGACATTTGCGTTGTCGGAGACTTCAACATCGCCCCCGACGACCGTGACGTCTACGACCCAAAGGGATTGGTTGGGGTCACCCACACGTCCCAACCAGAACGCGACAAGCTCGCCGCGCTTCACGAGTATGGGCTCGCCGACATCTTTCGCCAGCACCACGACGCTGCCGACCTCTACTCCTGGTGGGACTACCGCGACGGCAACTTCCATAAACGCAAAGGTCTACGCATCGATCTCATTCTCGGATCACCCAGTGTGCAGGAACGCACCGAGCGAATCTTCGTCGACCGAAACGCCCGCAAGGGAAAACAGCCAAGCGATCACGCGCCTGTTGTCGCCGACCTGAGGTAGCCTCCTACCCTTCATGCTTGACACCCCCAATTGGGTGTTGGCGTCGGAAAGCGAGCTACCGCTGACCATCGCCATCATCTTGACCCTTGGCGTCGGCGGCCAATGGGTTGCTAATCGCCTTCGCATTCCTGGGGTGCTGCTGTTATTGACCGCCGGAATTTTCGTCGGACCGATCTTCGAGGTCATCAAGCCGGAAGAAGAGTTCGGGTCAGACGTCTTGTTCCCCGTCGTCTCACTCGCAGTTGGATTGCTGCTCTACGAAGGCGGGCTGGGTCTCAAGATCGATCGCCTGACCGCCGGCCGCTCGGTGATCTTGCGCCTGGTCACCGTGGGCGCACTCGTCACCTGGCTCATTGGTTGGGCCGCCACATCGCTCTTGTTCGATGTCAGCAACTCTCACGCTGCGCTCATCGGTGCGATCTTGGTGGTCTCGGGCCCGACCGTGGTGATTCCGCTGCTCCACCTCTCTCGTCCACGCGAACCAACCGGCAGCATCTTGCGTTGGGAAGGCATCGTCATCGATCCGGTCGGCGCAACGCTGGCCATTGTGGTGCTCGACGCAACGCTCAATGAGAACAGCGCCAGCAAAGCCGCATTCGAAATCGCCATCACGCTCGGTGCCGGAGCGATTGCAGGTGTCGTTGTGGCGGGCCTCGCTATGGCTGCGCTGCACTATCACTGGATCCCTGACCAGCTCCTCAATCCGGCCATGATCGCCGGAGCCGTGGTGGCATTTGCTGCAGCAGACGTCATCCGTCCCGAAGCTGGACTTATGGCCACGACGATGCTCGGCCTCGTGCTCGCAAATCAGCATCTGGTCCCAAACCATCAGCTCACGGCGTTCAGCGAAGACGTCGGCCACCTGATTTTGGGCACCTTGTTTATCGTGCTCGGCGCCATGGTCGACCTCGGCGATCTTCGGAGCGTGTTCCCTGAGGCGCTCATCCTGATCGCCATCTTGGTCTTCGTTGCTCGCCCAGTCGCGGTGTGGCTGTCGACGATTGGTTCGGGCCTAGCGCGCAACGACAAGTACTTCTTGATGTGGATGGCACCGAGGGGAATCGTGGCGGCCTCGGTTGCAACCGTGTTCTCTCGCACCCTCGCCGACTCGGGCGACCCGGTTCCCGAACTCGTGCCGATCGTCTTTGCCACGGTCATTGTTACGGTCGCGTTGTACGGACTCACCGCCACGTGGGTGGCAGTGAAGACACGTGTGGCAAAGACTCAGCCCAACGGTGTTGCGCTCGTATCGAACAGCCCCTTCGCGATTGAACTTGCTGACGTTCTGGCGTCGCAGGAGATCCCGGTGCTTGTCGTGTCGACCTCAAAGACGGTGCAGCGCGCCACATTCCGCAAAGGACTGCTTGCCTACGACCGGCCGATCGATAGCCACGACCTCGATCTAACCCTCGACGGTGTCGGCATCAAGCAAGCCATCTTGTTGACCGACGACGAGAACTTCGCCTCGCACGCGGCCTATCACCTCACCGAGCACTTAGGTCGGGCGAACCTCTATCAGGTACAACCCGACGAGGACGACGACGACTTCGAGATGCGCGGACGCTCCGCCTTCGGCGAGCTCACCTACCACCGCTTGGCGTCGGGAGCTAGCAAGGGTGGTTTCCACATCGTGCAAGGAGCTGAGCTACGAGACGGCGACATGGCCCTATTCGAGCTTCGAGACAACCACAGTGTGTCCCTCGTCAACGGCGCCCCTGACCCCGAGGCAACCGTGATTGCTGTGACTCCCGATGCTGAGCGGCGGCGTCGCAAGACCGACTCCAGCCCTGCTGTTCGGGCCCCAACATAGGTATTCTCTCGGCCGATTCTCACCGTCATCGGTGACGCGACCGCGATGCGCGCGAATACCCGCTGTTCGACGAAAGAAACCCCCATGCGGCTTTGACCTTCTCTGAATGAGGCGCGCAGACTGCCAACAGGGCGGTGCCTTGAAAGGGGTTTTCCAATGGCCAGTATCGGATCACGACTGCGCGCGACCTTTGTCATGTTTGGCGCGGTCGCGCTCATCATCGTGTCAGCAGCGACCGCTGCATGGGCGATCGAGAGCGAAGGCGAGATGATCTCGCGCGACCGCCTTGTCGGCAACCTTGGTGTTGCGCACGCAGATGTCGGGGTCTACCCCGATCGAGCCGTGACCAACCCATCTCCAGAACGCTCGAGCGGCAGCGACACGCTCACGATCCCGGCTGGCGCCGAGGTCATCGACGCTGTTGTCTACTGGGCCGGTCGTGGACCGGGCTGGAGCGATGACCAGATCATCGTCAACGGCACCGCAGTCACTGCCGACATCGACTACTCATGGTCGAGCGAAGGATGGGATCAGACAACGTACGTTGCTGACCTTGACGACGCTGGGCTGACGTTCACTCCCGGCACAAGTACGGTCGACATCTCCGGACTCGACCAAAAGGGTGAGCGCTTCTACGGGGCTGGCGTGATCGTCATCTACGAAGACTCGTCGCTTCCTGAGGTTGAGCTCGAGCTTTTCGAAGGAAACGAGTTTGCCTTCTTCCTCGACACGTTCGCCGATGACATTGGAAACAGCGCCGAACACACCAATGTGAGCTGCCAGGTATTCGCACCATCAGTCGAAGACCGCAGCATTACCTCGTTCTCCCGCATCATGGGAGTTGACGCCGGTCGCAGCGACGCTCCCCCGCGCACGCAGCGTCTGCAGTGGTGGACCGGCACCGAAGCCGTAACCGCACCAGTGGTAGACGGCATCGTTGGCATCCCAGATGCTGCCCCGGCTGGCTCGGTCGACAACCCCGTGGCGGCCAAGGTTCCTGTCACCGAACAGTGGGGATCAGACGTCTATGAGACACAGGTCGACCTTCCTGCCGGCGCAACCCACCTCTGCACCCAGCTGCAAAGTGTGAGCATCGGTGACGGCGCTGGTGCCTCACTGTCGCTCACTAACCAGGGTGCGAGCGGCGAAACCGTGCACCGCATTGGCAACCTCGTGTGGCTCGATAGCAACGAGGACGGCATGGCCGACGCCGGTGAGCCCGGAATCGACGGCGTAACGGTCGAGCTGATCAAGGTCGGAACCACCGACCCAATCGCCACGACCACCACATCGAATGACGGCGAGTACCTGTTCGATGGCTTGCTCTGCGGCACCTACAAGGTCGTCATCCCAGGAAGCCAGACCGGTTGGGCGGTTGCCGGCGAAGCAGTGGACGCCGCCGACATCATGCCGGGCATGATCAACAACCCGAACGCCAACGACGACAGCGACAACGACAACAACGGTGTTGCTGACGGCGACATGCTCATGTCGGGCGAGGTCGAGATTGGCGACTGCGGTGACGACGGAGATTTCTCAAACTCCGCATCGAACGAGCCAACCAACGAGACCGACCGCAAGGGCGGCCCTGATGATGATGCTGACGAAGTGTCGGTCATCGACGGAAACTACGATGACGTTCGCTCGAACGTCAGCGTCGACTTCAGCTTCGTGTCCAACACCTGCGTCGCCAACGACGACGGCACGTTCCCGGCCGATGCTGTCAACGCCGATGGTGAGCCGTGCTCGGAGTGCGACACTGCAGACCCAGCACCAGGTGCCGTCGATGCTGATGGTGAGCTGTGTAACCCATGCGATGCAGACACTCCAGCTGCCGACGCAGTCGGACCTGACGGCGAGCCATGCAACCCGTGCAACGTCACCAACCCAGCACCAGGCGTAGTCGACGCTGACGGCGAGCCGTGTAACCCATGCGACGCAGCGGACCCGGCACCAGGCGCAGTCGACGCTGATGGCGAGCTGTGTAACCCATGCGATGCAGACACTCCAGCTGCCGACGCAGTCGGACCTGACGGCGAGCCATGCAACCCATGCGACGCAGCAGACCCAGCACCAGGCGCAGTCGACGCAGATGGCGTGCCATGCACACCATGCGCAGACGCTGATGCAGCGCAGAACGGTGTCAACGCCGATGGCGAACCATGCAACCCATGCCACGACAACGCCGGCCCAGACGCAGTCGATGCTGATGGCGAGCTGTGTAACCCATGCGACGCCGACAACCCTGCCGCCGACGCAGTCGGACCTGACGGCGAACCGTGCAGCCCGTGCAACGTCACCAACCCAGCGCCAGGCGCAGTCGATGCTGATGGTGAGCTGTGCAACCCTTGCGACGCCGACAACCCAGCTGCCGATGCAGTCGGACCTGACGGCGAACCATGCAGCCCGTGCAACGTCACCAACCCAGCACCGGGCGCAGTCGACGCAGATGGCGTGCCGTGCACCCCATGCGAAGACGCTGATGCAGCACAGAACGGTGTCAACGCCGACGGCGAACCATGCAACCCATGCCACGACAACGCCGGCCCAGACGCCGTCGATGCCGACGGCGAACCATGCGACGAGCCCGTGACTGTCGAAGTCGACGGCCTCGTCGAGTGCCCAGCCGACAGCGATCGTGCCGGAGTTGAAGTTCAGCCAGGCGAGTCTTGCGACAACGTGTGCGATGAAGACGGCAACGTCACCGCGGCAAACACGCCAGGCACATCAACGGACAACTGCACCGAGGAGGAAGTCACCACCGAGGTTGAAGGCATCGTCGAAGAGAACCCAGACGTGCCTGGCACCGACATTGGTGACCAGGCCCAGATCGACGGTGATACCACAGGCGATCAGGCTCAGGTCCCCGGCGACACGGCCGACGATCAAGCGCAGCAGCCAGCGCCCGCCGACCTTGCGGCCACCGGTGCGTGGTCGGTGCTCGTCATGCTTGCGGCACTGATGCTCGTCGTACTCGGCGCTTGGTTCTTCGTAGCCGGCGTGTGGATGCGACCAGCAGCAGCCCACAAGGATTAGCCACAACGGTTCTGCATCTGCGGAGCCGATCAACATCGATCGAACAACGCGGTCTGGAGAATCTTCTCCAGACCGCGTTGGTCGTTCCTAGCTTGGATAGATTCACCGCCATGAGTGCTCAGTACATCTACACGATGCACAAGTTGTCAAAGTTCATCCCACCGGATCGCGACATCTTGAAAGAAGTCAGCCTGTCGTTCTTCCCCGGCGCCAAAATCGGTGTTCTCGGAGCGAACGGCGCCGGAAAGTCAACGGTTCTGCGAATCATGGCTGGCCTCGACGACGACTACACCGGTGAGGCACGCCTCACTGACGGGTTCTCGGTGGGTCTGCTCGAGCAGGAGCCCCAGCTCGACGAATCAAAGACCGTCCACGAGAATGTTATGGACGGTGTTGGCGAGATCGCAGCACTCCTCACCGAGTACGACGAGGTCATGGCCAGTTGGTCCGACCCCGACGCCGACTTCGACAAGATCGGCACCCGCCAGGCCGACCTCGAAAAGAAGATCGAAGCCGCTAACGCATGGGACTTGAAGCGCACCGTCGAGATCGCAAGCGACGCACTGCGCCTGCCCCCTGGTGACGCCGAGGTCACGAACCTCTCTGGTGGCGAGCGCCGCCGAGTTGCCCTTGCCCGACTGCTCCTCTCGCGCCCCGACCTGCTTCTGCTCGACGAGCCCACCAACCATCTCGATGCCGAGTCGGTTGCCTGGCTTGAGCGCTTCTTGCAGGACTACACCGGCACTGTCGTTGCGATTACCCACGATCGCTACTTCCTCGACAACGCAGCCGAGTGGATTCTCGAGCTCGACCACGGCCGTTGCTACCCCTTCGAGGGCAACTACACGGCTTGGCTCGAGAACAAGGAAGCTCGCCTCAACGCCGAGTCCCGCGCTGATGCGGCTCGCAAGAAGACCATCGCCCGCGAGCTCGAATGGGTTCGCATGGCGCCAAAGGCCCGCCAAACCAAGAGCAAGGCTCGTCTTGCGGCCTACGACAAGCTGGTCAACGAGCAGAAGGAAGCCGAGGCACGGGCCAACGAGCTCCAGATTCAGATTCCTGCGAACCAGCGCCTCGGCGATGTCGTCATCGAGTTCGAAGGCGTATCAAAGGCGTTCGGCGACAAGCTCCTTATCGATGACTTGTCGTTCAGTCTCCCTCCCGCTGGCATTGTCGGCGTCATTGGAGCGAACGGAGCGGGCAAGACCACGCTGTTCAAGATGATCACCGGATCTGAAGAGCCAGACGAGGGCAAGATCACCGTCGGCACCACGGTCGAGCTCGGCTACGTCGATCAGAGCCGCGACACCCTCGATCCGAACAACACCGTGTTCGACGAGATCAGCGGTGGTCACGACTTCCTCTACCTCGGCAAGCGTGAGGTCAACTCACGTTCGTATGTTGCGTCGTTCAATTTCCGCGGTGGCGATCAGACCAAGAAGGTCGGCGTGCTTTCCGGTGGTGAGCGCAACCGCGTCCACTTGTCGAAGGTGCTGAAGTCGGGCGCCAATTTGTTGATGCTCGATGAGCCGACGAACGATCTCGATGTCGAAACGTTGCAGGCGCTCGAGAGCGGCCTCGAGGCCTACGCCGGATGCGCCGTCGTGATCTCGCACGATCGCTGGTTCCTCGACCGGGTCGCTACCCACATCCTTGCGTTCGAGGGCGAATCACAGGTTCGGTGGTTCGAGGGCAACTTCAGTGACTACGAGGCGTTCCGCAAGAAGGAGCTCGGCGACAAGGCCGGGCCAACCCGAATCAAGTACAAGCCACTCGCCCGCTAGATTTCTGCCCCAAACCGGACCTGTCAGGTCTGAGACGGGGCAGAGATCTTTAGGCGTTGGCGGCAATGATGGCGATGTTGTCTTCACCACCGGGGTTACCGTCCACGCCGGCGAGCGCCATGGCGACGATGCGGTTGGTGGCGTCGAGCGTGTCTCCGTTTGACTGCTGAACGGCCGCTTCAATGTGGTGAGCGTGAATCGATGTTGCCGGGCTTCGATAGTTGCATTCGTCGATGCCATCGGTGAACGTCAACATCATGTCGCCTGGGTTGGCCGTGAACGAGAACTCGGCCCCACCGCGAAGTGACGAGCGCCCGCGGGTGCTGACGTAGCGGTTGTCCTTCGCATTTCGCGCAGAAGCCGTGTGGCCAGGGCCGACAATCACAAAGCTCGAATCGCCAAACGACACGCCAAAGCCAGAGCGCTTCTGGCGGTCGTAGATCACGACGAGAAGTGTCGTCTCCGACTCGGTCATCGCCGGGTCACCTTGTCGAAGAAACTCGATCATTTGGCTGAGGTGGCCAGGGTCGGTGGGACGGATCTTGTTCAGCATCTGATGAAGCCGTTGGATGAGCATGTGGCTCGACTCGGGTCCATAGTGCGCATCGGCGACGCAGTACGCCGACCAGTTGCCCGCTTCCATCACGCAAAGCGCATCCTCATTGAGGACGTTCGGATCGGCCTTGAACTTCAGGCTGGGCGAGTCGGGTGAGCTACCAACGCTGATCGCTGCCGCGGCCTGAGAACCAACACGAGTAACGCCAACTGCTCCGTACGTGCCGTAATCCTCGCCGAGAAGCAAGAGCCGGCCAAGACGTGGATCAGGTGCATTCATACCGATGCCAGTCTAGGTGCCTTGCCCAGATCACCTAAATCTCAAATTGGGTCTCCAGACCTTAAACAGCGCCCAAATTCTGCCGATAGGTGGGTATGGCAAAGACTGCAGCAAAATCGAAAGCCGCCGCTACACCTGCAAAGGGTGGCCGGATCAAGGGTTCGAAGACCGATAATTCCAAGGCGGTCAAGATCAAGAAGGTAAGCCGAGCGGTCACCCGGCTCGTCGAGCCAGGTAGCCAGGTCGACTGCATGCACTGCGATGAGCGTGTGAAATTTCAAGCAAAGATGCGTCATCAGCAAGTCATCTGCAACGTGTACGAGAAGAACAAGTGGCTCCGTGTCGAGCACTTCCACGCCGACTGCTACAAGCTCGCAAAGCAGCCCTTCGGTAAGCCAATCGACTAACGCAGTCGCCAATAGATCAAGAGTGCAGCAAGCGTGTCGGCCCAGCCGGCACGCTTCTGACGTTTTCACCCACGCTTCTTTCTGTACAGACTTGGTTTTTTGTACAGACTTTCAGACCGTAACGGTATGAGAATCTGCACAAATCTCAGGCCCCAGTTTTTGTGTCGATTTTCTGACCGTAGTGGTCGGAAAATCTGTACAAATCTCTACGACTGAAGCATCTCCAGGACCTTGGCTGCCATGGCAGCTGGGTCGCCCATGTCTGGGTGGAGCACGAGGTCGGGGTCGACCGGGGCTTCGTACGGGTCGGAGATACCGGTGAAGTTCTCGATCTTGCCCGCACGAGCGAGCTTGTACAGACCCTTCGGGTCGCGCTCTTCGGCTACCTCGAGCGGGGTGTCCATGAAGACTTCGAAGAACGGCACGTCGGCCGCCTTGTGGATCTCACGGGCGCGTTCACGTCCGGCCCGATACGGGCTCACGAGCGGCACGAGTGCGACCACACCCGCGTCGGCGAAGAGACGAGCTACTTCGCTGACGCGACGGACGTTCTCGTTTCGATCGTCGGCGGTGAAACCCAGGTCGGCATTGATGCCGTGACGAAGGTTGTCTCCGTCGAGCATGTACGTCGGCTGCTTCTGTTCGACGAGCAGACGCTCGACCTCAACGGCAACCGTCGATTTACCCGAGCCCGAAAGCCCAGTAAACCAAATGGTCGCGCCGTTCAGGCCAAGGTGAGCCCATCGTTCTGAGCGGTCGAAGTGACCTGGGTGCCAAACAACGTTCGTTGCCCCTTCACTAGCCGCAGCGTCGTCGCCCATGGGTTAGCTAGGGGTTTCGCCGAGGATCATGCCCGCAGCCACAGTGGCGTTGGAGTCCTCATCGATCAGCACGAAGCTGCCGGTCTCACGGTTACGACGGTATTCATCGAGGAACAATGGCACGGTCGAACGGAAGCTGATGCGGCCGATCTCGTTGAGTGAGAGCTCGGTTGCGGCTTCGTCGCGATGCAACGTGTTGATGTCGAGTCGGTAGTGAAGATCCTTCACCATGACGCGTGCGGTACGGGTCGAGTGCTTGATGGCGTACTTCTTCCGAGGCAAGAGCGTTGCCCGCTCGTCCATCCAGCACACCATTGCGTCGACGTCTTGGGTGACGATCGGCTGGTTGTTCGGACGGCAGATCATGTCGCCACGGCTCACGTCGATCTCGTCGTTCAGGCGAACGGTGACCGCCATTGGAGCGAAGGCTTCGTCGACAGGACCGTCGAGCGTGTCGATGGCCTTGATCGTCGATTCGAAACCGCTTGGAAGCACGACGACTTCGTCGCCTGGCTTCATGACGCCACCAGCTACCGAACCGGCGTAGCCGCGGTAGTCGTGATGCTCGTCGGTCATTGGACGAATGACGTACTGCACAGGGAAACGCACATCGACCATGTTGCGGTCAGATGCGGTGTGCACGTTCTCGAGGTGGGTCAACAGCGACCGACCCTCGTACCACGGCATGTTCTCAGACTTGTCGACGACGTTGTCGCCATTGAGTGCCGAAACCGGGATGAAGGTGAGGTCGGGAACATCGAGACGCATGGCGAACTCGCGGAACTCTTCCTTGACCTTCTCGAACGCTTCTTGGCTGTAATCGACAAGGTCCATCTTGTTGACGCAGACGACCATGTGCGGGATACGCAGGAGCGATGCGATGAAGCTGTGACGACGGCTCTGCTCGATGACGCCGTTGCGGGCATCGATAAGGATGAGGGCAACGTCAGCTGTCGACGCACCAGTCACCATGTTGCGGGTGTACTGAATGTGGCCAGGCGTGTCCGCAATGATGAACTTGCGCTTCGGCGTTGCGAAGTAGCGGTAGGCCACGTCGATGGTGATGCCCTGCTCACGTTCGGCACGAAGGCCGTCGGTGACGAGCGAAAGGTCCATCTCCATGCCACGCTTCTCGGAGGCCTTGGTGACGGATTCGATCTGATCTTCGAAGATCGACTTTGAGTCGTACAACAGACGACCGATGAGGGTTGACTTTCCATCGTCGACCGAACCTGCGGTCGCGAATCGGAGAATTTCTGACATTAGAAGTAGCCCTCTTTCTTACGATCTTCCATTGCTGCTTCAGACGAACGGTCGTCGGCGCGAGTCGCGCCACGTTCGGTCTGTCGGGTAGCAGCTACCTCTTCGATGATCTTCTCAACGGTGTCTGCGTCTGATTCGACGGCACCGGTGATGGTCATGTCGCCGACGGTGCGGTAACGAACCTGCTCTTCGTACGGCTCTTCGCCTTCCATGCGCTCGATAAACTCGTTATCGGCCAGGAGCATGCCGTCACGCTCGAAGACCATGCGCTGATGTGCAAAGTAGATCGCCGGGATCTCGACCTTGTCATCGGCGATGTACTGCCAGATGTCAAGCTCGGTCCAGTTCGAAATCGGGAACACACGGATGTGTTCGCCCTGCTTGATGCGGCCGTTGTAAAGGTTCCAGAGCTCAGGACGCTGAGCCTTGGGGTCCCACTGACCGAAGTCGTCACGGAACGAGTAGACGCGCTCTTTCGCACGGGCCTTCTCTTCGTCACGACGAGCGCCGCCGAAGAGTGCATCGAAGCGATGTTCTTCGATCGCGTTCAGAAGGGTTGGGATTTGAAGACGGTTGCGAGAAGCGCGCGGGCCGGTCTCGTCTTGGGCCAAGCCCTTGTCAACCGCGTCCTGTACCGAAGCAACAATCAGCTTGATGCCAAGGTCGGCCGAGCGCTTGTCGCGGAAGTCGATGACCTCTTTGAAGTTGTGGCCGGTATCGACGTGAAGCATCGGGAAAGGAATCTTCGCCGGCGCGAACGCCTTTTCGGCGAGTCGCAACATGACGATCGAGTCCTTACCTCCCGAGAACATCAGGGCTGGATTTTCGAACTCCGCGGCCACCTCACGCATAATGTGGATGGATTCCGCCTCGAGTTCCCTCAAGTGGGATAGCTCGTAAGACATGATGGCTTGCTGACTCCTCTGCACCGAATGTTCAAGGGTTCCATCGGCATTCCGATACAGACCCTGAGCATTTACTCTGTGAACTGTGACCATTGTGGTCACACACCCGCTCCTAAATCCTAGGTTGAATAGCCCAATGACATCTGTGACCCATGACGACCATCTCGAAGCTGCACGCATCGCTACCGCAGCCGGTGAGCTACTTCTCGCAATCCGTGAGGAAATGAGCGCTCGCGGCGCCGATTCCAAGGAGATGAAGGATGAAGGCGATCAGCGATCGCACGATTTCATCATGGAAGAACTTCGCCGAGTCCGCCCTGACGATGCGATTTTGAGCGAGGAGGGCAAGGATGGGGTTGAACGGTTGTCATCCGATCGCACCTGGATCGTCGATCCGGTTGACGGGACTCGTGAGTTCTCCGAGCCTCCGCGCACCGACTGGGCTGTGCACGTTGCCATGGTCGTCGACGGCAAACCTGTCGTCGGAGCTGTTGCCCTTCCCGGCTTGGGACTTACCCTCTCGACTGCTGACCCAGTCGCCATGCCCGAAACGGGCCAGACTCCCCCACGAATGATCGTCAGCCGCAGCCGACCACCGAAGGCTGCCCTCGCAGTTGCCGAGCAACTCGGCGCCGAGCTCGTGGAGATGGGTTCCGCCGGCGCAAAGGCGATGTCGGTCGTTCGAGGCGAATCCGAAATGTACGCCCACTCAGGCGGCCAGTACGAATGGGACTCCTGTGCCCCTGTCGCTGTTGCCCTTGCCGCTGGCCTGCACTGCAGTCGCATCGATGGCAGTCAGCTGACCTACAACCACGAAGACCCGTACCTTCCAGATCTCCTCATTTGCCGGCCAGAACATGCTGCCGCCGCACTTGAAGCGCTGGCCTCGGTAGCCGAAGAGGGCTGATCTTCACGTCTAATTCGAATAGCCCGTTCACCGATAGAGCAATAGGCGCCATCATGGATAACGCCTGACCTATATTGGCGGAGCGATCAACGGCGATCGCGAATTACATCAAGGCGATCAATGGCGATCGTACGAGGTGACACAACATGCCCACGAGACGATCGACCGACACCACCCATGGTGAGCAGCTGTTCGAGACTGCGTTGCAGCAGTTCGACGCTGCTGCGGAACTGATTGGACTGTCCGACCGGACGAGATCAATTCTTCGATCACCGAAGAACGAGATCATCGTGAGCTTCCCCGTTGAGTTAGATGACGGTGAGCTCCGAATGTTCAGGGGTTATCGAGTTCAACACAACGATGTGCTCGGACCCTTCAAGGGCGGTCTCCGCTTCTCGCCCGAGGTCGAACTTGGCGAGGTCAAAGCGCTCGCCATGTGGATGACGTGGAAGACCTCACTTTCCGGTGTCCCGTTCGGCGGAGCGAAGGGCGGCATTGCGTTCAACCCACGTGAACACAGCCAGGGCGAGATCGAACGAATCGTGCGACGATTCACCCATGCACTCGGCTCGAACATCGGCCCCGAGCACGACATCCCAGCACCCGACGTTGGTTCGAACGCTCAGGCGATGGTGTGGATGATGGATACGTACCTCAACTCAGCTAGCAGCGGGGGCGATCGCCAGAACACCCGCCGGGTCGTGACCGGCAAGACCATCGAGACCGGTGGGTCACTCGGCCGTGACAAGGCCACCGGCCAGGGCGCAGCCTTCGTGCTCGCCCACCACTTCGAACAAATCAACCGCGACCTTCGTGGCACAACAGCTGCTATTCAAGGCTTCGGCAACGTCGGCGAGCACTGCGCCCGTGCACTTGGCCGGATGGGCGTCACCACGACGGCGGTTGCTGACCACACCGGCGCCATCATGAATGGCCACGGCATCGACCCGGAGGCACTGTGGCGACACACCAGCGAAGCTGGCGGCGTTGCGGGCTTCGCCGACGCCGACGAGATCGATGTCGAAGACTTCTTTGCGTCCGACGTAGACATCCTGGTTCCGGCAGCGATCGAGAACCAGATCACAGCCGACCGAGCCCCCAACGTTCGTGCATCGGTCATTCTCGAAGGAGCAAACGGCCCCACGAGCAACGATGGTGAGGCGATCCTCATCGAACGAGGCGTCGAGATCCTTCCCGACGTACTTGCGAACGCCGGCGGTGTGATCGTGTCGTACTTTGAATGGCTCCAGAACAAGATGAGCGCAAAGTGGCGCCTCAACCAGGTCGACGACGAGCTTCGCCGCTACCTCTGGGACGCTGCCGACAACATCGAAAACGAAAAGAAGCGCCTTGCGTGCTCTCGCCGCGAAGCTGCCTACGCCGTCGCCCTCAACCGCATCGGAACGGTCTTCGACCAGCGCGGTATCTGGCCGTAGGTCATGCCGCTCGAGCAGGAGATAGCCGGCTATGCGGGTGCGGTTGGCTACCTTCCGCGAAGCGTCGACCGGAGAACCAGGGACCGTACTTCAACATAGGGCCACGGTACAGAACGAATGCCCCGACCAATCGGCCGGGGCATCGCTCACGTGGTTGGTGTCTTTATGGGGACGGGCCCCATAAAAGCCACAGCTAGAACTGGCCTTCTTCGTAGGTCTCGACGTCGCCGCCAGCGTTCTCGACGATCTGGGCTCGCAGTTCAACGAGCTCGGGGAACTCCCACAGGAAGTTGATCTTTTGGTCGGCGACCGAATCGCCTGTGGGCTTGTCTTCGGTGACGAACTTCGAGAACACCTCTGCGAGGTCTTCGACCGGGTTGCCGCTGGCGTAGTCGGTGACGAAGCTTCCCTCGTTGTCCTCGGCGAACTTCGCACTTGCTTCGAAGAACTCGTCATCATCGGTGATCGTTCCGATTCGCTCGACCTCGGCTCGGAGGTCTGCTGGCCAGAATCGTGAAACGAACTGGTTCACGATGCTGTTTGGCTTCGCACACGAATCGCCGGTGTCATAGGTGACGCACGAGGTGCCGACCTGCGATGCGGTGGCCTGCGTTGCGTCGAGCGTCAACGTGTGACCGAGCTCGTGGATAAGCACTGCATCGAGGCTCTTGCCAAGACCGTTGCTCACACCGAGGGTCCAGGTCTTGCCTGCCTCATCAACTGGGTACACGTGTGCGCCAGCGCCATCTTCTTTCAACATCTCGAACTGGACGATGTTGGCTCGTGCCGATGCTGGCACCAGCTCGGCGAACCGACTCCAGATCTTCTGCATTGCGGCAGCGACCTCTGGATCGTCGATGTCGCTCGTGTCGATCGTGTCTCCAGCGACAGGAGCAGGTCCGTAGACATCGCCGCTCGCATCATGGTCGTGGTCGTGATCGCCATCACGTTCACCGTCGAAATTCTCATCGAAGTCACCATCAACGATCTCGAAATCGACGCCGGCCTCTTCGAGCATGGAAACGAACTCGTCGTAGCTCAGGGCATCGATTTCTTCGTCGGTCATCCCGGCAAACGGGTCTTCGACACCTCGGGGTGCATCCCGTTCGTCAGCGTCTACCTCGTTACCTTCGACCTCATCACTGTCTTCTTCGTCGTTGTCTTCGTCGGTTGCGGATTCTTCGACCAGCTCGTCAACGTCGATGCCGGCCTCATCGAGGATGGCGAAGAACTCGTCATCGGTCATCGCCTCGAACTCTTCATCGGTGAGATCGGCGAACGGGTCCTCGATGTCGTCGAATAGCTCGACACCTTCGTCTTCAGGGTCGATACCAGCGTCTTCCAGCATGGCGAAGAACTCGTCATCGGTCAGCGCCTCTAACTCTTCGTCAGTGAGGTCTGCGAAGGGGTCCACGAATTTGCGATGGGTGGGTTCGTCGTGTGCAACGGAATCCGATGACGCTAGGTCGGCTTCGTCGACCATCTTGTCGACGGCGAGGTCGGTAGCTGCAACTACCTCTGGAGCTGGAGCAGGTGCGGCAACTGCTGCCTGACTCGGTCCGCCGGTCATTGCAAAGCCGATCGATGCTGCCGCGAGCGCAAAGCAGCCAAGAGCAACCTTGCGGCCGGGAGCCTTCTCAACTGGGGTGTTCTGGGGGGATTCGATGTCCATGTCTTCCTTCACGTAGGGGTACATGAAGAGACTGACGACTCGAACCTGAGCAGATTCTATGAGTTCCTAAGAACGCACTTAGCAACTACAGCCAGCGGCTGAATTCCTGCTTGCGTTCGATCCATTCCTCAATCGTGATGGCGTATCGCAGGTGGTCTTCCCAGTTGCCGTTGATCTCGAGGTACTTCTCGGCCATGCCTTCGAGGCGAATGCCGAGCTTCTCGACGACACGCCGAGATGGCTTGTTTCGAGGGATGATCGAGATCTGCAACCGGTGAAGGCGGAGATCTTCGAATGCAAAGCGCATGGCGACGACCAGGGCTTCGGGGGTGTACTCCTGCCCAGCCAAACGTTCGTCGATCCAGTAGCCGACGTAGGCGTTCTGGAATGGGCCGCGCTGGATGGCTGACACGTTCATTTCGCCAGCAAGCTGATTATCGACAAACACGCCGAACCCATAGCCGGTGCCGAGCTGACGCTCACGTTGGCGAGCCGCGCAACGCGAGGCAAACGCCTGTCGACTCTGGACGACATCGGGCTGCCCCGGAATCCGCTGGGGCTCCCACTTCGTGAGCCATTCTTCGTTGACCGTGCGAACCTCGCACCATTGGGGATAGTCCTCGGCCACCAACGGGCGCATCACCAGACGCCGCCCAACAAGCGGCACCGCTCCCGGATCGGGGTTCGACCGCATCAGGCGGGCTCGATCTGGGAGAGGATCAACCCGTCGAGGATGTCGGACTCCGACACCAGCACATCGTCGGCGTCGAAGTACCGGACGATGCGAGCGAGGATGCACATTCCGCCGACGATGGTGTCGACGCGCCCAGGCTCAAGACCGGGGTTGTGCTTGCGATCATCACGAGCTTCGGTAACGAGCGTGCGGTAGACGTCCTCGATGGCATCTCGTGTGAGCCGAAAGTGATGGATCTTGTCTCGGTCGTACTCAGCCAGCCCGATCTCGACCGCGGCTGCTGTCGATACGGTGCCGGCGAGGCCAACCAGCTGGCGAGCTCCGTGAGCCATCGGCACTTCTCGCGCCACGTCGTCGAGATGAACCTCAGCAACCGACAGGCAGGCAACGAGCTCTTCAGGCATCGGCGGGTCGCTCTCGACGTACTTCTCGGTGAACCGGACGCTGCCCATGTCAGTCGAGATACCACCCTCCATTCGAGAGCTGCCGACAGCGAACTCGGTCGAGCCGCCACCGATGTCGAACACGAGAAATGGCCCGTCAGCCGGGTCGAGCTCGGCAGTCGCTCCGAGGAACGAGAGCTCTGCCTCTTCGTGACCCGAAATGAGCTCGGGACGCACCCCAACAGTCTGCTCGGAGATGTCGAAGAAGGTGTCTCGGTTGTCGGCATCCCGGGCGGCAGAGGTGGCCGTCATGCGCAGGCCAGCAATCTCGTAGCGATCCATGATCGTCTTGTAGTTCTCGAGTGCAGCCCGCACTCGCTCGATGCCCTCGTCGGAGAGGCGACCTGTGGCGTCGACGCCCCGGCCGAGACCGGTGATCGTCATCTCTCGTTCAAACGTTTCGGTGCCGTCACCGATGATCAGTCGAGTGGAGTTCGTTCCGCAATCGATACCGGCATAGATGGGCTTCGTCATATGGCCGTCAGTCTACGACTCAGACGGAGCCTGGTTGCTCTGGCCACCGCGGAAGGAATGCAAAGACTCCGACCGCCTCTGGCGCCCAGGCTGCGTGCCGCTTGAACGCTCCCCGACGGGGAAGCTAGGCGGTGCGCCGGAGCAGCCAAAATCAGGCGGAGCCTGGTTGCTCTGGCCACCGCGGAGTATCGACCTCGTGCAGATGATCGTGCACCCACTTCCCCACCGGGTCATCGCCACCGGCGAGCCAATAGCCGTAGTGAGCGTGCAGGCACTTGACCCCGTTGCGAGTGCCACCGACGCCGCCGGTCGGGCGGTGTTCTGGCTGCGTAGTCGCAGCATCGAGGATGGCGTCGCGCTCAGCGCAGTACCGATCGTGGGCCGCGTTGATCGCTTCAAGACCGATGTCGGCCTCAGCCCGGCGAACCCCCTTCATCGCTTCCAGACGACCGATCAGCATGCTTTCGCGCTCGCCGCACAGCCAGTAGAGCGTGGGCATTGGCCGGCCGTTGGCGAGTACCGGGTAGTTCTTCAACACCACTGGTTCGCCGTCATCGTTGCGGACGACCACTTCGAACTGCCCCATCGGGGTGCGTCCGAGTAGCTCAGTCACGGCAATTCGGTCGTAGTAGATCTGGCGAACCTGCTCGAGCGCCTCGACCGTGTCGACATCGTGTGGGCTCCCGGCACTGGGCACCTCGGTTACGAGCTCGGGTGATGGCTTCATCACCGCACGTGCACCCTGGTCACCTTCGGTTGGTAGGTCACCCCAGATCGACGATGCAAGTCGAGTTGGCGGTCGTTGAACTCCGGCATAGGTAGCCACAGCGAAGGGCGTCGCATCCGCGTCTCGAAGCGCGGCCCAGGTGACAGCACCAACCAGGGGCTGATCGCCAGGCGCGACGATGATCGCATCGAACGACTTCTCACGAGCAGCTGACACAGCAGCTTGCAGCGAATGTGCCTGACCGTCAGCCCAGCGGGGTGACGGCACAACGGTCACCCCGGACTCGGGCAGGATGTCGGCAAAGTCGTCGTCGCCGACCACGACAAATACCTCGTCGAAGCCCACTGCGCGAGCCGCATTCACCGATCGTGCCAGCACCGACACCTCGTCGATCTCGGCCCGCAGCTTGTGGGTTTCCCCCACATAGCGAGAGCCAGAACCTGCAGCGAGGATGACAGCAGCAACACGAGACGACATCCGCCGAATGCTACCGCCGGTAGGCTCATCGCCGTGGAGCAACCCGATCTGACCTTCAACCCGCCAGCGTTCAGAGCAATCATCTTGATGTGCGACGCGGTGCAGGTCACCGATGGCAAGTTGTTCATCCTCGGCGGCGGACTCGGCGTGATCGGCCCCCGTCCGCAGCACATCTCGGTTGCGGTTCGCATCGGCGTGCCCTGGGACCAAGCGAACGTGAAGCACCAGTGGAAGCTCGACCTCACCGACGAAGACGGCCACCCAGTCATGATCCGCGAGAAGCCTGTCAGCCTGAACGGTCAGTTCGAAGCCGGACGTCCGGCCGGTGTTGCCCCGGGCAGCGAACTCTGGGTTCCCCTCGGCATCAACTTTGGGTCGATCCCACTCCCCCGCGGCCAACGATTCACCTGGCAGCTCTTCATCAACGACGAGAGCAACGAACACTGGACTGCCAGCTTCTCGGTACGCCCCGGGTAAAGGGTTAGCGGTGGATGGAGCCTTCGGTGTTGGTGAGGGCTGGAACTTCTCGGCCGGTTCGTAGGGCGATGATCTCGGCGACGATAGAGATGGCGGTCTCTTCGGGAGTGCGGCCACCGATGTCGAGCCCAATCGGCGAACGAAGTCGGGCGAGCTCGTCGTTGGTGACCCCAGCGTCGATGGTCCGAACTCTTGGGGTCAGGCCTCAACAACTAACAAGTTGTTCTCGGGGTCAGGCCTCAACAACTAACAAGTCGAGGCCAAATTGTTGATTTCTCAGTATTTCCGAGCGATCAGCCCGGACTGTGGCAAACACGCACCGAATCGCGGAAGGCCTCAGCGCGTCACCCAAACGTTAAGAAATCAGGGTTCAAGCGGCCAGTTGTTAGTTGTTGAGGCCTGACCCCACCGGACGCTTGTTAGTTGTTGAGGCCTGACCCCGCTGGCCGTTAGCGGTGGATGGAGCCTTCGGTGTTGGTGAGGGCTGGAACTTCTCGGCCGGTTCGTAGGGCGATGATCTCGGCGACGATAGAGATGGCGGTCTCTTCGGGAGTGCGGCCACCGATGTCGAGTCCGATCGGCGAACGAAGGCGGGCGAGCTCGTCGTTGGTGACCCCAGCGTCGATGAGCCGTTTGGTGCGGTCGTCGTGGGTGCGGCGCGATCCCATCACGCCGATGTAACCCACGTCGGTATGAAGCGCTGACGTAATCGCCGGAATGTCGAACTTTGCGTCGTGTGTGAGTACTGCGATGGCATCGCGTTCGGCGAGCGACGACCCGACCTCGTCGAGCAGTCGATTCGGCCAGTCGACCACGACCTCGTTGGCAAACGGAAAGCGCTGCTTGGTGGCGAACATCGGACGCGCATCGCACACGGTCACCCGATACCCAAGAAACTTCGACACCCGAGCAAGTGCTGCGGTGAAATCGACGGCTCCGAAGATCAACATCTGCGGCGGCGGCGCAAAGCTCTCGATAAACACGGCAACATCGTCGGCTCGGGCCTGGCCTTGACTCCCGTAGCGACGAATGCCCGTGCGGCCCGCAGCGAGCTCGCCCAGCACATCACGGGAAACAACTCGATCGAGGTCTTCATCGCCGAGCGAACCATCGACCTCATCGGGAGTCACAAGCATCTTCGACCCGAGGTGCGGGCCCTCGATAACCGTCGCGAGAGCGATTGGACGCTCTCCCTTGATGGCGTCACGAAGCTTCGGATAGAGCGATCCGGCCACGGTTACCAGTCCAATGGTTCGATAAAGAGATGAATCGTTCCACCGCAGGTCAGGCCCACCGCGAACGCCTCGTCGTCGGAGTACCCGAACGTGACGGTGCGGCGTTCGCCTGTCTCGATCACTTCGAGCGCCTCCACAACAACGGCACCTTCGACGCATCCGCCCGACACCGAGCCTGCGACCTCGCCATCTTCATTCACGGCCATTGCCGCTCCGGGCAGCCGGGGACCCGATCCGTCCAGGTCGACAACGCGGGCCACGGCGATGGCTTTGTCCTGTCGTTGCCAACGATCGAGGTCGGTGAGGAGCTCTTTCATGGTCTGAGAGTACCCCGAACTTTCACGCCTGGATCGCTTCGGCGAGCGCAGTCAACGAATCGAGGCAATGGCCTTCGAGGAACGTGTCGACGTGGGGCATGGCGGCGGCCATCCCACGAGCGATCGGTTCGTACCCGGGCGTGGCCTTCAACGGGTTGACCCAAACCACACGGTGCGCCGTGCGCTGAAGCCGCTCCATCTGAAGCGACATCTCGTCGGGATCTCCACGGTCCCACCCGTCCGACAGGATCACGACGATCGCACCACGGGCCATGCCGCGCACACCCCACTCGTCGTTGAACGAGCCGATCGCCTCACCAAGGCGGGTTCCCCCCGACCAGTCGACAACCGATTCGGCCGCTGCCGCAACCGCTTCGTCAACGTCGAACGAACCGAGCTGACGAGTCATGCGGGTCAGTCGAGTACCAAGGCCGAAGACCTCAACACGCCCCCGGGCCACCACCGCAGCATGGGCGAAGCGAATGAGCACTCGCGCGTAGGGCTCCATCGAGCCGCTGACATCGAGCAGAAGCACCAAGCGTCGAGTCCGGGTACCTGTGGTCGTCCGGCTCAACAGAACTGGCTCGCCACCCGTGCGCATCGCAGCCCGAACCGTGCGGCGAAGATCGTTACGATCGCCGCCGCCCGCGGCCACTCGACGTCGAGACGCTCGAACCGCGGGCTGCAATCGCATCTTGTTCATGACCTTGCTGGCCTCGTACAACTCTTCGCGAGTGAACTCGGCAAAGTCTTTCTCGCCGAGTGTTTCGGCCGCGCTGTACCGAAGCGCCAGCACATCATCGTCCCCTGATTCGCCATCGCCGTCGCCATCACCATCGTCAGCGCCGATCGAAGCCGACTCGGCCTCGTCTTCGAACCGAACCTTGAAGCCCGTCCCGTTGCGATGAAAGAACGCCAGAAACATCGCGTCGTACATCGCAATGTCCTCGGGGCGGCTGACAAGGGTCGCCCGGCCAGCCCAGTACACATCGTCCCCGTTGCCCACGCCGACGGCCATCAGCGCCTGGGTGAAACGCAGCGACATGCTCACCGGCACGGTCAGCCCACCCGAGCGAAGGCAATGCACAAAGCCAGTTGCGAGCCGTTCGAGCTCGGGCATCGACTCGATGTTGACGCGCCCCTCCTGGGCGTGAAGTATCGCTGGCCCGTCATCGGGGCCGTCGATACCCCCGATCGGAAGCGGGAAGCTGCTGTCGGTCATCGATGGGCTAGGCGCCGAGCGCGATCTCGATCACGCTTTCGATACCGGCGCGACGCGCCCGTTCCTGATCTTCTCGATACTTGAGCAGCGTGCCGAGGGTGGCGTCGACCGATGCTTCGGTCAGCTGGGTCTCAGCCAGGAGATGGAGGGCGTTGGCCCAGTCCAGCGTCTCGGCAATTCCTGGCGGCTTGTACATCCCCATGTCTCGGAATTGGCCAGTTGCTGACGCAACTTGCCGGGCAAGCGAAGCGGGCACGTTCGGTGCCTTGCGCTCGATGATGGCCACTTCTCGCTCGAAGTCGGGATGCTCGACCCAGTGGTAGAGCGCCCGACGCTTGAGCGCATCGTGTACATCGCGAGTTCGGTTCGACGTGATGATCACCAACGGCGGATTGTCAGCGGTGAAGGTGCCGAGTTCGGGGATCGTCACCGAGTAGTCGGACAACGCTTCGAGCAGGAAGGCTTCGAACTCGTCGTCAGCGCGGTCGACTTCGTCGATCAGCAGGACCGGAGGGACCGCAGAACGATGATCGATCGCCTGCAAGAGTGGACGACGGATGAGGAAGCGGTCGGTGAAGAGCTCGTCCTCCAAGTCATCGGAGGAGCTTACCTGAGCCGTACCTGTTGCTTCGGCGGTTCGAAGGTGAAGGAGCTGCCGGGTGTAGTTCCACTCGTAGAGCGCCTGAGATACGTCGATCCCCTCGTAACACTGCAAGCGAATGAGATCAGCACTCGTAATCGCTGCGACCACCTTGGCAACTTCCGTCTTGCCTACACCCGCGTCTCCTTCAAGAAGAAGCGGACGCTCGAGCTCTGCGGCGAGAAAGATCGACGTCGCCAACCCACGATCGGCGAAGTAGTTCTGCTCGCCCAATCGCTCGAGGACCGTGTCAACCGATGACAGTTCAGTGCGACTCATGCGACGACACTAGAGCACCGGCCGAACCGCCCCTTAGTTCAGCCGGAGATCCTGATTCGCGTTGAAGACCGAGCCGGGAATGGCCGGGAGGCCCAGCAGATCGAGCGCCAGGTTGCCAGCGTCATGACCACGGATCGGTTGTGCGCCCGTCAGACCGATCTGGCTGCGGCCTGGGTTTGTTCGCGTCGACGCGTTGAGGGCGTACAGGTCTGCGCCAGCCGATACGCCGGGCGCCGATACCACGAATGGAATGGTGAAGTTGTCGGGGTTCTCGCTGACGTGATGGCTCATCCCACCGAGCGGCCCGCCATGGTCGGACGTGAGGATGAATCCGGTGCTGTCGTTCCACGCGCCGTTCTGGGCAATGTGTCGCGTGATCAGGCCGACCAACCGGTCAGACTCGGCAACTGCATCGCTGTACTCGCTCGACCCCCAACCGCTTTCATGTCCGGCCGAATCGGGTAGGCGGATGTGGAAGAAAATGTAGGCGTTGACTTGCCCAAGGCTGGTTCGATCAAGGTCGCGGAGCAGCTTCTGTACTGCTGATGCTGGGTCGGAACGGACAAAGACGTCGATCTTGTCCCGGCCGCTATCGGCACCGATCGTGTCGGGGCGACCAAATTCGCTGCTCCACGAACGCTCGTGCATCTGGAACTTCTCTTTGCCCGCATACATCGCCGTCGCCAAACCATGATCGTGCGCTACATCAAAGACCGACGCTGCGTATTCGCCAGCCAGTTGGTGCACTGTCCCGCCGTTGTCTTCATTGAACTCGATGCCATGTCCCTGGGGGCCGTTCACCGAGCGACCGGTGAACTGGGCGGTGTGATTTGGCAGCGTTTTTGTGCTGTCGGGGTCGGTGCGAGCGTTGAGTGTCGACACTCCACTTCGGACTAGCGAGAACACATTCGGGGTGAGCCACGGGGTGACGTGGTCTGAGCGAAGGCCGTCGATGCTGATGTGGATCACCCGATCAACCTCGACCGGTTGCGAGTTAGCTGCTGGACGCGTTGCGAGCGTGGCCTGTTCACAGCCCACATGTGAATCGTTGATCGCACAGGTATCACGGCCGGCACCGCCATTGAGGGTGTCTGCTCCATCGCCACCGACGATTCGATCGGGACCGAGCCCACCGTTGAGCGTGTCATCCCCTCGACCGCCCATAAGCGAGTCGCCGCGAGGCCCTCCTGTCAGCGTGTCATCGCCAGCGTTGCCAATAAGCGTGTCTCGACCCTTGCCACCAAACAACACATCGTCGTTGGGCCCACCGGTAATCGAGTCAGCACCTGGCCCGCCATAGACCCTGTCGTTGCCGCCGCCGGCCTTGATCGTGTCGTTGCCCCAACCGCCGCAGATGATGTCGTTGCCGCCAAGCCCAATGATTACATCAGCGCCTCCCAGCGCCACGATGACATCGGGGCCCGACGTCCCCACCAGGCGATCACTGTGGACCGTGCCAACGATCGTCGCTGGCTCGCCCTGGCACGTCCGCACCTGCGCGCCGGCGCTAGGGACAGTTGACTGCGTCGCCACAATGGCGCATAGAAGCGCCGCCAAAGCAAACACACATACCCGCCGAGGTACTTGAAGCTGTGTCACGCCGTCACACTAGACGAACAGTAAGCGGACGTCCCCGCGAGCGCTACTGCCCTGGAGGCAGGATGAGGTAGCTCTCGTCCTCAGGGCGTTCCAGGCCGTAGTCGGCCCGCGCCTTGTTCTCGATCGCTTCGTCGCTTTCGAGGCGCCGAACCCGGTCTTCTAGCTCGGCGTTTGCGTCTTGCAGCTCGGCCAGTTCTCGTTCGGCATCGTTGAGCTCGTTGCGCTGGTCGACGTAGCTACCGGTCGGGAAGACGCCAAACACAAACACCGCAAGGATGATCAGGCCCAGCACTGCTCGGGCAGCGAACTTCGTCAACGTCTTGAGCACCGGGCGCTGAGGAGCAAGCTCGCGACCTCGACCGTCGCGTCGGTTCTCACGACGCGGTGAGGTTCGGTTGACAGGAATGCGTGCCTGGCTAGCCGCCGACTTGTTCGGCGTGTTCGCTCGAGCTCGCCCGCTGACCCGCGCATGGGGTTGCACAGTTCGCCGTCGCGGCCCGGGGGCTGGACGGCGGGTGGCTCCCCGCGCAGTTCGGCGTTGCTGGTTCGTCACTGGCCGGCCAACGCCGATCGTCCGGGGTAGACCGCAGCGTCGCCGAGATCGGCTTCGATACGGATGAGCTGGTTGTACTTCGCAACACGATCTGAACGCGCTGGGGCGCCGGTCTTGATCTGGCCGCAGTTGGTTGCGACAGCGAGGTCAGCAATCGTTGCGTCTTCGGTTTCACCCGAGCGATGAGACATCACCGAGGTGTACGCGTTCGAGGTCGCAAGGCCGACAGCCTCGAGGGTTTCGGTCAGCGAGCCGATCTGGTTGACCTTGATTAGGATCGAGTTAGCGATGTCCTCGTCGATGCCGCGCTGCAAACGGGTGGTGTTCGTGACGAAGAGATCGTCGCCAACAAGCTGAACCTTGTCGCCGATCTGCTTAGTGAGGGTGGCCCAACCATCCCAGTCCTGCTCATCGAGACCGTCTTCGATCGACACGATCGGGTACTTGTCGGCAAGCTCGGCCAAGTAGCCAGCCATCTCGGTTGGCGTGAGGCTTCGACCTTCACCGGCAAGCTCGTACTTGCCGTCCTTGAAGAACTCTGAGGCCGCAACGTCCATGGTCAGCGCAATGTCGTCGCCCGGACGAAGCCCGACCTTCTCGATCGCTTCGACGAGAAGCTGCAAGGCCTCTTCGTTCGATCCGAGGTTCGGCGCAAAGCCACCTTCGTCGCCAATGGCGGTCGACAGGCCACGATCGTGCAGGACGCCTTTGAGCGTGTGGTAGGTCTCGATGCCCCACCGAAGGCCTTCGGAGAACGTGCTCGCGCCAACGGGCATGAGCATGAACTCTTGGAGGTCGATGTTGTTGTCAGCGTGCTCGCCACCGTTGAGCACGTTCATCATTGGCACTGGCAGCACGTGTGCGTGCGGGCCGCCAACGTAGCGGTAGAGCGGCAAGCCAACGTCGGCTGCTGCTGCGTGTGCTGCAGCTAGTGAGACGCCCAGGATTGCGTTTGCGCCGCATCGACCCTTGTTGTCAGTGCCGTCAACCTCGTTCATCACGGCATCGATTGCGCGCTGGCTCGTCACGTCCATTCCAATGACGGCCTCGGCCAGGTCGGTGTTGACAAAGCCGACGGCTGTAAGGACACCCTTGCCCATATACCTGTCGCCGCCGTCACGAAGCTCCACTGCCTCGAACTGACCGGTCGATGCGCCACTCGGCACCAGGGCTCGCCCGGTCGCGCCAGAGTCGGTCGTCACAACGACCTCGACTGTTGGGTTTCCCCGAGAGTCGATAACTTCGATTCCTACTACCGACTCGATCGTCGACACGTGTACTCCTGGTGTTTGTGGACCAGCACGAAACTACACGCCGTGGGTATGTAATTTGCCGATGTTCGCGTGACTGTTACCGATAGAGGGAAGCATCCCCATCGCTGAACGCGAAGTTCGGTGATTGTGATTTAGCTCTCGGAACGCATGGCCTTGGCGTCCGCCCATCGCCGTCCGAGCGCTTCATAGGATTCATCAGCGAGCGTTGCGCCATCGCTGTGCGCGCTGCGTTCAACGATCCGGAACCGTTCAGCAAATCGCTCCGACGCCTCTCGGAGAGCTAACTCGGGGTTGACGTCGAGCATGCGTGCGACCTGCACTGCTGCGTACAGCAGATCGCCAACCTCGTGGGCTGACGGGTCTTCGGTGACCTCGGCGAGCTCGTCGGCAACATCGCCCAGTGCCCAACCAAGATCAGGCCCGGTAAACCCCACCGATGCCGCCCGCTTCTGCGTCTTGAGTGCATGCATCAGCGCGGGAAGCGTCGTTGGGATGCCATCCATCGCGCTTTCGCGGGACTTCTCGATCTGCTTCGCCGCTTCCCAGCCGGCAATCGTCTCGGCTGCGTCGGCGTTGCCGAAGACATGTGGATGCCGGCGATACAGCTTGTCGTGGATCCCCTGGGCTACATCGGCCACCGTGAATCGCCCCTCCTCTGCAGCGAGGCGAGAGTGAAAGAAGATCTGGAACAGCAGGTCACCGAGCTCTTCCTCAAGGTCGAAGTAGGCGTCGCTCTCGGGATCGTCCCCAGTTGCGGTTACCGCATCGAGCGCCTCGAGAACCTCGTAGGTCTCTTCAAGCAGGTACGGGCGAAGCGATTCGTGCGTTTGTTCGCCGTCCCACGGACATTCGGAGCGGAGGCGACGAACGAGCTCGTCGAAGCGAACAAATGCGGCCGCAACCGGTTCGGCCAGCTTTGGCACCCACAGCGACGTCAGGTGATCGGGAGACACCGACGACGCGAGCTTGGCCCAGTCAACGGTCTCGACGTGCTCGTCGTCGGTACCGAGGCCCTTGAGGATCGTGACCTCGCCAGGGGCCACATCATCGAGTGCCAGCATGACATCGTCGAGTACCTCAGGCGAGTGCACCTGAGTAACAAGCATGGGCCCAAGCCGCCCGGCCGTATCGGTCGCGATGCGGTGGGCATCGACGATCGTCACCGCCTCGGCCATGGGGTCGATCCCGAGCGCGTTCCAGCACAGGTCGGTGAAGCCCATTGCAGGGCGCACGTTCAGGTCGATGCCCTCCGCGCTGCGCAGTAGCTCGACGGTGTGCTCGGCCACCGTCGGCGACCCGGGCACGGCGTAGACGATCGAGCCATGTTCGCCCGCCAGCTCAACCAACCGAGCCACGATGGCCACATACACATCTTCGAACGATTCGTGCTCGTCGTAGTAGTCGTCGAACGACCCGGAGATCGCAAGGCCCGTCGCAGCGGGGTGTCGTGCCGTTCGCAACCACACCGGATCGCCGCCGTTCAGCAGACGTTCGGTCTCGACCGTGAGCAGCTCGGGACCCGCTGGCCCCAGCCCCACAACCGTGACTGTGGGGAGCTCAGCCATTAGTCGCCAGCGACAAAGCGAGCGGTTTCGCTATCCCACTCACCGAGGCGCGATTCAACAATGATGTCGTCGCTGAACGCCTTCACGATCTCGGTCTGGCGATTGAACCGCGCGGTACCTACAACAGCATCAAGAATCTGGGGGTCTTCGAGCAGGGAGGCAGCAAAGGCTGGGTCGCTGAGCAGCTCGGGCTGGGCGGCGACTTGTGGGTTCTGAAGGACTGCCGGGATCTGCAGGAAGGAGACATCGTCGACGACCGGTGGCGTAGCGAAAATGCCTGGCACCTCTTCGGGCGAGTCGTAGAACGCTTCTGATGGCTGGCGAGCTCTGAGCTCGGCGTTCACGATCGCTCGGTACCCAGCGCTGTCAAAGGCGAGGAAACCGAACTCTTGGTTTTCGAAGCGCTGAGCTGCGGCGGCTTCGGCCGCGTCAATCACGGCAGCGTCAGGGGCGAAGCCGTTGGCCTCGAAATACTCGGTGAGCGCTAGGTCGCGCACGTAGACGCTGGCGACTTGGCGCATGCGCTCGGCGTCAAGGCTGGTCGGATCCTCGGCACCTTCAGGGATGCCGCCGCTTACGGAGATGACGAGGTCGGTGAGCTCAGTTCGAGACATCGACTCATCGCCGAGTCCAACAGTGGACCGCTCATCTCCGGCACAGGCGGCCAGAGCGAGCAACAGAGCGAGAAGGAGACTAAGACGACGAATCACGTGAGCCATGTTACTCGTCGTCTGCAGGAAGCAAGTCGTCCAATGCCGTCACGATGTTGTCAGCGATATTGCCCTTCTTCATGCCCAGCTGAAGGAAACCACCTTCGGCACCCTCGACGGTGTCTTTGTACACCGAGTGCTTGTAGATCCGATCGAGGCGAATCTGCTTGGACGTCGGAAGGGTGATCGGCGACATCCGAACGAGAAACTCCGGGCCACCAAAGCCTGGGCCCTTCGTGACTGTGAGCTCGGTGATGCCCACTCGAATGCAACAGGCACGCACCGACGCCACATCGAGCAGGTTCGACACGGGCTCGGGAAGCGGACCGTAGCGGTCGAGCCACTCGGCACGGATGTCCTCGACCTGCTCGGCGGTGGCGACCGCAGCGAGACGGCGGTAGGCCTCGAGACGCTGATCTTCGGTCTCCATGTACGACTCGGGGAGGAAGGCCTTCATTGGAAGCTCGATCGTGAGCTCGTCAGGTTCTTCAATCGTTTCGCCCTTGAGCTCGCTTACCGCTTCGGTGACCATCTGGCAGTACAGGTCGTAACCGACAGCGGCGATATGACCCGACTGGCCGGTGCCAAGCAGGTTGCCCGCTCCACGTATCTCGAGGTCGCGCATCGCAATCTTGAACCCGGACCCAAGATCGGTGGCTTCACCGATCGTCTTCAAGCGTTCGTAGGCCTGCTCGGTGAGCGACTTGTCGGCCGGCACCATGAGGTAGGCGTAGGCGCGCTGGCCTGACCGGCCAACTCTTCCTCGGAGCTGATGCATTTGCCCGAGGCCGAGCAGGTCGGCGCGGTCGACCACAAGCGTGTTGACCGAGGGCATGTCGATGCCGGTTTCGATAATCGTGGTGCACACGAGAACGTCGTATTCGCCGTCCCAAAAGTCGAGGACGACCTGTTCGAGCGATGCCTCGTCCATCTGACCGTGAGCGATCGCAACACGAGCCTCAGGCACCATCTCGCGCACTCGTGCGGCCGTGTGCTCGATATCGCGCACACGATTGTGCACGAAGAAGACTTGACCTTCGCGCAACAGCTCTCGACGAATGGCTTCGGTGATCGCTCGATCGTTCTGCTCACCGACGTAGGTGAGGATGGGCTGTCGTTCCGACGGTGCAGTTTGCAGGAGCGTCATGTCGCGGATTCCCGTGAGGCTCATCTCGAGCGTTCGAGGCACTGGCGTCGCCGTGAGCGTGAGCACATCGACGTCGGTCTTCAGTGTCTTGATGCGCTCCTTGTGCTTCACCCCGAATCGCTGCTCTTCGTCGACGACCAAAAGCCCGAGGTCTTTGAACTTCAGCTCTTGGTTGAGCATGCGATGTGTGCCGATAAGCAGGTCGACCTTGCCGGCGTTGGTGTCTTCGATGATCTTCTTTGCCTGGGCGTTCGTGAGGAACCGACTCAGCACCTCGACACGCACGGGGAAGCTCGCAAACCGCTCGGAGAACGTCTGATGATGCTGCTGAGCCAACAGGGTGGTCGGCACGAGGACAGCAACCTGTTTGTTGTCTTGGATGGCCTTGAATGCGGCACGCACCGCAACTTCGGTCTTGCCGAAACCAACGTCGCCAACGACCAGACGATCCATTGGATACGGGCGTTCCATGTCGGCCTTGACGTCGACGATCGCCGTTAGCTGATCGGGCGTTTCCTCGTATGGGAAGGAGTCTTCGAGCTCGGCCTGGAATGGCGTGTCCGGAGCGAATGCGTGCCCCTCTGCGGTGACGCGTCGCTGGTACAGCACGACGAGTTCTTGGGCGATCTCGCTGACTTCGGTGCGGACCTTCGCTTTTGCCTTGGCCCAATCACTGCCACCCATCTTTGAGAGCTTCGGGCTATCGCCGCCGGTGTAGTGGCGAACAATTCCGATCTGATCGGACGGAATGTAGAGCTTGTCGTCGCCGCGGTACTCGAGCAGCAGATAGTCGCGCTCCACTCCCCCAATGGCCCGTGTAACCATGCCGGCGAATCGGGCAACGCCGTGCTGGTTATGAACCACGTAGTCGCCGGGCGCAAGGTCGTCGAAGGTGTCTTGCGATGTGTTCGCCCGCTTCTTCGCTCGGCGATGCGTTCGTCGACGGCCCGTGATGTCGGACTCACTGAGCACCGCCAGCTTCGATGAGGTGAAGACGGCGCCTCGTTCGAGCGGTGCAACCACGATGCCAGAGCTCGTGCCATCGAGGGCATCGAGGACTGGGAGGTGGATGCCGTTGTCGGCAAGCAACACGGCTAGGCGGGGCGCAGTGCCGGACCCGTCGGCGCCAACGACAATGCGGAAGCCGTCAGCCACAAGACGCTGGAGCTGGGTGACCAATGGTGGCGGGTCGCCGATCGGCGACTCCCACCCCGTCGAGGCAATAACCGAAACCTCGGGACCCTCCGGCGCGGTCGTCATTGTCCATACCGGTGCGTCGGTGTGGGTGAGGATCCGGTCGAACGGCACGTGCAGACGCGGGAACTCGTCTTCAGACTCGGTGTCGTCGCTGATGGCACCCCAGGTGCGGGCCAGAGTCGTGGCCAGGTCAGCTTCCTCGGCCAAAATGTCGCCAGCGCGATCGCGCAGACGACGAGGCTCGACGAGCACCACCATCGCGTCGGCACCAACATGGTCGACCAGTACCGAGTCACGGTCGGTCAGCCATGGAAGCCACGACTCCATACCGTCAAAGAACTCGCCATCAGACAAGCGCTCCCAGTGCTCACGACCCCACGGCTCTGAGGCAACAAGCCCCCGGGCCTTCTCGGAGATCGACTCGGACGCAACAACTTCACGTGCGGCGTGAATGATCACTTCGGAACGGGTCACTGTCGAACGCTGGTCGTTAATGCCGAACTCGCTCAGGCGGTCAACTTCATCGCCCCACAAGTCGATGCGAACCGGGGCGCTTGCAGTGCTCGGGTACACGTCGACGATCGAGCCACGAACGGCAAACGAGCCGCGTGATTCGACTTGAGATTCACGTCGATAGCCCGAGTCGACAAGCTGGCGTGCGAGGTCGGCAATGTCGATCTGGTCTCCCACGCCAACGATGATCGGTTCGAGCTCGTCGATGCCAGGGCCAAGCCGCTGCACCAACGCACGGGCCGATGCCACGACAACCTTCGGAGCGCGTGACGGATCTTGCAGGCGCCACAACACTTCGAGACGGCGACCCATCGTCTCGACGTTTGGGCTGATGCGCTCGAACAGCAGCGTTTCCCACGCCGGGAACAGGGCGACCGCATCGTCGCCAAGGTAAAGACCTAGGTCGGAGCGCAACCGGTCGGCCTCGCTCGAAGTCGGCACCGCAATGACGACGGGCGCACGTTCGGTCTGCGCCGCTACCGCCGCAAGCGACAACGGCCGCCCCGATTCGGGAACAGCGACAAGCGCGTTGCGCTTGCCGAGGACACCGATGAGACCTGGCTCGTCGGTCAGTGCTGACAACAGTGCCCCGAGTGGGGCGTGCAGCGGATCGGTTTCGCTCACTAGTTGAACTCGTTCATGATGGTCTCGGGGGCTTCGTTCAGAAGCCGGACAACTATGTCTGCGCTGCGTTCTACCTCGATGTCGACATCGACCCGGTCGGCTTTGCCGAAGCGACGAAGCACAAAGTCAGAAACCGACTGGCGGCCCGGAGGTCGGCCGATGCCGATGCGGATTCGGAGAAAGTCCTGGGTGTGCAGGTGCTGCTTGAGCGACTTCAGGCCGTTGTGGCCAGCGAGTCCGCCGCCGATCTTCAGCTTCGAGGTGCCGACCTCAAGGTCAAGCTCGTCGTGGATCACTACGATCCTCGACGCATCTTCGATGCCGTGGCGCTTGACGAGGTCGCGGACGCTGCGCCCCGAGTCGTTCATAAACGTCTGCGGAAACGCGACGACCATCAGCTGGGTGCCGACACGGCACTCGGCAGTTAGCGCGGCTTGCTTGCTTGCCTTGAGCCGTTCGCCGTAGCGAGCGGCCAGAACCTCGACGACCTCGGCACCGACATTGTGGCGAGTGCCGTCGTACTTCTCGCCCGGGTTCCCCAAGCCGACCACAAGCAGGTCGGCCGGGGTTCCCGAACGTTCGTCAGATTTGCGGCGAAACATCGATGAAGCTTCGCACGTCTAGCTGGTTGGGAGACGCTCCGATCAGGAGTCGTCGCCACCCTCGTCGGCATCGCCTTCGCCTTCGCCTTCGGCAGCTGCGGCGCCTTCGCCCTCTTCGCCTTCAGCAGCTTCTTCTTCAGCGCGCATTGCGTCGAGCGTCGAGCGGGTAACGAGTGCGCTTGCGATCGTCTCTTCGCCGTCAACCTCGGTGCGAACACCGCTTGGCAGTACAACGTCGGAGACGTGGATTGCTTCGCCGACCTCGAGCTCGGAGATATCGACTGGAAGCTCGGTTGGGATTGCATCTGGCTTCGAGAGAATCGAGAGTGCGAACATGGTCTGATCGACCATGCCGGACACGTCTGTGACCTTCTTGGCATCGCCGATAAGGATGACAGGAACCTCGACCTCGACCTCGGCGTTTGCGTCGAGGCGGATGAAGTCAACGTGGATCACGTCACGGCGGGTTGGGTGCCGCTGAATTTCCTTCACGATCGAAAGCTGCTGATCGCCTTCGATATCGAGCGTGATCAGGGCGTTGACGCCAGCATCGGTGGTGAGCGCCTTACGGAGCGCTGGCCACTCGACGGCAACGGCAACAGGGTCTGCACCCAGTCCATAAACGACCGAAGGAACAAGACCTTCACGTCGGAGCCGGCGGCTCGATCGGGTTCCGGTCTCGCGGCCGGTGTGTGCGGTGAGAAGTAGCTCGCTCATGGCGCCATCCTTCGTCTAGGTAGATTGTTGAACCCGGTAAGGCTACAGCGTTTCGCTGGGACTCCCGCCCAGAACCGTCGATACCTACATGGTCACAGCGAACGCTTCGCGTTCGGGCGAGCTCCGCCTACTAAAGGTTCTGGGACTCCCGTCCAGATCTGCGGATGCCTACAGGACGCTCCGACATCGCGATGACCAGGAGGGTCTGACCCCAAAAGCCGCGCGATGACCAAGAGGGTCTGACCCAAAAGCCGCGCGATGACCAAGAGGGTCAGACCCCAAAAGCCGCGCGATGACCAAGAGGGTCTGACCCCAAAAGCCGCGCGATGACCTGGACGGCAGTCGTAATCCGATGGCTGCAAAATTGCCGGACGAGTTCGAAGCTGTCGATGGACTAACGCCGCCTCCGGCGCCCAGCCCCGAACGCGAAGCGTTCGCCGTGGCGCTTGAACGGCCCCCAGAGGGAGCACAGTCGGAATCCGATGGCTGCGCATTTTGCCGCACGAGTTCGAAGCTGCGAAGCCGGTTCGAACGGACGGGGCCTCGGGCCAGCTAGGCGCGAGGTCGAGGAGCCCCCGGGCGACGGATCCGAGCCCTAGGAATGATTGTTGCCGTCGAAGATCTCGGACACGGTGGTGTCTTGGAAGACGGCTTCGATGGCTCGGGCGATGATGCCGGAGACCGAGAGCACGACGAGCTTGTCGAACTGCTTATCTGGGCCAAGTGGCAGCGAGTCGGTGACGATGACCTTCTCGATCGAGGAGTTCTTGAGGCGGTCGACTGCTGGGCCCGAGAGAATCGGGTGCGTGGTCGCGGCAATGACCGACTTCGCTCCGCGTTCGGTGAGCTGTTCGGCCGCAGCGACGATGGTGCCGCCGGTGTCGATCATGTCGTCGATGAGGACACAGACCTTGCCTTCGACTTCACCAACGACGTCTTTGGCTTCAACCATGTTCTTCTGGCCGGCAATGCGGCGCTTGTGCACGATGGCGAGTGACGCGCCGAGCTGGTTGGCGTAGCGCTCGGCGACCTTCACTCGGCCGGCATCGGGCGAGACGACGACCAGGTCGTCGGTGCCGAGTGACTTGAGGTAGTCGACGAGCACGGGCATAGCGGTGAGGTGGTCGACAGGACCATCGAAGAATCCCTGGATCTGACCCGAGTGCAGGTCGACGCTCACAAGTCGGTCAGCGCCTGCAGCCTTGAACATGTTGGCGACGAGCTTGGCAGTGATTGGTTCACGTCCAGCTGCTTTGCGATCCTGACGGCCGTACCCGTAGAACGGGGCCACGACAGTAATGCGCTTGGCTGATGCGCGCTGTGCTGCATCGACCATGACCAAGTGCTCGATGATCGAATCGTTGATCGTGCCGTCTTCCCATTGGGAGTGCGTGTTGATGATGAACACGTCGGAGCCTCGAACGGACTCGGAGAAGCGGCAGTGAATCTCGCCGTTTGCGAACTCGGCGATGTTGGGGTGGCCGACCTCGACACCGATCGCTGCGGCGACCTGGTTCGTGAGTTCGATGCTGTTACGCCCAGCGAACAGCGCCAACTTCTTCTTCGTTACTTGCTCCATGTGCCCCTCATTGCCCAGCTCCAGCAAGGACGCTAGCGGGATCGTCAGCCCGTGACAGCCCCGAGGACCGAAAACGGCCGAACTTGGTCCCGTGCAGGCACTTCAACCCCACGAGCAACACTGTTTGGCACATGTGCGCCGCACCCGATCACCGAATCGACAACATGTGAGTTCGGGCCAACGGTTGCGCCGTCGCCAATAACCGTTGCCCCTTCGAGAACGGTGCCAGGAAGCACGGTTACGCCCTTGCCGATTGTCACGGTGGCGTCGATCGTCACTTGTCGAGGATCGGGCATTGCTACGCCGCGCTCGATCCAGGCAGCGATGATGCGATCTCGGAGGCCCATTTCGATCGGTGCGCGTGTTGCGGCAGAGCGAATGGACGCGATCGGCTGATCTCGCTCGATGATGTCGACCGTGTGCCCAACTTCGGTAAGCACTCCAGCGATCTCGGCGAGTGGAGCGCCGTTTTGCCAGCGTGGAGCGACCGAACGGTGTAGCGCCGGAACGAGTAGCGATGCCCGAACACACATGATCCCAGGGCCGGCGCTTCCACCTTCGAGAATCGACACGATCTGCCCATCGGCATCTCGGACGACAGTTGGCTCACCCGTTACCTCTTCGGGCGGAGCGGCCAGCAGTGTCGCCGCTGAACCGGTAGCGATGTGCCGATCGATGAGCGAGCGGAGCTCTGCGGAACCGATCTGTGGCGATTCGGCTGGGAGAAGAAGGATGTGTGCCGAATCGCTGAGGGTGAGCTCAGAGCCAAGGCGCTCAACGGCCATCGTCATTGTTTCGGTGAGCGTCGAGCGTGGTGTTACCAGCTCGATCATTGCATCGTCGGAGCGAGCAGCGAGCTCCGAGCGAACCTCGACCGTAGGGTTGCTCGTGATGATGCCAATACGGCGCACTGACGCCGCCAGCGCAGCATCGACGATCCAGCTATAGATCGACTTCCCAGCAAGCGGGCTGAGCGGAGCGGCATCGCCAACCTTGACGTCGACCCCGACAGTCGCGCCCTGAGCGGGCTGCGTTGGGACGATTACTGCAGCGATCTGCGTGCGAATCATGCTTCCAGTACTAGCACTTCGCGAGTCGAAATTGCTGGCCGAGCAGGGATTGAACCTGCGACCTCCTGAATCAAAATCAGGCGTTCTGCCAACTGAACTATCGGCCATGGCGGTGAGACCACGTTACCCCCGATGTCGGTGCGTACCTCGGATCGAGACGATCTAGTACATCGAAGATGGGGCGCGGAAAAGGCCCGCTGAGATGCGGGCCAAATCCAACAAAATGTATTGACGAGTGACTAGCGACCGCGCTGACGTTGCGCTCGTGTCCGCTTCAACATCTTGCGGTGCTTCTTCTTACGCATGCGCTTGCGGCGCTTCTTAATTAGAGATCCCATAACGAGAAGGCACGATAGCGCGAACCGTGCGCAAGACCTCGCCCGCATCAGGAAAGTCCCCGTCAACGAACCAAGAACTTCCGCTTCCGGCGAGCCTCGGCGTCAATCCCGTGGCATCACCAAGAGCGTCTCTGGCACCAGCAAGTTCGGGCGCAACGGCCAATACTGCAGGTTCGAGGTCGTTGCCATTGGCGCCTGTCGGGCCACCGAGCTCGTCCCACATTCGGTAGACGGCTGGCGTGCTGCAGTGAATCGGCGGCGTCACCACGGTAAAGGTCGCCTCTTCGAACGGCAGGGGTTCGACGATTTCGCCAATCCCGCTCACCATCGCCCTACCTCCAACGAGGCAGAAGGCAACGTCAGCGCCGATTTGCGCTGCGCCCACGGTGTCTTGGTAACCCGCCCACTTCAGCACCGCGGCGGCATCGGCTGAGCCACCACCGAGGCCCGCCCCAGAAGGTATTCGCTTCACGACGGTGGCCGAGAAGTCTTCGACGCCAGCCAGGGCCGCAGCCTTCGTTACCAAGTTGTCCATCGGGTCGATGTCCGAGCTCGCAAACGGCCCCTCGAAGACCACTCCCCCGCGTGCACCGGGTTCGATGATCACATCGTCGTACAGGTTGAGCTCGACCATCTCGGCTTCGATCAGGTGCATCCCGTCGTCACGAACGCCCGTGACCCTCAGAGTTTTTGTGAGTTTGGCAGCAGCCCGAAGGAGAAGAGTTCCCGTCATGAGTTCGACAGTACGGCGCGTGTCAGCCGGATCCAGGCATCAAGATCGAGTTGTTCGGCTCGATCGGTCGGCGCAACACCGGCTGCGGCGATCTGTTCCTCGGTGAGCAGACCGACCAACGCCCGACGCAACATCTTTCGCCGCTGCCCAAACCCTGCCTTCACCACCACGGCAAGATCACGGTGGGCAACAGCAGGTGGTTCTGCTCGGCGCGTAAGTTTCACAAGCGAGGACTGGACTTTGGGCCTGGGCACAAAGACCGTCGGCGGCACGGTTGCGAGCACCACCGCATCAGCGTGAAGCGCCGCCATGACCGAAGGGATGCCATAGATCTTCGACCCGGGCGCCGCAGCGAAACGCTCGGCGACCTCCGATTGCACCAAGACGGTGATCGAATCAACCTGGGGTACGTCGGCCAGGATGTCGAGCGTCAACGTGGTGCCGATGTTGTATGGCAGGTTCGCCACAACATGGACGGGGCCTGTGTGGCTGCCGATGACGTCGCTCCAGTCAACGGTCTGTGCGTCTGCCTCGATCACCCGAGCATCGGAGCCGACGACTTCAGTGACCGCAGCGGCGAGCCCACTATCGAACTCGATAGCCACCACCGACGCCCCGGTCTCGATGAGGGCAAGTGTCAGGGATCCGAGACCAGGTCCGATCTCGACAACAAGGTCGCCTTCACCGACGCCGGCAAGGTCGGCGATTCGGCGGACCGTGTTTGGGTCGGCAACAAAGTTCTGTCCGAGCTCTCGACGCGCGGCAAGGCCGTGTCGATCGAGGAGCTCATGAATTGCGGGCCGGCTATGGGTCACCCGGTAGTTCTACAGCAAGTTCTTGCCGCAGATTGGCCACTGATCCCAGCCACGCATTGCGTACAGGGTGTAGGCCATGATGTCCTGCCATGCAGGTTCCGCATCGCTTGGGTCGATGCCCACCAGGTGCGGTTGATGGATTCCAGCAACCCAGTCCCATGTCTGCTGGGAGAACTGGTACGCGCCCCGGTAGAGGCCTGATGGGCTGATCGCTCGATAGTTGTGCGTTGACTCACACTTGCGAAGCGCGTTCCACTGCGATGCAGTCGGGCCACCGTTTGGTGGTGGAACTCGACCATCAACTTGTGCCGGCGGCGTTGGGGCGCTTGGGCCTTCATCAACGATCGGCTCAGGTTCAACAGGTTCTGGTTCTGGGTCGGGCTCTTCTTCGGGTTCCGCAGGCTCGGCAGGTGTCTCGGGCTCGGGCTCGGTTGGCGCAGCATCAGGGTCGTCTGGTGCGGTTGGCTCCGCGTCGCCCTCAGGGTCTGGCTCAACCTCAGGATCGGGAGCTGTTGGCTCTTCGGGCTCGGCAGGTGTTTCGGGCTCCGTCGGTGTCTCGGGCTCGGTGGGTGTTTCCGGCTCGGCAGGCGTCTCTGGCTCGACCGGAGCATCCGGTTCGGTCGACTCAGCTGGATCGGAGTCGGCTGCCCGGGGGACAACCGGGAGGAGCGCCAAGTTGGTGTCCGAGGGCGGAAGAATTGTCTGGGCTTGCACAAGTCCATCAGCGACGGCCTGACTTCGGGCCGCGTTCCAGACGCCTGCTTGTTGCGCGAGACGATCAATATCGGGCCCGACCTCGGTGGTCACGACGAGAATCTCGGCACTGCCAGCTGCGGGGATGCCGTCAGCGGCGACGGCGACTGTTGTCGTCGTCGTGGAAGTGGTGGTCGTCGTTGTCGACGCGTCGGAAGCGGCTACTTCATCACCGTTGGTCTCCACACCTTCAGCAGGAGCCGGAGAATCGATGATGAGGAACGGGATCGCGAGAGCGGCAACGAGACCAGCGAGTGCGACTCGCCATCGTTCGTTTACCTTTGGAGGATTCAGGATCCGGCCCCTTTACTGGCTTTCAATGCTTTGCACGCGAAAGGACAGACCCGACCGCGGCAGCCAACACGCTAGGAAACCACTCCCACCCGCGCAACCTGAGACATACACATTCTTACGTAGCGCGCGAAGTTATGCCGAATCGAGTCCGTAGAACGTTCTTGCACGCTCTGTCGTGGCAAATGCCACTTCCGAAACGGCGATCCCGTGCAGCTCTGCGACCGCTTCCCCGACGTGGACGACGTTCGCGGGTTGGTTCTTCTTCCCGCGATGTGGGACCGGTGCGAGGTACGGCGAGTCGGTCTCCACCATCAACATGTTGAGCGGGCACGCTTGCACCGCGTCGCGAAGATCTTGGGCGTTCTTGAAGGTGACGATCCCACTGACCGAGATGACGATCCCGCGATCAAGCCCGCCACGAGCCTCGTCGGGACCACCGGTGAAACAGTGAAAGACGGTTCGCCGAGGCGTTCCTTCGGCATCGAGAATGTCGAACGTGTCTTGCCAGGCATCACGGGTGTGGATCACCAACGGCAAGTCGTGCTCGTTCGCCAAGGCGATGTGCTGGGCAAAGACTGTCTTTTGCACGTCCCGAGGCGAGTGGTCGTAGTGGTAGTCGAGTCCGGCTTCTCCAATAGCCACAACCTTTGGTGAGCCGATGAGCTCGGCGATGCCGTCGATGCCGTCGGTTGCGTCGTGCGGATGCACCCCAACCGTCGCATAGACTCGGTCGTGGCGTGCCGCAACAGCGACCGCTTCAACCGACCGTTCATGGGTGACACCGACGGTCACCATCTCGTCGACTCCGGCAGCCCGAGCGGCCTCGACCCAGACGTCGCCATCTTCGCCAGGCGGGATATGACAGTGATTATCAATCCACGTTGTGGCCACGGCTAGCCCTTCAAGCGAGGAAACAGCGGGTCGCCAGAGGTCAACGGCAGCCCACCGGGATAGCCACCCCACGCAGCAGCAGCGGGCAGCCGCTGGTCATCAACTCGACCAGGCAACCCAATCCGCTCCCACGCAGCTTGCGCAGCTTCAGGAATGGCGGGTGACGCAAGAATGCAGACGATGCGGATCGCTTCGAGCGCGTTGCCCATCACAACATCGACCTCGTCGCCCTCGTCCATCTTCCATGGTTCGTTGGCGGCCAAGTACTCGTTCGTTTCACGAATGAGGCGCCACGTTGCATCGAGGGCTACGGGCGGCTGCGCACGCTCCCACGCTCGGGTCGTGTCCTCCAGGACTGCAGCCGCCTCTGCGGCAAGCGTTGCATCACCGGACGGGGCCGGCGACGTATCGCCGCACTTCTTGCCCGTCACGGTGATGACGCGCTGCACGAGGTTGCCGAACTGGTTCGCCAAATCGCTGTTGTAGCGCGTGATCATCTGCTCGTAGCTGAAGTCATTGTCTGGGCCAAACGCGGGGTCACGAAGGAAGTGATAGCGGAATCCATCGACGCCGAACGCCGTGTAACCAGCGTCTTCATCGCCTTCTATGAGCTGTGCGGGCGTGACCGAATTCAGGCTCGACTTCGACATCTTGTCGCCGCCGATCAGAAGCCAGCCGTGCACGTAGTACTTCGGCAGATCGGTGATGCCTGCAGCGAGGAGCATCGCAGGCCAGAACACGCAATGGAACCGGATGATGTCCTTGCCGAGGATGTGATGAACGTGTGGCCACCACTTGGCGAATGACTCATCGTCGGCGCCGAAACCGGCGGCAGTTGCATAGTTGATAAGCGCGTCGTACCAGACGTAGAAGACGTGCTTGTCATCCCACGGCACGGGGATACCCCAGCTGATCGACGAGCGCGAAATACTGACATCGCGCAGCTCTTGGCGGAGTAGCCCGAGCACCTCTTTGCGATAGCCGTCGGGCTTGACGACACCTTCGGTGTTCTCGAAGTACTCGGTGAGCTGGTCAGCGAATGCGCTCAGCTTGAAGAAATAGTTCTCTTCCACCATGTGTTCGGCGGGACGGTGGTGGACCTTGCAGTTGCCATCGTCGAGCTCGTCTTCGGTGTAATACGCCTCGCAGCCAACGCAATAGAGGCCCTCGTACGTATCGGAGTAGATGTAGCCGTTGTCGTACACCTTCTGCATAAGCGCCTGAACAGCCTGGTGATGACGCGGCTCGGTGGTCCGAATGAAATCGTCGTTCGCCACGTTGATCTGCTCGACAGCCTCGCGAAACAGCACGCTGGTGGCATCGACCTGCTCTTGTGGCGTGACGCCATTCTCTTCTGCGGCACGTTGAATCTTGAGACCGTGCTCATCGGTGCCGGTGAGCATCATCGTCTCGTCGCCAAGCAGCCGGTGCCAACGGGCAAACGCGTCAGCCAACACCGTGGTGTAGGCATGACCAATGTGCGGTGCGTCGTTGACGTAGTAGATCGGTGTGGTGATGTAGAACGTGCTCACCCGGCCAAGCCTAGACGGCGTGCCCGAGATCTCGACGTGGTTCGACTAGGCGCTGGCCACTTCACGGAGCGGGGGCCACGCCTCACCTTCACCAATGATCTCGGCATCAGCGATAGCGTCGGCCGCTTCGACCGGCGAAGCCTGCAAGGCATCGATCTTGCGAACCTGACGACCGAGCTGATTGGTACGAGCACCAGCGAGCTCGTTGAACGAGTTCAGCGCCGTGTTCAGTTGCTTGCCGTGCTTGTCGACCTGCTCGGAGAACTTCTCCCACTCCTTCCGGAAGTCGGCAAGACATCCCATGATCTCGTTGCTGCGCTGCTCGAGCATGAAGTTGTCCATGGCCTGACGAACCACCTGCAATACCGCAACCAGAGTTCCTGGGCCACAAAGAACGATCTTGGATCGCATGGCGATATCCATCAGCTCGGGGTCGTTCTCCTGAACAAACGAGAAGACACTCTCGTTCGGGATGAACAACACCACCGTGTCGACCGAGTCGGGCTCCTCGTTGTACTTGCGAGCCGCAAGCTCTTTCACCCGGTCACGCGCATCCTTCACGAACTGCTTGCGAAACCGGTCGGCTTCGGGCGAGCCGGTTTGTTCGGCATCGAGAAAGGCCAAGTAGTTGTCGGCTGGGAATTTCACATCCATGTGCAGAACCATCTGTCGAGGCATCAGAACCGTGAAGTCGGGACGCCCGCCTGACTCGGTGCCCTTCTGCACCCGATAGTTCACTCCCTCGACAAGGCCGGCATGAGTGAGGACGTCCTGGGCCATACGCTCACCCCAGCTACCACGCTTGCGGGAACTACCAAGCGCGTCGCGCAAGCTGCCGGTTGTCTGCTGCAGCTGCGTGGTTACCTGTGCGGCCTGGCGCAACTGGTTCACGACGGCTCCGTGCTGGCCAGAGGTCTTCTCCTGCAGCTCGGTGATCATCTTCTCGATGCGGAGCATCTCGCGGCGCACCTCATGGTTCTGCTTTTCGATGACCGACGTGCTCGAGTCGTACTTCTGGTGACCCATCTTCATGTTTGCTTCGAGCTTCTCTGCCCCCTGCTGGAACCGGGCGTCGAGCTGTTCGGTGCCGGCACGCATGCGAGCGTCGAGCTTCTGATCGGCAACTTCAACTGCCCGGGCAACCGCCGTCTCGACCGTTTGCAGACGCTCTCGCCCGAGGGCATCAACCGTGGCCCCACGCTCGATAAGCGCAGCCTTGACCGCAGCAGCGACCGCCTGCTCCTGCCCAGCAGCAGCCTGCTCGTCAGCGGCCCGCCGCAACAAGAGATAGAGGGCGGCAAAGCCCAACGCGATGATGAGGGAAAGAACGATAGTGAGGGGGAGAAGTTGCATGTCTGAAACAGTAGAGATGGGGTGTGACATCGACTTCTCGACACTGCCGGTCGAGATCCGCGGAGGCCTACATGGTCGCTACGCTAGCTCCGCTCCCCATCAGCGCTTTCATATAGCGATGTTTGGGGCGTCAGCAACAAACTCGGGTTCGGGTCGAGGGGTCTGGGTGAGTTCAGGGGGTGACGGCTACATGTAGGTAGCTGGGTGTCCACCGGTCGATGCGTGTTGGCGAGCAGAGTGCTCGTTGCACCCAAAGACCCAACGACCGGTGGAGAACATCACAATGCCAGCGAATCCT
>CAKZVC010000045.1 GCA_937922235.1 uncultured Acidimicrobiales bacterium | reverse complement strand
AGCGCGTTCGCGAGCTCGATGAAGGTAGCGACGCTCACGTCAGGCTCGGGATAGGACGACGCGTACGTCATGTAGGGCCGCGAGATGAACGCGGTGTTGAGGCCTACAGCGCGTGCGCCGGCAAGGTCCCAGTCGTGACTTGCGATCATCCACGTCTGAGCGGGCTCGGCCTCGGCGACAGACAACGCATGCAGGTACGGGGCGGCAGCTGGCTTGTACCGCTGCACCTCATCGACCGAGATCACGTGGTCGAAGAGCGGTCGAAGCCCAGCTCGATCAACCTGGGCATTGATCGATGGCGCCGCGCTGTTCGTGAGCGCCATCGTCATCCAGCCGGCCTCGCGCAGCATCGTCATGCCTTCGACCACGTCGGCGAACGGTTCGACACCGCCCATCGCTTCAGCCACCTGCGCCCACGCATCATCGGGCAGCTCGACCTTCTTTGACGCTGCGACTGACGTGAGCGCGGCCGGCGCCAGAACGCCGAAGTGCTGGTAGTGGTCGGTCGAGATCGATGTCATCGCCAGCTGAAGCAGCTTCTGGAACCACACGGTGAACCCGTCATCGGAGCCGAGGAGGGCATCGATGGTTCGCCGCACTGGGGCGAAGTCGAGGGTTGTCTCATTCATGTCAAACACGGCAACGTTGGTCATGACATTGTTCTAGCCCACGACGCCGGTTCGGGGCCTAGCCTTTCGAACGTGGAACTCTCCGTCTTCGAAGAAGCAGCCGAACTCGTCCGGGCGATGGCGCCGGCCGAGATTGGCGAGGTGCACGTGAGGGCCCACAGGCGTGGGGTGAAGGTGTGGTTCGATCGGGCCGAGATCCCGAAAGAGCACTACGAAGCTCAGATGCTCTCACGCCGATACATCGATGGCCAGGACGGCATGGCGGTCGAGATTGGGTTTCACGCCGAGTACAAAGAGCTCGCCAAGAACGAAGCCGTCATCGACAAGGTCACCGCCTCCGAGAAGAAGTGGCGAAAGGAGCTCGGGAAGGAGCCCGAGATTGCGACGTTCTTTGGCGCCGACAACTGGCGCCGCGTGTCCGAAGCATGGATCGAGCCCGACCTCGACGACCCCGAGATCGCCTTCGAGATCGCCAGCCGCCTCGTCGACTACGTCACCGTCATCGAACCCGCCCGCACCGAGAAGTGACGAATTAGGGACTGTCCCTAATTCGCCACTCGGTGGTTAGGCAGCCTGGTGGTACGAGGACTCGAACTGCCACAGCAGTTCGTCGATAGGGGCTGGCATTCCGAAGAGATAGCCCTGGACGTTTCGAATCCCAAGGTCTGCAACGACCGATCGTTGCTGCTCGGTCTCGACACCTTCGGCAACCACTGCGATGTTGTTTCGCTGTGCGAAGTCGCTGATCGACCTGACGAGATCGTCCACACCCGGCTCACCGAGGCGTTGAATCAAACTGAGGTCGAGCTTCAGTTCGGAGAATGGCATAGCCACGAGTCGCGTAAGCGATGAGTAGCCAGTTCCGAAGTCATCGATAGAGAGGCGCGGGCCGAGCGCCGCAAGCCGTTGCACGACAACAACGGTCTCATCATCAAACGTGAGCTCGTCGGTCTCGGTCACCTCGAGCGTTAATCGTGTCGTGTCGATGTCGACGGTGTCGAGGAGCTCGGCGAGATGATCAACAAAGACCGGACTCGCAAATCGTTTGGTCGATACGTTGACCGATACTTGGACGTCGAGGTGCTTGGTCTGGGCAAGAACCTCGAAGGCGTTTCGGATCATCGAGAGATCGAACTCATGGTCCAAGCCGATCTTCCCTACAAGGGGGATGAACTCGCCGGGCATCACAACCTCGTCGTCACGGTTCCAGCGAGCAAGCAACTCGATGCCGCAGAGGTCACCGGTTGAGATGTCGACCTGGGCCTGCCCAATGCCTTCGATCTCGCCATTGGCGATGGCGTCAGGTAGAGCCGCTTCAAGTTGAGCTCGGCGAGCTGAAGCTGATTGAAGCTCCTCGGTGCTGTGCATGACCGATTGGCCGGGAGTCGTCTTCGCAGCTCGGACAGCCGTGCCGGCAAAGTGGAGCATCGTGAGCGAATCTGCCTCGGACGTTCGCACGACGTTTACCCCCACGCTCGCTCGGACCGCGCGAGCACCTGGAGCTGCGATCGGCGACTTCACGATCTTTGCGATGGCCTCGGCCACTTGTGGGCCGTCGTCGCCTCGCCCCGCGGCTACGAACTCGTCACCACCAAAGCGACCGACAGACCAACCGTCTGGCACCACGTCAACGATCGCCTCACCGAACTGAATGAGCATGTGATCACCACACGCATAGCTGTAGTTGTCGTTGATCGCCTTAAAGCCGTCGAGATCGATGAAGCACACCGAGATCATGTCGACCTCGGGATCGTCTCGGAGCTCCTCAAGCGCTGCCAGAACGCCAGCGCGATTGAACAGCCCCGTGAGTGGGTCGGTCAGGGACTGGCGTCGAGCCTCGTCCTCGGCATCACTTGCTCGAACGCTCTTCTCCAGCAGCTCGTTCACAATGCGAGTGATTCCTGACGCGGCAACGGTGACGTGCAGCAGAATGCCCAGAATTGCGGCGAACGGAATCCACTGTCCGCTGTAGGCCAAGACCCCAAGCGCTGGTAGGGCGAAACCGGATCCTGACGCGACGAGGTTGATGTCGTAGGTCTGCGGGAGGTAGATCGCATCGGATGCCAGTCCGAAGATAATGAAGAACGCAATGACCCATGCAACCTCAACGTCTTGCGCACGGTCGAGCAGCAGCAGCGGGAGCAGCGCCCAGCTCACGCTCGTGCCGCGGAACCACCACACTTCAGCAGCCTTCAGCCAGAACGGCTGGGTCTCGATGCTCGCGGCCCGATAAATCGCGATTCCCGAGACGACCTGCGTCCAGACGACGGTCGCCCAGACGTACAGGATTACCGAGTCTCCAATGGAGAACAAAACAAAGAGCACGACACCGACGATTGCTGCAGCATCGGTCCGGCCAACCCGGGCGCGTTGGGACTCGTAGAACGCACCTCGTTCGGCTCGGATGCGCGCGTCTTGTCCCACCCCTGTTCGGTCGGCGCTCATGGGCTACGAGCTAAGTCCGACGGCAAAATCACCCCGAAATTGGGTAGCGGTTTCCGGAAATACCGCACGCCATGAGTGGCGAATTAGGGACTGTCCCTAATCCGCCACTTAGCTGCTGGCGTCGTGGAATTGGCCCGCGGTTGGGTTGCGGTAGACCTCGGTGTAGTCGGGGGCAAGGGTCTCGTTGCCGAGGATGATGTCGGCGGCACGTTCGGCGATCATCATGACCGGCGCATAGATGTTGCCGTTGCTCACCGCTGGCATGACTGACGCGTCGACGACGTAGAGGCCTTCGGTTCCGTGGACCTGCATGGTGTTCGGGTCGACAACGGCCATCGGGTCGGACTTGGGACCCATCTTTGCCGTGCAGCTCGGATGGAGTGCCGTCTCGGCGTCCTTGCGGATCCAGTCGAGGATCTCCTCGTCGGTCTCGACCTCGGGCCCCGGTGAGATCTCCCCGCCGTTGTAGGGAGCGAAGGCTGGCTGGGCCATGATGTGACGGGTCGTACGGACGGCCTCAACCCATTCTTTGCGGTCGTTCTCGGTCGACAAGTAGTTGAAGATGACCGCTGGGTGCTGCTTGGGGTCAGTGCTCTTGATCTTCACCGAGCCACGGACGTCGGAGTACATCGGTCCGACGTGCACCTGGTAACCGTCGCCGCCTTCAGGAGACGACCCGTCATAACGGATCGCGATCGGCAGGAAGTGGTACATCAGGTTCGGGTACTCAACCTGGTCGTTGCTTCGCACGAACGCACCAGCTTCGAAGTGGTTGGTTGCGGCCGGGCCACGACGTGCGAGCCACTGCATACCAATGAACGGCATCCGCCAGTTGGCGTTGTACTTCTGCATCGACACGGGCTTCGTGCACGAGTGCTGGATGTAGACCTCGAGGTGGTCTTGCATGTTCTCACCGACACCGGGCAGATCACTGACGACGTCGATGCCGAGCCCGTTGAGATGCTCCCAGTCGCCGACTCCGCTGAGCTGCAGTAGCTGTGGTGAGTTGAACGCACCGCCGCACGAGATGATGTTCTTTGCCCGGACGGTGTGGGTCTTCTTGCCTCGGCGATATTCAACGCCGACGGCCTTGTTGCCTTCGAAGATGATCTTGTTAGCCATCGCCAGCGTGAGGAGGGTCAGGTTCGGACGGTCGAGCACTGGGTGCAGGTAGGCGCGAGCAGCACTGAGTCGGCGACCTCGCAACACGTTCTTGTCGAACACGGCGAAGCCTTCTTGGCGGAACCCGTTGACGTCGGTCGTTGCCGGGAAGCCGGCCTGTGGGCCGGCTTCGAGCCAGGCGTCAAACAGGGGGTTGCGAGCCGGGCCGGTCTCGAGCTTGAGCGGGCCATCCTCGCCGCGGTAGTCGTCGCCACCCTTGAGCCGGTTCTCCATGCGCTTGAAGTACGGAAGGCAGTGGGCGTAGTCCCAGTTCTCGAGACCGTCGGTTGCGCCCCACTTGTCGTAGTCCATTGGGTTGCCCCGCTGGAAGATCATGCCGTTGATGCTGCTCGACCCGCCGAGGACCTTGCCGCGGGCGTGGTAGATCTTGCGGCCGTTCATATGCGGCTCGGGTTCGGTCTCGTACTTCCAGTCGTAGAAGCGAGAGCCGATCGGGTAGGTGAGCGCGGCCGGCATGTGGATGAAGACGTCGAACTTCCAGTCCTTGCGGCCGGCCTCGAGGACGAGCACCTTGTTGTTCGGGTCGGCACTCAAGCGATTGGCCATCGCGCAACCAGCACTGCCACCACCGACGATCACGTAATCCCATTCGGCAGCGGCGACCTCTTTGCCGCGGCCAGCGTTGAGCTGCTTGACCTTGGACTTCACCGTGTCCGTCACCTTGCTGATCGCACTCATGGGGCTCTCCTTTACAAAAACCGTCTGGTGAGTACAGTAAATCAAACGGCGCGCAGACGCCACCCAAGTGGCGAATTAGGGACTGTCCCTAATTCGCCACTTAGAGCACGAGTGGAGTCCCGACGATGAAACAGCGATCCAAGAGCGCGAGCACTCAAGCGGCGTTGCTTGATGCCGCGGCTGATGTCGTGCGAGATGATGGTGTCGCCAACCTCACACTCGACCGCGTCGCCGAAGCGGCGGGAGTGAGCAAGGGCGGACTGCTCTACCACTACCCCACCAAGCAGGCTCTCGTCGCCGCCATGCTCGAACGAACCCTCACTCGAGCCGACGACCAACTGAACGAGCTCGCGGATGGGAACGGTCGATCCACCGGCAGCTTCGCCCAGGCGTATCTCGACTACGTCCGATCGGGTCAGCCTGACGAGCTCGACTCGGCGACCGGCATCTTCGCCTCAGCAGCGCTCGATGACGGCGACCTCACTCCGGCACGAACGATGTTCACCAACTGGCAGAACCGTCTACTCGCTAACGACGGCATCGACCCCACCACGGCGCTGCTCGCTCGGGTCGTCGGCGACGGCCTCTGGCTCATCGACCTGTTCGGCCTCGCTCCACCGACGGCCAACCAACGCGGTGCACTCATCGACCTGGTCGAGGACATGCTCGACGGCTAGCTGGCGCTAATGAGAGTGGTGCTCACACCACGTGGGTTCGGACGAACTCGGTCGCTGATGCGTTGAAGGCGTCGGCCAGGGACGAGCCCTCGGCGTTGTCGAATCCGTGGATGCCGCCTGCTATCTCGACGTAGCTGACCTCCACCCCGGCCTCGCGCATGCGTCGGGCGTACTCCCGGCTC
>CAKZVC010000044.1 GCA_937922235.1 uncultured Acidimicrobiales bacterium | reverse complement strand
GAGCTCGTTCGATCAGGTCATCGAGTTGTTCATCAAAGGAAGTCACGATCGATGCCCAACGTTTCATGATCGCCGAGGTGATTCGTGCAGCGAGAATGTCGGGGCCAGCGTCGTTGAGTTCGATGTTGTTGCGGACGTCTTCCCACAGGTGGTCGATGGTTCGTGAGTTTCCAGATCGGACAGTGATGAGTGCGTTCGGGGTGATGAACATATCGAGTTCGTAGGTTTTGATCTCATCGGTCGACTCCTCGGAAAGTCCGTGAAGCACGACGAGCAGGTGTTCGCCGAAGTCATCAACTTTGGCGAGGTCTATGTCGCCGACCGCGTCGAACATCGCGAGGCGATCAAGGCCGAGTTGCTCGCCGAGCGCGACGAGTTGCTCAGAGTGTGACGTGTCTGCGTCTATCCAAACCCAATCAGTGTCGACCGACGGCGAGAGCTGATCGAGGCCGATCTCGTGTGCCATTTCGTCTGGCGACCATCGGAGGGCTCGAACATCTGTCACGTTGCATCTCCGATGTCGATAGGAGCGGGTCCGTTAACGCGATGTGGATCCATCGCTAGCTCTAACGAAGTAGGCGGCGCACCAATCCCCAGATCGCAATTCCAGCGGCTGCGGACAGGAACATGACAAGGATCAAGCTCAACGAGAAGTCCCACACCAAGAAGGAGACTTCTGTGCTGGCAGAATTTTGCAAGGCGAAAATCGTCGTCAAGACAATCAGCACCAGCGTTACGACGCCACGGCCAATGGCAGCGGGCCCTAGCCCACCACTCTCCTCAGCTTCCTGAACTTGCCCGCTGTCAGACTCGATCTCCTGCATGACCCGCACCTTACTCGTACGAGTGATGGTCGGCTTTGACAAAGCATCAATAGCGACGGTCAGCGCTCGATGACGTCGGGTGCGATCTCGGCAAGCTTGTGCATGCCGCGGCGAATTCGAGACTTGGCGGTGCCGAGTGGAACCGCCAGTTCACTAGCAACCTCTGCGTGACTTCGCTCACCCAAGTGGCTTAGCTCGATCGCCGCACGCTCGTCGGCGTCGATTTGGGAAAGGGCCCGGCCTAGGTCATCTTTCAGCGCCGCCTTCTCAAGCTCGCGCTGCGGGCATTCGCCGTTGGCGGACGGCACCGGCCCGAGCAACTCATTTCGTCGTTGGCGCACTTCGTGTCGAATGATGTCGATCGCTGCCCGACGCGTGAGAAATCTGAGCCACTTCGTCAGCGAACCGCGATCCGGATCGAACTCGGCATTCGTCTGCCACAGGCGAATCAAGACTTGCTGCACAGCGTCGTCAGCCAAGTCATCGCGCCGCAAGATGTATTTCGCCTCGGCATGCAGTGTGCGCCTCAACGCCTCCAACCGAATTGGATCTGATGGAAACACTTCGCTGCACTGCGGCTGTTGAATCGTTGCGGTCACACTTCGTATTCGGAGTCATCACCTATCCGGATTGGTCGAGCGTGAAGAAATTCGATCGTTTGACTAACCGAGCTACAGCGCGACGGAATAGATGATCTCACCGGTCGGCGCAGGCGACCCGCCAGCTGGCTCCACGGTGATGGCCCAGACCGCCGGTGTGCCTGGAAGTTGACCGGTCAAGTCCACCGCACCCTCGTCCTCAAGGAAAAGCCCTGCGTTCACCGGATCGCCGTCGCCAATAAACCAGAACTCGTAGGTTTCGTCGGCGTCGAGCTCGGGCACGTCCTCGCCGCGCAAGGCGAACTCGCCCGTCGAAGGTGACCAGGCCACAACAAAGCTGGCGCCACCTTCGCCTGTGAGCACCGCTTCCTGTGCGTCGCTTTGCTCGAGAATCGATGCGAACTCGGACTGCCCACTATCAAGCAGTTGAGTACTAGCGAACACACCTCCTAGAAATACGATCGCTGCGATAGCTGCAGCGATCAAGAGGCGGCCAGATTGCATGCGGCTCCGCAAGTCGATGACCTTCGCCGTCGAGGTTGCCGGTAATTGTTCGATGTTCTCGATCTCGTCGAGCAAAGAGGCCTTCAGCGATGGCGGTGGGTCGGTAGCAACAGCAGAGGCGAGGATCGCCGCTGTCTCTTCGTAGCTCTCGACCTCACGTTGACACTCGTCGCAGGAGGCGAGATGGAGCTCGAACGCGTTGCGCTCTTCGGGTGCGAGCGCGTTTAGCGCGTAGCCGGCTGCTAGGTCATGAATGTCTGTACTCACAACGGATCTCCTCCCAGCTCGATTCGAAGTCTTCCCATGCCGTCGCGTATTCGTGACTTCACCGTGCCCTCCGGAAGATCCAGTGCGAGCGCAACTTCGCGGTACGACAACCCATCGAAGTAGGCAAGCTCGATTGCCTTGCGCTGCTTTTCACTGAGCACGTTCAACGCAGCACGAACAACATCGGACTGCATCTTGGACACGACCTCGTCGTCCACGCCGCCAGTGGCTTCTTCACGATCGTCGGCATCGGCCTGATCGCGGCGTCGTGCAGCTTCAACGGAACGAACCCGGTCGACTGCTCGGCGATGAGCAATGGTTGCCGCCCAGCTCCGAACGTTGCCTCGAGCCCCGTCGAAGCGGGTGGCTGTCTTCCAGATCTCGACGAAGATCTCTTGGGTGACCTCTTCAGCCAGAGCCTTGTCGCGAAGCACTCGAAGGGTGACGCCGTAGACAACAGGTGAAAGTTCGTCATACAGGTCGGAAAAGGCTTCGCGGTCGCCGCGCTGAACACGCTCCATCAGCACCGCAACAACGTCGATCTGGTCGAGCTCGCTACGAGACGACACCAATGAGAGCCGCCTCGGTCGAGCCATCTGGACACCATAGGACCCAAACGATGGGTACGCCATTGCGCTG
>CAKZVC010000043.1 GCA_937922235.1 uncultured Acidimicrobiales bacterium | reverse complement strand
CGATCATCGAGGCCACTGCGACCTTCGTTCTGCGCCTGGTCGGCCTCCATCATGCGCTCGAGCACACCGTCGAGGTCGAGGTTCCGCAAGGTGCGGTACAGGTAGTACGTGCCGCCGACGGGGCGACCTGGTTCCATGCCGGCGAATCGATCGACCGCCGTGCGAGCGACAGCGCGCTGCAGGATCTGGTCTTGGCGCATGAGTGCTTGGTAGAGCATCTCGGCCAACTCTTCGTTGGACATGCCATCGCCGCCACCGCCGCCTTGTTGGCTGCCCTGGTCGCCTTGTTGGCTGTCGTTGTCCTGCTGGTCGCCTTCGCCCTCGCCCGAGCCGTCAGCATCGGGGTCGGTCAACGAGTACTCGGGGCCACGGATGGCGAAGTACACGTCGAAGACGGTCTCGAACGCGGGCCAGTGCTGATGGTTCTTGACCAGCGTGGCGCCGAGCGCGTACTTGAACGTCGTGCGATCGCCGATCGGGATGGCCCGAACGGCTTCCATCGCGTCGAGGTTCTCGGTCAGGCTGACCGGAAGACCGGCGTCGCGTAGTTCCTGGATGAAGCCGCCCAGAAGGTCAAGCAACGGGTCGGCCATCTCCGCAGTGCTGAAGAGTGGCTCAGGTGCGACGTCGGTCATGGATCAGCCCTCGACCGGAGCGAAGGTTTCTTCGCTCTGAGCGAATTCCTTGATGGCCTTTTCGATATCGCTGCGGTACTTGAGCAGGATGTTGGCGGTCTCGGTCGCGGTCTTGGCGTCGACGTGTTCGACACCGAGCAGTACGAGCGTGCGAGCCCAGTCGATCGTTTCGGACACCGAAGGGGCCTTGCGCAGGTCGAGGTCACGGACGCTGCGCACGATGCGTGCGATCTGGTCGGCGAGGTTCTCGCTGATGTCAGGCACCTTGGTGAGGACGATCTCGCGCTCACGCTCAAGCTCGGGGTAGTCGAGGTACATGTACAGCGCACGGCGCTTGAGTGCCTCGGAGAGCTCACGGGTGTTGTTCGACGTGAGGAAGACGAGTGGGATCTGCTTTGCGGTAACCGTGCCGAGCTCGGGGATCGACACCTGATACTCAGACAAAATCTCGAGTAGGAGCGCTTCGGTTTCGATCTCGACGCGGTCAACCTCATCGATCAGCAGCACAACGGGCTCTTCAGCACGGATGGCTTCGAGTAGCGGACGGGTGAGCAGGAACTCTTCGGAGAAGATGTCGTCCTCGAGCTCGGCCCAGTCAGAGTCGCCGCTGCGATCGGCTTGGATGCGAAGGAGCTGCTTCTTGTAGTTCCACTCGTACAGTGCCTTGGCCTCGTCGAGCCCCTCGTAGCACTGAAGGCGAATGAGCTTGGCGCCGGTCATTTCCGCGACCGACTTGGCCAGCTGGGTCTTGCCGGTTCCGGCAGGCCCTTCGATCAGGATTGGCTTCTCCAGCCGATCGGAAAGGTGCACGATGCCGGCAATTGCATCGTCGGCCAAATAGTCAACCGAAGCCAGCTTGTCGCGAACTTCGTTGACACTCTCAAAGCGATGATCCATCCGAGGAGCCTACCGGCCTAGGGCCGCGCCTCTGCAGTTAAGTGACCCCGTTGCGGCACCGATAGAAGACATATGCAGGAACATGTGCTCGTCGTTGAAGACGCTCCCGAGTTTCAGCACCTCTACCGCGAATCGTTGTCAAAGGCGGGCTATCGCGTGTCGGTCGCTGAGACTGGGATGCGCGCGCTTGAACTCGCCCGTTCGACCGACCCGGCAGTCATTCTCCTCGACCTGGTGCTCCCAGACGCTGACGGGATGGAGCTGTGCGCAACGTTCCGCAAGTTCACCGACGCCTACATCATCATGGTGACGAGCCGCACTGATGAGGTCGACAAGCTTGTCGGCCTTGCTGCTGGGGCCGATGACTACGTGACGAAGCCGTTCAGCAACCGCGAACTCGTCGCTCGTGTCGGCGTTCTCTTGCGGCGTCCACGTGGGATCGGGGCCGAAACAACGCCCACCTCACGTGAGCTCGGCGACCTCGACGTTGACGTTGCTGCGCGCGAGGTTCGACTCGATGGCGAACTGTGCTCGTTGACGAAGATCGAGTTCGATCTGCTCGACGCGCTCACCGAGGACACCAACCTTGTGCGGTCGAGGCAATCCTTGATCGAACACATTTGGGGCCCGAACTGGGTAGGAGACACTCACGTCATCGACGTGCATCTCGCAAATTTGCGAAAGAAGATCGACCGCAACGGCACCAAGCACATCAAGACGATCCGCGGCGTTGGCTACCGGTTCACTCCGTTGACGTCGGCGGCAGACAAGGCAGCGTGACCCGAACGGTCGTCGGGCTTCCAACACCGGATTCGATAGCGATCTCCGCGTGCGTTCGTTCTGCAAGCCGTTTGATCAGCGAATACCCCATTCCGCGAGCACCGGTGTTATGTCGGTCATGAAAGCTCGCGTCGAGTAGCGGCTCGGTGTTGGCCATACCAGGGCCAGGATCCTCTACGGAGATCGCCACGCCGTACACGCGTCCATCCTCGTTGATGCCCGGATGTGCGACGACCTGGAGAAGGCCGGGATCACCATGCTTGATTGCGTTCCCCACGAGTTCGTCGAGAATCAGATGAACATCGCCGATGCTCGCGTGTATTCGGAGATCAGCCGGGCATTGATTCTCCGTCGACAGCAAGAGCCCGGCACGTAGGGCCTCGTGTTTCCACCGGGCAGAGACGGCCGACACGAGATCGCCAGGGTCGGTCGCACTCATCTCGGCCGCTGACTCACCTTCCAGGTCGAGGAAGAGCAACAGTCGGGTCATGATCGAGTCGAGCGTCTTCGCCGACTTCAGTCCGTCGGCGAGCCACGCCCGCATCTGATCGGACTCAGCGTTCTCATCGAGCACTTCCATGACGCCGATGACGCCATTCAACGGTGACCGAGTCTCGCGCGAAAGCAGGCGAAGGAACTCGGCCCGCTCCCCCGCCGAGCGTGCTGCTTGACGACGTTCTAATTCAAGTTCTTCGGTTCGGCGTGCGACGCGCTCGTCGAGCTCCTGGTTCGCCAGAAACAGCCGGCGCATGCCGTCCTCAGCGATTCGCTCCGCCTGTTCGCGTGCAGACCGCTCGCGCTCGGCGCGTCGTTCGAGGCGACGAAGTCGTTTCTCGTAATCAGCAGGCTCGTCCACCATCAGATGAGCCGAACCGAAAGCACCGTTTCTGCGCTATCGACACTCGCGGTGAGTGCCTCGACGGACAACGGAGTTTCGTAGAGATCGCCGGCGCCCAGAATGAGACCCTCCGCAAGTGGTGAGAGTCCACGCTCGGATCGGTACGTCAGCTGAAGTTCGGTGTCGCTAACGCGGTTGGGCTCGATGTCTGGCGGTTTCGAGTTCGGATCGAGCTTCTTAACCTCGACGTGAATGATCGTGTGAATCGATGACAGGAACTCGAACACGTGTGCATCGCGATCGACAAACTCTTCAATCGACTCAACCAGATACTCGAGCGAGTTTCGTCCGATCAGGCGCTGCACGTCAGCAGGATCGTTTCCGGTCCGCTCGGCAGCGGCGACGACGAGCGCGATGAGTTCGTCATCGGGATACGTTCCGAGAGCGGTGTAGTCGCCGACCACGTCTGCGTCCTCTAAGAGGTCTTCCCAGGCCTCGGTACCAAGCAGTTCGACAACGGCCTTTTCGACGACGTTGAAGATGATCCCTTTCATGCGGCAATTCCAATCTCGATAGTTTCGGTAAAGAGCAGTTCAACTGCTCGGATTTCCTTTGCAAGGCGTTGGCGTAGCGCCTCGTCTGGCTCGTCGGCGTTCTCAAACTCGAGGCAGAGCTCAGCCAAGTTCTCCGCGCCCAAGAGCGCGCTCGTCGAGCGAAGCGTGTGGGCGGCACGACGCGCATCATCTCGCGCATCAGGCTCGGTGTTGAGGAGCACCTCGGTTCGTGAGGTGAGCTCGGCGAGGTATGTCTCGACGACGATACGAACCGTGTCAATATCGCCAAGATCGGAGATGAGGCGCTCGATCGCAGAATTGACAAGCTCGTCCGATGGTTCAGACACAGCGGTGTCGGTTCGATCTCCGACGAGCCAGAGGTTCATCATTCGTCGCATGTCATCGAGAGCAACGGGCTTGCCGAGGTGGTCGTTCATACCCGCGGCAAGACATGCGTCTCGGTCGCCTGCGAGCACGTTTGCCGTCATGGCGATGATCGGCACGGTCTCGGCGACGAGGCCTTGCTCACGGATCGCCATTGCTGTTTCGAGCCCGCTGATGCCGGGCAAGTTCCAATCCATCAAGATCAGGTCGACCGAATCGGGTTCCAACATGTCGAGGGCGAGTTCGCCGCTTTCGACTGCGACGGCCGAGAGTCCCAGAATCTCAAGCTGTTTGAGCGCAAGGGTGCGATTGATCTCACTGTCTTCGACGACGAGGACGGTTCCGGCCGCTGACCCGTTGCCGTCGTTGCGTTCGATCGTCGACTCGTCGACCGGTCGATACGGCGCAGAGAAGAGAAACGTCGTGCCGACCCCAACGGTGCTGTCCACCGATATGGCCCCGTTCATCGCCTCAGCGATTCGTTTCACGACGGCGAGGCCGAGACCGGTGCCGCGAACGCTCGAGTCGCCCACCCGGACGAAGGGGTCAAAGACCCGCTGAAGATCATCAGAACTCATCCCTACGCCGGTGTCGCGCACTTGGAGCGAGACCGTCTCGCCATCGCCGGCCAGGATGACCTGGACCGAACCGAACTCGGTGTAGCGGATGGCGTTACTCACCAGGTTGTGCACGACTTGACCGAAGCGAACTTCATCGCCGAGCACGCGCAGCGGCACACCGGATTCGAACTCGAGCAACAATCTCAGCCCGGCCTCTTCAGCCGCTGGACGCAGCCGATCAACAACCGAGGAGACGAGCGTTCGAGGCGCGAATGGTGCGTTCGTCAGTGTCGGGGCTGTCGAGCTGAACTGACCGTAGGCGACGACGTCGTCTACCAGAATTCGCATGGCGCTGGCCTCGCGATGCAGTGATTCTGCGAGTCGGAGATCACCATCGGAAAGGTCACTTTTGAGCAGCACCTCAGAAAGCCCGAGAATCGCATGAAGCGGTCCACGGAGTTCGTGGCTTACGGTCGCCATGAATTGTTCGTCGCCTGAATTTGGTGGGGTACTCACGAAAAAGCTCCTTCTTGTACAGGTCGGCAGGTGCTGGTGGCGCGTTGAGGAACTCGGTTGGAAACCTTGCTTGCGCAACCAACCGCCAGGGTGAGCAGCATGAGGGCGGCCACGCGTGCTTCAACGAAGGCTTCCAATGACTCGCCCCGAGCGAGGAGCACCGTGGGGAGCAACGCTGCTCCCAGGAGAAGCAGGTGGCCCGACCTGTCATTCCCGTCGGTCGATTGGAGCATGGCAAAGGCGGCGGCGATGCAGATCAGACCCGTGCCGAGTGCGTACACGCCGAAGAGTGAGGCGATCTGCTCGTATGCGCTGCCAAATGCGATGTCGACCCAGATTTCTGCCCACACCCACGCAACCGTCACCATTGCGGCACACAGGATGGCGTTGCCTCCGAGGAAGAGCCGCCGACGCTGCACCATGGCGCTCGATCCTCCGGAAAGAACGAGCGGAAGCAGCGCTTGCTGGAGTGTCCACGAGGTAAAGAAGACCACGCGCCCACCGAGCGCAAGAGCTGCGAAACTTCCAGCGTCCGCGGGATCGAACACGCCCTTGGCAGCGACGACGTCGAGGTTGGTGAGCAAGGTCACGGCGACGACAGCAAGGCCAACGGATCCACTTGGCGTGTTCTCAGCAGGACGGGCGAGGTCCAGCCACGACCAGCGATCGACACGCGGGCGGCACACGATGTACCCACCGATGAAACCGAGGTTGAGCGCGACCGCTAGGGCGCCGACGCTGGGGATCACCGCAAGGATGATCACCGTCGTGAGAATCCGCGCTGCTCCCTCAGCCAGAAAGGTGCCGGCGAGGCGGCCGAGCGCAAGGTCGCCCTGGAGGCGGCCGCGTTCGACGGCGAGCTGCACGTGCAGCGGAAAGCCTGCCGCCATGACGAACAACGCCCAGCTGCTGTCGACCTGGAGGAAATTCGTCGCAAGGGGCGAGATGATCAGGAGCAGCAGTCCCCCGATCCAGCCGATGCGGTTGGTGAACAACCGCATCGACCGGACGTGGCGGTCCCGGCGCTCTGGTTCTCGAAGAATCGCGATCGAGGTGGCGAGTTGGATCGTCGCCGCCAAGACTCCGGTGACGAGGAGAAACGTCACCAGCAGCGAGGCATCGCCAAACTCCGAGGGTTCGAGCGTGTTTGCCAGGAGAAGGTTCAGGCCGTAGTTGCCAGCATTGACTGCCATGACCGCGACGACAAGCCCAACACTTCCTGCTGCGAGGGTCTTCATGGCCGCATCGTTCCGACGATGCCGACCCGTGCCAGCGTGCGCTGCGCATCAGACTCGGACCGAACAATGACGGCGAGGTCGCCGAGGCGAGCTCGGGCTTCATCTCGGGCTGCGATCAGGACGTTGACGACGCCAAGGTGCATAGTGGTTACCTCGGACAGGTCGATCTCCACCTGTGGACGTGATTGGGCGAGAATCCGGTCGAGTTTGGCTCGAAGGGGTTCGACGTGAGCCGGTCCGACCTCGCCATGGAGCGCTACTTCGTTCAGTGTTTCGTTCATCGTGCACCTCCCAGAACAACGCTGAGAAGCTGATCGAAGCCCGTCAGTTCGAGGGTGGCGCGCAGCTCGACGCTCGGTGCGCCGATGAGCATGTCGCCGCCGGCATCGAGCAGTCGGATGCGGGCGTCGACGAGCGACTGCGGCGCGTGCATGTCGGCGAATCGAACCGCTCGACCATCGACGACAACGGACGCTCCATCGGGGATCGAATCGAAGTCGACAGCGGCATAGGCATCAAACCGTGCGGGCAAGCTGATGACTTCGACGGTCCGACGAGCGTGGTACTCGACCGGTGATTGCTGGGTGTTCAGAGTGGTTGACATGTTGGGTTCTCCTTGTGAGTGAAGTGGGTTTTGGGATGTAGCAGCTGGTCGGCGGGTCATGACGCTCCGGCCTGGGCGAGATGGTGGTGATGCCAGTGGGCAATATCGGCGAGCGGGAGGCTGTTTGCGGCGGCATGGTTGATCGCTCCGTGCTCGGCTCGGAGCTGACTGTCGGAGAGCACGGTGCTCAGCGCAGCGAACAAGGAGTCCGTAGACGCCGGGTCAAAGACGACGCCCTTGAAACCTTCGTCCTCTAACAGCCCCACGAAGTCTCCGACCTCAGGAACAATCACGGGGCGGCCAAACGCACCGGCTTGATGAAGCGGGCCTGAACTTCCGGTGGTTGAGGTGTAGGGGAACACGACGACCGACGACGACTCGAAGAGCGGCTCGACGTCTTCCTCGTCGACGTAGCCAAGGAAGGACACGCCCGGAAGGTCGTGTGCAGTGGCCTCAACACCGGCGAGATAGCCAGCAGCATTGGGGCTGTCGGTTCCGCCGATGACGAGTTCAACATCGCTGAAGTTCGGATCGGCCACGAGCGCTCGATACGCATCGAGCAGACCCTCGAGCCGCTTGTAGGTACCGAACTTGCCAAACGCCAGGATTCGACGGCCTCCGTCCGCTGGCTCGCTCCCGTGAAAGGGCGTCACATCGAAGCTGCCATGTGGCGTGAGGTACACGTTCTCAGCGCCGTAGCTATCCCGCAGGATGTCGACGTAGTTCGGCATCGTCGTTACGACGCGGTCGGCGCGAAGCACGATGCGAGTGAGCGCCGTGCCGATTACTCGTAGCGCTCGCTCAATGACCGAGTGGCTTCCGAAGCCTGCGGCTTGGAGATCGACCGTGTCGACGAGGTTGTGAAGCAGCACGACGGTTGGGATACCGGCAAGGCGCATCAGCGCCGGGGTGAGTAGTCCGAGTCCTGCAGCCACTTTGTTGTTTCCGAACGCAGTGAAGTGGATGTTGAACAGCACGGCGTCGGGCTGTTCGCGTCGTACGGCCCGTATGAGGCGGATCGGCGTGAACGCCGAGTTGAACTTCCAACTCTCCACCCCTCGAACGCCTGCCGGCGTCAGCGCTTCGCCATCTTCGTGAAAGGCGATGACCTCGTCGGTTTCCTCAACAGCGGCGAGGTGTCGGGTGAGGTGAAAGCCGTACTCGTTCAATGTTGTTGGCGAAGGTGGCAGCGCCGTAATGACTCCGAAACGCGATCCGGCTGGTGCCCTACTCGCCGTCGAAGGAGGAGCGAACCGGAGCCGAGCGAGCTGCATCAAGAACATTCCGGCTGCTCGAACCGGACGCACCTTTGATCCGGGCGCATCGAACCAACTGACCGGAAGCTCGACGACCTCGTAGTCGAGTGTGTGAGCAAGCCACAATGCCTCGATGTCGAAGCTGAAATCGACGCTGCGGAGCGAGGTGAAGATCTCCTGTGCCGCGGATTGCTCGAAGAGCTTGAACCCACACTGGGTGTCACAGATCTCGCTGCCAAGGACCTTGCCGGTCAGCCAGCGAAGCGTGGTACTGCAGAGGCGACGAAGCGACGACTTGTTCGCCTCCGTCGCTGCATCCATGCCACGACTCCCGATGACCACCGGAACGCCGCTGCGGGCTACATCGAGCATCCGATCGACGTGGTCGATCGGCGTTGACAGATCGGCGTCAGAAACCAAGATGTGTCGTCCGGTTGCTGCAAGAACGCCAGCTGCGACTGCAGCGCCCTTGCCACGATTGACACCAGGCTCGAGGATTCGCACGTTGCGCAGCCCGAGAAGGCGTACGACTGCAACCGTTCCGTCCGTCGAGCCGTCATCGGAGACGATGATCTCAAAGCTCTCACCTGCCCGGTTCGGTGAGCTCGAAAGGTGTGCGGCGATTGCTGCGATTGTCGGAACGATGCGTTGTGCCTCGTTGTAGGCAGGGATGACAACGCTGATATCGGGGGTTCGCTCGACGGGTTCAGATTTCCATGAGGTGAAGTTGTTGTAGGTCATGCTCAGGTTCTCGGACCTGAACATCAAGGCGGACGATGGGCTACCTCAAGATCGTCTCAAGATGCAGCATCGAGGCGAACCATGTGCTCAATTCTCCAGTTGCCGTCTCGCAGAATGAAGACGGCACGGACCGCATCGTCGATGCCAACTTCGTGGCTGGTTGCGGCCTTGCGGTCGATCGTGGCCACGAGAATCTGACCATCGATGCTATAGAACTGCGGAGTGATGTCGTGCTTTTCCCAGGCCCCGCCATCACGCACAACTCCGGTGGCGAGAAGCTCGCGGACCTGATCTTGCGCTGAGCCGGAGAACCAGACCTCGATCCCTTCGGCGTCACCGCCAGCCGCTGCGAGGTCGACGGCGTTGAACGCCCGAGTCCATGCGAACTCGATGCCTTCGCGCGTTTGCGGCTCAAGCGAGCGAAGCAACTCCTCCCCGTCGATCCATTCGATCTCAGCAGATCCATTTGCGGCCCGAGCTGGCTCGTTGAATACGTTGCCGAAGTCAGCGCCTTGGCCAGTGGCGACAGTCGCCCAGGATCCGATTACAAGGAGCGCTCCCCCGAGCAGGAGGACGACCAGCAGTAGCCATCCTTTGCGAACGCTCGGCAGTGCTCGTGATGATGTTTGCGGTGATGTTTCTGACATGGCTGATTCCTTCAGGTGGGTCATGATCGGCCGTCCATCGGTTCCTTCTCGAGCCCGAGAATCTCAACCATCGGCACCGTGTCTGGCACGAGCACTGTTGGTATGCGAAGTTCGGCTTCTCCAAGTCGGATCTGGGTGGACAACGTTCCCCAGCGGACCTCGGTGCCGTCGGCAACAAACCCGCCATCAACATCAAGAGCCGATTGGATTCGCAAGATCGTGTCGCCACCGACGGTCGTAAGGTGAGCATCGAAATGCCCAATGGCCGAGGCGTACTCGATGGCGACCGTGTTGCTTGCCTTGCCATGGAGTTCCAGGTGGCCAGTCAAGGTTCCGGGCATATCAGGCGCAACGAGCTCTATCCGAACAATGCCGTTCTGGACTGTCCCAGGCACGATCCCCTCTCCCGATGGCCCGTCAAACACGAACTGCCCGAGCGTGCCGTCCGCAAGGACGTTTCCGTAGCGATCTGTCAGCTCTGTTGTCTCGATCTCGACAAGCGAACGACCGTCGGCGGTGCCGACTGGCTCGGCAACGTTCAACGAGATGCTGGCGACGGTTCCGGGGACCTCGTCGATTCGGACTGCGGCGGCGTTGACGGTGGTTCCGTTCGGGGCTGAAGCGACGGTTCGAATCGTTGTTGGACCAGCAACTCGTCCTGAAGGAAGCAGCGCCGAGACCATCCCGTCGACGGTGACCAAGTCAACGTTGGTGACCACATCTGGTTCCGCGCCCGGCGCTGGTTGATGCCACTCGATCGCAACCGGCGTTCCGTTGGCAACCTGGTTGCCATACCGATCGACCGGCAGCACAACGGCGAGGGTGACGTCGTTGCCGTCCGCGACGATGGTGCGAGGACCCACGAGCGGAGCGATGACCTCGTCGGCCTCCCCCGGGGCGATCGTCAGCGTTTCCCGCAGGTCGCCGGCCATGACCGAGACAGCTCCCGCTTGCTGTGTGAGCGCTGCTGGCAAGTCGACGCGCCCCGTTCCGTTCGCAATGGCGACAACGAACGACATCCGGCCGAACCCGTTTGCGACATGAACATGCGCTTCGCCGAATGCGTCTTCGCTAGAGACCTGAACGGAGACGATCGTTCCGGCATCGATCTCGGCTGGAACCTCAAGCGATGCCACACCAACGGTTGGAGCGTGCTCGATTTCGCCGGGCTCGAGAAGTACGAGGAAGACGAGTCCGACGATGACTGCAGTGCCGAATCCGACAAACAAGCGAAGCCAGCGTCGACTTGTAGATGGCCTGAGTGATTGAGTTGCGCAGTCGGAGCTCATGACGTCGCCGCCCGCTCGAAGGAGATCACCGTGATCGTTACGGCGGCAACCTCATCATGGCCGACGACTGGGAGGGAAACTGTTGATGCGAACGACCGGCCGTCGGCATCATTGCGGCCATTGTCGAACCGCATCACCGGCACATCGACAACCTCGAGCTCGGCGATGTTCATCAGACCGAACTCCACATCGGCGGACCGCTGAGAGCGGATTGCACCCGAGACCGGGTGCGACTCCACCCAGAGCACCGAGCCATTGGCGTCGAGCAGACTCACGACGGCGACGGGGATGGTCGCAGTCTGAACGCCTCGGTTGCTGATCGTCGCCGAGATGTCGATGCTCCCGCTCGATGCCGTTGAGCCACTCGATGATGCAGCACGTTGAGCCGAGACAGTGCTGACGACCAGACGCTCCAGGTTTCGGCCGGTCACAAGCGCCTTGGCTTCTACTTCGTAACTCGCGACCTGCTCGGTCAGTTCAAGCTGCACTACCGATTCGGGGTCGAACACACCGACTTCCTCGCTTGCCTTCTGATCGGCATCGTCGATTGTCGCGACGCCCTCGAAGGCGACCCGAAAAGGTACGGTCTCGCCCGGCAGCACCTTGTGGACCGTTCCCTCGCCCGCGTGATAGGTCGCCAATGCCACGCCGTCGTCGTCAAGCAATCGGCCGGTCACGGTGATGTCCGCAGGGTCTACGTCGAGGTTCGTGATCTGCCCGACGATGTACCACTGCTCGACGTGTTTAACGAGACGACTGTCGAGGATCTCAATCCGTGGGCGGTCCAGAATGTCGCCGTAGTCGCTCGTCTCCGTTGTGACCCGACGGCGCCCATGATCGACGTATTCGACAGCTGTCTGGCGGGCGAACTGCTCGACGGGAATTGCAGACTCGTTGGTATGCCAACCGAGGAACCATTGACCGTTCCTGCGGAGAACTACGTGCGTCTCTTCGACGCTCCATGAGGTCAGAGCGGTGACGTAGTGAGCACGGACGTCAACCTCTCCCGCCTCGCCATCGATTCGGGTTGAGAGAACCTCGAGCCGGTCGAGCTTGGCATAGCCGTCAACAAGCCCGTCCCGGACAGACCGTTCGAGCAGGTATTGATCGAGGCTTGGAGCGCTGTACGGATCGATTCGATGCCACGCATTCTCGAGCCGCCCAAAGTCGATGTCGTCGTAGTAGTCGTAGACCTGGTCAGCCGCCCCGGACTCAGCACCTTCCCAGTTCGCACCGATAGCCGCAACGACAACGAGCACGGTTGCAATACCCCGAAGCCAGCCAGGGCTGACGAGCCGATAGCGCAAGGTCCCGCCGTCCGGCCCGTGCACGATGTGTCGCCGCTGGGGCGTAGTTATCGCGAGGCCAAGCGCCGCTACAAGGTTGGCAATCGCCGCAGTCGTCACCGCGGTGAGTGGAAGTACACCCCAAAGGACCCGCTGCCACGTCGGCAGTTCGCTAATGGGAAGCGTGTCGGGCAGCGGCGTGACGTCGGCTCGTTCCCATACGACGACGCCGTTGATGAGCGTTTCGACCCGGTGCCAGCCGTTCGTGAACAACAACGGGTCGTAGAACGTGTCATTCGAAAAGACGAACTTCAGGTTGTAACGCTCTGGTGTGGTGACGAACTGATCGAGCGAACCAAGTCCGGGCATCCCGCGAAACTTTGCCCCTTCGAGACGCTCAACCGGCCGGCTCACCAACTCGGGAAGGCGTCGCGCTGAGTGATAGTTCCCGTCGACCGTGGTCGCGGTAGTTTGGGCACTCACCCAGGCCATCTGGTCGCCGAAGCCAAGTGTCAGATACCGCCAGCGGTCGTGCTGATCTTTGTCGAGGAACTCGGCAATCGGTGCGGGGTCGATCGACTCGGGCTGGATGGGACGAAACTGTGCCAGGTTTGCCGTAAAGATGAACGCTCCGATCATCGCGATCGCAAGGAATCCGCTACCGATCAGCGCTCGCCGTTCGGTACGGGCCTTACCAACGAGACGCTCGAGAACAACACCGGCGAACGGAAGGATGGCGATCGTGGCCCAGAAGGTGAACCGGTCGAGTGTCAAGATGTCGAAGGCGCCGCGGAGGAGGAGGCGTGGGATCGGCGTCGTGCCACCAGTGCCCAAGATCGCAAGCAGTGCGATCGACAACCCCGCCGGCCAGCAGCGTCCTCGCATGGCGAACGCCACGCTTCGACCTGCCAAGAGCAGCAATACGCCCCATGGAATAGCCCAGAAGACCACGCCTGCATTGAGGTTCTCGAGGAAGTTCGCTCGGCTGTCGTGTGGGATCGGCACTTGCGAAATCGGGTCGCTGGAGCTCCACAACCAGTAGGGCAGCACCACGACCACGAGTGTGCCGATCAGTAGAAATCCGAAGGCAGCAGAGCGGACCAGGCTGCTGACGACGTGTGCGGTCGTGTCAGGTGCCCTCCATGCGTCAACGACGACGCGGGCGATGATCGGACCAAGAAAGAAGACAGAGCCGAACAGTGTGGTGACGTGATGGCATGCCGTTGTCGCAGCCAGTGTTGCAATGGCTATGAGCAAGTGTGCCCGGTCGCCCGTGCGCAACCAGCGGTCGACGTATGGCGTTGCGTTGAGGAGCAGTCCGAGAGCCACGATCGTTGGGAGCTGACCAAATACGTGAATTGCTTCAGCAATTGAGGTCGAGAGCACGGCGAGCATGGCTGCCCAGCGGCGAGCATCAGCGCCAACCCACAGCCCAGCCATGCGATAGACGCCAGTGATCAAGATCAAGACACCCGTGAGTTGGGTGACGACGAAGGCAGCTTCCAAGCCAATGGCTTTGGAAAGCAGAGCGATGAGCTGATGAGTGCCCGGCGGGTAGCTGACCGTCGTAAAGCCGGTATACCAGCGGGTCTCCCACGTGCTGAACCAGTCGCGGGCGTAGTGATCGCCAAAGAAGATGTGCACGTACGCGTCGTAGGTGCCGCGAAACGTTCCGGAGATCAACAACGCTCCATGCACAATCAGGGCAAGACCGAGGGAAACAACCAGCGGAGGGCTGACACGTCCCGTCCTTGGAATCTTGTGCGCTTGTACGTTGTGCTGTTGTATGTCGTGCGTTGGCATGCATGAGGTGTCGGCCAGCCACCTCACTGCTCGCTCAAGCTAACCTCAAGATTTCCTCAAGACCGCATTTCCTCAAGACCGCATTTCCTCAAGAGAGCGCATCAGCACCGATTAGCCCTCTGGACACGGTCGTCAGTTGGTCGCCGTCGAGCGCACCGAGGGACTGGGTCACGGAACCATCAGCAGCGATGAACACGTTGGTTGGCTGTTGAATCACACCAAACCGCGCCCAAAGCAACCCGGGCGAGTCGTCCAGGTGGATCACGTTGTCGTGGGCCGATGCGGATGGTTTGAAGCCCGAACGCTCGATGAACGTCTCGTAGCTTTCGGTGGTGCCACCCGAGTGGATGAGCACAAACGTGATATCGGGATGCTCGGCTGCGGTGACCGCCAGGTCGGGGCCGGCGGCGATGCACGCAGCGCATTGCGGCACGAGAAACGACAGAACAACCGGTCCGCTGCCAACCAGGTCCTGGCCAAGAAGCGTCCGCCCAGTGGCGAGTTCTGTGGATGCAAACGTGAACGCCTCGCTGTCAGCGACGTTGCGGACCTCGATCGCATCAGGCCGGGGCCCAACGCCTGCGGTCGGCTGCGCGTCCTGCACGTCTGGGGCCGACATGCCGGACTCGACACGTTCACCGCGGAGCGCTCCACAGCCGGTTAGCGCAAGACCAAGGACGACCACGCAAAGGAGAAGACGCGTGATCATGCGTTGCCTCCCTGTGGAAGTGCAGTGAGCTGCACGTTGGTGAATTCTGCTGCGCTCTTGCTCGAAACGAGTCCGACCAGTCCCCCGCCGTTCTTGGTTGAGAACTCGGCAACGACCTCGTCGTCGATGCGAACAGACACGGTTGTGTTGTGTACTTCGACGGTGAGGTGCAAACCGGCGGCTGCCCCGTCGACGGCCCGAGAACCAATCATCTGGTAGTAGCCGCGGTCGTCATAGGAGCCCCACCGCAGGATGCTGCCGCCAGCGGCCAGGTCGATCATCGTCGCCCCGCTTCGCGTGAGTGGGCTCGACTGGTTCACGATGAGTCCGGACTGGTTGACCCCGTTTACTCCGTGAAGCGTCGCCTCCCAGAGGTAGTGATCGAGCGGCTCACTGCGCAAGAGCGCGGTGTAGTCGTAGCCACAGGAGTGCGTCTGTTCGAGCGAACCCGACCCAGTCGACCATAACCCCGACAACACATCGAAATCGTTCAGATCAGGGTTTGGACCGCTCGCGTAGACGACGGTCGGCGACGAGACAGCCTGCGCGTTGACAGCGAGGCGAGGAGGACGGTCTTCGTCGACGCCAGTTGCGCATGAGGGTCCGTCGGCCATCCCCGAGCTCGGGAACGCATAGCTCGTTTGTTCTCGTTCGGTGTGGGCATCTGCGGCCGCCTGAGCCTCTGGGGTTGACGGCTCAGTTTCGGGTTCGGGGCCATCGACGTCGACGATTCCTGCAGGTGCCGCCGCCAGCGAGCAGGAGGCGCCGTCGTTCGAGTTCGTTCCCGGTGCCGTAGCGACTTGCGTGGCCGTGGGAGTTGCGCCGGAGTAGCCGGTTACCTGGTAGATCTCGCCCGAATTGCGCCCGATGTACAGGTTGCCACCGGCGCTCGACCAGGCCGCTCCGTACGACATCGACGTCGCTGGCAGTCCGCTCACCTTGCCGACGTTGACCACCGTCTGAGCTTGTGGGTCGATGCGAATGAGCGAGCCGGCGCTACTCACTCCGTAGAAGACGCCGTGAACGTTGGCGATGTCGGCGATTCCGTGGTTTCCCGAGATCGCTGGCATTGCGGTGGCCTGACCTGTTTCGACGTCGATGGCGTGCCAATCACGACCGCCTCGGCTGACGTGAAGAAGCCCATCGTCGGCGAAGTCGCCCGTGTACGACCCACCCGGAAACGGCAGCGTGGTAACGACCGACACGGTTCCGGCTGCATCGATGCGGAGCAGTTCGGTGTTTCGAATGCCATACAGCAACCCGTCAGCAATTCGGTATCCAACAGCGTTGTAGTTGGACGAGTTTGGACCGATCTGGTTGTAGCTCCCGTTACCAGGGTCAAGGCTGGATAGCTGACCGGAAATGACCTGGTAGAAGCCGGGGTCGCACGCAAACGATGTGGGTTCCGTCGACTGCGCAGCGACCGGCGATGCAGCGATCGTCGACGTCGCAAGTGCAGCGAGGACGCCGACTACTCCTGTTACATATCGTGGGCTGGACGTTCGAGAATGGGGTGTTCGAGGTGAGGTCGAAACGGACATGAGGATCTCCTTAGTGAGATTGACCTCAACCGTTTCGTCTTGGACTCGGCATTTCTCGACTCAAGATCTCCTCAAGGTTTGTGAACAGATCTTGAGCGGGGGCGCGACCGGCTAGCGATGGACGTTCATGTCGGACTGACGAACACGGCTCCGCACGGTGTAGACACTGTCGCCACTGAGCACTCCGCCCCGGCCGAAGAGCCGACCGAATTCCCAGTTAGACAGTCCGAGCTCGGGGCGGTTGAAGGCATATTGGCCGTCAACCCAACGGGTGAACCCATCGCCAACGAACGGTGCATCGATCATGTTGAAGAACTGGTCGTGGGCGTCGGGGTCTTCACTGATGAGGGTGGCAACGAACCGTGGTGCTTGCGCATTGAAGAGCTCGACGGCGTGCTCGACCGAGTCGACGATGACAAGCGTGACCTCGGGGCTGTCTTCCCACTCCCATTCGTGGCCGAGTTGGTCCCAGCCCAGTGTGGATGTTCGAGGCTCGGTCACTGCACCCTCGGCTCGGCCGATCTGGGCGTCGTCGAACCACGATGCCGGGACTACGCCACGCTGGTCGTCGACCACGTGCAACTTGGTGACACTGTCCCGAGCATCGCCAGCGTCATCGAGCGCCTTGAGGAATGCCGGGACAAGCTGGTCGGCGCCATCTCGAACAATGCAACAGGTGTTGAGCGTGTTGCAGACTTTGCGGTCAAGGCTGTTCACGACCGTGGTAGCGAACCGTACCGCGTCAGCCGTTGTGTCGGCAACCATCCACGCTCCGCCGGTGCCGTGCAGGCTTACGGCGACGCCGGCTTGGCGAGCGACTGCTCCGAGTTGCGCAACAGCGGCTCCACTCCCCCGCGCGACGGCAAGAGAGAGGCGGTCGTCGCTGAACATCGCGTGACCGGCAGCTCGAGACGCGCTGGCCACAAGGCTGGCCGCACCCGCAGGAAGACCGGTCTCGTCAAGTGCGGGGTTAAGCGCATGCTCGACGATGGCCTTGGCCGTGCCAAGTGCATCGCTTCCAATGCGGAAGACGACCGTGTTCCCTGAGCGCAGCACTCCGCACGCATCGGCGAAGACGTTTGGCCGCCCTTCGAAAACGAAGCCCACGACACCAAGGCCAGCCCGCACCTGGTCGATCGACCATCCGTCGTGGTCGACCGTCTCTATGACCGAGCCGCGACTTGACGGCTGGTTCGCCCACCCACGAAGCCCGTCGATCATGTCGGAACGCATCGTGTCGGACAGCTCGAGGCGCGTCGTGCTGCGCCCCTTGGCTTTTGCGGCGTCGATGTCGGCAGTGTTCGCAGCCAGGATCGGAGCAAACGCCGCATCGTCGGCGAGACGACTGGCGAACGCGAGGAAGAACGCCGAGATCTGCTCGTCGCTCACAGAACCAAGCGCACCAAAGGCGTCGACTGCTGCGCCAACTGCATCAGCTGCGATAGCGCTGACCTCGGCCGGAATGTGGAGCAGATCGCCGGTCGTCTGTACGACGACGACGTGATCGCCCGGCTCGAACGCCTCGGCGAGCTCAGTGGAGACCTCGGTGGTTTGGTTCCCGCCGTAGAGAACGGGCATACCTGCAGTGAGAGAACGTAACTCGGCCATGCATGAACGCTAGCAACGAGCGCCGAGAAGTAGCGTGGTCGAGATTCCTGTGAGCCCTGACCAAACCCCCTCCGACTCTGGCGGCAAGCCAAAGCGCTCCGCCTCCGCGCTCGTAGCGATCGGCATCTTGTTCTCCCGTCTGTCGGGCGTGGTTCGAGAAGTCGTGTTCAGCGCATTCATGGGTATCGGTGGTGCGGCCGACGCGTTCGGTCTCGCAACGCGCATTCCGAACGTTCTGCAAATGCTGCTCGGCGAGGGGACGCTCTCCGCGTCGTTCATCCCCGTGTACTCCTCCGAGCTCGAACGCGATGAAGAAGAAGCTGGCCGGATCGCTGGTGCGGTCGCTGCCCTCCTGGCGCTGACCGCTGCGACCATCGTCATCCTCAGCTGGATCTTCGCCCCGCAGATCACCTGGGCGATCATGCTCGGCCAGACCGAGAACGACCCCCGTTTCGACCTCACCGTTTCGCTCCTCCGAGTCATCTTCCCGTCGGCGGGGCTGCTGGTTCTCTCCGCCTGGTGTCTAGGCATTCTGAACAGTCATCGACAGTTCTTTTTGTCGTATGTCGCTCCGGTCCTGTGGAACGTGGCTCAGATCGCAGCAGTCGTGGGCGCCTTTGTGTTCTTTGGGGTCGGCGACACATCAACGACTCTCTTCGCCAGTCCCAACGCGTTGGACGACCCGGAAACCAACGTCGCTGTCCTCGGCGAAGTCGCAAAGGTGGCGGCGTGGGGTTTCCTCGCTGGCTCAGCGCTGCAGTTCCTGGTGCAAGTGCCCAACGTGCTCAAACTCGTGCAGGGTCTGCGAATCCGTCTCGACGTCAAGCGAGCAGGCGTGCGAGAGGTCATCCGGCGCTTCGGCGGAGCGGTCAGCGGCCGAGGCGTTGTGCAGATCTCAGCGTTCGCTGACACCATCCTTGCAACCGCGATCACGACCGGTGCGGTCGCTGCGCTGGTGAAGGCGCAGATCCTCTACATCTTGCCGATCAGTCTCTTTGCCGTGAGCATCGCAGCAAGCGAACTTCCCGAGCTCAGCCGTCTCACGAACCCCGAGGACATTCGAAAGCGTGGCGAAAAGGGCTTCGGCCAGATCATGTTCTTCGTTGCGTTCACCGCCATGGCCTACATCCTGCTCGGCGACAAGATCGTCGGAACGTTGCTCGAACGTGGCGAATTCGGCAGCGACGACACCCTTCTGGTGTGGTTCACGCTTGGCGCCTACGCCTTCGGCCTGATCCCTTCAGCGGTCTCGCGCCTCACCCAGAACACATTGTGGTCACAGGGCGACACGTCAGGGCCGGCAAAGATCGCACTTATCCGCGTGCTGATTTCAATCACAACCGCACTCGTAGCCATGCAACTCTTCGACCGTCTCGGCACCACCGACGTCCGCGAAGCACTACCGACGCTCTATGACGGTGGGTCGTTCAACGAAGACCTCCGCTTCGGCGCTATGGGCATCACGCTTGGATCGGCCGTTGCAGCATGGGTAGAGGCAACGCTGCTGTGGCGCTTGGCCGACAAGGCCATTCCGGGGGTCTCGCCACTTGGACCGCTCAAGCCGCTGCTTCCAGCTCTGGCTGGTGCTGCACTAGTTGCCATCGCTATGCGATTCGTCACCGACGACATGTGGCCACCGCTCGCCGCGATCCTCGCCGTTGGCCTCAGCGGCGTCACCTACCTGGCGTTGTGCTTCGCCCTGAAGATCCCCCAGATCGACCTCGTGCTCGTTGGGCCGCTCAAGAAGTTCCGACGCGGCTAACGCTGGGGTGAACTCCCGGCAGAAAGCAACCCCATCACGACCGCCGTTCGTATTACAGTGAAACTCATGATTGAGACCTTGAAGAAGTGGTGGAAGTACCTGACGGCCAAGGCCGACTCCGAGTTCGAGAAGAACGCCGACCCGAAGGTCCAGCTCGAGCAGGCCATCCGCGAGTCCAAAGACCAGCACCAGCGTCTGAAGGAACAAGCCGCGAACGTCATTGCGCACCAGAAGCAGACCGAAATGCGCCTCGACAAGGCCATGGTCGAATATGAAAAGCTCACGGGCAACGCTCGCCAGGCCGTACTCATGGCCGACGAAGCAATGCAGCGAGGCGACGAGACCAAGGCAATGGAATACACCAGCGCTGCTGAAGCATTCGCTGGTCGCCTCATCGCGGTCGAGCAAGAGGTCGAAGATCTCAAGGCGCTTCACTTGCAGGCCACCCAGTCAGCCAACGAAGCCAAGACCGCCGTTTCGCAGAACTCCGATCGCATGCAGGCCAAGCTCGCTGAGCGTCAGAAGCTCCTCAGCCAGCTCGATCAGGCCAAGATGAAGGAACAGATGAACGACGCAATGTCGTCGCTCGGCGAGACCGTCGGCTCCGACACGCCGTCTCTTGATCAGGTCCGTGAGAAGATCGAAGGCCGTCTGGCCAAGGCCCATGCCGAGTCCGACCTCAACGCCTCGTCGACCGAAGGCCGCATGGCCGAGATCGAAGCTGCCATGAAGGGCACCGAGGCCAAGGCTCGCCTGGAGCAGCTCAAGACGCAGCTCGGTGTTGGCTCGGCCCAGACCGCAGCACCTGAGGCAACCTCAACGGCCCCTGAAGAGGGCGGCACCACCGCCACTGCGGGCTAAATCATGACACCTGAGCAGGTGCGGGCTCTGCGCGAGTCAGCCACAAACATCATTGCCCACGAGAAGCAGCTCGAAGGACAGCGCACCAAGCTGTACACCGAGCTCGAGAAGGTCAACACCCGTGCCCGCCAGGCCGTGATGATGGCTGAGGAAGCTGCTCGTGATGGCGACGCCGATAAGGCTGCTCGCTTCAACGAGTCAGCTGGCATCTTGTCGCAAGAGATCGTCAACATCGACACCCAAATTGCGGCGATCGACGTCGAGCTCATCGAGGCCCGCCAGGCATCGGAAGAGGCGAAGTCGATCGCGTCAGATTCGGCGATTCAGATGACCCAGATGAAGGCCAAGGGCGCGGAGCTCCGGGCTGACTTCGAACGGGCCAAGATGGCCGAGGCCACCACCGCCGCTGCCGGGTCGACCTCGTTCGATGCCGTCAAGGACAAGATCAACAACCAGGTAGCCCAGGCCGAGGCACACGCCGAGCTCGCTGATGCGGAGGGCCAGACCGACCTGTCCGGTGCAACCGCAATGGTTGAGCAGGCTGCGCTTGAGTCGAAGGCTGCTGCACGCCTAGCCGAGATCCGAGCCCAGATGGGCGTCGGCGCAGCACCGACCGCGGCCGGGGTGCAAGACGCTCCCCCAGCTGATGAGGCTCCTGTAAACGATGCGCCTTCGGACGCTCCGCCTGCCGATGCCCCGCCAGAGGAGCCTGACGCCGGATAAGAGCAGGTGCACCTGAGTTGCCTGGGACGCGGTTCGGTCGGTGTTCGGTTTCCCAGTCAGGCATCCGTTCGATGAAGCCGTCAAGAATTCGGTTGAGCTAGCTAACACCTAACGTCTAGAGGCAATCTGCCGAATACTTCAATGGCGGAACCATTCACGGCGGTGCCGTCTATGAATGGAGGACGGCAATGGAATCAGCACGCGAAGTAGTGGATGCTGTGTTCACCCCACTAACGGGGTTACTGGAAGCAATCGTTGTTGAGATCGAGAAAGACCCTGATGGAGCAGCGACAGTCGGGATTCTCACGGACCCACTGTTCTCGCAACTTGACGGTCTGAAACGGTCACTTGCCCAGGCTGGGGAATCAGCACCGGCTGAGAATCTACGATCTGCTATCGAGTTGGTCGAGGTGGTCGGAGTCGATATCGCAGTGGGTGGAGCGACCGCTGGACTTGAGGGACTCGCTCCGTCGGCAAGGCTTGGATTCGTTAAGACGCTCATCGACAACCTGCACGAGATTATCCTCATGATCAAGAAGTTGATCATTGCGATTGCACGTGCCCTTGAACTCGACGCGAAATGGCTGCCAGACATCCTGCTCATCATCGATGAGATCATTGCGAAGATCCTGAAGATGCTCGGCCGCCCGTATGTCGAGGACTGGGAAGAACAACTCAGCGAGATGCTCCACAAAAATGAGCTTCGATTCCTCGCCGAGGTTGCAGCGATGGAGGAGATGCGTCGGAGTTTCGCTCAGCCGTGAAGGGGTACCGGCAGGGACCGCACACATGGGGCGCTTCGCTCCCGAGAAAGTAGCAATGGACGTTCCGGTAAGAACGGTGCTCGTTCGTGGATGTACCCATGCGGCATCTGTGAGCGGACGTTTACGTCGGCTCGAGGACGCGACAATCACCTCTACCGAAGCAACCTTCATGCAGAGGACATCAAGCGGAATCCGAACTACAAGCCTCCGAAGTCAATCCTCGTTGAGGGCGGTTGAGTAGAAGCGCCTGATCGTAAGGGGCCCAACCCCTTTTCACCTAGCGAATTTGTACTCGAGCGGCTGTCAGCGACAGCCGCTCGTTTGCTTTTTGGCTCGGTGATTAGCTCGAAAGTACGACGAGGTCGTCGGCGTGGATCACGACGCGGACCTTGTCGACGTCGGTACTGCTCACCCTTGCAACGCCCTTGGCGAAGACGTCACCGGTTGCTGACGCGACATCAACTGCGTCGCCTGCTTCGAAGGTGCCATCAACGTGGACGACGCCGACTGCGAGCAACGACTTGCCGCCCGATCGCAGAGCTTCTAACGCTCCGTCATCGACCGTGAGGGTTGCGGCGGAGTCCATGGCAAAGCCGATCCACAGCTTTCGGGCCGACAGCGTGGTCGTACGCGGCATGACCGTGGTGCCGATCCCTTCGGCGCCATGAAGGGCATCGACGAGCACGTTGTCGCGTTGGGCGTTGGCGATGACCGTTCGAACACCAGACCATGCGGCGATCTTCGATGCGGTGAGCTTGGACGCCATGCCGCCCGAGCCGCGAACCGAACCTGCACCGCCGGCCAGCTGTTCGATGTGCTGATCGAACTCGACAATCTCGTCGATGAGCGACGCATCGGGGTCGACGCGTGGGTCGGCAGTGAGCACGCCGTCGGTGTCGGTCAGGAGCACCAACACCTCAGCCTCGACGAGCTGCGCCACAAGGGCCGCGATTCGATCGTTGTCACCGTACCGAATCTCTGAGTCGGTAACGGCGTCGTTCTCGTTGATGAGAGGCACGACACCGAGCTCGTGGAGCTTCGACAATGTCGAGCGAGCGTGCAGGTACTGGCGTCGCTCACCGAAGTTGTGCGGGGCGAGGAGGATCTGGCCGGTGGTAATTCGATGCGAATGCAGCGCATCGCTCCACACCTTCACCAAAGCTGGCTGGCCGATAGAACTCAGTGCCTGGAGGGTGACGGCGTCGGTTGGCCGGTCGGCAGCTTCGATACCGAGAATGGGCATGCCTGCAGCGATTGCGCCGGAAGTCACGATCGTGACGGCATGGCCGTCGTTACGAAGCTGGGCCACCTCGGCGGCGACCCGTTCGATCACGTCAGCGTCGATCTCCCCAGCCTCGTTGGTCAGCGACGAGGTGCCGATCTTGACGACAACGCGACTCACATGTCCTCCTCGTATTCGAAGGTCATGTCTCCAATGTGGACGAGGTCGCCTTCACGAGCGCCGGCGGTTCGCAGCGCCTTGTAGACACCGAGCGAATCGAGGCGGTTCTGGGCGTGCTCGAGCGCCGATGGGTCGGTGAGGTCGCTGAGACGCACGGCCTTGAGGGCACGACGGCCGTGCACCACGAACTGGCCATCACCAAGCGACTCAACGTCGACTGTCTCGGTGAACGGACGGTGGATGACGATCTCGGACTTGTCTTCCTTCGCCGCAACCGCACGGGCTTCCTTGACGGCGTCGGCCATCAGGCCGAGGAGCTGTGGAAGGCCCTCGCCGGTCATTGACGAGATCTGCAGGCCGTCGAAGTCGGGGGCATCCTGGGCCATATCGGCCTTCGAGCCAATGACGATGCGCGGCCGATCGAGCAGGTCGGGTTGATAGGCCCCCAGTTCGGCCAGGAGCGCTTCTTCTTGCTCCTTGGGGCTCACGGCGTCCCAGGGTGCGAGGTCGAGCAGGAGGACGAGCACACGGGCTCGTTCGACGTGGCGAAGGAACTGGTGCCCGAGGCCTTTGCCGTCGGCGGCGCCCTCGATCAGGCCCGGAATGTCGGCCACGACCATCTCGAAGTCGTCGTTGTCGTCGTCGATGCGAACAACGCCAAGGTTTGGTTCGAGCGTGGTGAACGGATAGTTGGCAATCTTGGGCTTTGCTGCCGAGATGCGCGAGATCAGCGTGCTCTTGCCCACGTTCGGGAAGCCAACGAGCGCTACGTCGGCCACGAGCTTCAGCTCGAGACGAAGCCAGCGTTCTTCGCCCTCTTCGCCCTGCTCAGCAAAGGCCGGAGCTCGGCGCTTGTTCGAGAGAAAGCGGGCGTTACCTTTGCCGCCTTCGCCACCTGCTGCAGCGAGGAACCGGTCGCCGTGGTTGGCAAGATCAGCGAGTTGGGTGCCGTCGAAGTGGTACACGACCGTGCCTTCAGGAACCTTGACCTCGACGTCGGGTGAAGACGGGCCGTGCTTCTTCTTGCCGCTGCCGTGCTTGCCGTTGCCACCCTTGCGGTGCGGGTGGTCTCGGAAGCTCAGTAGCGACGCCGAGTTGTGGTCGGCGACCAGCCAGATGCTTCCGCCGTCGCCGCCATCGCCACCATCGGGGCCGCCCTTGGAGACGTGTGCTTCGCGACGAAACGACACACAGCCCGCGCCACCACTGCCGCCTTCGACATTGATGTTGCACTCGTCGACGAAGTTTGACATGAGAGAAACGTATCCTGACGCGCAAAAACCAGCACGAATACGTGCTGGTTTCTACAAGAAGTTCTTGGTGTTGTTAATCGGTGACGATGTCAACCAGCTTGCGCCCATTGCGCTTGCCGAACTTGACCTTGCCTGCCTCGAGAGCAAACAGCGTGTCGTCTCCGCCGCGACCTACGTTGAGGCCGGGGTGAAACTTGGTGCCGCGCTGGCGAACGAGAATCGATCCAGCGGTGACTGCGCCACCGTCGTACACCTTGACGCCGAGGCGCTGTGCGTTTGAATCGCGACCGTTCCGTGTGGAACCGCCGCCCTTAGTCTTTGACATGAGAAGCTCCTGTTCGTTTCTCAGCCAGCCTTGATCGAGGTGACCTCGATGCGGCTGATTGCTTGGCGGTGTCCCCAGCGCTTGCGCTGGTTGGACTTGTTCTTGTAGGTGAACCCGTTGATCTTTGGGCCACGCTTGTCTTCGACAACCTTGATGCCCACCGTTGCCTTCGAAAGCTGGTCAGGGGTTGCGAGCACCTTGTCGCCGTCAACGACGAGGACAGGGGTAAGGGATTCAGTGGTGTCAACATCGCCAAGGCGGTTGACTTCGAGGGTCTGACCCTCTTCTACGCGGTACTGACGACCGCCAGTCTTGATCACGGCATACATGCACGCAATGGTATCTGGTCGTTCACCGCGTTCCGCCCTGCGATCAGCGGAGGTTTCTCGCTGTCGTAAGCCTGTCAGATGGCTGCGATAGCGTGCGGACCATGGAACTGGCGGTCGAAGCTCGAACACTCACCAAGCGATTCGACGATTTCGTTGCCGTAGATGGCATCGACCTCGACATCCGCAGCGGTGAGACCTTTGCCCTGCTTGGCCCAAACGGGGCGGGAAAGACGTCGACCATGCGTATGGCCTCGACGGTGAGCCCGCCAACATCGGGCATGCTCACCGTCCTTGGCATGGACGCCACCACAAAGGGTCGAGAGATTCGATCCCGGCTAGGCGTCGTGCCACAGGAAGATCAGCTCGATACCGAACTTTCGGTCCGCGAGAACCTCATGACCTACAGCCGCTACTTCGGCCATTCGTGGAAGCAAGCGGGCACCCGGGCCGACGAGCTCCTCGTGTTCGCCCAGCTCACCGACAAGCAAACCAACCGCGTCGAAACCCTGTCGGGAGGCATGCGCCGACGGCTCACGATTGCCCGAGCGCTCGTCAACGAGCCAGACCTCGTGCTGCTCGACGAGCCGACGACCGGCCTCGACCCTCAGGCACGCCAGCTCTTGTGGGATCGGCTGTACGAGTTGAAAGAACGCGGCGTCACACTGCTACTCACCACCCACTACATGGACGAGGCCGAGCAGCTCGCCGACCGCATCGTCGTCATGGACGGCGGATCGATCATCGCCGAAGGCTCGCCGACCTCGCTGATCGAAGACACGACGAAGGCCGAGGTAGTCGAGCTGCGCTTGCCCGAAGGCGTGACAGTCGACGGCGACCTGCCATTCCGGGTCGAGACGCTGCGCAACAAGGTGCTCCTCTACGCCGACGACGGTCGGGCCGCGCTTCAGCACGTGCAGAGCATGGGTATCGAGCCAACTGGCTCGCTCATTCGCCGGTCGACTCTCGAAGACGTGTTCTTGAAGCTGACCGGCCGACAGTTGGTCGACTAATGACCTCGTCGGCCGTTCACCCATCAAGTGTCTTGCATGTCGTCGAGCACCATGCCCGACAGGCTCGCAAGACGTGGATGAGCATTGCGCTGTCCGGCTTTCTGAATCCGGTGTTCACCATGCTCGCCCTCGGCTGGGGTGTCGGGTCGCTCGTTGGCGACGTCTCATCGCTTGGCACCGAGGACTACCTGCACTTCGTTGGCCCGGGCGTCTTGGCTGGCACCGTCATGTTGCAAGGCAGCTTCTTCAGCCTGTGGGACGCACTCGGCGCCCTGCGGTGGGAAGGGATGTACAAGAACTCGGTGCGAACGCCGGCGTCGTACACCGACGTACTGACCGGCCGCCTGGCGTGGGGATTCGTGCGCTTTCTGTTCTCGTCGAGTGCCTTCCTCGTCGTGCTCCTGCTCGTGATTGGCTGGAGCGGTTGGGGTGCTTTGCTTACTCCGTTCGTCGCCGCGCTGTCCGGGGTAGCAACCGCCGCTGGCGTGCTGGCCTACTCCTCCGGCCAACAAAGCGACAAAGGGTTCCCGATCATCAGCCGCCTCATCATCAGCCCGCTCTTCGTGTTCTCGGGAACGTTCACCCCGGTCGAGCTCATGCCATCGGTTATCAGCTTCGTCGTCAAGCTTTTCCCCGGCTACCACGGCATCGAGATCACCCGAGACCTCATCAACCAGCGAGCTGAGCTTCTGCCCTCGCTCGGCCATCTCGCTGTCATGGTGGCGTGGTTGCTCGGTGGCTGGTTCGTCAGCCAGCGCGGGTTCCGCAAGGCGTTGACGTCATGATCACCAACACCATCGCCGTCAAAGCCGTTGTCGAGCGCAACATCATCTTCTTCAAGCGCGACTGGGTCATCCTGCTCGCCGGCTTCGTCGAGCCCATCTTCTGGCTTATCGCCATCGGATTCGGCCTCAGCACGTTCGTCGACGACGTCGTAGTCGACGGGGTGCCAATCGAATACACCCAGTTCGTTGTGCCGGGGCTCATCGCAACATCTGCGCTCAACGCGGCGGCGTTCGACTCGACGTTCAATTTCTTCTTCAAGCTGAGCCATCTCAAGATCTACGACGCAATGCTCACCACCCCAATGACGATCGGCAACATCGTGCTCGGCGAAGTGGCCTGGTCGGTGCTTCGAGCAACCGTGTACTCCGGTGGCTTCCTGGCGCTCGCTGCGGCGTTCGGTTACATCCCGAGCTGGTGGGGCGTGTTGATCCTCCCTCTGTCAGCCCTGATCGGCTTCACGATCTCTGCCGTAGGCATCTTCTCAACCACGTTCGTGCGTAACTGGCACGACTTCGACTACTTCGGGCTTGCCATCCAGCTGTTGTTCATCGGCTCGGCCACCTTCTACCCCATCACCGTCTACCCAACGTGGGTGCAGTGGTTGGTGAACTTGACGCCGCTCTATCACGGCGTCGCGCTGTGCCGAGAGCTTGCGTTGGGCACTATCGAGCTTAGTGATCTGTGGCATGTCGCTGCGATGCTCATCACGATGGGCATCTTCGGCCTCTGGGCCAAAGCCCGCCTCCAATCAAAACTCCTGCGCTAGTTCTGCTGTCGCAATCCGAGCCCTGGCGGGCTCTCGATGCTCGGCAGCTAGCCGGAGGCCCCGTCCGCACGAACCGGCTTCGCAGCTTCGGGCTTGCTTGGGTGAACTCAGTGCTAGCTCGTCTTTAGCTCGTTAAACGGAACGCCCTTGTCTACGGAGATGTCTCTTGGGAGGCCGAGGACTCGGTCGCCGATGATGTTTCGCTGAATCTCGTCGGTGCCGCCCGCAATCGATGCCTGGAAGCTGCTGAGCACGTGTTTGTTCAAGCGCTCGCCGGTGTCACCGTCGTGTTCCCAGGCAATCGAGTCGACACCGTGGATGTTCTGGCCGATCTGGCGCACTCGCTTCAAAATGATCGAACCCGACAACTTTCCGAGCGAACCGCCTGGGCCGGGCGCTTTGCCGGCCTTCATCTCGGCTCGGGTGCGGAGCGACACCATCGACTTCACGGTTTCCATCGCGTAGAGCTGCATAAGCTCGTCTCGCACCACGGGGTCGCCGATGCGGCCGTTCTTGCGGGCCGACTCAGACAGCATGTCGAAGTTTGGTTGGGTGATGTCGCCGCCGCCCATCGAACCGATCGCGACACGCTCGTACATGAGCATTGCGGTGGCCTGGTTCCAGCCGTTGTTGAGCTCACCGATGAGCCAGTCCTTGGGGATGCGCAGGTCGGTGAAGAAGACCTCGTTGAAGTGCTTTCCGCCATCGATTTGGTGGATCGGGCGGATCTCGACACCAGGTGCCTTCATG
>CAKZVC010000042.1 GCA_937922235.1 uncultured Acidimicrobiales bacterium | reverse complement strand
CTACCCGGCAAGCTTCATGATCGCCCGGGAGGCCACGTACTGGAGGTGGTCCCACTTTCGACATCACACCGACACGATCATCGTTGGCCGCGACCCCGAGATCATCTTTGCTCGACCACCATCGTTCCGGCAGGTTGCGCTGACGTTCTCGAACATCGTCGGCGGACCAACGCTCATGCTCGGCGCTGTCCGACATGCCACCATCGGCTTGAGCGACGTCGCCCTGCAGATCGTTCCCGAACGCGATCACCGCCGGGTCGTGTGGGAGGCCCGCGCCTACGTCGGCATCTGGCTCGTGGTCATTGCGCTGTCGCTCGCAACATGGAGTCCGTGGCCGGTGCTGTTCGTTGGTGGTCCGACGATTTACGGCGCTTGGCTCATGGTGTTCTTCGGCATCACTCAACACGCCGGTCTTCGCGAAGACGTGCTCGACCACCGACACAGCACCCGCACGGTCTACATGAACCCGATCTTCCGGTTCCTGTACCTCAACATGAACTACCACGTCGAGCATCACATGTTCCCGGCCGTGCCGTATCGAGCGTTGCCGCAGCTGCACGCCGAGATCGCCGACCAACTTCCTGACGCCATGCCGTCGACAGCCTCGGCCTATCGCGAGATCTTCCGCGCCATTGGGGCACAACGCAACGACCCAACTTGGGAGCTCCCCGACCGGTACGTGCCTGAGGTGAGGGCACGCCGGGCGCAGATTGTTCAGGCGTTCGAGTGGGTTGATGGCGGTGAGTGGATCGACCTCGGAGCGGCCAACTTGCGTCCGGGTGAGCTTCGCTCGATCGATATCGGGAACCACGAGTTGCTCCTGGCGTGCGATGACGATGGCGCAGTCCATCTTGTCGATCGCACCTGCACACACGGTGACGCCGATCTCTCGACCGGGACGATCGTCGGCTGCGAAATAGAGTGCCCAAAGCACAACGGCCGGTTCGATCTGCGTACCGGCGACGGGACTCGCAGGCCGATCCAGCAAGCACTGCAGACCTATCCCGTCCGCGTGCATCGCGGTCGAGTCGAAGCCCGAACTGAGGTGGGCGCATGAGGGTCTGGATCAGTGGCGGCGGAGGTTTCGTCGGGTCGAACATCGTGCGAGCCGCAGTTGACGGTGGCCACGAAGTGCTGACAACTGCACACACGTTCGTCCCCCCGCCGGATGCCGCCTACGCGGTGTCGAAGGTCGACATGACCAACGACGCCGAGGTGCGCTCGAGCATCGAGAGCTTCGAACCCGACCTCGTTATCCACTGCGCAATCATGAACGACTGGGATCGGATGTACGCCGACCGACATGCGTCTTGGGATGCCTATGTCGGGGCGACCAGATCAACCTCCTACGCCGCGTTCCGAGAAGCGAAGACCAGCTATGTGCTCGTCTCGACCGATTGGGTGTTCGACGGCACGCAAGGTGGCGCCGACGAGGAGACGCCACCGAATCCGATCAACCTGTACGGGACGCTCAAGCTCGCGTCCGAGATGATCGCTTTGGAAACCGGTGGGGCGGTCGCCCGCGTCAGCGGTGTCAACGGCCTGCACCTTGCCAGGCCGACAACGCCCCGATCGCAAGACCGTGGCTTTGGGTACTTTGTGGCGAGCATCGTGGATGCCCTCTCAGCCGGGAACCGATTCACCGTGTGGGAAGCCGACGACATCAACATGGTGGCTACACCATCGCTCGCCCTCGAGTGTGGTGAGATCATGCTCGCCATAGGCGAAAAGCGCGGCGTGGGTGTCTTCCACTGCTGTGGAGCCGACGCGCTGACACGGCGCGAGCTCGCCGGGCTCACCTGCGATGTCTTCGGCCTCGACGCTGGGCTGCTCGATTTCGGGCCACCCGACCCAGCCTCGATGCTGGCCGCACCGGTCCCATACGACACTTCGCTCACGACACCGCGCACCGATCGCATCCTCGGCCGAACCGCCACGCCCGTACGCACGCTCATCGAACGATTCCGAACGCAATACTTCGCTCAGGTAGGAGAACACTCATGACCTCAATCGCCATCTTTGGCCTCGGGCGCATCGGCTAGATGCACGCCGACATCATCACCCAGCGCGTCGACGGCCTCGACGTCGCGGCTGTCTACGACATCCATGCCGAGAGCGCACAGGCAGTTGCCGACACGATCGGTTGCGATCGAGCCGAAACGGTCGACGAGATCATGTCGAGCGATGTGGATGCCGTCGCGATCTGCACGAGCACCGACACACACGTCGACCTTGCCGTTGCAGCGGCCGAGGCGGGCAAGTCGATCTTCCTCGAAAAGCCTGTGTCGTTGAACTTGGCCGAAGTTGATCGTGCGGTTGCTGCAATCAACGCGGCGGGCGTGCCGATCCAAATTGGATTCAACCGGCGATTCGACCCCGGCCATGCGGCGGTGCAACAGGCGGCAGCCAGTGGTGCCTTGGGCGAGCTGCACATGGTCAAGATCACGAGCCGCGATCCAGCACCACCACCGATCGAGTACATCGAAGTCTCGGGGGGCATGTTCAACGACATGACCATTCACGACTTCGACATGGCCCGTTTCGTAACGGGTAGCGAGATCATTGAAGTGTTCGCCAAGGGAGCCAACCGGGTCGACCCAGCGATCGGCGAGGCCGGCGACATCGACACGGCCATGCTCCTGCTCACGCACGAGAACAGCACGCTGACCTACATCGACAACAGCCGTCAAGCGGTCTATGGATACGACCAGCGCGTCGAGGCGTTCGGGTCGAAAGGTATGGCTATTTCGGAGAACCCTCGCCCGCACTCAACCGAGTTGCACACGGCGGCCGGAACCCAGCTCGAACCCATCCCGTATTTCTTCATCGAGCGTTACACCGAGAGCTTCACCAACGAGTGGCTCGCATTTGCCGAAGGTTTGACCTCTGGCAACATGCTGCTCGGGATCGAAGACGGTCGGGCGCCGCTCGTTGCCGGCATCGCTGCACTGAAGAGTCACCAAGAAGGCCGCCCCGTCAAGACATCGGAGATCACCGCATGAGCATCGATCAATCGATCACTTCTGACCCGTATTCGTTCGGGTCGTTCGCCGGCAAGACATGCGTTGTCACCGGCGGATCACAAGGCCTCGGATACGCAGTCGCCGAGCTGATGAAGGCCCGTGGTGCCGAGGCAATTCTCCTCGTTGGCCGCGACCAGGCGAAGGGTGACGCATCGGCTGCTCGCCTCGACGGTGATGGCTGCTCGGTCAGTTTCCTCTCGGCCGATATGGCCACGACCGAAGGTGCCGAGCTCGTCGTCTCCACCGTCGACGAGAAGTACGGAACGGTCCACGCCGCCGCCATGTGTGCAGCCGCCACATGGCGCGGCACGGTGTGGAACACCACTGGCGACATGTGGGACGAGATGCTCGCCGTCAACGTCAAGGCGCCAGGTCTGCTTATCACCGGACTCGCCACGATCATGGAACGCGAAGGCGTTCACGGGTCGATGGCGCTCGTTGGGTCGATCGCCCACCACGGTGGCATCGGCGAGCTCTTTCCCTACGTCGTGGCCAAGCATGGCCTCGAGGCGATGGTTCGCCACGCCGGCTACTCGCTACGCATGGAGCGCATCCGGGTCAACCTGATCAACCCGGGCTGGATGGACACTCCCGCCGAAGACGGCGTGCAGAAGAAGTTTCATAACGCCCCGGACAACTGGCTCGAAGAGGCCGAGAAGGTTCAGCCGCACGGCCGGCTGCTCAAGCCGCAGGAAGTTGCCCGTGGCATCTGCTTCATGCTCAGCGACGAGTCCGGACTGATGTCTGGAGCATCGATCGACTTCGACCAGACCATGCCGGGCCAAGGCCCAGCCGCACCATTCGATTCTGTACCTCGACACTTCCCATGGGAGAACGCATGAGTAATTCACTAGTCAGCAACTCGGGTGGCAATGGCGTCCGCATCGACGTCACCCCCGACAGCGCAGGATGGCGGTTCCTGAGCTTCGCCAACGTCCTGCTCGGGGCCGGCGACAGCCACACCGACACGCGCGCCGGTCAAGAGACAGCGATCGTGCCTCTTTCTGGGAGTGCCACTGTCATTGCCGGAGGCCAGACGTTTGAGATCTCTCGCACGAGCGTGTTCGAGCAGATGCCCCAGATCGTCTACGTGACACCGGGTGACGAGATGACGGTCACCGCGAGCACCGACTTCGAGTTCGCAATCGGATCTGCTCCTGCAGAAGGCCTGTACCCGACACGGCTCATCGTTCCCGAAGAAATGAAGAGTGAAGTGCGTGGCGGCGGCGCATCGCAACGTCAGGTCAACCATGTGCTGGCTCCGCCGGTCGATGCTGAACGGCTCATCCTCTACGAGGTGTATGTGCCCCGCGGCATGTGGTCGGGGTGGGCCCCGCACCGCCATGATGGCGTCGATGGGTCGCCCTATTTGGAGGAGACCTACTACTTCCGGATGGACCCCGGCAATGGGTTTGCCATGCACCGCAACTGGGCTCCCGAAGACGGTTTCGACGAGACGGTTGTGCTGCACGACGGCGACACGGCGCTCGTACCGAAGGGCTTCCACTCGAGCGTGTCATGCCCGAGCTCGAACCTCTTCTTCCTCAACTATCTGGCCGGCGAGTTGGTCGATAAAGAGCGGTCGACACCGCCGTGCTTCGACGAGGGCCACACGTGGATCCACGATGCATGGGTCAATGACGACGAAGGGGCCTGGGTCCAGCCGGTAATGCAGACCCCGAACCTCAACAACCCTGGTGGCCTGCCGCTCGGTTCGGTCGATGGCGCGGTTCCCGACGACCCCTACGCCGTCTCTGGCGACAAGCCCACCGACTAACTCGTACCAACCGGAGAACACACATCATGATGACCCCAGGAAAGATGCGCGGCCTCGACACGCTCGCGACCGACGAAGGCGTCTTCGCCATCCTTGCGATCGACCACCGCGACTCACTCAAGGCAGTACTGCCTGGTGAGGCGACACCCGAAGAGATCACCCAGTTCAAGATCGACCTGATCAGCGGCCTTGGGCCCCAGGCGAGCGGTGTGATGCTCGAGCCCGAGTACAGCCTCCCGCATGCCATCGAGGCAGGGGCGATCAAGGGCAGCCAAGGATTCATGGCTGCGCTTGAGGCGCAGGGCTACATGCAAGACCCGTGGGCTGGACCCACCCAGATGATGCCGAACTGGAATGCCGCCGACGTGAAGCGACATGGCGCTGGCGCCGCAAAACTGCTGTTGCCGTACGACCCGGCCCGTACTGAACATGCATCTCAGCAGCGCCAAGTCGTCGAAGAGACTGCGGTGGTTTGCGCCGAGCTCGACTTGCCGTTGCTGGTCGAGCCAGTGGCGTTCGGAATGGAGAACGCTGATCGACCGTCGGTCGTGTTGCAGACGGTCGAGGAGCTATCACCATTGCCGATCGATGTACTGAAGTTGGAGTTTCCCGGCGACCCCACGAACGTCGATGGGTGGGGCGATGCCTGTGCCGCGGTTGACGCTGCGTGCCGTCAACCGTGGGTGCTGTTGTCGTCAGGGGTGACCTTCGAGCAATACCGCGATCAGCTCGCCGTTGCCTTTGCGAATGGCTGCTCGGGATTCACTGGTGGGCGAGCCATTTGGCGTCCGGCGTCTGATGCCGCGCCAGCTGATACGCAGTCGGTGATCGCTGGCGTGGTCAGCGAGCAATTCGCCGAACTCCGGGCTCTCGCAGTTTCGACGGCTGTTCCGTGGAGGAGCGCAGCGGCCTAGAACGGAAAGATCCCGTGGCCTGGCGCTCGGCCAGACCACGGGATCTCCATGATCATCGATGATCGTTACGACTCAGTCGTCATCAGTCGTCGTCATCATCGTCATCGCCTTGGTCGTTGTCGTAGTGCGCTGCTGCACCGTGGCAAGCGATCGGGTTCGTTGGGAATCCCGAGCCTTCAGAGAGGCGTACCGCCGGTGCCATGATGACGTCGCTGCTCACGCTGAGCGACTCGACATTGTCGAGCGCAACGAGCGCAACGCCACCGTTGTCGAGCACCGTGAACGTGGCGAGGAAGTCGGTGTCGTCGGTTGCATCAGGGCCATAGGCATCGGTGCCGACTCCGGCGATACCACGCTTCTCGAACATGAAGTTGATCGCTTCAACCGAAAGCCCTTCGACATCGAGGTTGAACAGGTCGTCAACGTTGTCGGCGAAGTCGCCGTCGGCAACCACACGCATGTCGTGGGTGCCGTCGGGGCCAACATCGTCGAGGCCAAACTCGTCATTGACCGAGGTGTCGAGCACAACGAGAGAACCGTTCTTGATCCGTCCGTTCTCACGCTCGTAGTCACGGATGTTCTGCTTCGTGAGCTGAAGTTGGCCATCGTCGAGATCGATCTCGCTGATCACGATCTTGTACACGGGCCACACAAACTCTTCAGGGTTGAGATCGGTGAGGCCTCGGGCGCCTTCGATGAAGTGGCGAGGCACGTCGAGGTGGGTTCCGGCGTGCGAGCTGATGCTTACGCGTTCGACTTCGAAGAAGTCGGGGTCGACGGTGTAGACGTCGTCGATTTGTGTGGCTGGATCGAACGGGAACACGGAGCCTTGCTCGTTGAGCTCGTAGCCCATGTTGGTCATACCGCCCGGGCAGACCACTCGAGCTGCATCGTGGCCCTTGCCTCGGATTCGGATGAGTTCGCTTACAGTCGCGCCCGCGACGCCGGCCGCGGCAAGCACGGCGAACGCTACGAACACTCCAACGAAGGATTTCTTGCGCATTTCTGACCCCTTGTATGTGATGAGGGAAGCTCCCCAACCGAGCACCGTACTGTGATCGAGGTCACATGACCAAGTCTTTTCCTTTGGTTTCGCCACCCAGAGTGTCGAAATGGGTCGCGGTTTGAGCGTGAGGAAGGGGGTCTGACCCCCATCAGTGAACGGAGGCGTCTTTTCGGGGCGTGGTATACCTAGAGAAGACTTTTGGGGGACATATGAGCCAGTCCGTACACATCCTCGGTGGGCATCAAACAGACTTCGCCGCGAACCTTGCGAAGGCTGGTGGCTCGGTCGAGTCGCTTGTCGAAGATACCGTTCGCGCAACCGCAGCGAGTGCGCAGCTCGACCTCGGAGACATCGAGACCATTCACGTCGGCAATGCCTTCGGTCAGCTCTACACCGGCCAGGGGCATCTCGGTGCTATGCCGGCAACGGTCGTTCCCGAGCTGTGGGGTGTGCCTGCGATGCGCCACGAAGCCGCCTGTGCCTCGTCGTCGATGGCGACCCTCGCAGCTATGGCCGAAATTGAGAGCGGCCGCTACGACTGCGTCCTCGTCCTCGGAGTTGAACAAGAGAAGACCATGCCGGGTGGGCAAGCAGCCGCTGTGCAGGAAGCCGCTGCTTGGGTTGGACCAGACACCGAAGGTGCGACCTACATCTGGCCGGAAACCTTCGATCATCTCGCCAACGAATACGACCGTCGCTATGGCCTAGACGACATCCACCTCCGAGCTATTGGTGAGCTCAACCTGCGTAACGCGAAAGACAATCCGAACGCGCAGACTCGAGGTTGGGAGCTCTCGGCCGACACGTGCAGCGACAACGACGAACTCAACCCGATCGTGGCCGGGCGTCTGCGACGCAACGACATCACCCAGATCACCGATGGTGCTGTTGGATTGATCCTCGTGTCTGAGAAGTGGCTGGCGGAACGCGGTCGCAGGGGCCAGTCGCGCATTGCTGGCTGGGGGCACAAGACGGTCGGTCTTGGCTTGCGGCAGAAGCTCGACCGCAACAGCGATTCGACGTTCGTCATGCCACACGTCCGGGAGGCCATCACCGATGCCTTCGACCGTGCGGGAGTTGCCGACGTTTCGGGTCTCGATGCCATTGAGACGCACGACTGCATGACTCCGTCGGAGTACCTCGCCATCGATCACTTCGGCATCACCGCCCCCGGCGAAAGCTGGAAGGCCATCGAAGATGGTTCGCTCGAACGCGACGGGCGGATTCCGGTGAACCCGAGTGGTGGGCTTATCGGAGGCGGCCATCCTGTCGGCGCAACCGGAGCACGCATGCTGCTCGACGCCACCAAGCAGGTGTCGAACTCGGCGGGTGGCTACCAAGTCGAGGGGGCCGAGCGCGTCGCCACGCTCAATATCGGCGGCAGCACCGCAACCACTGCGTGCTTTGTCGTCGAGGCATCCGCTTAGTAATAATTCCTGCAAATACGCACAACCAGTGTGGGCAAATGCAGGAATTTTCGTCAGTGTGAGATGGTGAGCATTCGTCGAACCGTTCTCCGTGTGATCGTCGGGCTGATGTTTGCCCTGCTCCTGGCTAGCTGCGGGGATTCGTCGCCGTCGGTAGCCGCCGACGATCCGACTGAAGCCGACGGTGAGCCAACGCCGGTTCTTCCTGCGCCAACGACCTCGGCTGAACGAACGACGTCGGCCGAACCCGTCGAGCCCGCCGAGGACTCGACCTCGACTAGCGACGCGGCGACGACAACCGTTCCTCCAACAACGGCTGCGCCGACAACTGCCGCGCCAACAACCGCTGCACCACTCGAGATCTCGTCGACACCGTTGGAGTCAGTGGCTCTCGATCTCGAACTCATCGCAACACTCAGCCAACCGGTCGGGCTAGCCTCTCGCCCCGGCACCGACGACCTCTTCGTCGTCGAACAAGCTGGCCGTATCGTCCGACTCCCCAACGGAGGTGCCGAGGGTGCCGACACCACCCTCGATCTTCGCGGCACGGTCAGCGGCGGCAATGAGCAAGGTCTGCTCGGCCTGGCATTCTCTCCCGACGGCAATGAGCTCTACGTCAACTTCACCGACGCCGGCGGCGACACGAATGTGGCTCGCTACCAGATGGCGGGCACGGTCGCAGCTGTCGACACTGTCGAAGTACTGATGCAGATCGAACAGCCTCGTGGCAATCACAACGGTGGTGGCCTTGCCTTTGGCCCTGATGGCTACCTCTACATCGGTATGGGCGATGGCGGCGGGGGAGGCGACCCTCTGCAACACGGTCAGAACACCAACACACGTCACGGTGCGGTGCTCCGGATCGATGTGAGCTCAGCCAACGCATACGCAATCCCCGTCGACAATCCGTTCACCGGTGGAGAGGCACCCGAGGTCTTTGCTTGGGGGATCCGCAACGCCTGGCGGTTCGCGTTCGACTCGGTGACTGACGATCTGTGGATTGCCGATGTTGGCCAAGATCGATTCGAAGAAGTCACCGTTCTCCGAGCGGCCGATGGTGGAGGCAACGGCGCCAACCTCGGATGGAACCAGACCGAGGGCAACGAGACGTACCGCAGCGGCGTCATCCCCGAAGATCATGTCGCTCCGGTCATCACGTATGCGCACGGTGGGCGATGTTCGATCACCGGGGGAGAGGTGTATCGGGGCTCGGTCATCCCCGAGCTCTACGGCACCTACATCTACGGCGACTTCTGCAGCGGCGAGGTGTTCGGCTACCGCGTTGACGAAAGCGGGAGCCCGGTCGTACTCGACGTTCCGAAGATCAGCCAGCTGTCGAGCTTTGGCCGCGACAACAACGGCAACGTCTATGCCCTCAGCCGCGGCGGCGGCGTCTATCGCATCACCGGCTAGCGCGTACTGACGCTGCTGTGAGCGCTTAGGGGCGCAGACTGTCTACGAGGTGCGCCGCTTGTTGCGGAGGTACCAGCTGGCCCCGCCCGCGAGCGCACCGGCGCCCGCCACGATCGCTCCGGTCCGAGCGTGTTCACCGACTCGCTTCGACAGCGGCAACGTGTTGGAGAACGTGCGCACTTCCCATCCTCGATCGGTTGCCACCTTGGCCAACGCACGATCTGGGTTGATGACGATGGGGTGTCCAACCGCTTCGAGCATTGGGAGGTCGGTGATGGAGTCGGTGTAGGCGTAGCACTCGGCCAGATCGAGGTCGTGTTCGAGTGCGAGCGCTTCGATGGCGTCGACCTTGTATGGGCCGTAGGAATAGAACTCGACACCGCCCGTGTATTTGCCAGCACGGTCGGTTTCGGCGATGGTCGCAACCGCACCGTCAGCGCCGAGATACTTCGATAGGGGAATGACGATCTCTTCGGGTGACGCCGACACCATAAAGACCTTGTGGCCAGCAACCCGGTGGGCTTCCATCTCGTCGAGGGCTTCGCGGTACACGATCGGTTCGATGACTTCTTCGAGCGCATCGGTGACGAGCTTCGACATCTGTCGCTTATCCCAGCCCTTGCACAGGCGGAGGGCGTTGTTGCGCATGTCTTCCATACGATCGTGATCGGCGCCCAAGTATTTGAAGACCAGTCGACCCCACACGGCCCGACCGATCAGCTTGAAATCGAGAAAGCCGGCTTCGCGCAGGGTGGAGCTGAACGCGAACAGTGCCGCGTCAGCAATCGTTGTTTTGTCGAGATCGAAGAACGCCGCCGCGCCGCGGGCGGAGATCACCGTACGTTCGCCCATGCCCCCACCTTATGACGCCCAGCTTGTCGATCGTTGGCATCCCGCGCGACGGTAGTACTGCGTCAAGCGACGTTCTTGCTCGCTCCAGGTTGTCTCGACCCGGTTGCTTTGAGCCTCGACCACTTCCCCCGGTCCGTTGCGCAGGCCTTGCCCTGTGCGTACTCGTGTTGGGAATTCGTGATGTTTTGGTCGATTTGTTCGGTGAAGGGCGGCGCAGGGGCGTCGGTAGTCTCGGCGGCGTTGGCGCTCGAGCTGGTCTCGTCTTCTCAGCGGGTGGTGCTGGTCGATGTATGTGGCGATCAGGCAAACTTGTTGGGTGTCGACGTTCCCCAGCGGCTTGGCGTCGTCGACTGGTTGACGGCCGACAACGAGCTCGTCGAGGGTGCACTCGAGCATCTCTTGGTCGATGTGGCACCCGGGTTGCAGCTGTTGCCGTGCGGGTCGGTCCCGCTTCGAGAGGTGCGCAATGCGAACCCTCGCCGTTGTGTGCAGTTGGTCGAAGCGTTCTCGAACGCAACCACCACGGCGGTGGTCGATTTGGGGGTGCTTCCGGTCGACCCGGTCAGTCCTCACGCGCTTCTGGCGGTGAGCGGCGATCGAACAACCGCGGTGCTACGGGCGTGCTACCTCAACTTGCGGAGAGCGAACCCGCTGCCAATCGATGTTGACAGCATCATGGAAATTGCCGAAGCGGGCCGTTCGCTTACAACCCTCGATATCGAACTTGTGACCCAACATCCCGTGTCTGCGAAGCTCAGAACCGATCCGGCGATCGCTCGTGCTGTCGACGCCGGCCTGCTCGCAACTCGACGGCCACGCAGTCTTCGCCGAGCGATTCGTGACCTCGTCTCGGCAACCGAGCAAGGGCAGAAGGGTCACGTAGAGGCAGTCGCATGAGCCACCTTGAAGATCTTATTGATCGCGTCCACGAGGGGATCTGGGCCGGGAGCGATGACGGCCAGGTCATCGACCTCTCCGACGTTGAACTCGAGCGAATGATTCACGGGCTGCTGCTGTCGATCGATCCTCTAGCACCCTCGACCATTGCCGAGCAGGTAGTGAGCGAGGTGCGCGCGCGAATCGACGGTCTCGGCCCGTTGCACGATCTTGCGTCTGATCCCGACGTCACCGAGATCATGGTGAACGGTGATGGCTGGGTGTGGACCGAACAGCGCGGTGCGCTGGTGCGATCCGATCGTCGCCTCGACCCACCAACCGTCATGCACTTGGCGCGTCGACTAGCCACCTCTGCCGGACGCACGATCGATCTGCGCAACCCGAGCGTCGATGTTCGGCTGGCTGACGGATCCCGGCTGCACGCCATCATCCCGCCGCTCGCAGTCGATGGACCGTGCCTCACGATCCGGCGGTTCTCCCAACGGCTGATCAGCCTCACGGAGATCGCTGATGCACCTGCTGTCGACATACTCAACGCGGCAATCGCTGAAGCGAAGACGATCATCGTTGCCGGCGGGACATCTTCCGGCAAGACGACGCTGCTCAATAGCTTGGCAGCGGGTCTCGACGATGACATGCGAGTCATCACCATTGAGGACGCCGCCGAGCTTCGGTTGCCCGGCCGTCATGTTGTCCGGTTGGAGACTCGCCGGGCCACGGAGACCACACCTGCGGTGACTCTTCGAGACCTGGCCCGCCACGCACTACGTATGCGGCCCGACCGCATCATTTGTGGCGAGATGCGCGGGTCCGAAGCGCTCGACCTGATTCAAGCAATGAACACCGGCCACGATGGGTCGCTCTCGACGGTGCATGCGAACTCACCCACCGATGCGATGCGACGGATCGAAACGATGATGCTGCTTGGAGACGCCGACCTGCCGTTACGCGCAGTTCGAGAGCAGCTGGCGTCGTGTATCGACCTCGTAGTGATGATGGCGCGTCAACCAGACGGTGCTCGCAGCGTGTGCGAGATCGCATCCGCGTCACTTGACGGCTCGGGTAATTGGCAGTGCGAGGCCTCATACGTTCGTCCGTGCGCGGCGGCGATCGCATGACCCGTCGACCGCTTCCGCCCGCTACGGTTCGTGCGTCGCGGGGAACCCCTATCGCCGATGTGATCACCCGTATCGATGATCAGCTGAGCCACACGCTGCGGTCCTGGCTCAGGCGACTTGATTGGCGCCGCGCTCGAACAGAACAATTGCTGCTGCCGGAGATCGCGATGCAGATCTCCCGAGCCGTTCGTTCTGGGAGGCCGCTCGAGCATGCGTTGATCGACGCCGCAGCTCTCGAACACCCGGCGCTCATGCGGGTGAGCGATCAGATCGTTGCCGGCCGGTCACTTCACGGGGCAATCAACGACTGGGCCGCGGTTGCCAGTTCTGGCGCCGAGCAGCTGCTTGTCGCCGCGTTGTCGATGGGCAGCGAAAGCGGCACCGACCTGGCTCGTGCCCTCGACCTCGTCGGCGATGGAATTCGCGACGATCTGCAGCTGGACGCACGACGCCGGACGCTTCTCACCCAGAGTCGCCTGTCCGCCGCGGTGTTGATTGCCCTACCGCTCGTCTTCGCCTCCATCGCTTCGTTGCTGCAAGGACGCATCATCTACCAAGGCGCTAGCGGGTTCATCTTGTTGTGTGTCGGTGTGGGCCTCGATCTGTGCGGGCTCGCCTGGATTCGGCGACTGTTGCGGGGTCTGACATGAGGCCGATCCGTGTTCTTCGACAGCGGGCTACTCGTCGACGACATCGCTCGGCCGAGGTGAGCGGCCTGCCTGGCGTCGTGCTCTTGCTTCAGGTGGCACTCGCCGGTGGTGTAAGTCCGCGCCGGGCAATGGATGTCGTCGCACGATTCTCGTCGTGGCAGGGAGCGCTTGGTGTTGCGAGCAGGTCCATAGGCGCGGTCGCCTCGCGTATCTCGTTGGGGGCCGCATTCGCTGATGCGTTGTTTGCTGCTGAGGCTGCCGGGGAAATCGGACCGTCGACCCATCGGGTTCTCGATCTGCTTCGTCGAAGCGAGCTCGATGGAGAACCACTGACGGTGCAACTCGACATCGTCATCGTCGAACTTCGACGGCATCGGGCGAACGAGCTCGATGCGGCGGCGCAGCGATTGACCGTGGCTCTCCTGTTCCCGCTCGTGCTGTGTATCTTGCCGGCGTTCATCGTGCTGGCTGTCGTTCCGCTCGTCGTGTCCGCTCTTGCGGGCCTGCCGGGCTAGCCCACCCAGTTCTTTCTCGGTCAGCGGCTTCGGCCTGAGGACCCACAAGTCAACGCATGAACAATGCACGAAGGAATATCCATGAACACATCACTACAAGCCAAAGCAGTTGCCCGGGTGCTCGAGCATCTGACGCATAGGCGCTCCGATGATCGGGGTCAGGCCACGGCCGAATACGCGCTGCTGCTTCTCGGGGCAGCAACGATCGCGTTGATCGTCGTCACCTGGGCGACGAGCACCGGCAAGATCGGCGAGCTCTTCGACGCGGTGGTCGACTCGATCATCGGCCGAGTTTGATGGGCAGGATCTGATGCGACGCAGCGGAGGGGACCAGCGCAAGACGACCGACCGCGATCGCGGTCAGGCGACGGTCGAGTTCGCGCTGGTCCTCCCGTTGCTCGTCCTGTGCATCGCCGGTTTGGTGTGGGTAGGGAACCTGATGGTCACCCAGGTTCGTCTCGAACACGCGGCTCGCGAAGGAGCACGGGCGGCGGCCGTCGAGCCGGAGCAGGCTGCCGCTGTGGCGAGTGCGGCGATCCGGCGAAGCTTCGGCGACGCTGTTGCTCAAACACGCACCGATGGCGATTTCGTTGTCGTCGAGGTCACGGCGGAAGTCGCAGGCGTCCCGCTCGTCAACGTGGGTGCTCGTCGGCTCGTTGCAACCGCTCACATGCGCCGCGAGGACCGGATCGACCCGTGAACTACCAAGTTTGCGGCAGTGGACGGCGCGTCTGCCACATTTGACGTAGCAACAGTGTGCAATTTCGACACTGATCAGATCCACTCGGTCAACGACCTGACTCGAGCCGCCGACGGGACCCACGAAGTGGGAGACGGTTCCGGTCAGGTTGCTGTTTCTCGACGACGCTCGCCTATCCCCCATTAGGCGAACGCCCCAGAGATTGCCGATTGCATGAACCGGCGACCTCTGGGGCCTTTCCTCTGGTGAAAGCGACAGGGTCGGCGGAAACGACAGATCGCTAAAGCAGGCCGAACGGCCCTCTGCTTTAGGTCGAAAAGCGTCGATACCTCGGAGATGGCATCCGCCCCAACGACCGGCGCGTCCGAGACCTCGAACGCGTGGGCATCTCGGCCGGGGCTCGCCCGCGCCGTTCGCGTGGTGATTGTGCTGCTGCCGATCATCGTTGGTTGGCTCGTCGTGCGAGCTATTGGCGGAGTCTTCTGGCGGCCCGACGGTTGGGTCGGCGCCGCTGCGTGGATTGCTCAGGCCTTTTTCGTCGCGTCGGTCGCGGCAACGATGGCTCAGCGGGTCGTTCGGCCGCTACTGCCACTGTCGACGCTGCTCTCGATGACGATTGCCTTCCCCGACCATGCGCCGTCCCGATTTGGTATGACGTTGCGCTCGGGCAACCTCAAGCGGCTCCAAGGCGAACAGATCACGTTGAGCTCAGACACTGGTGAGGCCGCCGCCGAGGCCATCGAGCTCGTGGCGCAGTTGAGTCAGCACGAACCCCTGACCCGTGGCCACACCGAGCGCGTGCGGGCCTACGCCGAGCTCATTGGCCAAGAGATGGGATTGTCCGACGAAGACCTCAATCGGCTTCGATGGGGCGTGCTGCTCCACGACATCGGCAAGCTCACGGTGCCGGCCGAGATCTTGAACAAGCGCGAACGGCTGACCGCAGCGGAATGGGCGGTATTGCAGAAGCATCCACTTGAAGGTCAGAAGATCCTCGCACCTCTCACCCCGTGGTTGGGCGACTGGGCATATGGCGCGCTTCATCATCACGAACGGTGGGATGGCACCGGGTATCCCGCCAACCTCGAGAAGACCGAAATCTCGCTCTGCGGACGCATCACCGCGGTCGCCGATGCATACGACGTCATCACATCGACGCGCAGCTACAAGGACGCCATGTCGCCCGAGGCAGCCCGCGAAGAGCTCGTTCGCTGCTCGGGCAAGCAATTCGACCCAGAGGTTGTGCGTGCGTTCTTGCGGATCGGCCTCAACGAACGTCGTCGGTCGTTCGGGTGGCTGAGTCCGTTGCTCGAGCTTCCTCGTCTTACAGCGGTGGGCCAGACGGTGACGGCCACCGCGTCGACGGCCGTGTCGACAACCGCAACGGTTGCAACGGCGGCGGCTGTGTCGCTCGCCGGCGTCGCAACTTCCGCCTCGGTCGAAACTGCACCGCCTGTGGTTGTTGCGTTCGAAGACACCGAACTCCCGGCCGAGGACGCTGATGCCGGCGCACTAAATCCAACGGTTCCCCCAACTGTGGTGGCACCAACGACGACAACCACCACGGTGGTGAGCGCACCGCCGCAGACGTCGGCAACCAGTTCGACCTCGACGGTCGTTACTTCGGACAACCCCTCGTCGATCACAATCACTTCGACCACGGCTCCCTCGACGGCTTCTTCCACTACCCCCTCAACCTCGAGTACGGCGGCAACCTCAACCACCGCTGCGCCCGCTACCTCCTCGACGACCGCACCCTCCGCCACGGTCAGCACAACAGCCCAAAGGCCGACGACAACAACAACGGCCGCAGCGCCTGTGACCACAACGACGACAACCACGACAACCACAACGACGACGACGGCAGCGCCGACGACCACACGCGTCCCAGCTACGCCCACCGCACAACCCGACCGGTTCGTGATGGAAGATGACGTAATTGAGATCAACGTCTTCGCCAACGACCGACTCGGTCCTCACGGTCCATTTACGGTCACTATCGCCAGCCCGCCATCACACGCAGCCGAGTTTGAGTTTGACGAAGACGAGTTCTTCTTTGAGTACGAGGTTGACGAAGATGCAAACGCGCGACGAGACGGCTTCAGCTACCGCGTGTGTGACTCTCGGGGGCGCTGCAGCACCGCCCGCGTGACCCTGATCTTGCCCCCTCCCGAGTAGGCACCACCTTTTCCGCAGCCAGACAGGCCAAACTCTCTACAACGCTATGACCTCCTCCTCCCCCCACCGATTCCACGCCTATCTGGCTGCCGCAGCTCTTGCTCTGGCGGGCTGCACCGGCTCGAACACCAACGCTCAACCAGATACAACATCGACGACCACATCGAGTTCGCCGCCCATCACCGCCGAACCACTTCCCGAAATCGATCCCGCCCCCAGTGCCCCAACCGGTCTGGTAATCGTCCGATCTGGCAAAGGCGCAATCGAGTTGGGGTGGGACGTCTCACGCGATGAAACCGTCACCGGTTACGAGATAACGCGCGTGAGTCCTGACACAGGCACCGAACGTATCGAGGTTGGGGTGCCGTCGTACATCGACGAGGGCCTTGAAGATGGCGATATCTACACGTACCGGGTGAAGGCCGTCGGAAGCGGTGGCGTCAGCGAGGGTAGTGAGACGGTCACGGCCAAGGTGGGCGTCGACAACAACCCTCCGAAGACTCCGTCACGACCCATGCTCGTTGAGTCCGCCGCTGGCGTCGAGCTGTCGTGGAGCAGCGTGAACGACCTCAGCGGCATCGATCGCTATGTGGTAACTCGCACGATCGGCGAGGAGACAGTCGAACTCGACGCAGGCTCAAACACCACACTTTTCGACGATGTCGATCCGGGCCTCATCGTCACGTACTCGGTTCGCGCAGTCGACGGTGCCGGCAACGAGTCGGCTGACAGCCGCAATACAACGGTCCTTTCGGGGACGGCGGCTGATGGTGTCGTCGTGGTTGTGTCGGCAGCACCAACTCCCGGCGCAACTGCCGAGACTGCTCGTCTCGAACGTGAGCTGCTCGAAGCTGGTTTCACCCTGACCTGGTTCGAGGACGACATGTTCGACGCCAACGTGACCACGGCCGATGACATCGTGTTGTTGCTCGGCGACGTCAAGGGTGAAGGCTTCGACTGGAACGTCTTCGCTACCGACGCGTCGGTGGTTGGTCTGAAGTCGATGTTTGTGCAGGCGGGAGGCTTGACCGAGTTCCCACCGAAGCTCGATCGTCTTGCTCAGCTCGACTACGTGGCACCTGGAAAGACCGAGCGCGAAGTGGCCATCACCAGCTCGGGCCGGCCAAAGCCAGTGGTCTACATCCCGCCAAACGAGATCATCCCATCGATGGAAACGTGGGCCCGGCCCGTGTGGTCTGACGACATTGCGGTCGCTGGTCTCATCCCGAAGGGTGGCGAGTTGGCCAACGAAAAGCCCGCTCCTGGATGTCGCGCCTTCTTCCCGGGCAATGCTGACAGCCTGGCGGAGCAGACGGAACCGGCGTGGGAGCTGCTGATCGAGTTCATTGGCGACATCCGCGCTGCCTGCAACTGATCTCGTCGAGTGGGGTCAGACCCCGTGCACAACGTTTCGCGTCGGTTGGGGTCTGACCCCGGTGGACGCGTGATCGCTGACGCCGTCTCTGTTAGCTGACATCTGGGGTCTGACCCCGGACGTCACGGTTGTGGGTGAACATGGCCAGGATCATGCGGTCCGGCTGCAGTCCGCGGTCTTCGCTGATATCGGGGGCTTGGCTGTGGTGTCAGTTGAGGAGCTGGTCGAGCAGGGCGATTGCGCCGTGCTTGTCTAGGGGGTCGTTGCCGTTGCCGCACTTTGGCGACTGCACACACGACGGACAACCGTCGTTGCAGCCACACGCCGCCATCGCATCGCGGGTGGCACGAAGGTGGCGGTCACGTTCGGCAAAGCCGAGCTCGGCAATGCCCGAGCCGCCAGGGTGGGCGTCATAGATAAAGATCGTCGGCCCTCCAGCTGAGGAGTGCCAAGGCGTCGACACGCCGCCGACGTCCCATCGATCGCAGATCGTGAAGAGCGGCAGCATGCCAATGCCCGCGTGCTCGGCTGCATGCAGTGCCCCTGGCACCTGAGATGCCTCGAGGCCAGCGGCTTCGATGATGTTCGTTGGAATGACGTACCAGAACGAGCGGGTGCGGAGATGCTGTGCGGGAAGGTCGAGTGTTTCGTTCGCGAGGATGCGACGGCTCCGGACTTCTCGTCGCTGGAAGCCAGTAACCTGGCTCGTCACCTCGACCGCGCCAACGCACACCTCGGCACCGTCGGTTCCGAACGGGAGAACCTCGTCGGCGTCGATGATCGAGATGTCGACCTTGGTGCGCGCTTGGGTGTAGTGCTCGCCATCGGATTCCTCGACGGTGGCCACCCGGTCGTCGAGGTCGAGGTGTGTGACCCGGAAGGGCTTGCCTTGATGCAGATAGATCGCTCCTGGATGGGTAACCGAACACGCACGAGCTGCATCAACCGTGCCGACGATCGACCCGTTCTTTCGAACGATCTGCACTTCGTCGGCACTGCCGGACCGAAGCCCGATGCCACGCGATGGACGAACACGTCCGGCATAGACCCCGAGCGGGCGTCCGGTGCCCGAAGGTTTCAGCAGCAGGCGGTCGTCAACAACCAGGTCGCGCACGCCATCGTCGAGTGAATCGCCCCAATAGACATCGTCGTCATGCGCCAGCGGCTTCTCGAAGGCAGCACACGCGAGGTGCGGTCCGAGGATGAACGGGTTGTCCGGGTTGATGACCGCTTGCTCGGGTTCGCGATCGAGCAGCTCCTTGGGATGGGCCATGATCCACTGATCGAGCTGATCGTCGCCCGCGACAAGAACCGCGGCGGACCGTTGTTGACCACGTCCGGCCCGGCCGATCTGTTGCCACATCGACGCCACCGTGCCGGGAAAGCCGTTCAGCACGCACGCATCGAGGCCGCCGACGTCGATGCCGAGCTCGAGCGCCGAGGTGGCCACGACACCCTTGAGTGAACCGTCGAACAGCTCGTGTTCGATCGTGCGGCGCTCGTTCGCGAGATAGCCAGCGCGATAGGCGCGGACCGAGTCTTGTTCGTCGGCAGGAAGCCGTCGGCTGATGTCGGCCGAGACGAGCTCGGTGCCTCGACGGCTCCGGCAGAAGACGATGGTGCGATGTCCCCGCCGGATGAGCTCGGCGCCGATGCTTGATGCCTCGGCGTTCGACGAGCTGCGCAGACCCTTCGCCTCGTCGATGATGGGCGGGTTGAGCATGACGATCGTGCGCTCGCCGCGCGGACTGCCGTCGTTGGTGACCTCGGTGACCGGAACGCCGCAAAGCTGAGAGGCGAGTTTGCCTGGTTGGCCAATGGTGGCCGACGTGAAGATGAACTTGGGGTCGCTTCCGTAGTGATGGCACAGCCGACGAAGACGTCGCAGCACGTGCGACACGTGAGTACCAAACACGCCACGAAGGACATGGAGCTCGTCGATGACCACGTGGTCGAGGCGAGACAAGAACGTCGACCAGCGTGCGTGGCTTGGGAGAATGCCGGCGTGGAGCATCTCGGGGTTCGTGAGCACGACGTTGGCCGTCGAGCGAACCCACGAGCGTTGATCGGGTGACGAATCGCCGTCGTAGGTGCCCGGAATGACCTGCGGAAACTTGTGCGCCGCGAACGCCCGCAGCTGGTCTTGTGCAAGCGCCTTCGTGGGAAACAGCAGAAGCGCAGTGCCGGTGTTGCCCGGCCGAGCTGCGGCCTCGGCAATGGGGATCTGGTAGCACCGTGACTTACCCGACGCCGTGCCAGTGGCGACGACAACCGAATGGCCGGCGCGCACGAGGTCGATCGCTTCGGCCTGATGGGTGAAGAGCCGCTGATGGTGAAGAGCGTCGAGCACGTCGGGGCTGATCGCCGCAATGGAGTTGGCGTAGCGGGCGGGGCGAGCGGGCTGGTGCGAAACGTGGGCAAGACGGCCGTCTTCGCCGAGGGCATCGATGAGGTCGTCGAAATGCTCGCCAGTGAACGAGGCCACGTTGGAGATTTGAGCATCTAACTGCAGATCAGAAAGCTCGACGATGGCCATGTCCCCAGTATTCCACTTGGGTCTGACACGCTGACTGACACCACGGAGAGTTCGGAGAACTCAGCGCAAAGTTGCGGTTCGAGTTCGACTCTGCTTTGTTGCGACAGCGTTACAGTAAAACAGTGCAGATCGTTCGCCACTCCCCTGAACACGACGCTGAGCTCGTGATCCTTGGGCTGGCTGGCCACCTCGATCTTGCGGCCCTTCCGTCGGTGGCCTCGGCGGTTGATCAGGCGATCGACGGGGGAGCTTCCCGAGTCGTGCTCGATCTTGGGCAAGTCGACAGCATCGACTCCGCTGGCATGGGCTTGCTCACGACTATCCGTGCGCAGTGCGCAACCGCATCGGTCGAGCTAGCGCTTGCGTCTCGACACTCCGAGCTACGCGATCACGTTGCTCGTGCCGATAAGACACTGATGGTGCATTCCTCGCTCGATGATGCTTGCGCCGCCCTCGGAGTCTCCACATGACCGCGGGCGGCGACGAGGTCATCCTTCGCGTTCCGGCGAAGGCCGACTACGTCGCGCTCGTTCGCGTCGTGCTCGCCGCAGCCGCCGCCATCGACCCCGAGTCTCGTGACGACCGAGTCGACGATCTGCGGGTTGCGGTGTCTGAAGCCGTCACCAACGCGGTCGAAGCTCATCAGGCTGCCGGAACTGACAGTCACGTCGAAGTTCGCTGCTTCACCTCAGGGCACCACGTCGAGGTAACCGTGCGCGACCGAGGCGAAGGGTTCGACCCCGACGATGTTCCTGTGGTTCCCGATGCGGAAGATCCGCAGCGGATGTTCTTCGAGAACGGTCTTGGTTTGCCGCTCATGCGTCGACTCGTCGACAAGACCGATATCGAGACCGGCGACGAGGGAACCCTTGTGCGCCTGATCATCGATACCTCGTTGTCTCCAAGCTGACACACCTAGCGGAGAACTCGCGCTACTCACATCCGTCGATGATGAGCGCAGGCTCGGTCACGACGAGCTCGCTTGTGGCTGGATCGACCTCGACCGGCTCGACCGGCAGCAACACTGCAGGGTCGACGAGTTCATCGACGGGGTAGAGCGAATCGAAGACATCCATGACAGCAGCGTTCGTTGCCTCATCGTCGACGTCCCACTCGATCCACTCCCACCCAATCTCGTCACGAACGAGCGTGTGTGCGATTCCGGCCTCGGTGAAGGCTGCGGCGAGCTGGTCGTTGTCGGCCTGCATTTGCTCGATCATCTCGGCCGATGGTGGCTCGGGCGGAAAGATCTCGGCGTACGCAGCATCGACTGCCTCGTTGGCTGCTGGGTTGTCGTAGTCGTACTCGAGCGACTCCCAGCCGCTGAGGTCGGTCGTGCGCTCGTAGGTCACGCCGACCGCATCGAGTGCAGCTGCGAGCGCGTCGTTGATGCGCACGTTTTCAGCGAGCTCATCCGGGTCGATCGGTTCGGGCGGATACCGCTCAAACCAATAGCGCTCGGCTACGTCTTGGGCAGCTTCATCTTCGTAGTCGTACTCGACGGACACGAAGCCGTTCGAGTCCGTGGATCGTGTGATCAGAATCCCTGCCGATTCGAGCGCTGCTGCGAGTCCTTCAGTGTCGGCGTTGAGTTCAGCAACCTCTTCGTCGGACGGAACCCACGGTTCGCCGCATTCGCCGACTGGGACGTCATCGAAGGCGGCTGAGCTGGTCGACGCAAGGCTTGCGCTTGCCAGTTCTGCCACAGCTGCGCCGTTGGTTCCTCGCAGGTTGGCAAATCGAGCTCGGGCGGCCTCGCCCTCGGACGCGGTTACCACCTGAATGGTTGGTTCGTCGCTCTCGTTCGAGTTGCGCTCGACGATTGTGTTGTCGAGCGTGGCCACCGCTGTCGGCGTCGCGCTGTCATCACCGAGCTGGCTGACGCCGAAGCCGCCAGCGGCAAGAGCTCCGGCGACGATGACCGCAGTTCCTAGTTGTCGAGGGCGTAGTGATCCCATCTGTCTCTCCAGTGGTCTTAGGGGGTTGTGGAGAGAGCACGCCTTGCTCGGCGCATTGGTTCCGTCATGGGCAAAAACTCTGGGACCTCAGGCGGTACAGCAGGTAATCACGAGGTACTAACGGCGCGTAATACGTGAATTCGGTCTAAAAAGCAGCGCATTTCTGCCGCTAGAGGCCAGACTGACGTTTTGGCGCATCACCCTCACGCGCCTAACCAGAGGAACATGGCAGGACATCAACTCCCCCCATCCGAACTGACGTGGATCGGCAGCGACCGCCGATTGGCCCGCAAAGTAGCGCGCCCCGTCTTGAATTTCATGGCGATCGAAGCGGCATCGGGCATCGTGCTCGTGATCGCCACGATCGTGGCCCTCGTGTGGGCGAACTCTCCGTGGGAGGACGTCTATCACCAGCTCCTTGAGACGAAGGGCAAGCTGCAGGTCGGCGACTACGTCATTTTGAATAAGTCGATAGAAGCGCTGATCAACGATGGCCTTATGGCGATCTTCTTCTTCGTTGTTGGTCTCGAGATCAAACGCGAGCTCGTGGCCGGCGAGCTTCGAGATCCGCGAGCAGCTGCCTTGCCATCAATTGCCGCGATCGGCGGCATGGTCGTGCCCGCAGCGCTCTACTTCATGCTGAACACGTCGTCCCCTGAGGCCGACGGTTGGGGCATCCCCATGGCAACCGACATCGCCTTTGCCCTCGGCGTAATGTCCTTGCTCGGAAATCGAGTTCCCACCCAGCTCAAGCTGTTCCTGTTGACCTTGGCCATCGTGGACGACGTCGGCGCAATCGCGGTCATCGCCATCTTCTATTCGAAGGGCTTCTCAACCCCGTGGTTTGTCACGGCCGTGGTGCTGCTGCTCGTCATCTTCGCAATGCAGAAGGCAAAGATCTGGTACACGCCGGTGTACGTCTTGATCGGCATCGTTGTGTGGTATGCCGTGTTCAAGTCGGGAGTGCATGCCACAATCGCTGGCGTTGCGCTCGGCTTGCTGACCCCGGCGACGCCGCTCCAGCGCGAAGTTGAGCCTGGCGAGGTGGTCGGAACGGTCGTCGACCCATCCGACATCAGCGCCGCCAGTGCGCGTCGAGCCAACCTGTATGTGCGCGAATCGGTGTCGGTGGCTGAGCGTCTCGAAACGCTCATCCATCCGTTCTCAAGCTTCATCATCTTGCCGGTGTTCGCGCTTGCGAACGCCGGAATCACGCTCACCTCAGATGGCATCTCAGATGCGGCCAGCTCATCGGTCACGCTCGGCATCATCTTGGGCCTGATCGTCGGTAAGACGGTTGGCGTCACGATCTTCACCTGGTTCGCTGTGAAGTCGGGCATTTCCACGCTCCCTCGGAACGTGACATGGCCAATGGTGGTAGCGGTGGCGATGCTGGCAGGCATCGGTTTCACCGTGGCTTTGTTTATTACCGGTCTTGCCTTCGAAAGCGACGAACTCGACACACAGGCTCGTATGGGTATCCTTCTGGCGTCCCTCATCGCGTCGATACTTGGCGCGGCCTTGCTCGCCCGATCTACTAGTCCCTCATCCGACGACCTTCCCGATATGTCGTCCCCAGAACCCGCAGAGGTTTCCTAAATGCCAGCCCTCGTAATTGTCGAGAGCCCCGCAAAAGCTAAGAAGATTGCGGAGTACCTCGGTGACGATTTTGTCGTCGAGTCCTCGATTGGCCACATCCGCGACCTCCCTCGTAACGCAGCTGACGTTCCCGCCGCGTACAAGGGCGAGAAGTGGAGCCGCATGGGCATCGATGTCGACAACGACTTCAAACCGCTCTACGTCGTCTCGGCCGACAAGAAAGACCAGATCAAGAAGCTCAAGAGCTTGTTGAAGGAAAGCGACGAGCTCTATCTCGCAACGGATGAGGATCGCGAGGGAGAGGCCATTGCGTGGCATCTGCTCGAGGTGCTCAACCCGCAGGTGCCGGTGAAGCGCATGGTGTTCCACGAGATAACCAAGAAGGCGATCCTCAACGCCCTCGACAACCCGCGTGAACTCGACCGTCACCTGGTTGATGCTCAGGAAGCGCGTCGCATGCTCGACCGCCTCTACGGCTATGAGGTGTCGCCGGTGCTCTGGAAGAAGGTCATGCCTCGCTTGAGCGCTGGTCGCGTGCAGAGTGTCGCCACCCGCATCGTCGTCGAACGAGAGCGCGAGCGCATGGCGTTCATCCGGGCGTCCTACTGGGACCTCGAAGCGAAGTTCGAAAAGACCGGCGAGGTCGCTGCTGGCCAGCCCGCAGTGTTCAACGCGAAGCTCCTCGAAATCGACGGCAAGCGCGTCGCTACGGGCAAGGACTTCGACGACACCGGCAAGCTGAGCAAGGCCGAAGCGATCGTGTTGAGCGAAGCCGACGCCACCGGCTTGGTCACCGCCCTCGACGGAGCCGACTTCGATGTCCGCTCGGTCGAGCCGAAGCCGTACCGCCGCCGCCCTTCGCCGCCGTTCATGACGTCGACGTTCCAGCAAGAGGCGGGCCGCAAGCTCGGCATGAGTTCGTCGATGGCGATGCGTGCTGCGCAGTCGCTGTACGAAAAGGGCCTCATCACATACATGCGTACCGACTCGACCACGCTGTCGAGCACGGCTGTGGAAGCTGCTCGTGAGGTTGTCACCAACGACTTCGGCAAGGAATACCTTCCAGACGAGCCGCGCGAGTACGCAACCAAGTCGAAGAACGCCCAGGAAGCGCACGAAGCTATCCGTCCCGCTGGCGAGAAGTTCGAATCTCCCGCAGCGGTAGCCAAGCAGGTCGCCAAGTCTGAGGCTCGGGTCTATGAGCTGATCTGGAAGCGCACCGTGGCCTCACAGATGACCGATGCCACCGGCGAAACCGTCTCGGTTCGCGTCGGGGCAACGGCCAGCGACAACCGTGATGCCGTGTTCTCGGCCAGCGGAACGATCATCAGCCACCAGGGCTTCCGCCGTGCCTACGTCGAAGAGACCGACGGTGAGCCCGACGAGTCTGAGGGCAAGCAGCTGCCGACCCTCGAGGTTGGCAATGCGGTGAAGTCCAACGAGATCACCGCTGACGGTCACGAGACACAGCCTCCAGCTCGCTATACCGAAGCGTCGCTTGTCAAGAAGCTCGCCGAGCTCGAGATCGGTCGCCCGTCGACATACGCGTCGATCATGGGAACCATCCAAGATCGTGAGTACGTGTGGAAGAAGGGGTCAGCGATGATCCCGTCGTTCACTGCCTTCTCGGTCGTGGGGTTGCTCGAACAGCACTTCCCTGACCTGGTCGACTACACCTACACCCGCCGCATGGAGAGCCAGCTCGACTCGATCGCGGGCGGAACCGGCGAAGCCATCCCGTGGCTCAAGCAGTTCTACTTCGGCGATGACGACACCGAAGGCCTCAAGCATAAGGTCGATGAGCGCCTCGGCGAGATCGACGCTCGTGCCATCAACTCGATTCCACTTGGCGTCTCTGAAGATGGCGAGATGGTCGTTGCCCGTGTCGGCAAGTTCGGCCCCTATGTCCAGCGTGGCGAAGGCGGACCCGACAATCCCGGAAGTACGGCGTCGATCCCTGACGACATCCCACCGGACGAGCTCACGGTCGACAAGGCCATTCACTACATCGAGGAAGCCGCCAAGGGGCCAGTTTCGTTGGGCGACGACCCCGAGACCGGCATGGCCGTCTACGTGCTGAACGGACGCTTTGGTGCGTACGTGCAGCTTGGCGAGATGGTCGATGGCGAAGACAAGCCCAAGCGGGCGTCGTTGTTCTCGAACATGACGCCTGAAACCATGACGCTGGACGACGCACTCAAGTTGCTGTCGCTTCCACGAGTCGTGGGTGTCGATCCGGCCGACAACGTCGAGATCACGGTGCAGAACGGCCGCTACGGCCCGTACCTGAAGAAGGAAAAGGATTCGCGCTCGCTCGAGTCAGAGCAGCAGCTCTTCGACATCACGCTCGAGGAGTGCCTGAAGATCTTGGCGCAGCCAAAGACCCGTCGTGGTCAGGTCGTGAAGCCTCCGCTTCGTGAGATGGGCGAAGACCCAGACACTGGCAAGCAGATGATCGTCAAGGACGGCCGGTTCGGTCCGTACGTCACCGATGGCGAAACCAACGCATCGTTGCGTAAGGGCGACACGGTCGAGGAGCTCACCGACGAACGTGCCGCCGAACTTCTTGCGATCCGCCGAGCTGCGGGTCCTGCGAAGAAGAAAAAGAAGAAGGCCCCAGCCAAGAAGAAAAAGAAGGCGCCAGCAAAGAAAAAGGCACCTGCGAAGAAGAAGGCTGCGGCGAAAAAGAAGGCACCTGCAAAGAAAAAGGCTGCCGCCAAAAAGGACGACGAATAAATACCTCGAATTTGGGGTGAATGTGCCGATTGGTCCATGTACGAGCGTCATCTCGACGATGCGCCACGTGGGAGCAACCGCCAAATGTCCGAACAGTTCGCAATCCAAACTGAAGACTTTGAGTCGACGAACGATCGTCTCGACTCGATCCTTGATCGTCTGAATGCGTTGGGTCAATCCGTCACCGAAGCCACGACCGCGCCAGCGCGCACGCTCGAGAGCGTGCCTGATCTGGTCGACGACGACATCGAGAACGACATCTATGCAGGTCTCTACGACGACCCTGTTGTCCCCCCGAGGGTTGAGCCTGTGGTTGAGGACACCGCTGATGTTGCGGTCCTTGATCGGGTTGAGGTTGACGACGTAGAAGAAGATGATTTGGCGGTCGTGGATGTCGAAGCGAACGATGAGCAGCCTGGCGGTGTGCTTACGAGCGAACGTGACGATGTTCCCGACTTGGTTCCACCAGCGATGCCTCCGCTTGGGCTTGTCCCGCCGGTACCGCTGTCTCGTACGACCGAAGACGCCGAGAGCACCACCGATGTCGATAGCGATGTTGATGAAGTGCGTGATGGCGAAGCGTTTAGCTCGCTCGACGTTGTCGACACGGGTGCCGACTTCGAGTCGGTTACCGCGCTCGACGACACCGCAGCGGTTGAGACCGCGGGTGACGAAGCTGCACTCGCTGAGGTCATCCCGCTCGAAACGAACTTCGAGCCTCCGCTCGACGAGAACCTCGTCGTCGACGAAGACGAACTTGCACCTGCCGATCTTGACGACGTTGATTCTGGCTGGGCATCCGAGTGGGCCACCGTCGACAACGAAGCAATCGAGCACACCGAACTCGACGACGTCATCACCGACGAGGACATCCTGCTCGCTGAAGCAGCGGAGTCTGATGCGGTCGCCGCAGAACTGACCGCCGCTGACGAATTTGAAGCCGCAACCTCGACCGAGATCGCTCACATCGCCACGAGTGAGTCCAATGCCATCGCCGCACCCGCGGTTGATGCAGCGGCCGAAGAGCTTCTTGTTCAGGAAGACGGCCCAGCCCTGTTCGATTGGGCCAGTGAAGACACCGAGATCGGCGCACCAGACGTCTTTGAACTTGAGCAGACCGAGACCGCTGAGAGCACCGACATCGCGAACGCCACCGATACGTTCGCTGACGTTGACACTGAGGGCACTGACAGCGCTGACGCAAACGTGCCCCAGATCGTCGACGTTGCAGATACCGAATTCGTCGAGCCTGAGCTTGCTCCGGCCACTCCGACCGAAACTACCGCGGTGGAAAGCAGCGCGGTAGTAGGCACCGTGGCGGAAGAGGTCGTCACTACAGCACCCGTGATGGATGAGACTGCTGTCTCGCTCACGCAGGCGGCCGACGCTCCACTCGTGGCCCCACCAACCGAACCGCTCGATGTACCTGTTGACGTCGAGTTCCACGAGATCGCGGTGACCCCAGACCCCGATGCACACTTCGAGGCGCAGGTCGAGGCTCAGGTCTTCGAACTTGACGAGTTCGACGTCGTCGAGGCTGAGTCGGTCGAGGCCCCTAGCGCACCGACATCGATCTTTGGCTCCGGCTTTGGCTTTGGCAAGAAGAAGTCTGAACCGTCGACCGAGGACGAAGAGTCCGATGGCTGGGTGAGCCATCATGGCACCGACGATGTCGAACCGTTCGCCGTGTCGAACGGTGACACCGACAGCACCGTTGTCGCGGCCGCACCCGACCAGTCCTACAACGCCACCGAAGACCCTCAGTGGTCGCTCGACGAACCGATCGCCGGATCGATCTTCGATCAGTCGACCGCCGCACCTGACCCTGTCGAACAGGCTGATCCGTCGCTGATGGCCGATGAGGTCGAGCAAGTACTTGGTGAGATTGGCGGCTTCGATACCGCGGCCGATCCTTTCGCTGCGCTCGACGCCACTGATGGTCCGGTCACCATTGCGGGCATTGACTCTCCGCTCGGCGCCGACGCTGTCGACGCCGAGATCTACGCCACCGACGAAGACCTACCACTTCCCGACTTCACCGGCGTGTACGACGAAGACCTCGACGTCGTCCCAGCCGCAGTCGAGTCGAAGGTCTCAAGCGCTATCTCTGTTGGCCGAGGCGAACTCGACAGTCTTCGCCCGACCGACGACGAACCTGAAGAGTCCGAGCTCGCTATCGCCGAAGAGAAGAAGGGCGCCAACTGGTCGCCAATCCTTCAGTTGATCTTCGTTGTTGGCTTTGGTGTTGCTGTACTGGTCTACATCTGGTTGCAAGATCCAACCGCTGTTGAAGACATGCGGCGTGAGCTGAACAACCTTCTTGGCCGCTAGCGACCTACGAGGTCGCCACAACTAGCCGTCAGCGATTGCGGTCGCTGCGGTTCGCCGCGGGTATCTCGCCCGAAACGCCAGCCACGCAAAGAGTCCTGACGCAATCGGAAGCCATAGCGACACGCCGCGGTACGCAAGCACAGCAACGCTGGCCGCATCTGATGGGATGCCCGACAGTGTGAGCACGCCGACGAGCCCGACTTCCACGAAGCCGAACCCGCCTGGAGTGATGGAGATCATCGAGAGCACCGCTCCTGATGCGTACGCAATCATGACGAGGCTGAGGCGCGGCTGAGCATCGACGGCGTACAACGCGAAGACGAGCACGAGATAGTCGAAGGTCCAGTTCAGGGCACTCGCCGCCGTTGCCTGAGGCCACCGCTCGCCGAGCAGCGCAGCGAGTCGATCACGTTCGGTGACGAGGTTCTCAGGTGTCACGCTCCAGCGCTTACGAAAGAGTCGGCCTGCAGTTCGAAGTACCCGATCGAAGCCGCGTCCGGCCATGAGGAGCGGCTGGGTCGTGCGCAGCGCGACAAACCCGACCGTGAGCAGCAGCACGCACAAGACTGCCGATGCGATGGCGATGGGCGAAATGCCTTCAGGGATTGGGGCGCCGAACAACGCCATCGTGATGCCGATCACGGGGATGGCAGCAAGGGCGGCGGTGGACAGCACCGATGTGGCGGCAAGGGCTCCACCGGCCTGGGTTGGTGCGGTGCCGCTGACTGCGAGCATCCGGTACAAGGTGGCGCCTCCAGCTGCTGCGCCGCCGCCACCGGGAACAACACGGCTAACCGAGTTCGAGGTCAGTTGGCTCGTTGCGGCAACAAACCATGAGACCTTCGGTAACACGATGCGGATCAACCACCACAGGCTCGCGAAGCTGGCGATCTCTGCGGCGACCATGACCGCGAACCACCATGGCCGGATATTGCGCAGGTCGCGGGCATCGTCGAGGACGGCGAGGAGTCGGTCGAAGAGCTCAGGTGCAGCAAAGGACAGCACCAAAATGGCAACCGCAAGAAGCATGGCCTGCTTCACCGCAGCACCGATGTAATCGAGTTCGCCAATGGCTGGCATCCCAGTTGGGCGCGTCGAGGAGGAATCAGCAACCGGTGAATCGGTCGCTGATTGTGGCACCCCCTCGGAGTCGCCCAGTGGGCTCGATGTCATACGCGAAGCGTATCGGTGAAGCGGCGCCGTCTCAGCTTGGTAGCTTCACTATCGATGTCTGTGGAATCTCCAACGCCTCGCGGCACGTTTATCGTCTTTGAAGGCGGCGACGGGTCAGGGAAGTCAACGCAAGTCGAACGGCTGGCCTCGCGCCTTCACGCCCTTCGTACTCGCGAGCCTGGCGGAACCCCGATTAGCGACCAGATCCGTGCGCTGGTGCTCGATCCTGCACACCCCGAATTGTCGAACAGAACTGAAGCGTTGTTGATGGCTGCGGCTCGAGCTCAGCACGTCGACGAACGAATCGAACCGGCGTTAGCTTCCGGAACTACGGTGGTCTGCGATCGCTATGTGGCGTCCTCGCTTGCCTATCAAGGTGTTGGTCGAGGGCTTGGCGTCGAGGTGGTCCGCGAACTCAACCAGTTCGCAACCAGCGGCCTCGTGCCCGATCTGACCATCTTTCTCGACGCTGATCCCGCTGCGGCTCGGGACCGCCTTGGCGAGTCGCTCGATCGAATCGAAGATGCGGGGGCCGAGCTCGGCGAACGCGTTGTCGATACCTACCGGATGCTCGCTTCAGCCGAACCAGATCGTTGGGTTGTCATCGATGCCAACGGCACGATCGATGAGGTTGCTGCCCGGGTTGATGCGGCAATTGCAGAACGGTTGGGACTATGAGCGCTGATTCACCCTTCGACACGATCGTTGGCCAGCCACGCGCCGTCGAGATGCTTCAGGCCGCAGTGCAAGGCCCGGTTCACGCCTATCTGTTCCTTGGCCCACGCGGCTCGGGGCGCCGACGCGCTGCCGCCGTTGTCGCTGGCGAGCTGATCGGCGATCCTGTCGACCGAGAGCGCAATCGCCTGCTCGCCCAACGCGAGGAACACCCCGACCTCGTCATCTTCGAACCCGAAGGCACGTCGTTTCGAATCGAAGAAGCTGATGCCATCGTCGTGGCTGCGTCTCGTGCACCAACCGAGGCAGGCCGCAAGGTCATCGTGATCGATCGCTTTCACGATGCAACGGCCGAGGCGGCCGCCAAGTTGCTCAAGCCGATCGAAGAGCCGAACCCATCGATCGTCTTCATCTTGCTGACCGAGCGGGTGCCGCCTGAACACATCACGATTGCCTCTCGCTCGACCACGATCGATTTCCCCGCGGTCACAGAACAAGCAATCACTGATGCGCTGGTTGCGCGCGGTGTCGACCCAGCCATCGCCGAAGCGGCCAGCCGCGCATCGGGCGGCGATGTGGGGCGAGCTGAGCTTTTGATTACCGACGATGCGTTCGCTGAGCGCCAGCAGCTGTGGTGGGACGCTCCAAGCCGTCTCGATGGCACTGGGCATGCGGTGGGCGAGATCATGGGCGAGATTCGGGCAGCAGTCGATGCCGCGCAAGCTCCGCTCGACGAGAAGCATGTCCAGGAGTCTGCGGCGATGGACGAGACCGAAGAGCTCACGGGTGCTCGTGGTTCGGGGCGCAAGGCAATGGAGGTTCGCCACAAGCGTGAAGCCCGGCTGCATCGCACTGACGAGTGGCGGATGGGCCTGTCGACGCTCGCACGTCGCTATCGAGAAGGCATCGAGCACAGCCCCGGCGACCTCGATGTGTTCGACACGCTGCGAGAGAGCGCCGACGCGCTCACCCGCAACCCGAACGAGGAGCTCTGGCTCGCGTCGCTGCTGCTCGCGCTTCCCGGGAGGCGCTGAGCGCTGAGATCCTTTTTGGGCTAGGACTTCTCGAGCGCTATCCGCTCGACTCGGTGGTTCTCGCCCTTAGTCAGGATGCACTGGGCACGAGCCCGAGTGGGGGCGATGTTCTGCCGGAGGTTGGGGGCGTTGATCTGTTCCCAGATGCCGCTGGCGACCTCGCGAGCTTCGTCGGTGTCGAGGTCGGCGTAGTGCTGGAAGTACGAGTCGGGGTGTGAGAACACCGCGTCTCGAAGCGTGAGGAATCGTTCGATGTACCACGACTTGATCGTCGTCTCTGGTGCATCGACATAGATGGTGAAGTCGAAGAAGTCCGACGCCACAACGCTCGTAAGCCCGGATCCTCCTTGCAGCACATTAAGTCCCTCGACGATAACGACATCAGGCGACTCGATGATCGTCTGTTCTTCGGGAACGATGTCGTAACGCAAGTGCGAATAGACAGGGGCAGTTACTCGCGGTGCACCGGACTTGATTGCCCGCAAGGCCTCGACGAGCGCGGCGGTGTCATAGCTCTCTGGAAAGCCTTTTCGATGCATGATTCCGCGGTCTTCGAGCACGGCATTGGGGAACAGAAAGCCGTCGGTCGTGATGAGATCGACCGATCGATGATTCGACCACTGGGCCAAGACTTGTTGGAGCACGCGGGCCGTTGTGCTTTTGCCGACAGCGACCGATCCGCCAATGCCGATGATGTACGGAATGCGTGCCGGGGCAGTGGCGAGAAAGGTGTCGGTGACCGTGGCGAGCTGTTGGGTTGCGGTGATGTGCAGGTTTAACAGTCGGGTCAACGGCAGGTAGACCTCTTCGACCTCTTGGATGTCGAGACTGTCGTTGATGCCTCGGATAGTATCGAGGTCATCGGGTGACAACGAGAGGGGAGTCGCTTCGCGAAGCTTGGCCCAGTCGTCGCGAAGAAATTCGTCGAAGCGCTCATGCACCCACTTACTTTGCCCGACGCAGTCGTTGATCCAAAAGTCTGGCCACGGAAACTCTTGCGCTTCTTCCGTTACGGGCCGATTGTGAGGTTTGTATGCGGGTTGTCTCCTCAGTAGTTACATTCTCATAGACGACGTTCGAGGCTTGGCATGGTCGCATATAGCGATCGATGTATTTGCCTCTATTTGCACGTGTAAAGGGATGAGATATGGACGCAACACATAAAGCGAAGTTGGCGCAAGGCCGTGCCGATGCACGAGCGGTTAAGGCGTATTTGGAATACCTCGAGAACAACAAACCAAAGCGTGGGCGCCGGCGAACTGAAGCCAGCATTACCAGTCGCCTCGAGGTCATCGAAACCGAGCTTGAATCGGCGTCTCCGTTGGTGCGACTCAACCTGTTTCAGGAGCAAGCTGATCTCCAGAGTGAACTCGAAGCGATGTCGCAAAAGGTCGATGGTTCGGAACTTCGTGCCGGCTTTGTCGAAGCTGCAGGTCGCTACGCGGCGTCAAAGGGCATCAAGCGTGCCGCCTTTAAACAGATGGGGATCGACGCGCAGACGTTGCGTGACGCAGGAATCTAACCCTTGCAACGCGAGGCGCCCGATGCGAACATGTGTTCGTGTCGTCATCCGCATCGATCCTCCACGCCGATCTCGATTCGTTCTACGCGTCGGTAGAGCAGCGGGATAACCCGCGGCTTCGAGGTAAGCCGGTCCTTGTCGGTGGCGGGGTGGTGCTGGCAGCGTCCTATGAAGCAAAGGCTACGGGCGTGCGAACACCCATGAACCTTCGCCAAGCCCGATCGCTCTGCCCCCATGCCATCGTCGTTCCTCCCCGAATGGAGGCGTATTCCGAGGCAAGCAAGGCGGTCTTCGATGTCTTTCACGACACCACTCCACTCGTTGAGGGGCTGTCGATCGACGAGGCCTTTCTTGACGTTTCCGGTCTACGCCGAATTTCAGGAACACCCCACACCATCGCAAGCGAGCTCCGGCGACGAGTTGATGCCGACGTCGGGTTAGCCATCACGGTCGGCGTTGCGCGAACAAAGTTCCTGGCCAAGGTCGCGAGCGGAGTAGCCAAGCCCGATGGTCTCTTGGTGGTCGACCCCGAACGCGAAATCGAGTTCCTTCGACCACTCCCTGTCGAACGGCTATGGGGCGTCGGCCCAAAGACAGCCGAGCGTCTTCACGCCGCCGAGATCTGGACGGTTGGCGACGTCGCAGACACCAAACTCGAGCTGCTTGTATCGCTTGCGGGGGTGGCGGCCGGGCGAAAGGTGCATTCGCTGGCCCACAATCGCGACCCGCGCCCCGTGGTTGTGGGGAAACGGCGTTCGTCGATCGGCTCACAACGAGCAATCGGTCGGGGTAACCACACCCGGGCAGAAGTGACGACGACGATGTTCAACATCATCGATCGAGTCGGACACCGACTGCGCGCCTCGGGGCGGGTTGGTCGTACCCTCACCATGCGCTTTCGCTTTGATGACTTCGCTCGTGCCACCCGGTCGCACACGCTGTCCGAGGCAACGAACGACACCGCCGCGTTTGCTCGGGTGTCCGAGCAGCTGCTCGACGGCATGTGGCCAACAATCGAGAAGCGCGGCATCACGCTCATTGGGTTGTCGATCGGTTCGCTATGCGACGCCGACGCAGTCCAGCTTGGATTGCCATTCGATGAGCCTGCCTTCGGCGACGGCACGGCCTTGAACGTCGCACTCGATGGCGTTCGCGATCGGTTCGGCTCGTCTGCCATCGGGCGAGCGGGCGACGTTGGTCGAGACACTGGTCTGTCTGTTCCAATGCTTCCAGACTGAACAGCTGGCATCTACGCTCGACCGATGACCCGTGCCGACGACTTTCCACCGCTCGACCCAGCCACTGCAGAGGCGTGGGCATTCTTCCCGCACTGGGACGACAAGACGTACTTCGTGAATGTGCTTGGCCTTGAGGTCGAAGAACTTCGCACCGACTACGCCCGGATGACGATGCCGTACGCCGAGCAGAACCTTCAAGCTGCCGGCATTATCCATGGTGGTGCGATTGCGACCCTGATCGACACCGTCGTCGTACCGGCGATCGGTTCTGGGCTGCCGCAAGGGTCGCTTTGGTCAACAATCGAACTCCATACGCAGTATCACCGCCCGCTCACCGGCGATGCGATTGCTGAGGGGTGGATCGTCAAGAAGGGGAAGTCGGTGGTGTTCACTCGGGCCGAGGTCGTCGACACCGATGGCCGCCTGATCGCTTCGGGAACAGCGACCTACATGGTCAAAGTCGCTGAGTAGCAGCGGTCGGCTCAACATTTTCGGCGACCATGCCGAGACAGGGGCGAGACAAAGTTTGTGCAGTAGACATTCGCCGCACCCCTTCTATAGCTACGGTAGGTCGAGCTCGGCAGCGGGGTCGAAAGGACACCACACGTGAAGATTACGGCTGGAAACATGTCAATGAAGGCGTTTATCAGCCTGCTGGCAATGTCGCTTCTTGTCGTTGCTCTGCCAGGGCAAGCATCAGCACAGCGCCAACAGTTGAAGCTGCCATTTCGTGCTGGTCAGGTCCAGATCAACTTCGACGAGACCTACTTTGGAACCCAACCGCATCCGACGAATGGCGCAATTGCGTTCGACATGTCGGTGCGCCCATCAGAACCGAACGTCGAAATCTTGGCGATCGGCGACGGACAAGTTCGCCACATCTGCACTCATGTGTCCGGCTCGTCGATTCTCCTCTTCGAAGCTGATGGATACGACGGACCGTTCTTCTTCGTGCACCTCGAAGCAAGCAGCCTGCCAGCCTGGATGAGCAACAACTTCTCCCGCGTGCAACAAGGCGACGTAATCGGACGGATGTTCCCCGGCCGGATCGATGGCCAGGTCGGCGAAAGCTGTTTGCAGTTCTCGACCGGCCCGCACCTTCACCTCGATCTGCCCGCGTTGGGCATTGTTATGGACGGCGTTGCCTTCACCGAAGCGTTCCCGAACGACTTCGAACAGCTGCAGTCGACCAATGGCCTGCCTCCAGGACCTGACAGCGCGATCTGCGACGGGGTCGAGGCGACGATCATCGGCACGATCGGAAACGACACGCTGGTCGGCACGTCCGGGCCCGATGTCTTCGCCGGATTGCAAGGCAACGACACCATTCGCGGCCTCGGCGGAGATGACATCATCTGCGGCGGTAAGGGCAACGATGTCCTGATCGGGGGCGAGGGCTTCGACATCATCTTCGGGGCTCAGGGTGACGATGTCATCTTTGGCGCTGATGGAAACGAAGCATCCCAGCGAGAGGACATCCGCGGCGGTCGTTACTTCGGTGGTGCCGGCAACGACTGGATCTACGGCACGACCCGGTGGGACCGCATGCAAGGCGGCGCCGGAGCAGATGCACTCTTTGGCTATCAGGGTCGCGATTGGATGCGCGGCGGAAGCCAAGGCGATCGCCTCGATGGCGGCGGTGGCATCGATGACATGAACGCCGGCAACGGAAACGATGACCTGATCGTTGGCGCCGGCGACATCGTGCGTGGTGGCGCAGGCTCTGAAGATCGCTGCGACCTGACCGGTGGTCAGCCAGCAACACTGATCTCGTGCGAGCTTCGTCTCTAAGTTCCTGCTACCACCTAAGCGGCGGCCGCAACCGAAAAATCTGAGCTATTCGGGGAAGGTGTCGTACATGCCTTGCATGGTTTCGACCGAGGTCTTCACGAGCTCTTCCAACACGTCGAGGTCGACGTCGGCAAGCTTGTTGATGTAGAGGCAGCTCTTGCCGATCGTGTGCTTGCCAAGCCGGCTGAGCGGCTCGGAGAGGTCTTCGTACCCTGGCAACAGATAGACGACCATCTTGGCTTTGCGGGGCGAGAAGCCCACGATCATCCAGTCGCCTTCGCGCCCGGTGTCGTAGACGTAGTGGTATCGACCAAAGCCGACGATGGTTGGCCCCCACATCTTTGCCGGGAAGCCGGTGGCCCGACCCATGAGCTCGAGGAGGGTTTCGGCGTCTTCTCGTCGTTGGTCGTGTTCGACGGTTCCGATGAAGTCGGCTGGAGCGACCTCGGTAGTGACTGTCTTGTTCTCGTTCTTCTTCGCCATGTCGGTAACTTACGCGCTGGCTCTGACTGCCACGAAACCGCTTCGCCAGCACGGGAGCGCAAGTAGGGTTCGGGGTACTTCATCATGCGACGCCCTACCTTCTCCCTCGCTCTTGTTCGTCTGGTGGTGCTCGGCGTTCTGTTGGTGATTGCCAGCGTCGCGCTGATGGTGCTTGGCACCGATGGCGTTCGTGACGTGCTCGAGGACGCGGCGGGGAGCAGTTGGGGTGCACTGGCGTTTGTGCTGCTGTACATCGTTGCTGTGGTGACGATGGTGCCGGGCACGATCGGGACGATCACTGCCGGCGCGATCTTGGGATTCGCCGTCGGCTTTCCGGTGGCGATGCTCGGCGCATCGGTCGGCGCGACGATCGCCTTTTTCATCGCTCGTGCGCTGGGTCGTGAGGGTTCCCAGCAACTGCTTGGCGGACGATTGATGTCGGTTGATGACTGGTTGGGCGAGAACGACTTTGTCTCGATCGTTATCTTGCGGCTGATGCCGATCGTGCCGTTCAACTTGCTGAACTACGCCGCCGGCCTAACGGCTGTCCGCCCGTCGCGTTACGTCGCGGGCACCCTCGTGGGAATGCTCCCTGGCACGGCCCTCACCACGTTCGCAGCATCGCGTGCTGACGACCCATCCAGCACCGCGTTCATCGCCGCCGCAGTCGCCCTAGTCGTCATCGTCATAGCCTCCACCTACGGCGCCCGCCGCTACACCAAATCCAAACCCCCTCAAGACCAAAGAACGCAAGACAAGGTCTAATCAACGAGGTACCTGGCCCCTTTGGGCGTTTAGGTACCTGGCACCCTTTTCAGGATAGGTACCAGGTTCCGTTCGAAAATGTTCGTTTCCGAATCTGGCGACTTCCCGCAGGCGAACGTTGGTTTCTCAACGCTGAGTGAAGGGGCCTGGCCCCTTTGGGCCTTTAGGGGCCTGGCACCTTTTTCACGATAGGTACCAGGTTCCTTTCGGGAATGGTTGGTTAGAGGGGTGGTGGGTCGACGCCGGATCGGCGTTGGGAGATCGCTAGGGCGATGAGTGGTGGTGCGATGACGATGAGGTCGAGCACGGCGGCGACTTGGGGGTCGGCGCGAACGAGTGGGACGAACAGCAGGGGCAGCATGGGGACGCCGCCGCCGACGCCGAGGCTGGTTCCGTATTGGGCCCACGAGATCGTGAATCCTAAGGCCAGCGCCAGAGCCACCTGGCGGCGCATTCCTGGCAGGGTTACCGAGCGGAGTCGCTGCCAAGTGTCGCCCGACAGCATCATCGCTGCAGTCTCTCGATTGCGGAGCTCGGGCGTGAACCCAGGGGTCAGCACGAGCACGCAGTACGGCACGACAAAAACGAGGTGGGCGAGGACGAGCCCGGCGAGTGAGTCGGCTAGGCCGAGGCGGAGAAACCAGACGCGCAACCCTTCGCCAACAACAAGCGGTGGCAACAGCAGCGGCAGGATTGCGACGAGCCAGACGGTGCGTGGCGCATTCAGTCGACAGAGCGATCGAGCTGCTGGCCACGCAACGATGACGCCCACGAGAGCTGTCGCGATTGCCACGACCGTGGAGTTGGCGACCGCCTCGGGGAGCTGGCCGTCGTTGAGGACACGCTCAACACCGCGAAGCCCGAAGCGCTGCGGGATCAGGTTTGGCGCACGCCATTCGTTGGCGAACGCCTGCACGGGCAGCAATAGCAGCGGTCCGACGAGGACAAGGAGCATCGAGCCGATGACGGCACGGGGAGCGAGGCGGCTCATGCGGCTGACCTCGATGTGTCATCTGATCTGGTTCGCGTAAACCGCATCCCGAGCCACAAGGCAAGGGCGGCGAGTAGCAACACGACAACCGAGGTAACGACCAGCGCAGCTGCCGCATCCGGGCGGGCGATTGGGCCTCGCACTCGGACGACCGTGATCGACCAGGTCGTGAGCGCATCGGGGGATAGCGGTCCAACGACCTGGGGAACCTCGGTGCTTCCGACAACGAAGGCCGCAACGACGACCGAGCCCAGCAGCGTGGGTCGTAAGAGCTGAGGTAGCAGCACGCCCTTCCATCGCTCCCAACGTGATGCACCCAACGTGCGGGCGGCTTCTTCACGCGCCCGGTCGTCGTCGCCAAACGCGGCGAGCATCAAGAGCGACAGGAACGGCACTTCCTTCAGCACATACACGATGATCACGCCCCAACCGAACGAGTCGGCGATGATCGGCAGCGTCTGAGCGACTCGGTCGGCAAGGCCACCGGGCCCGAACCACAACACCGCCGTCGACGCGATCACCAGGTGTGGGACGGGAAGCGGTAGCGCCACCAATCCTCGAGCGAGGACCGTCGACCGGCGCAACGCCATCGCCAGCGGAACCGATAGCAGCACCGACAGCACGGTAGCGATGAGTGCGGCTCGCAGGGTAAACACCAACGCGTCGAGGAATGCGTCATCGCTCAACAACCGGCGCCACGCGTCGGTGCCGTACGATCCACCAATCAGCGCGCCCGGCCGAAACGACGCCGTCACCACGCCGGCGAGCGCCGCGATGCTCAGCCCACCGACCAGCACCACCGCCGGAAGTACTCCGAGGAACGACCGCCACGAATGCTTGACTCCCCGATCCGACAAGGCCTTCACCAGCCCCTCGACACGATTGCGTCGTGGTTCGAGCGTCGAGGCATTTCGCCGAACCAGCTGACGGCTGTCGGGTTCGTCGTGGGCGTTGCCGCGTGCGTGGCTGTTGCTGCTGATCGGTGGCTTGTCGGGTTGGTCATGTGGCTACTGAACCGGCTCATCGACGGTCTGGATGGTTCGGTCGCACGACGGGTTGGACCGACGAAGCTCGGCGGCTTCCTCGACATCATGGCCGACTTTGCGATCTACGGGGGAATAGTCGTGGCGATTGGCTGGGCCGCACCCGAGGCTCGCCTCGCTGCCCTCGTCGTGTTCTTGATGTACTACCTGAACGGCAGCGCGTTCTTGGCGTGGTCGAGTTTGGCGAACGATCTCGATGTCGAGGGTGACGGACGGAGCTTGAACTTTCCTGCCGGTCTCGCCGAGGGAACCGAAACCATCGTCATGATGTGCGTCGTCTTGCTGGCCCGCGGCTACACCGAGGTATTGCTGTGGGTGTGGGCAGGGGTTGTCGCGATCTCGGTGCTGCAACGCATTCGCTTTGTGGCGATCAGCCTCGCGGGTGATCGAACTTCCCGAGAAGATCCAACACCGGGGTCGTGATCTTGCGGGTGCGGTCAGAGAAGTATTGCTCGCGCAGTGCTTCGTTCGCGGCCTTTGCTGCACCCTCGGCGAAGGTTGGGTACGGGCGAACCATCTGACCGATGTCACGCAGCTTGGCGCCGTCATGAATGCGGGCAGTCATCTCGTTGATGGTTTCGCCCGCAGTGGTACCGACGACCGTGGCTCCCACGAGCCTGCCCTTGCTGTCAGTGAACAGGTCGGCGAAGCCAACCGGCGCGCCGCTCGTAACTGCTCGATCGAGCTGGTCGTAGTCGAAGTGGTGCTTCTCGATGTCGTCGCCTTCGATGATGCCAACGCTTGCGACTTCAGGGTCGCAGAAGATCGCGAACGGGATCGTGTCGTAGTCGGCCTTACGGCGTAGGCGGAACAGCGCGTTCGAGACGACGAGCCCACCGTGGTAACCAGCGGTATGGGTGAACGGCATCTTGCCGACGACGTCGCCTCCGGCGTAGATGTGCTGGTTCGTTGACTGGAGCAGGTCGTCGACAACGACGTGGCCACGCTCGTCCAGCTCGACATCGACAACGTCAAGACCGATCTCGCTGGTGTTGGCCCGGCGGCCGACCGCAACAAGGATCTGATCTGCTTCGATGCGGGTTCCGTCGTCGACGAGGACTGTGGCCGAGCCGGTGGCGGTGTCGCCTTCAACGCCGGTGACCTTGGCGCCTTCGAGCACGGTCATGCCCTCCGAGCGCATCTGGGCGCCCACAACTTCGGCAACCTGTTCGCCGAGCATTGGGAGGATTCGGGGTGCGGCTTCGACGATGGTGACGTCGCTGCCGAGTCGGCTGAACGCTTGGCCGAGTTCGCAGCCGATGGCACCGGCACCGATAACAACCATGCGCTTCGGGAGCTCGTCGAGTTCCCAGATCGAGTCGGACGTGCGAGGGTTTGACTCGCGTAGACCAGGGATGCCGGGAACAACAGGCGATGCACCGGTGGCGATCATGGCTTTGCGGTAGCGGAGAACTTCGTCGCCGGCCTTGATCTCGCCGTCGCCGACGAACGTGCCGTATTCGGGGATCACCCGTACGCCTGCGTTCTCGAGGCGCTCGACTGAGTCGTGGTGTGCAATGTGTTCTTGGGCGTCCTTGACGCCGGCCATCACGGCGGCGAAGTCGATCTCGGGTTCGACGTTTTTGATGCCGTGCACCGAGGCGGTGCGCATGACGTGTGCGGCATGTGCGGCCGAGAGGATTCGCTTGCTCGGCACGCAGCCGGTCCAGAGGCAGTCGCCGCCGGGATGGTTGGGTTCGACCATCACGACCGACGCACCCATTCCGGCCGCGCCGTGCGCGGCCACTAGGCCAGCGGTGCCGCCTCCGATGATGACGAGGTCGATCAGTTCGTCTGTTTGGGTGTCGGTCATGTCGGTCTCCTATCCGAGTACTTCGGTGCGCCAGCGCTCGTCGATGCGTGGAACATCGTCGGCTGGGAGTTCTTCTAGTGGTGTACCAAAGTCGGTGAGGCGGTAGTCGGTCTCTTCGGCGACTCCACCAATATCGACGACGGCCGGAACGCCCACCTGCGACAGCTTCTCAGACTGAAGCTCGGCGGACAGCATCTCGTTCATGGCAACCATTGCGCCTTCGAACGAACCGGCGTTGGCTGGCATGGCGAGGAAGCTGACGTTCTGCAGCGTGCCACTTTCGAACACATACGGGCGGGAGGTCTGCGAGAAGATGCCCTGCTCGACGTTGACCTGCACGAAGTTCGGGTTGTAGCTCATTGCAAGGTCGACCTCGCCGTTGCCGAACAGCGTGTTGAGTTCGGCTTCGTCCTTCGGGAACGACGTACCTTCGTTCCAGAGGTTTTCGCGCATCGTGTCCATCAGCGCGAAGGCTTCGTCTTCACCGAGCGCTTGAACGACCTGGCGGACGAACGCCGACCCGGTGAAGTCTGGGGGAGCGGGGTAGGTGAAGCGGCCGGGGTTTTCGATAACCCAATCGGCGAGCTCTTCGAACGTCGAGGGTGGATCGGTGATGTTGGCCGAGTCATAGGCGAAGGTGAAGGCGGCCCGGCTCCAGGGTGCTTCTTGGCCGTCGGTGGCAACGCCGAAGTCAGAGAAGAGGGTTGGGTCGTCGCTGTCGAGCAGCGATGCGTTCGGCAGCTTGCTCACCCAGTCCTGCTTCCAGAGGCCGGCGTCTTTGCCCTGTGAGAAGTTCTTGCCGTTGACCCAGATGAGGTCGACGGCGCCGTCGTCGCTGCCTGCTTCGATCTCGGAAACAATGCGGTCGATGCCGTCGGAGGTGGCGTCGATGCGTACCTGCTCGAGCGTGACTCCTTGTGCGGCAACGGCGGGGGCGACCGTGTTCTCGATGTAGCTGTTGAGCACGGTGTCGCCGCCCCACATCCACAGTTGGACGGTTTGGCCGTCCGCGGCAGACACGATGCTGTCCCAATCGCCAAGCTCGTCACTGGCTGACGAGCTCGAATTGGAACCGCCGCAGGAAGCGGCGATGAGGCTGAATGTGGCCAGCAACGCAAGCAACACGTGGAGCGAGCGGGCGCGGGTTGGTACGGGACGTTCGTTTTGCACGTGGTGGTAACTCCCTAGAAGGACGCTCTATTTCACCACTTCTTGTACTGGCGACTCACCATGCTCGGAACTTGCTGTGCGACCAGTTGGCCGTCATGGGAAGCGCTACCCATCGACCTACCCAGTGTGAGCCCACACGATGCAGAGACCAGGAGTCTCGTGTTCGCGAGCTCTGAGAGAGGTGACTTCGATGAAACGCTTGATGACGACTTTGCTTGTGACGACCTTGTTGTCGCTGGTGGCTGCCCCGGCAGTTGGAGCGGCGGGCTTGGCGAAACCGACCGGGCTTCGCGGAAACGTGGGCGTCGACTACATCGAGGTTGTGTGGGATGCCGTTGATGGCGCCGGTGGCTACGACGTCTACCGAGATGGTGGCTATGCCGCCACGCAGAAGAATGGCACGTCGTTCACTGACAAAATCACCGGGTCGCATGCGTACACGGTCGTTGCGTTCGATTCGAATGGTGGAAACCACTCGGCCAAGTCAGATGAGCTTCGTCTCGAGACCAAGGCCCCCGACGACCCGGTACCGGAGCCCGAAGCGCGCAGCGATGCCCAGGACGGCAAGCCCGACGCACCCACGAACGTGCGTGTGAGCCACGACGGTGAGCGCAAGACCGTGAAGCTCAGCTGGAACGCTGTTGATGGGGCGGCTGGCTACAACGTCTACGCAAACAACGACTACAAGGACACGGTCAAGACCACCTCGATCACGCTTCCGTACGGCGCTGAGTCGTTCTACGTGACGGCGTTCAATGAGGCGAAGGAGTTCTCGTCGAAGTCGAATGTGGTGGATGGCCTCGACCGAAGCGGCGATGTCGAAACTCATGATTCGAGAGAAGACCAACAAGAGGCTGAACGGGCTGAAGCCGAGAAGGCCAAGGCTGATGAAAAGGACGAGAAGGGTCCGCCGGTCGAGAAGTCTGGTGACACCGACACGAACCAAACGGTCGATGAAAACAACAACGATGAGGTCGAATCGACCCCTGACGACATCATCACCGAGCTGAGCGCGCCGACCGATGTGCGGTTCGAGTGGAACGATGAACTGTTTGAGTATGAGTTGAAGTGGACGGCGGTGCCTGGTGCGACTGGCTACAACATCTACGCCGGCAAGCACAACAACATCGACACGGTGACGTCTACGCAGCACCGCACGACGTGGACGGGTGCGTCGTTCTACTCGGTGACGGCATTCGCTGGCGATGTGTACTCACAGCACTCTGCTGCGGTATCGATCAACGATGTGCCGCCACCTCCACAGGAGGAACCTGAAGTTCCAGCGCCAACGCTGTCGGCACCGGTCGATGTGCGATTCGACTTCACGGACGACGGGGTTGTCCTGACGTGGACTCCTGTCGATGGCGCGTTTGGCTACAACGTGTACGTCGATAACAACAACGTCAAAACCGTCTTCGAGAACCGCTGGGGAAACGCCACGTTCAGCAACGTGTCGAAGTACTACGTAGTGGCGTTCAATGAAGACCGGACGGTGTTCTCGGAGCGATCGGCACTTGCTCCGCCGATCGTCAACAACACCGGCGAAGAGCTCCCAGAACCAACTCCTCCCGCGGCGCCGACCGATGTGCGGTTCGAGTGGAACGATGAGCTGTTTCAGCATGAGTTGAAGTGGTCGGCGGTGCCTGGTGCGACTGGCTACAACATTTATGCCGGGAAGCACAACAACATCGACACGGTGACGTCTACCCAGCACCGCACGACGTGGACGGGTGCGTCGTTCTACTCGGTGACGGCATTCAACGACGCTGGCTTCTCACAGCACTCTGCCGCCGTATCGATCAACGATGTTGCGCCGCAAGACGCGCCCGATGGTGGCGTTCCAATCACGCCGCGCAATGCGACGGGCGAGCTCAACGTCGACCTGTTTATCAGCGATGAAAACAAGGGCCTCCCCGATCTCGTCCGTGACGATGATGGCGATGGCGGTCCTGACCCCGATCCCGATGGTGTTGACGCTGACGGCAACACGGGGTCACAGGTGGCTCGGGTTGTTCCCGATATCGATGAGGGCACTGGCATTACATGGAGCGATGGCGATGACGCCAACGTCGATGATGTCAATGGCGCTGACGACGTGATTGCAGCCGAGGTGTACGCCGAGCCTGAGCTTGCTCAGGCGCATGCCGGAGACCCCGTCGAGCCTGGGGAAGAGAACCCGCAGGCTGATGCTGACGCGCTTGCGGCATCGGCTGCTGTTCTGAAGACTCGATCTGGCGACCCAGTTCCAGCGCCGGTAGTGAATGCCTTCCAGGTCAGCGGCGATCAGGTGCAAGGAGATGACGGAAATCCGAACGGCGATCTGATCGATGCGATCAACGAGATGGAACCCACCGATCCTGGCTTTGTTGCGTCGAGCAACATTGGCGCTGGCGAAGATCTGGCGAGTAGCGAACGCGACGACAAGAACAAGCGCCCGGGCTTGAACGTCGGCGCTGGCATCACGTTCTCAAATGGTGTCGAAGCCTTCCCACGGTTGGACAACAGCATCGTGGTCTCGAAGTCGAGCACAACTGCTGCTGGTCTCAACGCTGGAGTCAACGCTCCATTGGCCGGAATCGGCGTGAGCTACGACGTCGAGTTCGTGGATTCGACCGAACTTGAAGGCCAGCGAGAAGTTGTGCTGGGCAGCCTGGAGGACGGCAATATGCCAACCACTGGTGACTTCAGCACGATCCCCGAGGGTCTGACGGTGACCGATACCGGAAACTCGTTCTTCCCCGATGACGGAACCTTCAAAGTCACCGGGAACCTCGGACCAGACGTGCAAAAGAAGGTGCCTGCAGGGAACGTTCGCATCCAGGCCGGGATCACGGGCGATGAGGTGTCGACCGATCGCGACAACCTGCCGGTTGCGTCAGTCACCAACACCGGGGACGGTTTCGTCGTTGGGGTTGGCAAGACTGACATCTCGTCCAAGGCCAATTCGGTTCGCGTCGGCGTCACGCTGTCGGGTGAAGTTGATGACGGTCTTTCGGGCGGAATCAACATCACCGGGTTCGATAGGACAAAGGTGAAGACCGAGCAGACAACGCATCTGAAGCAGCGTGCCGTTGCAGATACGGAGGAAGGCCGTCAGTCCGGCGAGCAGCAGGTTCAGGACGGCGAAATCACGCTTGGCGAGGATGGCAAGTGGGAGGACGTTGAGGAACGGACCAAGACGTTTGCCTCTTTTGAAACCCCTGTTGGCGTCGAGATTGGTTTGGAGAGCGGAACGATTGCGGCCGGTCCGACGATTCCGACGAACTTGGAGGTCGAGCGGGTCAAGATCACCGACATGATGCAGGGTGAGTCGAATGGAACGCCGAACCCGAGCTGGCACTCCGGCGATAAGCGGACAGGCACTACCGTCGAACGCGAGATCCTGGAGACCGAAGAAGATGGGCAAGACGGATTCCAGATCAACCAGATCACGACCTTCGATGGCAACCGGAACAAGACGTCGGGCAAGGTGACGATTCGACGGGGCGATGGTCTTGAGTTCGACTTGACCGCTGAACAAGCCCAGCAGGCGGCTCGTGGGCAGAAGGGCGACATTCTGAAGGACACAGCCACGAACGGCGACTTTGCGAAGGCGGTGAGCAACGACCGCAAGGACCAGTGGTGGAACCCGTTCGACAACTGGTCGTCGCATGACAACACCTCGACGAACCAAGCGATCGAGACGTTGGCGACGATTGCTGCGCCGCAGGAAATGTACGAGTTCCAATCTGGCGTGAATCACGCAAATTGGGGCACGCCCAAGTCGGCAAAGGCGACGACGGCTGCGGAGAAGAAGGCCGCTGAGGACAAGGCGGCTGCGGACAAGGCCAAGGCCGATGCAAAGGCCAAGGCTGATGCGAAGGCGAAGGCTGATGCGAAACGGAAGCAGAACTCCGACTCCGATTCGGATCGACGGGAGCAGGAGAAGCGTCAGGAATCGGCTCGAAAGGCTGAGGAGAACCGTCAGGCAATCGCGAACACCAACACCGGTGGCGACGACTACCTGAGTGCGGCATACGGCGATCCCGAGCCAACCACCGAAACCAAGTCGAAGTCGAAGAGCAAGACGAAGAGCGATAGCGACAGCGGGAGCAGCTCGAGTCGTGTGATCTGCACGTACTTCTATAAGAAGGGTGAGCTCGACCGTGCCGACTGGGTGGCCGATCTCCGCTTCACTCAGCAGAACCTGTCTCGCCAGGCGGTACGTGGCTATCACGCTTGGGGCATCCCAGCGGTTCGCATCATGCGTTCGGGGTCGCGATTCGGGCGGGCGATCGAGCCGTTCATGAAGTACATCGCGCAACACCGTGCCGCCGAGCTTGCGTTCCAGATGGGTCGACGTAACACGCCGGACTACTCCGGCAAGCTCGTGCGCATCACGATGGAGCCAATGTGCTGGGTCATCGGAGCGTTTGTTGGCGAGCAGAACTGGAGCGGTCTGTACTCGAAGCAGTACACGCCAGTGAAGCTCACCGCACAGGAGATGATGTAACGCAGAACTCAGCTGCCGGGGGACGCTGTCTCGTTCCTCGGTGGCTGACCCACCTGAGAAGGCGGGGTCGTGTCGGGTCATCTACGATCCGGTCATGACCTCGCCTTCTTCGCGTTCTGATCGCTCGGGTGCTTCGACCGACAAGTTGTGCGAGGTGCTTGGTATTTCCCGGCCAGTGCTGCTGGCGCCGATGGCGAAGGTAGCCGGTGGCGAACTTGCTGCAGCCGTGTCGAACGCTGGTGGGCTCGGCATCTTGGGCGGAGGCTATGGCAACGCTGAGTGGTTGGCCGAGCAGGCCGAGCTCTCGGGCGGTGCCCGAGTGGGCGTGGGCATCATCACCTGGAATATGGCCGACGGTGGGCTCGACGCGATGTTGTCGCATGACCCGTGTGCGGTGTGGCTGGCCTTTGGCGATTTGGCGCCGCACATCGCGCCGATTCATGCGGCGGGTGCGAAGGCGATCTGCCAGGTCGGAACCGCAGCCGAAGCAGTCGAGGCGGTCGCGGCGGGCGCCGATGTCATCGTGGCGCAGGGAACCGAGTCGGGCGGCCACGGCCGGCCGCAGTTGTCGATCCACGAGTCGCTCGCGGCCATTAGCGATGCCATCCCCGACACACCACTCGTTGCGGCTGGTGGCATGAACACTCAAGTCGATCTCGACGCGGCACATGAGTTTGGTGCGGCGGGCGTGGCGATGGGGACCGCGTTCTACGCCACGCACGAAGCGGTCGATTCGCACCAGGCGAAAGATCGTCTAGTTGAGGTCGATGGTGCCGACACGGTTCGCAGCCGGGTGTACGACCACATTCGTGGTCCGCTGTGGCCGGAGGGTTACACCGGTCGCACGGCGCGCACGACGCTCACCGACGAGTGGGCAGGTCGCGAGGCTGAGCTCGCAGCGAATGTCGAGCCGTACCAAGCTGCCCACGCTGATGCAGCAGCAGCGTCGGATATGACCGTCCGAGTGCTGTGGGCTGGTTCGGGTGTCGGCGAGATCGATCAGATCGTCAGCGCCGCTGAGGTGGTCGAGCGCTTCGACGCAGTCAGCTAGTTAGCTGCCCCAACGACGGTTAGCAACGGCGCTGCGAGGCTGCGTGTCACGCAGGATCGGGAGCGCTTCGCGGGTGTTGAACTCGTGCTCACGACGAAGGTCGATGAGTGCAGCGCGGTCGCGAAGGTCGAGCTCTTGTGGCGTGGCCGTTTCATCTGGCTGGGGCAGGTCTTCAAGCGCCGCCATTTTGGCGATGGCTTGGAGGTGGCGCAGGCTGGCTCGAGGTGCCTCGACAACCTCGGCCTCTGCGCTCTGTCGTTCTCCCTGTGCGGCAAGGTCGAGCAACGCGTTTCGTTCACGCAGGTTGATCTCTTGCTCGCGCAGGTCGATAACTCGCTGTTCCTGACGAGTTATCTGTTCTTCGATCATCCGTTGGGCGTACGCCGCTTCGAGAAGAATCCCAAGTGCGGTGTTGGTGCGCCGAAGCCGAGTCGCTCGGTGCTGCGATTGGATGACGCGAGCACGGGAGTGAATACGCATGGTTGCGACATCGAGGCCGGTCCATGGGCTAGCAGTAGCAAACGAGAAGTTCGCGGGTGCTTCAACAGGATGATCTGTGGTGCTTTCCATAGATCAACGGTAGGTTCCCGGCTCGCGTGGTTCCTGAGCAAAACGCCCCAACCGTATGGGTCGATTAGGGCCCAATCGTGTCGTCTACCGGCCGAACCAGCGCTTCGACTTCTTCTGGCCTCCGGCGCCGGGCTGTTCGGCGTCGAGATCAAGACGGATGACCTGGTCGTCGCTTCCGGTCGGGTTGGGCACACGCTGCACGACGATCTTTTCTTCGGCCGTGCGGCCAACCGTGTCGCCTGTCGGAAGCTGCTTGTCGGGGTCGACGATCATCCAACGGGTGAGAGCTCGGATGTAGTCGAGGGCGCCGGTTCCGTCGATCGATGAGGTCACGTAGAACTCTTCGCGGCTGTACTTCTTCAGGCCATGGGTGAGGAAGGACATGCGGCCGTTGCCCTCGGGGGCCACGGTGATGTCGACCGTGACATCGATCGGGATGTCGCCTTCGGCGGCGATGACAGCGGCGTTGAAGAAGCCCGCCTTATGGAAGATCGTGCCGCCTCCCAACATGCCGGCGATCGCTGGGCTGGCGCTCATGACCGCGGCCGTGAGCTGCGCTAGCTCGATGTCGGGGTCGCCGGCAGACTCCCGGCCGAAGATGGTCACGATGTAGTGAGCCACCATCTGTGACAGTTCGTCAGGTTCTGGTGAGGACACGCCTTGGGGCATGTGGGGTGCGTCGGGGTGTGGAGCCGGCATGAGTGCGACGATCAGTTGGCCGCCGCCGTTGATCTCGTACATCTGTGAGGTGTTGTCGCCCGGGGCCGGCGTGAGCCCGATGCCAAACGTGCTGGCCGATTGCACGACCGCGTGTGGATCAGGGTTGACGCTCTGTGACAGGAGGACGAAGGACAGCTGTACCGACATCTCCGAAGGTTCGTCGTAGCTGGCGGCGGGCTTTAGGTAATCCTGCCCGCCGCCGCTACTCGTTCGTTAGTACGAGGCTGCTTCGCGGAGCGTGATCACGCAACGGACCACGGTGCCGGTCTGGAGTGTGAGGTCGTTGCCATCGATGCTGAAGCCACCGCGGTCACGACGGTTTTCGCAGGTGGTCGAGGTGGTGTCGTAGCCAGCGAGCTCGGCGCCGATGGTGTGTGCTTGGTCGGCGTCGACGGTGGTGCGGACGTTCTTGGCGACGGTTGCACCGTCGATGGTGAGCGTCGGGGTTACGTCACGTACGACCTTGCCGTTGGCATCACGCACGATCGGCACGAGCTTGATCTGCGTGGCGTAGTCGTTCTGGGTGATGGTGCACACGAGCTTGGCGCCGGCTTCAAGGAAGACGGTGTCGTTGCTCACGAGGCCACCTCCTCCACGAACCTGGCGGCAGTCGAACCTCTGGAGGAAGTAGCCGTCGAGCTCGTCGAAGGTGAGCGAGTGCTCGCCAGGGGTGATGGTGATCCATTCGCCCGAGTTGACGGGATAGCCGTCGAGCTGAGCGTTGATGTCGTCGGCGCTTGCGCTGCCGCCGCCGTTGTTGATCAGGCGGGTGTTGATCTTGATCTTGGTCTTGAGGTCGTTGTGCACGATGGTGCACTGCACCTTGGCGCCGATCGGCACGTCGATGCCGTTCAAGAGGGAGGCGTCGAGGATCTCACCGGTGTTGCGATCGACGCACTTGCGCAGATGTGAGCTGTAGCCGGGAATGTCGAAGCGGCCGGTGACGAGGAGTAGCGATGGGCCAGGTGCAACATCGACGCGCTGGCGATCGGGGAGGGCCACGTCGAAGCCGGGAGCACCGGTGATCGTGTATTCGACTTCGCTCGCTTCAAGGGTGCCGCCATCGTTGTTGTACACGACGTTGACGATCTTTATTGAGGTTCGTTGGGTGATGACGTAGTTAGCGCTGCAGTAGATCGCGCTTTCGGGCTGAACGGTGAGGACGTTGTTGCCGCTGATGGGGTTGACGTTGTAGGCGAAGTCCTCACAGTCGAGCTCCCCGGAAATGCCTTGGTAGTCGTCGAGGGTGACTTGGTACTGGCCGGGGTCGAGGAGGTTGCCAAAGCCGAAGGGCTCGCCGTCGACGAAGACCACGTTCTCATCGAAGATGAGGTCGATGAATTCGCCGTTGGCATCGCGAAGTACGGGCTCGATAAGGACAAACACAGGGTCGACCGGTACCGGAGGGCTGTCGTCGGCGATTGGTGGGCTGTCTTCGCTGACGGGGCTGTCGCCAGCGACAGGGCTGTCGTCTGCGGTGCTTTGACCCCAGGCCAATCCTGCAGGGGAGAGGATGGCGATGATCGCGCCGAGAACGGCGATCTTCATGATGTTGAGCAATGAGTCTGGAGACTTCACCGGGCCCGCCTTTTGTGTCGTGTATCCACAACAGTGGGTGACGGGCGTCTCGGCCACCTGAGCCAAACGGCTCAATTGCGTTTAGCGCGACACTTCCTGAGCGACGTGCTTCTCGCCGACGCCCTCACCGGCCTCGCCTTCACCAACCTCGGCCGGCACTTGCCGACTTAGTCCGAGAAGGAAGGCAAAGAACACCGGCAGCGCGGGGATGTGCCAGAGGAAGTCGACGGTCGAGTGCGCCATGAACATGCCGACGGCCAACAACACCGGGGTCGATAGTTCACTGCGGTTGCCGCTGCGAAGAAAGAGGTATGCCGTCACCATCAGTGCGACGATGCCGAGCACGCCGTGGGTGACGGCGAGCTCGAGGTATTCGTTGTGCACGAACAGCGCTTCGAACAGTCGGCCGGCTTCGCTCCAGCGGAGCTCGACCACGCCAGGGCCTTGCCCGACGATGGGGGAGTCGGCGAACTGCTCCCATGCGGCTGACCATTCTTTGGCTCGGTCGCCGAAGAGAACGGCAGCCTCTTCTCCGCCTGCGGTGGTGCCCGAGCGCAGGGTGAAGCGTTCGGTGATTGGGTCGCTCAGGCCGGTTTGCCACGCGATGAGCGCGCCGCCGACGCCGAGTGCCGCCAGCGTGGTCACGGGGTGGAGGAACCGGTCGCGCACCTCGAACAACGACCAGGTCACGATCAGCCCCAGCACCAAGCCAGCAACCACAAGTCCTGGTCGTGCCGGGCCGGAGTCGGCCGCGCTGAAGAGAATCGGAGCCGAGGCGATGGCTGTTCCTGCTGCCACCGACACGGCGGTGCGTGCGAACATCTTTGGGCCCAACACCACGAAGGTGACAACGATGAACAGCAGCAGCGCCAACGCACCGCCGCGGCTCTGGGTCGAGGCGAAGCCAGCGAGCATCAGCGTGCAGGCAACGGCATGCAGTCGATTGCCTTTGGTCGCAGCCAAGTGGAAGGTGAGCACCGCAACCGAGCCCACCATTGCGGCCGCCGCGTTGGAGTAGGTGATCGAGCTCGACCCGCGCCACACCCCTTCGGTGATGCGGCCGAACGGAACCGAGTGGGTAGCCACTCCCCAGATCGCCGTGACGGCCACGATGGCCGCGATCACGATCGATGCGTCGACGGCGACAGTTCGGTGAGCTGCCGGGATCGACATGGCCGCGGCGAAGCCGATGCCCACCAGCGCCAGGGTAAGGAAGGTGCTTCGCGCGTCGCTGCGATCGCTCGACAACAGCACACTCACGACTGACGACAACAGCAGCGGCGCAATTGCCGCAGCAGCAAAGACCACAGCTCGGCGACCGTGGTCGCCGAAAATAAGAAGAAGACCGGCGCCGCAGGCAAGCATCGCGAAGAACCGGTGCGGCCCCTCGTGATAGGCGCCTTGTTGATACACCGCATAGCCCAACGCAGCGAGCAGCAGCATCACACCTGGTGATAACCGCATGCGCTCCATTGTTTCCATCTCCACACAATGACGTGTCGGCAGCTAGTAGCGGTGGAGTGAGCTGCCTAGTCCCGCTGTGATGATGGGACTAACCCCACCGGACGCTGTCACACCTCAGAGGTAGGCTGCTTAGCGAAGCTTGCGAGCACCAGCAGCCTAGGAAATAGCAGCAGGGAAGGCGTACAGTTCTTCTATGGCAAACGACATGACTCCTGACGCTCGGGCGGTGCAACGCCGTGCGATCGCGGGCATGACAGGTGCGGCGCGCATCGAGGCGGCGATCGAGATGTCGGAGGCCGCGAAGCAGGTTGCTCTCGAGGGTATTCGAGCGCGGCATCCGGAGTTCGACGAATCGCAGGTCAAGCGCGCCTGGTTTGTGATGCTGCATGGGGAACAGGTCACCGAAGCCATCCTTGGCCCTCAGCTGATCGAGGCCTAGTGCACACGGAGTTGCTTCAACGGGTTGTTGCGGCGTGCAACGCTTTGGAGATTCCACACATGATCGCTGGTTCGTTCGCCAGCACGTTTCACAGCGATCCACGAATGACCCATTTACACACGGGTGCCGATGAGCTTGGTGTTCGAGATGCTTTGGACCGCGCACTCAATTAGCAACTTGTCGAGGTTGCGCTCGTCTTCGCTACTCGCCTTGTTTGGCGATTTCTTCTTGAAGGGCGTGCAGGATCGGCAGGGTTGCGTGGTCCTTGGGACGGTCGGCGGCTTCCTTCGAGCGGATGATGTCGGCGAGGGCGGCAACCTGTAGGTGGAGCCCGCCAACCTCGAACGTCACCGATCGTTCGTTCACCCCTCCATAGCCATCGAGCCCGGAGGGAGTGAACGTGAGATCGAGATCGCCGCAGCGTGTTGTCATCTTGAGCATCGCCATCGATGCAATGAGTGTTGGGTGTGGTTCGAATGCGATTCCCTCGGGATCGCCGTCTACGCGAAGACGCGCATTGAGGGAATGCAGGGCTTGCCCGAGGCGCTCGAGGTTGTCCATGGCCGAGTCGGGAAGAATGTCGGCATCGTTGGTCATTGCCGTAGACCCATGCAGCACTGCAGCGAGTCCGCCGATCAGGACGTAGTCAACCTCGTGCTCAGCCAGTGTGGTGAACAGGCATTGTGGGTCGAGGGCTGCTGGCATCAGTTCACGCGCCGAGCGCTTGTCACGAACGTGCTGACGTTGGAGACCGAGGCCAAACGTTGTTCGGGCGACATTGCGAGCTGTTGTCGGATTTGTGCGCGATCGACGTCGCTGAGTGGGTGTGGCTCGGTCGACAACACAAGTCGGCGGTCGCAGGCGCGAAGGATGGATCGAAGCGTGCTTAACCGAGGTTCCTCGTGGCCGCATTCCCAGCGAGAGACGGCGGACTGTGTGGTCGAGAGTCGCTTGGCCAGCGCGACCTGTGAAAGCCCTGCGGCTTTCCTTGCATCGCGAATGAGTGGTGCTGTGGCGACGACGTCCATGATTCGATGATATAGCGGAATAGCTATGTTGTATAGCGTTTTCTATATATCGCTCTTCTGTCGGCAATCCGGGTGGGGCTGAGGTCTGCGGCGTGACGGACGTGACCGAGATCACCGCCAAAACCACGCTGTTCACAAGGCCGACTCAGGCCTGAAAACTCCGGTCTCTATGGTTCACCACACCAGCTACATCGAAGAGGAAGCCACTATGAGCGAGTACCCCACTGATGAAACACTGCGGTTGGTCGGCGGATGCGAGCGATTCGAATCGAGCCTTCGATTGATCGTCTCGCCTGCATCAGGGAGCTTTGAACCAGCCACCGAACTTATGAACCGAAGCGAAGCCACACCGATTCAGGTCGGACAGGTTGTTGGTCGGGTCGTTGGCACCGGAGGGTGCGTCGACGTGACGAGCCCGTTCACGGGCAGTCTCGATGCCGTGCTTGCATGGCCGAACGAGCGCCTCGTGAAACACCAGCACGTCCTCGTACTTCGGAGCGCAAGCTAATGGGACGCGACGTAACCGAGCGCAATGTCACCGAACAGAATGTCGTGCGGCGCAATGTCATGGGGCGCAGTGTCATGGGGCGCAGTGTCGTGATGTCTTCCGCGATGGCGCTCGCCACAAAGCCGGTTCGAGAACGGTGGCTCGACGTCGACGTTCGAAACGCCGAGAACGTACCGAGCTTCGGCGGCGCGATCATCGCGGCCAACCACTTGTCCTTCATCGACTCGATGATGCTCATGTATGGCCTCGACCGGCCGGTCAGTTTCGTCGGCAAGGCTGAGTACCTCGACTCCTTTGTTACGCGGAACGTCTTTCCGGCAATCGGGATGATCCCGGTCGACCGGTCACGATCAACATTGGTCGGATGATTGGGCCTCGCCCGGAGGTTGGACGGCCGTCGATGCGTGATCGTCTTGAGCTCACCGATGAAGTGATGCAGAGCATCGCGTCGTTATCAGGTCAGGTTCGCCAGACCTCTGCACGCCAGCGCGCTGCAGCTTCGCCACCTTTGCCGGCTATTGCCACGGCCGACGCAAACGGCATGCACTCCTGACGTTGTCATAGCGCATCGCGACGGTCGAGACCCATGGCCAAGGACCTCAAGTCGCAACCTTCGAAGGATGTAGCACGTCCGTGCTACACTTTGGATATGGCAGGCACAACAACGGTTCGTCTTGATGATGAAGATGAAGCGATCCTCGCGTTGCTCGCTGACGAGTACGGCGGTCGTTCGAGTGTGATTCGCCACGCATTAAGGGCCCTTGCTGCAGAACATCAACGTAAGGATGGTCTTCGTTCGTTTCTGGATGAGTGGGGCGAGGACGTTAGTGATGTTGAGGTTGCTGCGATGACGGAACGGTTCGGTCTTTGATTCTCGACGCCGGGTTTCTCGTCGCTGTCGAAAGGGCAGAACGATCGACAGATGTCTTTCTGGCAGCTGCCAGAAAGATGGGGACGGCCTTACACACCACGGAACCAGTCGTTGGTCAGGTGTGGCGCAACGGAGCTCGGCAGGCTCGTCTCGCAGCGTTTCTGAAGTCAATCGTTGTTCACTCGCTCGATGACGGGCGCAGGGTCGGGCAGCTGCTTGGTCAGAGTGGCACGGCCGATGTGGTTGATGCGCACCTCACGTTGTTGGCCGTGCGGCTAGACGACAGCATCATGACTGGCGACGTGGACGACATCGAGCGTCTAGCAGCGGTGTTCGGCCCAGCAGCGCCGACGGTTCACGCGTGGCCGTGATCGTGAGGAACTTGACGTCACGAGCGACGCAGCACTCGATGAACTCGCCGAAGTCCTTGTCGAGGATCTCCATCCGCGCACTCCTGACTTAGCTCGGTCGCCATTGCGAGACGCTCTTCAACCGGGCGGGTTCGCCAGTAGTCAGTCCACGACGTGTCGGGGTCACCAAGTCGAACTTTGGTAGCGACTTTTTTCATCCGGTGCATTCCTTCATCCTAGCGGGGCCGTATTTCAGCTCGCCGGTGCAGGTGAACCTCAGCTGCTGCGCCGAGCATCAGGCGAGTGCCACGGCTTGCGGGTGAGCTCGGCGCCTTTCCAGATGAGGGCAGCGAAGGCGGCTTGGAACGGCAGCCGGATCCAGTTGCGGGCGTCTCGAACTTCGCCGGGGTAGCGCTGGAACGTGCCGGTCTCGTCTTTGCGGATGGCCACCTTGTTGATGGCCATGTCGATGTTTGCAGGGAACACCGCGGCGGTGAGGCCTAGCAGGCCCCATCCGGATGCCTTGCGGGTTTGTGGCAGCAACAAGCCGACACCGAGGGCGATTTCGGCCGCACCCGACACCTGGTTGGCCAGTGTCTTGCTCGGGAACCAGTCGGGGACGACGGCTTCAAAGAAGTCGGGCTTCATGAAGTGGCCGGTGCCAGCTCCGATGAATGTCGCCGCAGCGGCTTTGGTGATCGTTCTCATGCGTAGAGGCTAAGGCAAGGCGGGACGACGTTCGATTGTGGCGCGGCCAATAGTCATTGCCAATGGTCGCTCGTCCTTGAACGGGGCGCCTGTCATAGTCCCTACATATGGTGGACATCGTCTTCAGGACTGCTGGGATTTGTAGACTCGTGTAGACTTTGTAGGAATTGTAGACTGAGGTAGATTCGCATGGATAGCTCACCGTTTGCGCCGACGTTTGGCTCTTGGCCTCCGGTGCTCGCAGGGCGGTCAGATCTAGAAGACGAACTGCGGATAGCGCTTTCGTCGGGCACTCGTCATGAGTGGTACACCACCCTCCTTGTCGGCAGTCGGGGCACCGGCAAGACGGTTGCGCTTTCGCTGGCGATGGATCTCGCCGCTGAACTTGGGTTCCACACGATCTACGAACTGGCCCATCCCCAACTCATTGAACGGCTCACTGCCCACTTACTGCAGATCGAAGGCAAGCCAGCTCGTCGTCGAAAGAAGGTGTCGGCGACAGTTGGCTTCCCGGGCATGGCGTCGGTTACGGCAGAGTCGGAATCGGGGGCAGAGCCAGATCGGAGTCTGCAGTTCCGCTCCGTGCTCGAATCGACGGTCAAGCGGACGGTCGATGCTGGTAGCACAGGAGTACTCATCGCCGTCGACGAGATTCACGACATTGAATTAGCTGACCTTGCCATCCTTGGTGGGGCATTGCAGATCGTAAGTCGCATGGGCGGACATCCGGCGGCCTTTGTTGGTGCAGGTCTGCCGAAGATAGACCAACGGGTGCTTGATTCAACTGGAACCACGTTTCTCGAACGGTGCGCGAGGTACGACACGGGCTTGCTTCGTCGAAACCAGACTCGTCAGGCAATGGAGGAGCCGTTCGTCGCGGCCAATCTTGAGTACAGCCAGGCGGGAATGAACCGCGGTATCGAGGCAAGCGCCGGGCATCCATTTGCCATTCAGTCCATTGGACATCACGTCTGGGCGTTGCACTCCGACGCATCAAAGAAGATCGCAGCGAGCACCTTCGATAAGGCCATTGAAACGGCAATTGCAAGCATGGGAAGGCAGGTTGCGCAGCCGGTGTGGAAACGCCTCTCCGACCTCGATCAGCGATTTCTCTGTGCGATGGCTGCGTACCCGGACGATGGCGTCCCTGTAGCGCACATTGCTGAATTCGTTCAACGAAACGCGAAGTGGGTCTCTCGCTACCGCGACCGATTGATCAAGGCGTCTGTCATCCAGCAAGCCGGGCGCGGACTTGTGTCCTTCTCTCACCCAGCCTTCAAATCCTGGATTCGAGACAATGTGGAGGCACAGGCGTTCGGGAGCGTGCAGTCTTATAGTTGAGCATCGTTGGCTAGGCGCCTCGCCAACGACCCAAGCCCGATCAGTTCTGCGGTTGCGACTACCTCGTCGATGTCGACGTTTCCGTAGCTCATCAATGCGATTATGTCTCGATACTGCCGTTCGGACGTTTCGTCGGTGAGCGAGTACCAACGGACCTTCCGCGCGGTTACATCTTCTGGTGAAGCGACCCAGACTGGGCCACTTGGGAGCGTCATTCGGACGCGACGTTCCATAAGCAGTTCATTGAATGGCGAGCTGTCGAGGACGAAAATATCGATCTTCACTCCTGTCGAGTGATGAATGAGGTTGAACGAGCCAAAGCGCTCTACCTCCTCGTCGATGACCAGCGTGGGAACATAGAACTCCTCGCGCAACTCCCCTAATCGAGAAAGAGCGTCCCGTGACGCCATCACTGTGAAGTCGATGTCGACGGTGCTTCGTGGTTCGCCATAGAACGATGCCGCAACCGACCCGGTGAGCGCGTACTGGATTTCTCGCACATCGAGCTCTTCGCCGAATGCAACGGCGAGGGATGCGTGGTCGATCATTGTGCTTGGGCGAGCTTGATCTTGGTAATTGCGTCGGCTGGTAGAGCTGTGACGAAGTCGGCTCCGTAGCGGCGGGTAAGCAGATGGATCATCACTTCACCCTCGTCGGCGTCGGGGTATTGCCGCCGGATGCCGGCCTTTGAAATCTCGGTTACTCCCGTGCACATGGCACTGACCATTTCGGCGCGCTCGCTAGGTGACTTTGCGTTGATGATGTTGCGCTGCAGTGCTGCGCTCTCGGGTGAGGTATCGAGTTGCCCAGGAGCCATGGTGGCACTCTATCGCTGGGGGTCAGGTTGGTTGGGGCGCGACCGGGCGGGTTCTCCAGTTGTCGGTCCACGACGTATCGGGGTCAAACGCTAGCCGCGTAGCTCGTTGCGGGCTGCGAGTATCGCTCGTGCTTCGGGGCTGAGGTATTTCGGGCCGGGGTCTCGGGCTGGCTTGTTCTTGTGGAACCAAACGGCGATGCCAAGGCACACCACCGAGAGGATCACGCCGATGATGAAGATCGCCGTTGTGTTTAGACCTGGGCCGGTAGTTGCTTGGTCTGCGAAGTTCTCCTGGCCGCTAGCAGCTACTCGCCCTAAACGGAGCGCTGCCCAGCAGGCAAAGGCGATCGGGGCTATTGACCCAGTGGCCAGCGAAGCGAGGAGATCGCCACTGGTTGACGAGTGGGGGTCGAGCTTGCCTGCCATCACGAAGGCATCGCCAGCTTTGCGTTTGTCGCCCACTCCTTGGAACGCAACGCCAAGCAGCTGGTACGACGAGGCCCGATTCGGGTCTATCTCAAGTGCTCGATGGGCCGCCCACGCAGCTTCTTGATAGTCCTCGGTCAAGAGGAGATAGCGGGCGTGGGCGGCATGGCTGTCGGCGAGCTGTGGGTAGCTACTGACCAGCACATCGGCTGACGTCTTTGCACGTTCGATCAGCTTTGACGGCCGAAAGTTGCCACCGCCTCTGACCGCTCGATCGACTGCGTCGACGTGAAGGAAGTGTGTGTCCGCCGAGAGCGGTGCCAGCGCCAAAGCCTTGTCGAAGGTCTCGAATGCCAGCTTGTTCTTGTCGAGCGACGAATACACCGATGCGAGGTGGCCGACGAAGCGTACGTCCGTCGGTGCGACTTGAACTGCGTTCTGGGCTGGCTCGAGTGCGTGGTCGAACTTGCCGACGGCAGTGCACGCGACGGAGTAGACGTAGCGGGGCTCGGGGTCGTTCGGTGCCTCCGCGATCGCCCGTGCAGCGGCCTCGACTGCTTCTTGGTTCCGGCCGATCGCCAGGAGGTTGCGAGCGTTCTCGATAGCGCTCGCGGCACTGCTGGCGACGTTCGAATTGCTGACGCTGTGTTGAGCCTGCCAGCTACGGCAGACCGACTGAGCCAGTTGCGCACGCGCCCAGACGATTTGACTCAATCCGCCGGACAGTCGACGCCAGCGCTGCGACCTGATCCGCCTCGTCGCGACAAAACGACCGATGTGCTTGGTTACCAGCGGACAGTGCGGTTCCCCTCTAGTTCAGTCTTGTCAGTTGAGGCCCTCGCAGACGGGTCGCTGCTTGTTACCTTTGTGGATTCCAACGTCGTTGTTTACCGGAACGGTTTCCCTCGGTTCATCCGTGGTCTAACCGCAAACGGGCGGCAGGCCCTTGAAGCTGACATCGTGCTAGATCAAGCAGACATTCTCGGTAGCGCCGACTTTAGGGCGGCAAACGCCAAGCTTGCTGAAAATATCGATGACTTCCCGGAGATGGATTCGGATCTACGGGCTTGGATTCTCGAGAACAGCAATTCCAACAGGTCGCCCACCGAACTGGGGTACACTTGGCACCATCACGAGGAAACCGGCCGAATGCAACTTGTGGAGTCAGATCTACATGCTCTTGCTCAGCACCTCGGCGGAGCGAAACTCTGGGGTGAGCGTACCCTGGCCGAATTTCTGGGGACGTTTCGATAATGGATGAGGTTGCAATTGAAGAGCTGCTCCTCAACCAGCTTGCTCAACTTCCGTCTGCGGAATCAAGGGCAGTGGCTCCGAATCAGCTCGCTGATCTCGAGAGGTGGGAACATGACATCGGGTTCACGCTTCCTGTTGAGGTTCGTCACACAATGCTGAGGTTCGGAGGGATGAGCTTTGGTGAGGGGGAGCGTCCATATTTGACACCTGGTTCTCGAGGATCGTTTTTCTTCGCGCGAGCTCGTGTCGAGCAAGTATTTCGGGTTACGCCGGGAACGCAACTGTCGATCGCTCGGGGCAAGATCCTCGATGATTTCCTGTTCGCCCGTGAGGAACAAGGACTTGAATCGGGAAACGACTGGCCATCTTTCCTAGTCCCAATAGTTGGGGATGTTGCTCGAGGCCTGTTCTGTCTTGACTTCCTATTTAGCGATGACGCCCCGCCACTGGTGTTCGTCGACGGTTCGAGCGAATGGGATGGTGACGAGAATACGTTCTCTGCCGTCAGCTACGTTTCCCCGACGCTCACTGACTTCGTTCATGGCATCGAATACCCCACCGAGGAGACGGGTGACTTCGCAACCGAGGTTGGCTCATTGGGAACTCCTACCGGGGACCAATTGCGATGGATTGAGCATCGCAACAAAGTGTTGACGTTTGGTGGCCCCCGGTTGGGAGAGAACTTGTGATGGCCGGGCCGGCCGTTTACACCACGCAATCATCGTTGGGATCAGGCGCTGCTAAGAAGTTGCGATCTTAGATCTGGCCTCGTCCCAGCCTTGTTGACGTGCATGGGTTTGAGCATGCGGAGGACCGCGAGTTCGATGAAGCCGAGTTCTCTAAGACGCTGGCGTACTTCGGGGATCCCCAGTTGCCGAAGCGCTACATCGGATTTCTGAAGGAGCGCTTCGACTCGTACTTCATGTCAGGGAGCTACGCAATGTCAAGACGCCGTCCGAGAATGCCGATCATCCAGTCATGTCAATCATGTGGAGCGACTTGTTAGTTGTTGCGGCCCGACCCCAAGGCTTCCAACAGCTCTCTAGGAGAACTTGTGGTTGAAGGTGTGCGGCGCGAGCTTGTGTTGAGCGATGGCCGCTGGAACATGGGACGCTTTATTGGTGAAGAGCTGATTGAGCGCTTCGGCTTCGAGGAGGAGCCCGCGAACAGGGGCGTATTTCGGCGCATCGTTGATACTCAACATGCTGCGGTGGTGATCGTTGATGGCTGGGATGAGTTGCCAGGGGGTGGGCGTACTTCGGCCGCGCCTACGTTCGGAGTTGCGCGCCGTGACATCAACGAGCTCTGGCATGAGCTGCTTGATACACGAATTCATAGATGGCGGCCGAGCATCACAGAATCGAAGCCATTCTTCGATCGTCAACCCGTAGTTCTCAAGTTCACGCAAACCCCCGTGGCCGTTGCTGCCTGGTTGGATGAATGGATCCCGGGATTTGTGGACAAGGCTCCGCGTTGGAGCTTTGTTGAGGCAGAAAATGGCTTTGATCGCTGCCCACCCACACAAGAGTCAGCGGAACTCGGTCCAGAATCCGCGGATGATGACGGCGTTGATGGACGGGTGGGATGATGCGGCGGAAGAAGAGTTCATGGCCCCAATGCTCGTCCAGCTGGAGGAGACGTGGGATTCCGACCCTGACGGCTCTGTGCGTCGAGGCAAGATTGAACGGGTTAGAGCGTGGATCGCGGAACATCCCGATGGTGTCGAGCGAGAGCTGATCGACCGATGACCGAGCAGCGCGTGATCGACACGGTTGACGAGTTCTTCGACATCATTAGTCGCTGGTGTATGAGTAGTCGGATCGGCGGTGACCTGCGAGAGCACTTTCTTTCGCTTCCGGACTTCCATGAAGATTTTGATTTCGACGTCGGCGATGTCGTGATCGGTTTGGCGCACGCGGCCAATACGTCGAATCTGGGTCTGTGGCTTGACCACCGTGAGTACTTTCTGATTCAGGAGCGGTGCACGGCGATGATCGAGTTTCGGGTTGGCCGCCCTGACGAGTTTTGGTCAAAGCCTGAGCTGTATACCGATTTCGTGTGGGATGGTTCAGATTTTGTGGATGGGTTGCAGGCGTTTGACCGATGGCTGGCTGAGGAGAATCTCGACCTTCGTGGGGTACCGCTGCGCTTGTTGAACATCTTCACAGGATCCGACTTCTATCTCTCGTACCTGTGTCCGGAGGACAGGGTGGCTGACGCCATGAGGTGCCTTGAGTCGCTCGGGGTGCAAAGCTCGCTCTTCGATTTGTAACAGGAAAGTGGGGCATGTTCCCATGAACTTTCTCAGTGTTGTGAATCGAAACAACATCCGACCCCAGCGGTTCTCGCGAGCAGCTGATGGATGATACTGGTTCCGAGTTCTTCTTTGTCGATGCCGATGGCACGAAGCTATGTCCCTAGGAGTTTGCGGCGTCTGAGTTTCATGTTGGTGGGCTAAGTAGAGAGCGTGAGTTTCGGCCGGTGTCCGACGAGGTCGCGCGAAGGGCCACCTTTTTTCGATGCGGCCGGATTCCGACGAATTGATCCCCTTCATGGCAACCGACGACGGATTGTTCTTCACCGAGACGGTCGATGATCCAAGTGAAGATCGACCGGTCTGGGCGTGGTGGGACGGCCGACACCATGAGGATTCGAAGGTAGCTGATTCGTTCGCCTCGTTCCTTACACAGCTAGCCGATGGCTTGAGGAATGAGGACATTATCGTCAACACTGAGTCCCGGAAGGTGCTTACCTATTGGGACGAAATCTACGGCCAACTGTCGAAAGACGAGGCACGAGCTCAGTTTCCCAACGACTTCGTCGAAGTCCCGCAGCGAGTGGTTCAACCATTTCCCAAACCCATAGGAGCTCTTGCCTTGCATCTTGATGCGGTCGCTCAAAATCAGGTCAACGAAGTGGTTGGACAATACGAGGCCGCACTCGAAGCCTCTGGCTTGGAATGGGATCCGGCCCGCATATTTGTCGAGTACATAACGGAGCCCCATCCCGCAGAGCTATGGGGATGTCGATCGAAGCACGGTGATGAACTCGCAGGTATCGCTGTGACAGAGTCTTTGAAATCCGCAATGGAGGCGCTTCATCCACTTGTTGAAGCGTCCATCGGAAGCGAGCTGAAGCGACTCCGGGTTGAGATCCATCGCGGAGTCGACGGAGGCACAGTGTTCTACTCGACGACTCCCTCAGGTGAGATGCGAGTTGGATGGGGATGGGGCGATGAGAAAGAGGCTGGAAGTGCCGCTCAGGGCGCATCTGAAACGCATACAGAGTGGCGAGTCATTGACGAAGCAAGGTACACCCCATGCCCAAGTCCCATTGCTAGCCCGGAAGTCTCGATTGCTCAGATAACCGCGTGGGCCCGCCAGCATGCGCCGGGATATGTCACACATTTCAACGAGCCAGCAACCGAAGCGAGGATTGCTGAAGTCGAGTCTTTGCTGGGTGCGATTCTGCCGAAGTCGGTGCGCGAGGCGTACCGAGTACACAACGGTCAGCCGATCGGCGCGGCGAACTTACTGGTCAACTCCTGGATATCGCTTGACGATCTCGCCGAGGAATCGAAACTACTGTCAGAGCGCTCCGATGCGCGGCCTCGACTACCGATTATGAAGACCGACGGAATCGTGTTCTTCGTCGAGGGTGTTTCTGATCCTGAAGGGGAATCACCCGTCTGGCTCTGGGAGTACGGGACGGAACAGGACGAACGAGTCGCCGATTCGTTTGGCGCCTATCTCGCACAACTGGCTCAGAAGATGGATCAGAGTGAGGTTGCCGTCGACGAAGACAGTGGAATTCTCTACTACGACGACTAGCGAGAGGCTGTTCGTCCAACGGCGAACTCACCGCATGTGAAGAATGTCCTACTCAAAGTGTGCAGATAGTCGGCTGCTGAGTTGGACACTTGAGCAAGTGTGGTTAGAGTTATCGAGCTGTGCGTTCGACGTCTGTGCTCTTGCGGGAGTGTAGATAGCCGGACACCTGGTTCTGCCAGAACACAATTGACGTCTCATCAGGCCTAGTTGGTGCAACCGCATCAACGGGAACCAGTGAGCAAATCCGAACTCGCGCTCCGCTGGACCATGTCCAAGCGGAGCGTTCGCGTGAGTGGGCTACATGCTTCGGCAAGCAGCCTGCGAGCCACCTACAAGTTTCACCCCATCAGTAAGGGAACGAGAACCATGGCAACTAAAGCCATCGTCGGAGAAAAACTGGGAATGACGCAGGTCTGGCGTGACGACAAAGTCGTCCCCGTGACCGTCCTCAAGGTCACCCCATGCCGCGTCGTACAGATCAAGCATCCAGAGACCGACGGTTACTCCGCAGTCCAGGTCGCAGTCGGAACGCAAAAAGAGCACCGACTCACCAAGCCAGCACTCGGCAACTACGAAAAGGCCGGCGTCGCACCGGGCAAGAAGCTCGTTGAGCTTCGCCTCGACGACGTCAGCGAATACGAAGTTGGCCAAGAGATCGGCGCCGACATCCTCGAAGAGGGTGAGCTCGTTGACGCAACAGGCGTCAGCAAGGGCCAAGGCTTCACCGGTGTAATGAAGCGTCACAACTTCAAAGGCCAACGTGCATCGCACGGTGCCCACCGAGTGCACCGCATGCCCGGCTCTGTCGGCCAGTGCGCAACGCCAGGTCGAATCTTCAAGGGCAAGAAGATGGCAGGACGCAGCGGTGGCCAGAAGGTCACCACGCAGAACCTCACCATCGTCGAAGCAAACGCTGAAGAGAACCTGATCCTCGTCAAGGGCAATGTTCCCGGCCCCAAGGGCGGAACCGTGCTCCTGCGCAACGCATCGAAGAAGCAGGGAGGCAAGTAATGGCATCTGTAGACGTCAAGACTGTCGCCGGCAAGAGCGCCGGCAAAGCCGATCTCGATGACCAGATCTTCGGCATCGAGCCAAACATCCCGGTCATGCACCAGGTTGTTACCGCACAGCTCGCCGCACGCCGTGCAGGCACCCACTCCACCAAGACCCGCGCTGAGCGTCGGGGCGGTGGCGCAAAGCCATGGCGCCAGAAGGGCACCGGCCGAGCACGTCAAGGCTCCATCCGCTCGCCACAGTGGCGCGGCGGCGGCATCGCACACGGCCCAAAGCCACGCGATTACAGCCAGAAGACCCCCAAGAAGATGATCAAGCTTGCGCTCCGCTCGGCACTGTCCGACCGTGCAGCAGACGGCAAGGTCATCGTTGTTGACTCGTTCAACTTCGCAGCACCGAAGACCTCCGATGCCATCAAGGCCATCAACGATCTCGGACTCGCTGACGAAGGTCGCGTGCTCGTCGTACTCGACGGCAACGACAACACCACCGCACTGAGCTTCCGCAACATC
>CAKZVC010000041.1 GCA_937922235.1 uncultured Acidimicrobiales bacterium | reverse complement strand
GCCTGGGATCGAGCGGTGCTCTCGCCGTAGCGACAAGATCTGTGCGATGCTCGATCATGCTCATCGACTCGCTCACCATCGATGCCGACACCTTCCGCGAAGGAACCGGCTGGGAAATCAAACCCGAGGGCGCCTGCAAGGGCGACGTCTGCGTACCGCTGCCCGATGGCTTCGACCTGCAATCGACCGCCGACCGGCTTGGCATGGCGATCGTGCACGACGAAGATGCCGGACGATGGGCCGTCGGCCCCGAATCGCTGAGCGGTCGAGCGTTGGTTACGGCTACCTCGCCCGAGTTCGAGCTTGCTGACCTCGACGGCAACACCGTCACCCTGCCCATTGCCGGCAAGAAGACGGTGCTCGTTGCCTGGGCGCCGTATTGAGGCTGCCGCTACGACCTGCCCGGGTGGCAGGCATTGCAAGACGAGCTCGCCGATGCGAATGTTGTGATCGTGACGGTATCGCTCGAGATGAGCGACCCTGAAGCGTCCCGTCCGTTCATCGAAGCCGCGAACCCAACACATCCGTCGCTGCTCGACCCCAACCATCAGATGGACGCGCTGTTCGGTGTCGTCAATATCCCGAACGTGATCTGGATCGACGAGTCGGGAACCATCGTGCGACCGGCCGAACCTGGGTTCCCGCCCGGCAACAACTACCCCGACTGGCTCCAAGGCTTCCTCGACGATCGCGACGCAAAGGTCGAAGCGAAGGCCAAGAAGATCGAAGACTCCGACCCTGAGCTCGCGGCGCGCCTACGCGGTGGCCAGGTTCGAGAGGACTACGCCGACGCAATTCGTGATTGGGCTGCGAATGGCGCCGACAGCCGATTCGTCATGTCGCCGATCGAGGTTGTCGAAGCGTCCCAGGAGCGTCCTGTCGACAAATCGGCCGGTGCAGCGCATTTCGAGATGGCCAACTACCTGTGGTCGGAAGGCAACCGAGACGGTGCCTTTGCGCACTTCCGCGAAGCACACCGATTGCAGCCCGAGAACTGGACCTACAAGCGTCAGGCCTGGTCGCTCGTCGGCAACGAAGCAGCTGGCGGTGGCGAGCTCGGCCGGTTCAACCAAGGGCCGCTGCCCGGACAAGAAGACGAGTGGCCCTTCGATGGCGACTTCACCACCGAAGCCGGCGCCACCCCCGCAGCCGACTACTACCCCCAGACGTTGTAGCCAGTGCTCGTAGTGGGGTCAGGCCTCAACAACTAACAACCGCGTCGTGGGGTCAGGCCTCAACAACTAACAACTGATCAAATTTCGTTGATTCTGCGATGTTGTGAGGGGGTGGACCCCTCGTAGCTCAAAAGGCCTTGAAGCTGAAGCGCGCCGCTGAACGTTGATAATCCAGCGATTTCGCGCGTACTTGTTAGTTGTTGAGGCCTGACCCCGAGGGGAACTTGTTAGTTGTTGAGGCCTGACCCCAATGGCTGGGTGGTGATGGTTACCCGCAGGGTGTTGTCTTTGGCGAGGACCCAGAGCTGGTTGTTCTGCCGGTGGATGGAGAGCGGTTCGTTGGCGAGGCTGGGTGATCGCCACTCGATCTCGACTCGGCACGGCGCATCAACGTTGAGGTGTTCCTCAGCAATGGCGAGGTAGGCCGCGTTGTTGACGTGACCGAAGCCGTCCATGTCGGTGTGGCGAAACATCCATGGGGTGTCGAGCTCGGTGTCGTTCGGGACGGCCTTGGGGTGGCGCAGCTTCGAGTCGATCTGGCGGCCCTGGGCCGCGTCGAGGTAGGTCGAGGCGAAGCCATCTCCCCACGGAATCGGGCGGCCGGTGGTGGCATCGAGGTGTATCCACACTGCCGCCGCTTCGATGTGGGCGCCGTGCTCGCCACGGATGCTGGTGCGGCGTTCAGCCCAACGACGGCCGGTTCCCGAGCACCACGTGGTCATCGTCAACAGCTCACGAGCGATCGCCGGCGAGTACACCTCCATTGCTGACCGGCGTGCGACCCACGCCAAGCCGAGCTCAGCCATGTCAGCATCGTCGGTGTCGTCATTGCCCGCATCTTGAAGGAACCGGGCGATGGCGTCGAACTCCATTCGGCCAGTTGGAGAGGCGTCATCGATCGATACTCGACGGGTCGTAGTGAAGGTGCGGCCAGACGCGGGCTGATCGACCAAGTCGTCGGCTCCACGGCTTACGGGTGTGGTGGAACTGGCAGAATTGACTGCCCCGAGAGCCTTTGCGTCGTTGTTCACCCCGCCGAATGTAGAGGAAGGGCACTTCGAAACAGCCAGTGAACTTCCATGTTTCTTACCGTTTGAAGGAATGTGATCGTCAATACTGGGTGTTCACGCTCGTATCCCAAGCGATAGCTCACATGTTCCCCCACCTGTGAAAGCCCGAACTATGTCCACAAACACCGCACGATCATCAGCTCAGTCGAGTCGCCGAATGCGTCTCCTCGCTGTGCTTTTCGCGGTTGCGTCGATCGCTGCGGCATGTAGTTCGGACAGCAGTAATGGCACGATCAGCCTCGGTGATGAACCGCTGGCGCCGGCGATCGAAGCCGGCGAAGTCGAAACCTCGGTCGACGGTGAAGTCGTCAATTTCGAATACGAAACCTTTGATGGGGGCACGGCGGCGTTCGCAGACTTGCCTGAAGGCCCGGTTGTACTCAACTTCTTCGCCTCGTGGTGCCCAACGTGTGTTGCCGAGCTTCCCGATTTCGAGTCGGTCTCGAACAACCTTGCCGGCGAAGTCACCTTCCTTGGCCTTGCCACCTCCGATCGCACCGAAGCCTCGACAGCGCTGCTCGAAGAGACCGGCGTGACCTTTACCACCGGCCAAGATCTCGACGGGTCGATCTTCCGTCTCTTTGAGGGTCTTGCGATGCCAACGACCGTCTTCCTCAATGCTGATCACGAAATCATCCGGGTCCATGCCGGCGTCTTCAACGCCGAGACCCTTACCGAAACCATCAACAGCGAGCTGTTGTCGTAGGAGTTTGTAATCCATGGAATTCTTTAGCCCCTTTGCGTTCGGCGCAGGAATGGTTGCCCTCATCAACCCGTGCGGCTTCGCGCTGTTACCCGCCTACCTCGGCATGTTTCTCGGACAGAAGGACGACTCCACCAGTCGCGTCGCTTCGCTGAATCGAGCCCAAGGTGTTGGCCTTGCATTGAGCCTCGGCATCATGGTCGTGTTCGGCCTCGTGGGCATCGTGCTCGGCGGCCTTCAGTCGGCACTCGCTGAGATCCTGCCGTACTTCAACATCGCACTCGGCGTTGGTTTGATTGCACTCGGCATTTACATGCTCGCCGGCAAGACGATCACCCTTAGCCTTCCGAAGCTCAACAAGGGCGGCAAGTCCGGTTCGTTCAGCTCGATGTTCCTGTTCGGAATGTCGTATGCAATCGCTTCGCTCACCTGCACGATCGGTGTGTTCAGCGCAGCTGTAGGAGTGTCCTCGTCAACCGGAGGTTTCACCACCCAACTCGGTGCGTTTCTTAGCTACGGCCTCGGCATGGGCTTGCTCGCCACGGTGCTCACGCTCCTCATGGCACTCGGCAAGCGCGAATTGGTCAACAAGTTCCGTGCGCTTCTTCCGAAGATCAACATCTTCTCGGCAATCTTGCTGCTGCTCGTTGGGCCGTACATGATCGGCTACGGCATCTGGGAAATCCAAGTCTTTAGCGATAGCGGCAACGAGCCCACCGAGTGGCTGAACAACTTCATGCTCGAGGCAAGTGGAATTCAGTCGAGCCTGAACAACTGGTTCGCTTCGCCGATCGACGTCTTCGGGTGGATGACCACCCGCACGGCCTTCCTTGGCTGGCCCTTTGTCGCCATCAACGTGGCGCTAGTCATCGCCGGCTTCGTAGTCCGCCGCACCAACAAGGCTGACGCCCTCGAACCAGAGATGGAACTCGCCGACGCCTAGAGATTTGTGAAGGAAAAGGTACCTGACAGGGTCCAAATCCTTCACAAAAACCGGCAGCCAGGATTTGTGAAGGAAAAGGTACCTGTGAGGGTCCAAATCCTTCACAAAAACCTAGATGTCGTAGTGCGGGGACTTGCCTTCGTTGGTCCTAGTGGCGTTGTCATGGATGCGTAGCCATTCGAGATGGGCGTACGTTTCGCTGGCGGCCATCATGCCCCACGAGCGTTCACGGAACAGCAGTTTCATGTAGCCACCGACGGGTTGGTTTCCGATCTCGTCACCGATTTCACGAATGCGATCGAGGCGACCGTGGTGATGTTCGGCAATTGCAGCCGCCCGACCGGATGGGTCGCCGAACGGGTCGCCATGTGCCGGCAAGACGAGCTCGATGCCCTCGACCCCGGCCACTCGTTCGAGTGATGCAAAGAACTCGCCGAGCGGGTCGTCGTAGGCCGAGAACCCGGAGATGTGAGGAGTGATGTTCGGTAGAAGATGGTCGCCGCCGAACATGACGCCGAGCTCGCCGTTCCACAAGCAGAGATGATCGTCGGCATGACCCGGCGTGTGCAGTGCGGTCCATGCATGGCCGCCGAGCTCGATCGTGTCGCCGTCGTTCACGGGGTGCGAGACATCGGGTGGTCGAAGCGTGTCGATCGGGTTGATGCCCTCAGACCACGAGCGCAGGAGGTCGACAGGGAAGCCGTCAGTCTTGGTGCCCCAGGGAGTTTCGCGGCGAAGGCTGCCAGCAAGTTCGAGCAAGTACTCGCGGACCTCTTCGTCAGTCCGAGCTTCGAGGCTCGAGGAGTCTTCGCTAGCAGGGTCGAGTAGCTCGGAGTACGCGTCGCGCCAACCCGCGCCAAAGCTTGCGTGCGCGTACACGGCCACGGGCTGGGCGGTCTCGAGCTTGCGGAGACGGGCGATGCCACCGAAGTGATCGAAGTGACCGTGCGTCGCTACTGCGGTGTGCACGCGAGCGATGTCGAGCCCGACATCAGCCAGGCGCCCGGTGAGCACGTCATGACTTAGGCCGTCAGCTAGCCCTGGGTCGATCAGCGCGATGCCGCGGTCGTCTTCGAGCGCGTAGCAGTTGACATGACCGAGGCCCGGAAGCTCGATCGGCAACATGATTCGCACGATGCCCGGCGCGACCTCTTCGGCCACATCAGCCGGTGTCCGGCGTTCGGACTTCTCTGGCTTGGGTTGACTGTCGGACTCTGACGGTGCTTCAGGCATTCGTCAGTCGGCGCTGACGTCTTTGAAGACCTCGGCGCGGTAGTACTGCAGCTCGCTGACCGATTCACGGATATCGTCGAGCGCTCGATGCGAGAGGCCCTTCTTCGGAGCTCCATCGAGCACACCTGGATGCCAGCGTCGAGCGAGCTCCTTGATGGTCGAGACGTCGACCGAGCGGTAGTGCAAGAACTCTTCGATCTCCGGGGTGTGCTTGGACAGGAACCGGCGGTCGGTGCCGATCGAGTTTCCGCACAGCGGAACCGTTCGCTCCTCGGGGATGTGCTCCTTCAAGAACGCCAGGGTCTGCGCTGCTGCGTCTTCCAAGCTGATCGTCGATGCTTCGATCTGTGGAAGCAGGCCTGACTTCGTGTGCATCTTGCGAACGAAGTCGTCCATCTCGGCCATAACTTCGGGCGGCTGGTACACCACAAGATCGGGTCCCTCAGCAATGAGTTCGAGGTTGTCATCGGTGAGAAGGGTTGCGATCTCCACAATGACGTGACGGTCAGGGTCGAGACCGGTCATCTCCAGGTCCATCCAAGCAAGCATCCGGCTACGTTACCGAGCGCCGGGCCGCATAGGGTTGGTCTCGTGTTGGAGATTCCGTTACGTCGACTCGACCCAGACCTCAAAATGCCGGCCTACGCCACCGAAGGCGATGCCGGCGCCGACCTAGTTGCCGCCGAGGGTTTGACCCTTGCACCCGGCGGCGGTCGAGGTCTCGTACCCACTGGCGCTGCCATTGCGATCCCCGAGGGATACGCCGGCTTCGTGCAGCCACGCTCGGGCTTGGCCCTCAAGCATGGCGTCACCTGCCTGAACACCCCCGGCCTAATCGACTCGGGCTACCGAGGTGAGCTCAAGGTCATCTTGGTGAACCTCGACCCGACCGAACCGTTTGTCATCGAGCGCGGCGACCGCATTGCCCAGCTTGTGATCCAGCGTGTCGAGCACGCCAACTTCGTTGAGGTAGACGAACTACCCGACAGCGTCCGCGGTGAAGGCGGCTTCGGCTCCAGCGGCAAGAAGTGACGAATTAGGGACTGTCCCTAATTCGTCACTCGTGACCGCCTCCGGCGCCCAGCCTCCGTTAGAGCTTCTTCGAGAACTGCACGACGCCGAGTTCGGGGTTGGCCTCGAAGCGGTCGACCAAGTCGGTGATGACAACCTCGAACCGGATGAGGTCTTCGGCGTTGGTGTCGAGTGGGCCGTCGGTGAGGCGTTGCACGACTTGAACCACAAGCTCGTGAGAATCGATCTCGTAGGTCAGGTCGACCGAGCCTGCGTGGTCCTCGTCGCGAAGGAGCAGCGAGAACGTTTCGTCGATAGCGAGACGAAGGTCGTCGATTGCTCGAACCGATAGCCCCTTGCGGCGGGCAATCGATGCGGCGCCGATGCGCGCAAGGCGGACAAAGCGCATCTGAGACGGAATGGTCAGACTGATGACATCAGTCTCTGCGGCCTCAGCTCGCTCGGTCTCAACAACGGCGCTCACATAGATGAGTGTGCCAGTCGGGCGCGTGAGAGGGAATGATCCTCACTATTCAGATCTGGCCCTACGGTGGGCGCATGGCAATTCTTGTCGATGAGGCTCGCTGGCCGTGGCGAGATACCTATTGGTGCCACCTCGTGTCTGACACCGACTTGGTCGAGCTTCACGACTTTGCTCGCCAGCTCGGATGTCGCCGGGTTGGCTTCCAGGGCGACCACTACGACATTGACATTGTGAGCCGTGAGCAGGCCATCGAGATCGGTGCCGAAGCGGTAGGAAGCCGAGAGCTTGTCCGGCGGCTGAAGGCTGCCGGCCTTCGGTTGCGGCCCTCGCAGTTCGCCAAATGGGAACTGTCGAGTCGTGGCCCCGCATCGGAGCTTCCCGCATCGCAGCGATCGCCCGAGCTCGTGCCGTTCCTCGACCAGGCCGAGGGCTACTTTGCGCTTCACCGCAAGCGCTCCGACGGAACTGCCTCCCGCGCCACGGTGGTCTTTGGACACGACCCCGTTGACCTGCCCATCGAGTCGGGCGACGCAGGACTGTTCGCTCGAATCGATCGAGACGGTGGCTGGGCCGTCGAAGTCCTCGATCCGCCACCCACCCCGCAGGAGTAGCCGTCAAACCGCTTGCGCGGGTCGACGGGCATAGCAAGACTGTCGCCGTGGAAATCTCACTTGCCGGAACAAGAGCCTTCATCACCGCAGGAGGCGACGGCATGGGCCGAGCCACTGCCCTCGCTATGCACGCGGTCGGTGCCGAGGTCTTCACCTGCGACATCGACCCAAAGGGTCTCGCCACCTTGCCCGATGGAATCACTTCGTGGGAGTGCGACGTGAGCGACTCGTCGCAGCTCAACGCCATCTTTGACGAGATTCTCCCCGGCGGCCTCGACATCATGGTCAACAACGCCGGAGTGAGCGGTCCGACGAAGCTCGTGGAAGACGTCACCGACGAAGAATGGCGACACACCATGGCGGTCGGGATCGATTCGCAGTTCTACTGCGTTCGTCGGGTCGCACCAGTGTTCAAAGCGCAGAAGAGCGGGGTCATCATCAACCTCATCTCGGGCGCTGGCATCCTCGGCTACCCGACCCGGGCGCCATACGCGGCAGCGAAATGGGCCGTCACCGGCTTCACCAAGACGTTGGCGATGGAGCTTGGACCCGACAACATTCGGGTGAACGGCATCGTGCCTGGCAACGTCAACGGCGACCGCATGGACCGCGTCGTTGCAGGCCACGCTGCGGTCGAGAACATGGAACTCGACGATGTGCGCAAGCTCTACGCCATCGGAACATCGATGCAGTGCTTCGTCGATCCTGAAGAGATCGCCGACCTGATCCTCTTCCTGTGCAGCCACTACGGCCGGCACATTTCGGGGCAAGTCATTGGCGTCGATGGGAACACCGAGACGCTCTGGCCACGTACCTAAATCGGGGTGCCAACCGATTACGGAAACGCTGACGACCCAAACTAGGCTCGCAGCGCTATGCGGATACCCCCCACACACGGCGTTTTGCGAGCTGTAGTCCTTGGGACGGCACTGCTGCTCGGCCTCGCAGCCTGCACATCAGGCGAATCAGACGCGGCTGTAGAGACGACGACAACCACAACCGAATCGCCCGAGACGTCGCAGGCACCGACTACCACGGTCGAGGTAGCGACCACGATTGAACGAGTGCCGTCGAGCGAGTTGGTATCTGCCGGACACGTAACGATCGGGTCTACGCAGTACGACTTTGCCTTCGAGTGCTGGGCCGCCGGAGCAGGCGACATCCTTGCCCTCGGCGTTGGTCAAGACCCCGAGAGCAGTGAAGAGACCCAAGTCATCGTGCAGGCCTTCTTCGGCCAGCCCTACGTGTCGGTGCTTGTGGGGAACGACCGAATTCTCGAGCTTGCGATCGACAAGCCCGCCGACCTCTTTGTGCAATCCGACACGATCCGTGGAAGCGCACTGCGCTTCGTCGATGCGGAAGGCGCTGCTGGTGTTGGCGAGTCGCTCGGCCTCGGCAGCGTCAACGTCGAGTGTGAGAGCTTCGCTCCAGGTCTTCCCGAGGGCTACAGCGTCAGCTAGACGTCCAGCAACAACTGGGCGGTTTCCTCATCGACGCCATTCACGCTGGGCGCTTCGATGATCGGTGGGATGATGATCGCATCGGCGATCTCAAGCGCAGCGAGATAGCTGCCCTGTGGCGATGGGTGGCTTCCGTCTGCGGTGTACAGCGTGAACGGAAGCAAGCTCGAACCAGCGCGCTGCCATTTCTCTCCTACCCGCGCAATTGTGCCTCCGTTGATCTCGGCGATCTCTTCATAGCTCGCGATGAGTGCTTCTTGCATCGGGGTGTACTCGGAGTAGCCAACGTCGGGGAAGCCGTTTTGTCGTCCCCAGGTCTGGTACCAGATCACGTTGAGCCCGGCAGCGTCGGCCATGGTGTCGAGGCGCCGGGCGGCGGGGAAGGTGTTGGTGGCAGCGAACGATGGCACTGATGGAGCGACCGACTGCTCCTGAAAGACCACGGTGTCGAACTCTCCCGACTGAATCGCGTCGATGACTTCGCGGTTCTCGACATGCTCGTGCCAGTAGGCGCCACCTGGAGCGATCATCGTGGTCTCGATCTTCACTCCGTTCGTAGAGGAGATCTTCTCGACCATGTTGGGCATGTCGTTGTAGTGCGTGTAGCTGTTGCCAATGAAGAGCACCCGATGCTCAGGTTCGCCACCGCAGCTCGCGAGGAACAGAAAGAGTGCCGCCAGAAGAATCCGTCTCATGCGTAATTGTTCGGCACGTAGTGCGGGAAATTCAGCTAGTTGCTCTTACGACTCGGCGGCGTCCATGGCTTCGAGGTTCGCAAGCGCCTGATCGATAATCCGGGTCGAGCAACCCGACATATCGACCGGCGGAATGAGCTCGGTCACGACGTGATGGGCAATTGCCCGGATCGAGTCCGCAGCAGCTCCTCCACCGAGCACCGCAGGTGTTCCGGTATCGCCGCCGTCAACGATCGATCGGTCGAGGGGGATCTGGCCGATCAGCGGTGCTTCGATCTGGGCCGCAAGGTCTTCGCCGCCGCCGGTGCCAAACACCTCGTGTGTCTTGCCGTCTTCGTCAACAAAGGCGCTCATGTTCTCGATGACGCCGGCGACCCGCAGGTAGTTGCTGCGACCCATGTTGGCAACGCGAACGGCAACGGTTTGGGCGAGCTTTGACGGCGTCGTGACGACGAGCATCTCGGCATGGGGGAGGAGCTTTGCCAGCCCCATCTGCACATCGCCGGTACCCGGGGGCATGTCGATCAGCAGATAGTCGAGGGCACCCCATTCGACGTCTTGCAAGAAATGCTGCACTGCACGGTTGAGCATGAGGCCGCGCCACATAAGGGCGGTGTCTTCGGAGTCGACGAGGAAGCCCATCGAGACGACCTCGAGCTCGCCGGCACCCATCGAGATGGTGTGTGGAGTGATCTTGCCCGAGTCGACCGAACCTTCGAGGCGGCCATCGATGCCGAGCAGACGAGGGATCGAGTATCCCCAGATGTCAGCATCGAGCACGCCGACGCGGAAGCCTTGGATGGCCAAAGCTGAGGCGAGGTTTGCCGTCACCGACGACTTACCAACGCCACCCTTTCCACTGGCGATCAGCACGCATCGGGTCGTCGACGGAACTGCCGTATCGGGGGCGTTCTGGCTCACGTTGAAGCGAGCCACCTTCATGACGTTGGCTTTCTCTTCCTGGTTGAGCACGTCCCAGTTGATCTTGACCTTCTCGACACCCGGAAGACTCAGGACGCGGGCCTTAACGTCCTTCTGAATCTGCGACCGGAGCGGGCAGCCAGATGTTGTAAGCGCGATCGTGATCTGTGCGAGTCCCTCGTCGGTGACTTTGGCACTCTTGGCCATGCCGAGCTCGACGATGTTCGAGCCGAGCTCGGGGTCGATCACCCCGCGTAGAACGCCCATCAGATCCTCAGTTGTTGGAAGGTCGCTCATCACTGCATTCTATCGGCCAGAACCGCCGCAATATTTGGCCGAACTAGGGCTCGACTTCCCTCCCATCGCGTCCGATACACTGAAAACAGGAAAACGAACTCGAGAGGATCATCATGATTGCACTCACCGATAAGGCCACCGTCAAGGTCGCCGAACTCATTGGCGCTGAAGACGAAGAAGGACTCGCTCTGCGCGTCGCTGTCCGCCCTGGCGGATGCTCAGGCTTTAGCTACGAGATGTTCTTCGACTCAGAGGTCGCCGACGACGACAAGATCCAGGAGTACGGCGACGTACGTCTCATCTGCGATACCTCGTCAGCCGAGATGCTCCAAGGCGCAACTCTCGACTACACCGAGTCGATCCAGGAGACCGGATTCAAGATCACGAACCCCAACGCCGAGCGCACCTGCGGCTGCGGTTCTTCGTTCAGCTAACAGCGAACGCAATCGAGAATTGACGGCGGCCTTCGGGCCGCCGTTGTTCGTTTTCCGGCCGTCACATGAGCGACAGCGCTTCGTCCATTTCGGCTCGGTCGAACGCGAAATGGCGGGCATCGACGATGGTCCCCTCACCGTCGAGAATGAACAGCGATGGCTCGAAGGCGATGTCCCACTCCTCGAGCATCGGAGCACGGTTCGGGAGTTGCCCTCCGCTAGTGTCGCCGTCGAAGTCGGCGTACACCTCGGAGTGGATCAGGTTGATGTCGCTTCGACTTGCTGCGAGCTCCATGAGCCATTCGAGGTTCGACCCGCATACGTCGGTCTGACACCACGCAGGGGTGGCGATGAGCATCGCTGTTGGCTTGCCATTCGAGAGCGCTTCGGTGAGCGTGATTTCGTGAAACGGACACGGTTCGGGTGATCGACTGCACACCGGGTTAACGCCAGCAGGGTCGTCGAAGGTCGGCGAATCGAACGCCGGGAGAGAATCGCCAACATGGAAGAGGGGAGTGTCGGCCCGCTCGACAACCACAAACTCGACATCGATATCGCTGAACTCGGTGCGGGCGGTGTAGCTGCCAGGAGCTTCGGGTGTAAAGGTCAGCGGGTAATACGGAGTGAATTGGCCAGCGCCGCGAATCGCGACGTTCTCCACGGTGAGGGTTTCACCGCCGTAGAGCACCTCAATTGCGATCTCTTCGGGGGCTCCGTTGGTCATCGGTAAACCGTCATTCGCAATAACCACGAACGGAAACCGCTGCGGACCATGCCCAACAACCGCAACGCTTGGAGCCCGAAAGCCGTCAGGAAAACGAACGCCAAGGCGCGAAGGTTGTAAACCTGAGCCTCCACAGGCTGTGAGCGCTAGCAAACTGGCACTGGCCGTGAGGAAAGTCCGGCGGTCGAGTGGGTACGAAGCCATCGGCGACACAGTATCGGCTGCGCCTCAGACCCCGCGAAGCCTGCTGGGCGAACTTCGCTTCTTCTTACGAACCACCGAGCGGTGTGAAGGATCGTACGAAACCTGTCCAAACAGCGCGCCCGACCCGTCACCTGTCGTGAGAAAAAGTAGACTGACGACCACTCGATCTACATCTTCAGCATTGTTCTGAACCATTGGTGCTGCAGGGGATCTAGCGAAATTACTGGGTGGTAGTGGTCCGGCACGCCTATGTAACGCCACTACATGCCGGCCGAAGTAGAACTATGCACCGACTTCCTCTTAGAGGTGTGGGCGGAACACATCTTGTATTACTTATCCTCGCGCTCCTGGCGGCAGCGTGCGGAACAGCCCCAAGCGACGACTCTTCAGCCGACGTGTTGACCGACGAGCCCGATGCGATCGCCTTCGAGGCGACAACATCGACGTCATCATCGGTTCCGGAACTGAAGACGATTCGCGTTGCAGCTCGAAACTCGATCGGCGCGTCACCACTATGGATTGCTGACGCACGCGGGTTCTTTCGAGATCAAGGCATTGCGATCGAGTACGTGCCCGTCACCGATGAGGGCGCAGTGAGCTCTGCGCTCGCGGCACAGGAGGCGGCGATCGCCATCGTCTCGTCTACTGCAGCTGCCCGCTCGAACACCACTCGTCAGCTTGTCGAACCAATCGTGTACGTCGATGCGACCGACGGAGGTTCTGACGCTGAGCGCGGAAGTCTCTCGCTCGTTGCTCCGGTCGCAAGCGAAATCGACAACGGTTGCGATCTTGAAGGAAAGACCGTTGCAGTTGACTCGATTCGATCGATCTCGGCGGTAGCGCTTCGCGAGGTTGTTCTCCGAGAAGGGTGCAACCCGCTCGCGGTGCGCTTCACAACCCTCGATGGGCGAGAGATCGCTAGCCAGCTCATGACCGGCGAAGTTGACGCAGCGGCAACGTTCGACCCGATCACGACCGAACTTCTCCGTGGGCCAAACGTGCTGGTCGAGAACCTCGACTTCGCCCTTTGTGGTGGAACAGAACGCTGCCCCATCTGGATCGCCGTCGCTCGAAGTGACTGGGCTGCTTCTAACCCTGAGCTAAACGCGGGCTTCATTGTCGCAATGGAAGGTGCCATCAACTGGATCTTCGACAACCAGCTTGAATACCGAGCTGAGCTTGTCAGTTGTTGTGCTGTGAACGCCGACGACGCCGCAGCGGTAGTTGTTCCGAACTTCCCGGGCGATCGACGCGACTTCCAGCGAGACCTCACCCGTCTACGGACGGTGATTCAGATTCAGAACGAGAACCTCGACCTACTCCGTAGTGGGCAGACGGTTGCGGCAGCGTCGTCGAACGAGGATGTAGTTGACGACGAAGCCGTTGACAAAGAAGCTGCGCCCGAAGATGAGGTTGCTGACAGCTAACTAGTCGACGACGGCGATCGCTTCGATCTCGACGAGACCGCCCAATGGCAATGCGTCGACGGCAAAAGCCGCGCGCGCTGGACGAACGTCGCCGAGCGACTCGGTGTACGCGGTGTTCATGTCGGCGTAGTCGTCGATGTTGTCGAGAAGCACCGTGGTCTTCACGATGTTGCTGAGTGACGCACCTTCAGCTTCGAGCAATCCGGAAAGGTTCGCGATCGCCTGTCGGACCTGCGCGTCGAGTCCGTCGACAAGCGAACCATCTTTCAATCCGAGTTGGCCCGACACGTACAACGTGTTTCCGGCGCGAACGAGAGGCGTATAAGGACCGACTGGCTTCGACATGTCGGACAGCGTAACCGCTACGCTCTACCTCATGGTTGGAGGAATCCTCATCGTTGTCCTATTGCTCGTCGTCTTTCCGGTGGCGATCATGATGAGCGGAGCGCTCTTTGCGGCCCTCATTGGTTCAACGACAAAGAGCGCAGTCGATGCTGAACACGCCGGCACCGAGGCGCTGACCCTCAGTGAAACCAACTTCTACGACGGCTCTACGCAGTAATTTCTCGACACTGCAACTTCTCGACACTGACGGTCGAGATCCGCGGTAGACGTCATGGTCGCTTCGCGAGCTTCGTTCCCTGTAGCGCCTTCCGGCAGCGACGTTTCGAGGCCCCCCGCAAACGCTTCGCGATTGGGCGAGAAACTCGGCTTCGGCGATCCTCGTCAGAGGTGAGTCGATACCGATGCCGGTATCAGTACGAGCTTTCCTGGGTACGTTTTGTCGAGGAAATCCTGCTGGGCTTTTGCGATGTCCTCAAGCGGGTAGGTCTGCGAGACGATCGGTCGGATCTCGCCATCTTCGATGTAGCGGATGAGGTTCTCGAAGACGACTCGCGGCTGGTTGGTGCTGCCCATCAGCGTGAGGTCTTTGAGGTACAAGCTGCGGACATCGAGGTCGACGATCGGCCCGGCGATCGCTCCTGATGTGACGTAGCGACCTTGCAGAACCAGCAGGTCGATCAGGCTTGGGAATGTGGCGCCGGCAACGACATCAGCAACGACATCAAAAGACTCGTTGCCGAACTCGGCGATGAGGTCGGCGTTTCGATCGACCAACTTCTCTGCTCCAAGGCCATCGAGCTGTGGCCACTTTGATTGGCTGGCTACGGCAGTGACATGAGCGCCACGGCGAGCAGCAAGCTGAATCAACGCAGAGCCCACACCTCCGGAGGCGCCGGTGATGAGCACGCGTTCACCTTCGGCCAAGCCGACCTTGTGCAGCATTCCTTCGGCAGTGGAGTAGGCGCAGGGGAATGACGCGAGCTCGACATCGGTGAGCTCGCTGTTGATTGGGAACACCTCGGTTGCGTCGGAGACAGCGAACTGGGCGAATCCGCCATCGAACTCGGACCCGAAGGTCTCGCACATCGTTGGGTCGTCGACACCGGCGTTCTGCATGCTGCGGACCATGACCCGTTCACCAATACGCGACGCGTCTACGTCGGCGCCAACGGCAACGATCGTGCCGGCTGCGTCTGCTCCCTGGATTCGAGGGAACGTGAGCGGCGTGCCCGACCAGCTGCCATCGTCGTCGACCGCATCGTCGTAGCCGTCTGAGCCGCCGTCGTTCGTTGCGCCGGTGACGGTCTTTGAGTACCAGCCGATGCGGGTGTTGATATCGGTGTTGTTCACGCCGCAGGCCCCAACCTGCACGAGCACCTGGTTCGACTCGGGCACGGGAACCGGCACGTCCGTCCGGAATTCGAGCATGTCGAACCCACCATGGCCAAGCAGGTGAACAGCGTGCATTGTCTGCGGAACTTCACTCATGGTCGCGAGTCTGCCACGACGATTCGTACCTGGCACCAAACCGTCGATTGGTGCCAGGTACAAAAACCTCAAGTCAACCCGAAACGGTTGGGCACAACGTCATCAAATCGTTGCGATATCAGGCCATATTGCTCGATTTGTAGTCGATTGGTGCCTGGCACCGTTGGTTCGATGAAGGGGTTGAGTCGCCAGACCACTGCAGCGCGGTGAGGAGAAGTAGCCACTTGGTGCCAGGCACCGAAGACACCAGATGTCAGCTACGGGCTAGTTGCTGGCTTCGGTGGTGGTTGTTGTTGTTTGTGGCGGTTCGGTGGTTTCTGGGGCGATGAGGGTCGTCGTGTCGATCTCTGCCGGATCGAGCTTGGTGAAGTAGTGCGGATCGCCGTCGCCATTCGCCGGACTGATGCTGAAACCAGATCCATCGGATAACACCTCGACGGCTACTGCTTCGTTGAACAGGCTGGCGAACTGGCCAGGAATGCCGCTTTCGGCGCATCCCTCGCTTGTCCAATCGAGGCTTGATCCCCGAATCTCTGGTAGCTGGCCAGGAAAACGTCGATACTGGTCCTCGCCGACTTGGGAGAGCCAAGCCACGTGTCCTCCGCACAGGCGATACTCAGGGCGTCCTTCAGCCGTGTCCAGGTTGACGTTGGCGGTGTTGATCGTGAATTCGATGTAGTTGTTCGCACCAAACCAGCCGTCGATCTTCACAAGGAACTCCGGGTTGTTGTCGCCGCCCGAGAACGTTGGTGTTCCGTCTCGGTCCGTCATTATGAACGAGGCAGTTCCGATCCAAGCAAGTCCGTCGTCGTCAAGGAGTGTCAGGAGCGGGTAATCCTCGAGGGTTGTTTCCCATCGCGCGGTGGTTGTGGGGCCGACCTCGATGGGTGCGCTGTCGTCGGAAATGGCACCGGAGTATTCCTCCATTGCGCTGTCGTCCATGGCCTCTTCGAGCTCACTATTGCTGCCCGCAGTGACAGTGTTCGGTTCATCGTCCGAGCAGCCGACAGCCACTAGGGCAAAGAGGGAAAGTAGAAACAGATAGCGCTGCATAAGAGTTCTACGTCGACCATCGACGCCCAGTTCCAAATACCTGAACAAGTATCGACTCAGCCCAGGCGGGCTGCCTCGAACTTGAGTTGTCGACCTCCGCGGATCTCGACCGGAACTGTCGAGAAGTTTCTGTGATCGAGTGACGAATGAGGGACTGTCCCTAATTCGCCACTCAGCGCCAGTTGGCGGTGCCGAGGCGGTAGCCGACGGAGCGGACGGTCGAGATGAGGCTGGCGTGTTCTTCGCCGAGCTTCGACCGGAGGCGACGGATGTGTACGTCTACTGTGCGAGCACCGCCGTAGTAGTCGTATCCCCATACCTCGCTGAGCAGAATCTCACGGCTGAACACCTTGCCGGGCTGCGCAGTAAGGAAGCGAAGCAGCTCGTACTCCATGTAGGTGAGGTCGAGGGCTCGACCGTCGACCATTGCCTGATACGTCTCGACGTTCAGGCTGAGCGGGCCGAACGTGATGATCGCGTCGGCTCCGTCTTCGACGTAGCGCTGGATCATGTGCTCGAGCCGAGCTTCGAGTTCACTCGGGTGGAACGGGGTCAGGCAGAAGTCGTCGAAGTGATCGGTGTGATCGGCGAGCTCAGGGAGCGCGTCGGCTGACACGAGCATGAGCGTTGCTGCCGCAGCATCGTCGCGTGTGCGCATCCACTTCGCGATACGAAAGGCTTCGTCCGGGTTGCCATCGACGGTGATGATCGCCCCGGACCACCCAGTGACGGGTTCGAGTGTTTCCGCAGCAGATGCATCAGAGACGGCTTTCCATTCGTAGCCCAAGATGTCGAGCACCTTGGTCAGGCTGCTGCCCATCGGGCTGGGGTAGAGGAGGACGGTCGGGGTCGTCATCGGCTCACCAGTTCCGGAAGTAGCGGTCGAGCTCAAAGGGGCTCACTTGACGTGAATACTCGGCCCACTCGGCACGGCGGTTGCGGATGAACCATTCAAAGATGTGCTCACCGAGCGCTTCGCGAACGAGGTCGGAACCTTCCATCTCGACGAGGGCCTCGTCGAGTGAGCGCGGAAGCCCGTCCACTCCGGCGCTGGTTGCTTCACGTCGATCGAAGAGGTTGACCTTGGTTTCGGCCTGGAGGTCGTAGCCCTCTTCGATGCCCTTCATGCCAGCGGCCAGGATCAATGCGAACGCAAGGTACGGGTTGCACGCAGGATCTGGTGCTCGGTATTCGATGCGGGTTGCGTCAGGCTTGTTGGGCTTGGTCACCGGAACGCGTACGAGCGTGCTTTGGTTGTTGCGAGCCCACGACACATACCGCGGCGCTTCGAGACCGTCGTTCAGTCGCTTGTACGAGTTGATCAGCTGGTTGGTCACCGCCGAGATCTCGCGTGCGTGACGCAGCGTGCCCGCAATGAACTGCTGTGCGATCGTGCTGAGGCCGTATTCGTTGTTTGGGTCGTAGAACGCATTCTCGCCATCGCGCCACAACGACATGTGCGTGTGCATGCCCGAGCCCTGCACGTTGTCGAGCGGCTTGGGCATGAACGTTGCGTGCATGCCCTGTTCTTGGGCGATCTTCTTTACGACCAACCGGAACGTCATGATCGAGTCGGCCATCGCCAGTGCTTCGGTGTACTGCAGGTCGATCTCGTGCTGGCTCGGAGCATCTTCGTGGAAGCTGTACTCGACAGGGATCGATAGCGCCTCGAGCATGTGCAGCGTGGTCTTTCGTAGATCGCTCGCTACATCGGCTGTCGTTAGGTCGAAGTAGGAGGCGGTGTCCACGGGGACGATGTTGTTCGGGTTATCGCTTTCGAAATAGAAGAACTCGATCTCGGGAGCGACGAAGAACGTAAACCCTGCATCGTGTGCTTTGTCGAGGTTGCGGCGCAACACCTGCCGAGGGTCGCCAGCGAACGGTGAGCCGTCGAGCTGTTCGATGTTGCAAAACATGAGGCCGCTCGGCTCGTCGTCACGGGCCCATGGCAACAGCTCGAACGTGCGGGCGTCGGGCCGCGCCAGAACATCGCTCTCCTGCACTCGGCTGAACCCATCGATGGACGAACCATCGAACTGGAGGCCTTCTTCAAAGACCTTTTCGAGTTCGGCGGGCGAGATCGCCACCGACTTGTGCTGGCCGAGAACGTCCGTGAACCACAAACGGATCAGGCGAACACCGCGTTCTTCGACCGTGCGAAGGACGTACTTCTCTTGTGGTTCCATCCGACCATGGTGGCGTGCGCGCGCCGAATCGGCCACTTCGCTACAGGTGTCACCCACCGCGTTTCACACGGTGTTAACAGAGCCAACATGCGCGACAGCAGTAGACGCGGCTACCGTCACGTTGTCTAGTGGGAGAGATTTGGGCGTAATTCTGCCGAATCCCGTGAGGACACGGCCTTGAAAGAGGCAGACAACCCCCAACCAAGGAGTGACTCGGATGGTTTACCGAGCGGAGTACATCTGGATCGACGGCACGGAGCCGACGAAGGAAGTTCGATCCAAGACCAAGATCTTGCAGGACGGCGAAGAGCCAGGCATCTGGGGCTACGACGGCTCCAGCACCAACCAGGCACCAGGCGACAAGAGCGACATCGTGCTCAAGCCAGTTTCGACCTTCCCGGACCCAATCCGTGGTGGCGACAACATCCTCGTCATGTGCGAGTCGATGTTCGTCGACATGACCCCAATCCCAACCAACACTCGCTCGCTCGCACGCGCTGCCGAGGACAAGTACGGCGACCAGGAGCCATGGTTCGGCCTCGAGCAGGAGTACACCCTCCTCGACCCGGAGACCAAGTGGCCATACGGCTTCCCGCCAGCCGGCTACCCCGGACCACAGGGCCCGTACTACTGCGGCGTCGGCGCACTTCGCATTGCCGGCCGTGACCTTGTAGAGCTCCACACCGACTGGTGCATTGCTGCCGGCCTCAAGATCTCCGGCACCAACGCCGAGGTCATGCCTGGCCAGTGGGAATTCCAGATCGGCCCAGCCGGCACCGTCGAGGTTGGCGACCACCTCTGGATTGCTCGCTACTTGTTGTATCGGGCAGGCGAAGAGTTCAACATCGAGGTATCGATCGACGCAAAGCCAATGAAGGGCGATTGGAACGGTGCAGGTATGCACACGAACTTCTCGACCAAGGCCATGCGTGAGAGCTACGAGCCAATCATCGCAGCGTGTGAAGCAATGGGCGCCGAGGGCGTTCCGGCGAAGCACCTCGAGGGCTACGGCATCGGTATCGAGGAGCGCCTCACTGGCGATCACGAGACCCAGCGCTTCGACCAGTTCAGCTACGGCGTTTCCGACCGTGGTGCGTCGATCCGCATTCCATGGCAGGTCGAGCAAGACCAGAAGGGCTACATCGAAGATCGTCGCCCGAACGCAAACGCTGACCCCTACGTGGTCGCTGGTCTGCTGACCGACACGATTGGTTCGGCACTCGCGTAACGCGCTGCGCCGCACGGCGTAAGCAACATAGGTGATTGATGGGAGTCCGCTTCGGCGGGCTCCCATTGTCGTTTTCGTTGATTATTCAGCTCGTGGGCTAGGTCGGGGGGCCCAATTCGCCTGCTTTCGGTACTGAATTTCCGGAAATCTGCCGATATGGACAGCAATGAGCGAGTCCAGTCCAAATGCCCTGGCGGGAGTGGAGGCCTTCATGCCTCTCGGAGACTTGACGCGCTCACGTCGCTCCGCTCCTATTCGATATAGCACTCGCGTTCGTCGGTCTATTGGACTGCTCGCCATACTCGGATTGCTGTCGGCCATCTTGGCCGCAAGCGCTTCAGCGCTCACGATTGGCGTTATTAACTCGACCGGTGATCTTGGCGATATCAATATTGGCGATGGCGTATGCAGCACGGGACAACTGAATACCGAAAATGTTCCGGAGTGCACCCTTCGTGCCGCGATCGAAGAAGCCAATAGCGATCCAGCGCTCACGACGATCACCTTCGACCTTCCGGCATCTGCGACCAACTACACAAATGGCATTTGGTTTCTCCGACCGCAGTCGCTCTATCCCACGATCGAATATCCGACGGTTATCGATGCGACGACGCAGGCCACGTACGTCACTGCACCGGTCGTCTCGATGGGTGCGTTTGATCTCCCGTCCGGAAGCAGAGGAATTACTGCGCTCGATCAGTTGGTCGTGAGCGGCTTGGCGATTGGAGGGTTTGGTATCGAAGGAGCACTAATTCTTCGCGGTGACAACTCACGTGTGAGCAGGTCAACGTTCGGTCGCTCGCCAATCTGGAACACGAACTCGCCGAACGGCATCTCGATCGAGGCCAGTGGCGTCTCCAATCTCATTATCGAGAGCAGCAAGTTTGAGAACTCATGGGAGGCCGGGATCCAGCTAACAGACGTTGAGTTCGGGGTCATTCGCAACAACGAGTTTCTCGATTTGAACCGAGCTGTTCGTGCAGTGAGCGGGGTGACGAATACGGTCGTCGGCGGCATTGGTTCAGGGACCAATACCATTAGCGGTGGTGGAGATGGTGTCGTGGTTCTTGACGGAGCTCTTCCGAATGAGGTCGAGATCACCGGCAACTCCATCTTCGGCCAGACGGGGCTTGGCATCGACCTTGGAGGAGATGGCCTTGACGTCAACGATCCTGGGGACGCAGATGTTGGCGGTAACGATCGACTGAACTCGCCGACGATCACCCGGGTGGAAGAGGTCGGCAATGCAACCGAGGTCGATGTCCTTGTCGATCCCTCGGTTGCCGGTGACTATGTCATCGAGCTCTACCGAAGTGCCTCATCCAGCCCGGGAACGGCCGAGCGGCTCATCGATCGACGCACGGCAACGATCGCCTCCGCGGAGACCTTCACGTTCTCGATGACGTCGAAGACTGGCTTCTACACCACAACTCTGACGCGCACGATAAGCGGTCTCGGCTGGGTCACGTCCGAGATCTCAGATTCTGTCGAAGGGCCCGTCGTGCCAAACACCGCGCCCATCCTTGATCCGATTGTCGATCAATCAAGCATCGAGGGCGACGAGATTTCCCTGATGCTTCCCGCACGTGATGCTGACGGAGATGTGCTCACATGGTCGCTCGCCGGGACGCTGCCTGATGGCCTCACACTTAACCCGCTGACCGGCGAAATCTCCGGAACGATCTCCCATAGCGCTGCGCGTACATACGGCGTTACGGCATCGGTCAGTGACGGTGCGGCGAACGATGGTCAGCCGTTCTTCTGGAACGTCGTCGAAGGGCCGAACCAGCGGCCGATAGTTGACCCAGTGCCGCCGGTATCGGCAACGGTCGGTCAACCGTTCTCGTTGGCGATGACGGCAACAGATCCCGACGGCGATGCCCTGACCTGGTCAGGTTCCTTGCCACCAGGGTTGTTGATCAACGCATCGACCGGTGTGATCTCCGGTACCCCAACCTTTCCGGGGACCTACACGACCACGATGCAGGCCCGTGACACCGGCGGCCTGCTTGGATCGACCACAGTTATCTTCAACGTCACCGACGGCGTAGCGACGAACACCAGACCTGTGCTCGATCCCGTCGGCGACCGGCTGTCAGCAGAGGGTGAGGTCATTTCGCTCACCCCCACCGCGACCGATGTCGATGGTGACGTGTTGACGTGGTCGGCAACGGGGCTTCCGACAGGCTTGTCTGTCGACTCGGCAACCGGTGAGATCACCGGCACGTTGTTGTTCGACACGGCAGGAACATACGGCGTCGTGCTGACCGTCAGCGATGGTGCCGCAGATGACTTTGAATCCTTCCTCTGGACGGTCAACAACACCAACCGCCCCCCGCTGCTTACCGACCCTGGCAATCTGGTTTCGCCTGTAGGTGCTCCCGCCCAGCTTCTGCTCGAGTACTCCGACCCCGATGGCGACACGATCGACCTCGTCACCGTCTCGGGAAATCCGCCGCCAGGTGTGTCGTGGTCATCGCTGAACGGTCCGCAAGGCGGCCTCAGTGGTACGCCGACGACCCCAGGCGATTACCCGTTGACCATCTCGGTTCGCGATGCTGGCTCCCCTAACCTCACGACTGCTGTCTCGATCGTGTGGACGATCACGGATGTGAACGAACGGCCGCTCATCGATCCCGTCACGAATCCGACGAACCCAGAGAACGAGCTGGTCTCGTTACAACCGACCGCAACCGATCCTGATGGTGATGTGTTGACCTGGTCGGCGGCTGGTTTGCCGACAGGTTTGTCGATCGACCCTGCGACCGGCGAAATGGCGGGCACACCGACGGTGCCTGGTTCGTACAACGTCACGTTGACGGCAAGCGATGGCAGCTTGGACGGGTCGACCTCGTTCAACTGGACCATCACCGCCGTCAACGACGCACCTGTGGTCGATCCAATCGGAGCCCAGCTATCTGCTGAAGGAGAGGTCGTATCGTTCACCCCGGCCGCCAGCGACGCTGACGGTGATGTGTTGACCTGGTCGGCGGCTGGTTTGCCGACAGGTTTGTCGATCGATCCTGCGACGGGTGAGATCGCCGGCACCTTGCCGTTCACTGCAGCTGGTGTCTACAACACGACGGTCACGGCCAGCGATGGAACGTTGGACGTCACGGTGGCGTTCACTTGGACCGTTGAGAACACGAACCGCTTCCCGATCGTTGTTGATCCGGGAACACAGACATCGCCCGAGAACGCAGCCACACAGTTGGCGGTCTCGTACTCCGACCCCGATGGCGACACGCTTGTTGAGGTCAAGATTCTCGGTGCTGTGCCAGGACTTGTCTGGTCGTCGACCGTTGGCACCCAAGGTGGCCTGACGGGTACACCGACGACGCCTGGAACGTACGCATTGATCCTGTCCGTTCGCGACAATGGAACCCCAAGCCTCACAACGGAAGTCCCGTTCACCTGGATCGTCAGCGATGTGAACGATGCTCCCGTGATCGTCCCGATTCTCAACCAGACGCGCGTGGAGAACGACGCGGTCTTTGTCGCACTCTTTGCAACCGATGGTGATGGTGATGTTCTGACGTGGTCGGCGACTGGTTTGCCTCCCGGTCTGTCGATAGATGCCGCGTCAGGTGAAATCACTGGCACGCTGCCGTTCACGTCAGCTGGTGTGTACAACCCGACCGTCAACGTCACCGACGGACTGCTCCAGGACTCGGCGTCTTTTGTGTGGACGGTCAACAACCTCAACCGTCCCCCAGTCATCACGAGGCCATCTCCCCTAACAAACGCTGAAGACGATGTCGTTGCGGAACCATTTGTTGCGGCCGACCCGGATGGCGATTCGATTTCGTGGTCGGCCACAGGCCTTCCGCCTGGACTCACCATCAACGCAACAACCGGTGAGGTAACAGGAACGTTGCCCTTCGATGCTGCGGGAACCTACACCCCGCTCATCACCGCAACCGACGGCATGGTGAATGCATCGGAGGCGATCAGCTGGGTGGTCACCAACGTGAACCGAGTCCCGTCGGTGACGAACCCAGGGGCGCAGCTCGGCGCAGAGAACAGCCCGTTCTCGCTTGCCGTCATCGCCACCGATCCCGATGCTGATGCCCTGACGTGGTCGGCAACCGGCCTGCCGCCAGGACTCTCAATCGACTCGGCAACCGGTGAGATCTCGGGCACGCCAACCTTTGGGTCATCAGGCGTTTACTCTCCAGTCGTCACTGCTTCTGATGGAGCGCTGAGCGCGTCTGCGGTCTTCTCGATCGACATCATCGACGTGAACCGACCGCCCGTGGTTGCAACCCCAAGCCCGATCGCGACGGACGAAGGTTCGCCGGTAAGCCAGGCGCTCACCGCCTTCGACCCGGACGGCGACACGCTGTCGTGGTCGGCGCCAGGACTTCCCGATGGGCTTGCCATCGACCCCGACAGTGGCGTGATAGCGGGAACGCCATCGTTCTCGAGCGCTGGCACTTACACCGTTGCGGTCACGGTGTCTGATCCGGTCGGGGCAACTGATTCCACGACGATCGCAATCACCGTTGGCGATCTGAACCGGCCGCCCGTCATCACCTCTCAGGGAGCGCAGACCAACACGATCGGCGATTCGGTCTCGCTGGCGCTCACGGCGATCGATGTCGACGGTGACACGTTGTCGTGGACCGCGGCTGGATTGCCTTCAGGGCTCACCATCGACGCTTCCACTGGCGCCATTGCCGGCGTTCTGTCTCCCTCAGCACTCCCTGGCTACACCGTCACGGTGGTTGTGTCCGACGGGGCACTTACGGACGTTGACGTGTTTAGTTGGGCTATCGAGCAGCCGGCCAATCTCGCCCCCACGCTGTGGGCCGCAGCGCCCGCGACTGCGATCGAGGGAGTTCTGTTCAGCCTTCCGTTGTCCGCCACCGATCCCGAGGGCGACGTACTGAGCTGGTCAGCCGCCGGCCTGCCGACTGGGCTGAGCATCGATCCGGCAACCGGCGAAATCTCTGGTACGCCGTCGTTCACGAGTGCTGGAACCTACTCGCCAACCGTCACCGTCAGCGATGGGAATCTCGCGGTTTCGGCGCCACTTTCACTCACCGTCAGCAACGTCAATCGGCCTCCAGTAATCAACCCGATTGCCCTGACCGCGATATCTGAAGGCGAAAGTCTCACTGCTTCCGCCACAGCAACTGATCCCGACGGGGACACGCTTACCTGGTCCGCAACGGGGCTTCCACCAGGCATGACAATCAACCCGGCGACCGGCCGAATCAGTGGTGTTGCTGACTATGCGAGCGCTGGTTCGTACACGGCATTGATCGCCGTCGACGATGGCTCCTCCCAAGACTCGACCGCGGCCACCCTGATTATCTTCAACACCAACCGTGCTCCCGTCGTGACGCAGTTGCCCCCTCGATCGAACGTTGTTGGTGATGTCGTGACCCTGTCGCCGGTCGCTGCTGACGCTGACGGAGACGCCGTCACGTGGCAGGTCACTGGCTTGCCGAACGGAATCACATTTGACCCGTCCACCGGGTCGATGACTGGCTCGCCGACGAGTGCTGAGTCGGCCATGGTCGTCGTGACTGCATCCGATGCGAATGGCGGAACGGACACAACCACGTTCGTATGGACGGTGGCTCCGGTGACGCCGCCACCGACCACGGTTCCGCCAACAACGGCTCCTCCAACGACGCAACCACCTCCGACGACACAAGCCACTGCGCCTACGACACAAGCCACATCGTCCACGAGCACAACAACCACGACCTCGACTACGACCACAAGCACATCAACTACTTCGACGACCGCGCTCCCAGCTGCCTCTACCTCGCCAACGATCAGCGAGCCGGTTGCCACCCCAAGTTCAGTGCCACCGCAACTCGCCTTCGCGGAGATTGACGCCATGGACGACTCCTTTGGCGCGGCCGAAAACACCGTTCGCTTCGATGTCCTGGGGAACGACACGATCGGCGACAACGCTCGAATTGTTTCGGTCTCGCAACCAAGCGTCGGATCAGTCGAGATCGACGGTAACGAGGTTGTGGTGTCTGTGCCGCCGAGCTTCGCTGGCACCCTTGCCTTCTCTTACACCGTGACCGATGACTCTGGCGCTGAAGCCACGGCGGATGTCCAGGTATTCAGCGTCAATGTGTTGTCTCCGGCCAGTCAGAGCACCAACATCACCGACGCTCCAGGCATCGAGACCCCGGCCGAGCTCGTCGAACGATTCTCGGCTCTGTTCGTCGGTCTCCTCCAGGTCCGACTGACTTCGGTTCAGCTGTCAACTCTTGCGTTCGCTCCACTCGTGTTCGGTGTGCTTCGTTGGATGTTCGTGCGCAAGGAGTACCTCGTCTCGGTGACGAACGCGCCACGAAGCCGCTCGATCGACGTGGGTGCAGACGCCGGCGTATTCAAGCTTCGCCACAACGCGGTGATTTGGAGCTACGGAAGGACGCGCAAGCTGTCAAACGGCAAGGTCAAGGCACTGGTTGAGTTGCCAACGGGCGACCGCTCGTGGATCGACGCTGACCTTATTGCTGACACCGGATTCTAGAAACTCAGGTTCGGCTCGGGCGCTCGGCCACCCACGCAAGGAACCGGTCGCGATCCCACGAGTTCACAACGAGGTCCTTGGGCGCCCACCCACGCTGCGCGGTGCGCACGCCGTACTCCATTCGTCCGAGCTCGGACGTGTGATGGCTGTCCGTGTTGATCACTAGCTTCACTTCACGATCGACCGCACGGCGAACCACATCCGAAGCAGCATCGAGGCGTTGCAGCGCCCCGTTGACCTCAAGCGCAACATCGAAGTGCAGCAGTGCGTCGAGCACAGCATCCACGTCAAACTCGATGCCGGGTCGACGCCCAATATACCGGCCGCTGAGGTGGCCGATCGAGTTGACAGTCGGATCGGAGATCGCGGCGATCAATCGATCGGTCTGTGCGGTCGGCTTCTGGTCGTAGTGTGAGTGCACCGACGCAACGGTGTAGTCGAAGAGTGCGCGGAAGTCATCGTCGTAGTCGAGTCCACCTTTGCCGTCGATGTTGAGCTCGCACCCCCACATCAGCAGAACATCCGGATACTCCTCCTGCACCCGCGCAATGTGATCGCGGTGCTCGAGCATCTCTTCGGCTGTCGAGCCGTTGATGGCGAGGTCGACACCGTGGTCGGTGATCGCCAGGAAGTCGTATCCGGTCTCTGCAGCAACCTTGACCATGTCTTCTACCGACGATCGACCGTCGCCCGAACGGGCGGTGTGGTAGTGGAGGTCGGCGTGGATGTGCTCGCGCTGGATGAGCTCAGGCAGACCCGTTGGCTCGACCTCTTCCTCGCTCGACTTCGACTTCTTCTTGGCCGACGCCTTCTTGGCCGACGCCTTCTTTGCTGGTGCTTTCTTTGCTGGCTTCTTCTTGCCCGTAGCGGCTGCGCCCGTGACGACCGCGGCTTCAACCTCGCCTTGGCCTTCCCGGAGTGGGGGCTCGACATATGCCATATCGAGCGCTGCATAGATCTCGGCTTCGGTCTTGCTGGCAACGACCGGCCGGTCGTCGCCTTCGAGTGTCTCGTCACTGATGTCGATGAGGCCGTACTCGTTGAGCAGCATGTTGCGGTCGAGCGCTCGCTGTCGCAGAGCAATGTTGTGGGCCTTCGAGCCGGTGAAGTACATCGTGGCGGCACCGAACTGGTCGGGCTCGACGACCCGAACGTCGATCTGCAGACCCTCTCTCGTCAGAAACGAAGTCTTCGTTTCGCCGTTGACCACGACGTCGACGCACTCGGTGTGATCGACCGCTGCCTTCATCACTGCTGCTGGCTTCTTTGACGCAACGGTGATGTCGATGTCGCCAATGGTCTCCGACATGCGGCGCAAGCTTCCGCAGTAGATGACGTCAACCACACCCTTGATCGCAGCGAAGTCGGCCACGAGACGTTCGGCGAGTGGCATCGCATCGGCAATTGGTGTGCGACGGTCCTTGCCGGTGAGGCCCAAACGATCGATGGCTTTGGCGATCTTTGCCTCGCTTGTCTCGCCCAGCCCGGGCAGGTCGCGAAGCTTCTCATCGGTGATCGCTTGGCGGAGCTGCTCGACGTTCTCAACCCCGAGCTCGGAACGGATCAACTTCAACGTCTTTGGCCCGATGCCAGGGATTCGGCTGAGCTCGACGAATTCCGGCGGGTACTTCGCCCGAAGCTTCTCGACCTTCTCCACCGTGCCACCGTCGACGAGCTCGCGGATCTTGCTTGCCGTCGCTTTGCCGACACCTTTGATCTTGGTGAGCTCGGTGACGGTCAGCCCGGTGACATCTTCACCGTGGGCTTCAAGCCCAAGCTTCGCGTTCTCATACGCCCGAACCTTGAACGACTGCGGGCTCTCTTCCTCAAGCGTGGTGAGGGTGATGAGCTCGGACAGCATCGCGAAGACGTCTCGATTAGTTGCCATGCTCGCAGCGTAGGTTGATCGGCGAGCACTGACCAAGGTTCGGTTGCGCGAGGATGAACGACTAACGGGTGGAGGTGAACTGGGATGAATGTGAACGAGTCGCCGCCGCTTCACGAAGTGGCGCTCGGGATTTTGAACACCGGGGTGGTTCCCGACCAACCGCAGAAGCTCACGCGACGCAATAGGCATGTTCTGCTCGACTTCGAGATCTTTGGCGATCACGCAACGACTTGGTTCGTGCGACGAGGGCACAGTGGTGAGCCGGTCGACGAGAGCTATAACTTCGTGCGGTCGAATGGCGTCTGGAGGTCGACTGGGGGAGGTGGAGCGTCACCGGGCGCCGACCTCGCTAGTCGCCCAACAATCGACGAGCTCGTGGTACACAACGAGATGATCGGCTCATGGCGACACTTTCCCGACTTCGCCGAGCCGTGCGATTTCGCGCGTTACGACGGCGCAAGCTACGGCAGCGGTCCAGTGAGCTTTCGAATGCAGTTAGGTGTCGGGGTCGCTGAGCTTCGATTCTCCGACCGGGAGCCGCGCCCGGTCGCCAGTCATGGCTATGCCATCGTGATTTACAACCCCAAGCGACCACCGACGATGTCAGCCTTTGGTCCCAACGGTGAATCGCTCGGCCAGGTCGGATTCATGCGGCAACCCCGGCTTCCCTGGCGTCGGTAGCTGCTCGCTCTGGAGGAGGTCTCACTCCTCGACACAGGCAGCGGACCTGAAGATTTGTGACAATGCTTGTGGTGCAGCGGATCACAGCTGTGCCTTAGAAGGGTGTGAGAGGCGTATCGATGACTGCAGCGGAGGCGTTCGAAGCGTTCTTCGTTGACGCCGAACCGCTCGTTCGCCGAGCTCTTGTGAGTCGATTCGGACCCGAGGTCGGCCGTGACGCGACCGCTGAGGGGTTCGCCGTGGCCTGGCGCTTATGGGATCGCGTTTCCATGATGGAGAACCGTGCGGGGTACGTCTACCGCACGGCCGAGCGCTGGGCGAGCCGGCAGCAGTCTCGACAGCGGCCAGCGCCGCTCGTTGGCTCAGCAACTAGTGAGGATCACTACCGGGATCATGGACTCGAGGACGCGCTCGCTGTTTTGAGTCCTCGCCAACGACAAGCGGTCGTGCTTGTCGAAGGGTTTGGACTTACGCATCGGGAGACTGCCGAACTGCTCGGCTGCGCACGAAGTTCGGTCCAGAACCATGTCGAACGCGGCATGAAACGTTTGCGCGAGAACTTGGAGGTTGGCCGCAATGCTTGAGACCCGACTGCGAAGTCACATCGACTCGATCGCAGACCCTGTCGATATCTCCGAAGTGCTCGGTCGCGAACCTGAGTGGCATAGCGAGGATGATCTCGGCCATGACGCTGTTGTTCGTGTTCCTGAAGTTGAGCTGCTCGATGCAGCTACGCATCGGCCGGGTGGCGATTGGCGACCAGCGCTCGCTGCCGCTGCGCTCGTCGTAGTGATCGCCCTCGCCGGTCTGATCGCTGCGGCCCTGCGGGACGATTCGGCGTCGACGCTTCTCGCTGACCCTGAGGCCAGGGCACTCCCAAAACTCCCCGCGAATCTTGCCGAGGCAACGTGGGAGAAGATCGTCGAACCATTCCCACCCCGTGACCCGGCCAACGCCGTGATGGTCGCTGGTGCGACACAGATCGATGGCAGCGCCTGGGCGGTTGGTTTCGAGTGGCGGATCGTTTTCGAGGACAACGTCGCCCAAGCCAGAAAGCGTGGCGCCATCTGGCGATCGACCGACGGCAAGAACTGGGAGGTTATCGATCACGACTTCGGATCGCTTGATGACCCTGCGGGAAGAATCGTTCCGTCGGGGGTCTCGTTCTCCCACATTGTGTCGACAAGCGATGGTGCTCTCTGGGTTTTCGGTAGCGAGTTCCGAGATGGGGTTGTTCCTGTTGGGTACCGAACTACAGATGGCGAGACGTGGTCGCCGATCGAGTTGCCGGTGATTGATGATGAAATGACGCAGCTTGAGTCGGCGATTGCACACGGTCGAGATGCTGTCGTCACGCTCACTGATGTCTCCGAGTTTCCTGGACTGACACAGGTGCTCAGCTCTACCGATGGGGCCTCATGGAATGTGCTGGCTGAGGGTTCTGGCGGTTCAATCGCGGTGGATGGTTCGGTCGGTGACGAGCTTCTCATTCTTTCGAACGACGCATTGGGGCTCGCCGATGGCGCTCACCTGCGTGTCGCAGCAAGTGATGCGGGGTTTGTTGCAGCAAGTACAACCACTGGCGAAGAATTCCAGGTCATCGACGGACAACTTGTCGAAACGGTCGAGGAGGGTTCGCCCAACACATCGAGTGCACTCGTGTGGCACTCGAATGACGGGGCCGACTGGAACATCATCGATCGTGTCTTCACGGAGAATTCGTTCGGGCTCACTCCCGTGCTTGAAGCCCACGCCGATGGTGTACTCGTAGCCATCGAGTGGGTGGGGGAGCCGGAGACTGGCGTGGCCCTTATCGACATCGATGGAAACAGCGGTGATGTTCGTGAGTTGGGTGAGCTTCCATCGGGGACAATGACCGACATGTTCATCCTGAACAATCAACTCTTCGTTCTCGGAAGTCAGCTGTCGGCTGCCCTTGAGGACAACGAACAAGACTCATCGCTGTGGGTTTCCGACTTTTCCGATGCCGTCGCCGATGATGAACCAATCGAGTCCAGCTCGTCGTCCGAAGAGTTTGATGAATGTCTCGAGGTGCTCGAGACTCCGGAGCAGGCGGGACTGGAGATCAGTCTTGGCTCCGATGGTGAAGTCCTTGTTGGCGGGCGAGACGAGTTCGATCCCCGTGTCACTCTCTGCGCAAACACGATCAACGAGCGTGTGGAAGCTGCGCTGACAGGTTCGTCAACAGGGCGAGATGGGCCAATCTCGCCCGAACAAACGGATGCACTCCGAGATGGAGTGACCGAGGAAGAGCTTGAACAAGCGTTTCGCCGGTTCGTCGACTGCATCGAACGCTCAGGGGGAACGATCACTCGAACCTTTTCTCCTGAGTACGCGTACATCTACGAAGCGCCCCATGGGTTCGCCCACGACGTCTGCGAGGCGTGGAACTTTCGACGGATATCGATCATTGCGAACCCGACCGAGGGAGAGACAGGCCGCAGTGCAACGCTAGAGAAGCTCACAAGGTCGGCTGCCGAAGTACGAGCGCTGCTCCCAACCGAAGCCGACGATTGGACGGCCGAACTCTCGGTGGAAGCAGCTGGACAGGACTGTGATGTCCTGGGTAACGGGGCATGGATCACGATCTCCGAGTTCATGACACAGCCGTTGTGCATGGTGGTCGGTGCGGAGCATGCGCTGAATGTCGTGAACAAGGGATCCCAGACTGCGACGATCGATTGGGGAGGGACACAACGAACTCTCGCTCCAGCCACGATCTCTACCCTTGGGCCACTTGGCGACTCGATGCCCGCGGGGAAACACGAGGTCGATATCGAGCCGTTCGGGAGCATCACGTTCTACGTGATGCCCAGAGCAGTGAGCTTCATTGCACAACTCGAGTTGGAGCTCTTCCTGAACGACTCCACTGTCCAAGGCCTGACTTCCAGCGAATTCGAAAAAGTACTTGGCGTCGAACTCGCTATCGATGATCGATACCAAGCCTCGTCGAGCTGTGTCATTGCTGTGATTCCAGAAGACCCGTACTCGCCGTCGTTCAGATTCGTTGGCGATAGGACTATTGAAGGTGGAGTCCTCGCCGAAGTTGTGAGATCCGATACCTATCGCTGCGACTGATCGAGCTCGTGTTGCTGGCGGTAGAGGTAGAACGGAATCGTCGGCCGCACGTGGTGGGCCTGGTGGTAGTTCTGCCAGAGATAGACGTAGGTGAGCACCGTGTTCCAGATGCCGGGCGCTTCGATGATGCGGGTGCCCGCACGGGCGTCGGAGCTGTCGTGCGGATGATGTGGAAGCCAGTCGAACGTCAGGCCAAGGATTGTCGCAGCCAATAGTCCGGGGACAACCTGCACGGCTATCGCCAGCGGCCAGGAGATGAAGAAGCCGGTGAGCAGAATCGGCAGGATCGTCAGCGAGTTCTGCCATGCGGCGCGGCGAAGACGAGCGGCAGACGTCGATGAGTTTCGTGCAAGACGAATGCCTTGCACATAGTGGACGGCGAACAGGGTTGCGCAGCGCGCCAGCACCGAGATTGGATTCGACCCAGCCACCCAGTGGTCGGTGTCTTTCTCGGGGTTGTTCAGGTGGGCGTGATGACCGAGGTGTGTCAGCTTGTGCAGCTCGACATTGTGGAACAGCGGGATGGCCCCGAACATGCCAACCATCGTGTTGACCCATGGGCGATTGCGGTCGACGTTGCGATGCACCGACTCGTGCAATGGCGTGTAGGCCACGTAGGCCCACAAGGTGTTGCACCCCGTCGCTACCCACCACGGAACCGCCCCGCTGAGGCCGACGACGGTGGTCTCGATGTAAACCGCCAGATTGACGGCTGCCAACGCAATAGTTGGGTACGCAGTCTTCGGGGCGGTCACAGTCACCCAGCAAGAGTGACGCCTTGGGAAGTGATTCACAACGTGTGTGCTGGGCAACTCAGGGCCAGCATTCGTGCGCCGATAGTTCTCCTAGCGGTTACCAGCGATCGGAAGAGATATGCGGCGATTCATCATGATGTGCGTACTGGCATTGGCACTCGGTGCTTGTGGGGGCGGCAGCTCACCCACGGTTTCCGACCAGGTTGCGCCAGCCACAGATTCAGCTGTCGAAGCCGAGTCCGCGGACTCCGCCGGCAGTTCGGCAATCGAAGAAGTCGAGGCTGAGACCACGACGACTGCACCTGCCGAGACGACCACAACCGAGGCTGACGCCACAACGACCGAAGCCGAAACAACGACGACCGTGGCGGAGACCACCACAACCACTGCACCCGAGGTTGTTCGAAGCAGCGACTTCTGTGAGGGGTTCGGTGCTCTGAGGCAGCTATCTCTCAACTTCCCGCCAGAGGATCGAAGCAAGACTGACAAAGTGGCCGAGTTCACGCTCGAGCAAACGGCGCTCTACGAAGCGATTGAGCCCCCAGCAGACATAGCTGCTGACTTCACGACGTTGCAGCAGACCTACATCTCGTTCAACGCCGCTCTTGAGGCTGCTGGTTGGGATATCGAGGTCGCGAACCCGCTCGATCCCAAGTACTTCGGAGACGAAGCAGTCCGTTCTGCGGGTGCGGCTGTCTCGAGCTACTTCGATAGCAGCTGCTAGGTCGAGCTGTGGCAAACATCTCGTTGACCAACGCCGGTTGATGAACCACACTGCAGGCATGCGCGACTTTTGCATCTTCGAATTGAGTGTCTTCTCAGACGCCTCATTTGTCGCGCTCTCAGGCGTTCGAGCCTGACCCTTTCCTGCTTCGTCGGAGCCCTAGGAAAGGGTCCCGACAAACGAGTGATCGATGCGTACCCCAATGGGTGCGAAGGGTTCCGACACGAAGTGCAGTAGCGCGTTCGCACGCCTGCACTTCAGCCATGCAACGCGTTCACACCGTGTGGACGCGCGTCGAAAGGAGAGAGTCATGGCAAAGCAGACATTCATTCGGACCAAGCCGAACGTCAACATTGGAACGATGGGTCACGTCGATCACGGCAAGACCTCGCTGACCGCCGCCATCACCAAGGTGCTGGCCAAGCAGGCAGGCAGCGACTCGTGGACGGAGTTCGATCAGATCGACAAGGCGCCTGAAGAGCAGGCCCGCGGGATCACGATCAACATCAGCCACGTCGAGTACGAAACCGAGACACGGCACTACTCCCACATCGACATGCCCGGCCACGCCGACTTCGTGAAGAACATGATCACGGGTGCCGCGCAGGTCGACGGCGCCATCTTGGTGGTGTCGGGTGCCGATGGTCCGGCTCCGCAAACTCGTGAGCACATCATCCTGGCCCGTCAGGTTGGTGTGGAGCACTTGGTTGTGGCGATCAACAAGACCGATCAGGCCGATCCGGAACTGATCGAACTTGTTGAGCTCGAGCTTCGCGAGATGCTCGAGGCGTACGGATACGACAACGAGCTGGTGCCGATGGTTGCGGTGTCTGCGTTGGGTGCCCTTGAGGGCGACCCGGCGTGGGAGGCCTCGATCATGGCCCTGCTCGACGCTGTCGACGCGACCATCCCTGTTCCTGACCGTTCGATCGACGACCCCTTCCTCCTCGCGGTTGAAGGCGTTCAGTCGATTACCGGTCGAGGCACGGTGGTGACCGGAATGATCAGCCGTGGCCGGATCGCTGTTGGCGAGACGGTCGAGGTGGTTGGTCTTCGTGAGCCAATCGAAGCAGTAGTGACGGGCATCGAGTCGTTCCGACGGACGATGACCGAAGCTGAAGCTGGAGACAACGTGGGCATGTTGCTCCGGGGTGTCGATCGTGACGCCGTGGAGCGAGGCATGGTCATGTGTGCTCCTGGTTCGATCGAGCCTCGTCAGCAGATCAGCGCCAACGTCTACGTGCTCAGTGCAGAAGAGGGTGGCCGCAACAAGCCGTTCAACAGCGGCTACGCGCCACAGTTCTTCTTCCTGACCGCAGGCGTCACCGGTGTGATCACTGTCGTCGACGACGCGGTGGTTCAGCCAGGCTCGCACTGCGAAGTGCACGTCGCGCTGCAACGACCCGTCGCTATCGATGTTGGTTTGGACTTCGCTATTCGCGAAGGCAACCGCACCATCGGTGCTGGCACGATCACCGCAGTTGGTTGACTGACGGAACAATCGGTTGACGGTTCGCCGTCCCAGTGAGTGGACGCAGACGTGCGTTGGCTTACTGGGCGGCGGCCGTTTCTCGTTTTGGCAGGCGACGCGTCAGTTCGGGTGCGTTTGATTCGGAGACCTAGTGTTGGCGAATGTCCGCCGAGCCAGTTGCCGCTTCTCCTGCACCGCGGCTTTCGCTCGCCGACTTTGCGACGATGGCGATCACGTTCTTCTCGCTTGGCGTGACCCTTCAGGTGGTGCTCATCGACAACGGCACGTCTGCGATTCGTGCATTCGTTGCGTCGTCGGTGATCTTCTCGGCAACGTCGCAATTCGCCTACCTCGCGGTGAAGGAAGCTGGCGGGGGAGAGTGGGCGGCGATCATCGCTGGGATCATCGTGGCCACCCGGTTCGGCATTCTTGCGGTCAGCCTGACACCACGGCTTCCGACGGGGACACTTCGGCGAGTCGCTGCATCGCTCAACGCGTTCGACCCGAACGTGGCCATTGCCGTCCAGCAACCAACACCTGAGGGCGTCGAGCGCGAGTTCTGGCGCACCACGGCAGGAATGTACGTCGGTTGGTTCATCGGTATCGCTGTCGGTACGTTCTTGGGCGATGTGCTTGGCGATACCCAGCGCCTCGGGCTTGATGCTGTCTTCCCCGCAGCGCTTCTCGCCATCATCGGAAACCTGCTGCGCACCCGCGACGGCCGCACTGCGGGAATCGCTGGCGGCCTGCTGTGTGTCGTGCTGTTGCCCTTCGTGCCTGCGGGCTTGCCGATCATCTTGAGCCTTGGTGGGGTCGCGATCGCGATCCTGCTGTCGAACGAGTCGACATCGTCGGAGGAGGCGTCATGACCGTTCTTGCGATCATCGCTCTCACCATCGGCGTGTGGGGTCAGCGGCTGGCCGGAGGCTTCCTTGTCGGCCCGCTTCTCGAGCGTCGGCCAGCACTCGCCCGTGCCGCCAGCCTGATCCCTGCGGCCGTTGTCATGGCGGTCATCGTGCAGCTGACCGTCGCGAACGGTAAGACGCTGGTGCTCGATGAGCGGTTGGCTGGCGTCGCTGTTGCGGGGCTGCTCGTGTGGCGCCGAGCACCGTTCATCGTCGTCGTGCTGGGTGCCGCAGCGACGACGGCGCTGCTGCGCGCAGTGTGACGATCCGGCTGACACACAGCGCGACTGAACGAGTGTTCAGTTTTTCTGAACGACGGTCTATTCTCTGTCCATGGCACTGACCGTCGATCGACTCTCTCCCGCACTCGGCGCCGAGCTCTTTGGGCTCGACCCGACAGCACCTATCACCAGCGACGTTGCCGATGAGCTACACAGCTTGCTCATGGAGCATCAGGTGATCTTCCTTCGTGACTTCGACCTGTCGCCCGTCCGCATGGTCGAGCTCGGACGCGAGCTGGGAACACTCGGCGCCCGCCATCACAGCTACGTCACACATCCCGACAGCGACGACGTGGTCATCATCGAATGGAAAGACGACGACCTCCCCGATGCTGCCGAATGGCATAGCGATATGACCTATCGGGCCACCCCGCCGTTCGCTTCTATCTTGAAAGGTGTGGTCATTCCTCCTGCTGGTGGCGACACGTTGTGGGCCAGCATGTACTCCGTCTACGACTCACTGCCCCCGGGCATGAAAGACGACATTGCGGAGCTCGAAGCGGTGCACGACATGGGCGCCTTCCGCACTCCGGCTTACCGGGCCTCGGGCAACGAAGGTGTGATGGACGCCTACACCAACGCAGGAACGGCAGTGCATCCCATGGTGTCGCACCACCCAGTGACGGGCCGCCCATACCTCAACGTGAGCGAGAGCTTCACCCGGTTCATCATCGGACTGTCCGCTCCAGAAGCTGGACGTCTGCTCACCGAGCTCTTCGACCGGATCAACCGTCCCGAGCATCATGTTCGTCTTCGCTGGAAGCCGAACACGTTGGCCATTTGGGACAACCGTGGAACCCAGCACTACGCCGTTGTCGACTACCTTCCGCACCGCCGAGTGATGCACCGTGTCGCCGTCGTCGAAGACGCCCGGCAATCGGTGGCCTGAGTCACCGCAATTCGCCGGGTGATTCCGGGGTATCGAACAGCTGGGCTCGTAGTCTCGACATGTGGCTGTACTACGTGTCGCTATCTGTCAGATCAACACCAAGGTCGGCGACCTTCAGGGCAACGCCGACCTCATCCGGAAGTGGATGCGCGAGGCCGAGCGTGAGGGTGCCGACCTGGCGCTGTTTCCCGAACTCACGATCACGGGCTATCCACCCGAAGACCTGCTGCTGAAGCCGAACTTCATCGCCGAGAACATTCGCGTCCTCCATGAGGTGGCCGCCGATATTACCGGCCACTGCGCTGCGGTGATCGGTTTCGCTGACGGCGAGGGCCACGGCCAGAGCTACAACGCGCTCGCCGTCGTTGCCGGCGGCGAAGTAAAGGCGACGTACCACAAGCGGGCCCTCCCGAACTACGGCGTCTTCGACGAGGAGCGTGTGTTCCTGTCGGGCACCGAGCCAATGCAACTTCACGAGGTCGCCGGCATTCGCCTGGGCCTATCGATCTGCGAAGACAGCTGGATTGCCGGCGGCCCAATTCCGCAGCTCGCCGCTGGCGGCGCGCAGATCATCGTCAACATGAACGCCTCGCCCTACTACCGGCGAAAGACCGAACGTCGCCAAGAAGTCATGGCTGATCGTGTCGCCGAAGCTGGCGGCGTTCCCTTCGTCTACGGCAACCAGGTCGGAGGCCAGGACGAGCTCGTCTTCGACGGATCATCGTTTGTGCTCGACGCCGACGGCAACCTCATGGCCCGGGCGGGTCATTGTGTTGAAGAGCTGCTCGTGGTTGACGTTCCGGCGATCGAGAGCAAGGTGCCGGCCGAGGCCACGTTCCCCGTCGTGCACATTTCGGATTCGACCGGGCGCGATCGCGAAGCATCGTCACCCCGAATCGCCCCGCTGTTGAACGAGCTCGACGAGCTGCACGAGGCACTCGTGCTGGCAACACGCGACTACGTCCGCAAGAACGGTTTCCAAGACATCTGCCTTGGGCTTTCGGGTGGCATCGACTCGACGCTCACCGCCGCTATCGCTGCCGACGCACTCGGCCCCGAGAACGTGCACTGCGTACTCATGCCAAGTCGTTACTCGAGCGACCACTCGGTTACCGACGCCGAAGAGTTTGCTGAACGCCTCGGTGTGTCGCATCGGACGATTCCCATCGAGCCCGGCCATGCTGCTTTCCTCGAAATGTTCGCCGACTCTTTCGCCGGGCGTGAAGAAGGCCTGACCGAAGAGAACCTGCAATCGCGCATCCGTGGCGTCATTCTCATGGGCCTCACCAACAAGTTCGGCTGGCTCGTACTTACGACCGGAAACAAGAGCGAAGCGGCTGTTGGCTACTCGACGCTCTACGGCGACACCGCCGGTGCGTATGCGGTGATCAAAGATGTCTACAAGCTCGACGTCTATGCGCTGTCGCGTCGCTTCAACGAGCGGGCTGGTCGAGAGATCATCCCCGACTCGGTCATCACCAAACCTCCATCGGCCGAGCTTCGGCCCGATCAGCGCGACGATCAAAGCCTGCCTCCATATGAGGAGCTCGACCCGCTGCTCGAGGCGTACATCGAAGGCGATCGTACGGTTGCCGAGCTCATCGACATGGGCTTCGATGAAGAGACCGTCAAGCGCATTTGTCGCCTTGTCGACATCAGCGAGTTCAAGCGCCGTCAAACACCGCTCGGTGCCCGTGTCACCAAGAAGGGCTTCGGTCGCGATCGGCGCTTGCCAATTACCAACGGCTTCCGATAGGGCGCAGCCCATCGGCACACCAGTTGGTCGGCTTGAGGAGAACGTGCATCTGGGAATGCTCTCTGGTTCGTAGTACCCAACATGGACGCGCCAGCAGAGACCCCTGACCCACACCTGCCTCCGACCGAACCATCTCCACCGGTCGGTGAGCAAACGGCGTCGAAAGCACGAGCGACTGATGCTCCTACTTCCCGAGCACCGAAGACTGAGGCCCCAAAAGCGTCACCGGCCCAAGGTGCACCGCCGACGGAAAAGGCTGCTGCGTCCGACTCAACCACCGAACAGTCTGGACCAAGCGGGGCACGACTTTTGGCTACGAGCCTCGCCGCGTTCGTCGGCATTGTGATGCTCGGAGGGGTTATCGGCGTGATCTTGGAGACCAGTGCCGAACCTCCTGCCAACCTGGCGACCGCCGCCGTTGGCGATCTCGCTGATGCGACCGAGAACGTGCAACCGCTTGTGGCAGGGGAGTCGCTCACGTCAGATCCTGAGCTCGTCGACGCCATCGTTGTGGATGCGACAATCGCTCCAACGACAGTCGCTCCAACCACGGCTGTTCCAACGACTGCCGCCCCAACCACGGCTGTTCCAACAACGGCTGCAGCACCAACGACGCAAGCCCCCGAAACGAGCACCTCGTCAGCACCGCCAACCTCGCTCGTCCAGGGTGAGGAAGAACCAGTAGAGACGGTGATCTTGCAGGTCGTCGAACGTGGTCCAGACAACCTTGCACTCACCGATGACCCTGAACAGGACGAGGCCGACGACAGTGTTGACGCCGCCCACGAGGTCTCGCTTGCATCGCCAGTCGAATTTGTTGAGCTTCCCAAAGCTGTCTACGACCGCTTCAGTCTCCGGCCCGACGATTCGTTCTCGATCAACATCGCTGCCAACGACAAGATTGGCGGAGCGTTCGAGTCGGTTGAGCTCACTGGACTCGGTGAGCTCGCTCCAGGATTCGCCCTCAACTCCGACGGAACGCTGTCGGGAACGGCGACGGTTTGCGGAAACTGGAGGGCTCAATATGCACTAAATTCTACGAATCCAGCCATTGGAACGTCGTGGATTGAGATCACTGTCGACGGTTGTACGGGCGCCTAACTGTTACTTTCGGCACATTTTCCGCCACTCGCGCGGTTGCGGGTGCCAGATCGGTCGGTAGGGTTTCCCTTCAGGTCGACCGTAAAAACGTCGAAACAAACTGCATCACCCCAATTTGGGGAGCCGTAGTCAACCCAGTGATGGCGCAACCCATCACTAGTAACTTTCAGAAGAGGAACCTCGTGGCGAAAGAGCGTGTCGAGCGGGACGAAGAAGATCTTGTCCGCCTGTATCTCACGGACATTGGCCAATACCCACTCCTGACAAAGGACGATGAGGTTCGCCTGGCGCAAGCCATCGAAAAGGGCGCCGAAGCCCGTGAGGCTATCGATTCTGGTGGTGACCTTACTGCAGCCAAGCGTCGTGAACTGAACCGGGACCTGCGTCGCGGTGAAGAAGCAGAGCGCACCTTCGTGCAATCGAACCTTCGTCTTGTCGTATCGATCGCCAAGAAGTACCAGGCATCAGGCTTGCCACTGCTCGACTTGATCCAAGAGGGCAACCTCGGCCTCATGCACGCCGTCGAGAAGTTCGACTGGCGCAAGGGCTTCAAGTTCTCGACGTACGCCACTTGGTGGATTCGTCAGGCCATCACCCGCGGTATCGCAAACACCGGCCGCACCATTCGTCTCCCAGTTCACGCTGGTGACACCCTCACCCGACTGCAGAAGGCGCGTTCTCGCCTAGAGCTCAAGCTTGGCCGCCCGGCCACGCTCTCCGAGCTCTCAGCCGAGGTTGAGCTTCCTGAAGACAAGGTCACCGAAGCCCTTCGCTTTGCTGCTGAACCACTGTCGCTCTCCGAGCCACTTCGTGAAGACGGCGACGCCGAGCTTGGCGATGTAGTTGAAGATCGTGGTGCAGACTCACCGTTCGAAGTTGCCGCAACTGCGCTGCTTCCCGACGAGATCAGCCGCCTCCTCTCACCGCTCGACGAGCGTGAGCGCGAGATCCTGAAGCTCCGATTTGGTCTCGACCGTGGCGAGCCTCGCACCCTCGAAGAGGTCGGCGAGCACTTCAACCTCACCCGTGAGCGCATTCGTCAGATCGAAGCCCGCGCAATGTCGAAGCTTCGTCATCCGTCAAGCGACACGGGCGCACGCGACCTGCTCGCCGTCTAAGCAGACCTATGGGCGCAATGGCTCTCTATGCGCTCCTCATCTTCGTTGTGTTCGCCGTCGTTGGCGGAGCCGCAGTGATGTTCATCCTTCGGAACCAGTCCGAACCATCCGAGGGCGACTTGCCGCCACGAGGTGTTCCTTGGGATCCGTCGGACAACTGAGGCGCGTGCATCGGATACGTCGATAGCATGTGCTGACCATGGAGGTGTCTGAGTACCTGGTGGGCTCCCCCGCCTTCAAAGCGGGTGATACGGGCGATCCCCGTATGGCGGGTTCGATTCCCGTCCACCTCCGCTGTCTATCCCGCGGTCGCAATCCGTCGGCTAGCGCCTCCTCGATGCTCGGCGGCTGGCCGGAGGCCGTCACCGCTCGAACCGGCTTCGCAGCTTCGAGCTACCCGGGGCGCTCCTCGACTCGCGCTGCGATTGGCGGAAACGCTACGCGTTTCTTGAGGCCGTCACCGTCCGAACCGGCTTCGCAGCTTCGGACTACCGGGCGATGTTTCGAGCCACCAGGCGAGAAACTCGAGTTTGGCGGAGCCAATACCTTCGCAGCTTCGAGCTACCCGGCGAAAGTTTTAGCGCTTGTCTTGCTCGCTGCATTGATGCTCTTCGCCTTGAGTACACCGGCTGGGGCTGCGGCGCGGTTGTTGTCGGCTACTCCCGCTGACGGCGCATCACTCGCGACCTTGCGAACTGTTGAGTTCGAGTTCGACTCACTCCTGATCGGCGAAGGCGCCGAGGTCACCGTTACCAAGCTCGATGGCACGGCATTTCCTGCAGAGGCGACAGTCGACGGTTCGACACTTATTGGCACTGTCGTGGGCGATCTTCCCTCGGGCAACTACGAAGTTGCCTATGCGGTTCGCTCGGCCGACGGCGACACCAATACTGGCTCGATTCGCATCGGCGTCGACGCTCCCGATCAGGCGCTCTCCGGCGGGCTACTTGCCGTTGTTGGTATCGCTGCCGGTCTCCTGATCTACCTCGGTCTTGTCTTTCGTGCCGACAAGCGCCGTCGTCCCACACGGCGATAACGCTCATCGGCACTCGCGTCGGTTGCCCGAAGAGAACGCGGCAGATTTGACGGGTACCGTTGGCTATGCCACTTCGCCGGTTTCTGCTCGCGCTCGCTGCCATGGTCTTGCTTGGCAGCTCGGCGGCTGCAGCACAAGCTCCAGAATCGATCGACGGCGAACTGGTTGTGGTTCCGGTCGTAGAACCCGGATCGATTTCACTCGACGGAGATCTTGGCGATTGGGCCACACTTCCGGCGGTCATTACCAACACTGGCCCGCAACCCTCCGACGACCTTGCCGCTCGCGGCGAGCTTCGTTGGCAGATCGCAGCAACCGATGAGGCGTTATACGTGGCAGCGACGATCACGGACGACCTGATCGTCGCCGGGCAGAACGGCAGCCAGTACTGGAGAGAAGATTCCGTCGAGGTGTACGCAAACTTTGGCGACCTCGCCGCAACCGAATACGGCGACCGAGTCGGGCAGATCACGGTGTCGCCAATCGATCGAGGGAACACCGACCCAGAAGCAATCACGATCACCGGGCTTGGGTCGGAGACCTTCAACGTCTTGGGGTTGGTGTTTGATACGGCCGACGGTTGGGGCTTTGAGATCGCCGTCGCGCTCGACGACCTCGTCGATATTGCGAGCACCCCGGAGTTCGGCTTTCAGATCCAAGCCAATGGCACGAGCGGCGTCGAGCGCGACATGAAGATCAGCTGGTCAACCGCAGACACCGAAGATCAATCGTTCACCAACCCCTCGGTCTTTGGCCGCGGCGTGTTCGTCGTCGAGTCAGCCGACAACGCGGTGGTGACCGACGAGTCGCCGGCTCCTACCCCAACCTCAACGGCTTCGGAGCAACAACAGGCTGCGGAAGATGTCGATGCCGAAGTCAGCGTGGACGTCGAAGCCGAGCGTCCCGACACCGAACCAGAGGCGGGCCGGACACTGCTCATTGCGGCTGTCATCTCTGCGGCATCGATCTTGATCGGCGGCCTCTGGTTCGAACGGCGTCGCAAGAAGTCGGAAGCCGAGATGGCTGCAGCCAGAAGCGCGGCGAGCGACGATAACAAACGTGAACCCGACGACGACGAGTTCGACGCCATGATCACCAGCATTCTCGACGAGTAGGAGGCGCTAGCCGACGGATTGCGACCGCGGGATAGACAGCGGAGGTGGACGGGAATCGAACCCGCCATACGGGGATCGCCCGTATCGCCCGCTTTGAAGGCGGGGGAGCCCACCAGGTACTCAGACACCTCCATGGCCTCTGGAGTGTAGCTCCGTAACGCGTCGACCGGCCTCGCGCCGTGCGCACGGATCGGATATGACACA
>CAKZVC010000040.1 GCA_937922235.1 uncultured Acidimicrobiales bacterium | reverse complement strand
TGCGACGTGTTCATCGTATTTGGCTTGGGCTGTTTCCCAGTTGAAGATGCGCCTGGGGATGGTGTTGATACGTGATTCGATGTGGCGTAGATCGTTTGGGGTGAGTTTGGAGAGGTCGGTGCCCTTGCCGACATGATGACGGACGAGACCGTTGCCGTTCTCATTTGTTGGTCGTTGCCATGGCGCCATTGGGTCAGCCACATAAATATCGATCCCTGCAATTTCCGAGATCTCTTGGTGGCGAGCTATCTCGGCGCCTTGGTCCCAGGCCAACGACAACCGAAACTCCGGCGGGATCCGATCGAGAAGCTTGCATAAACCTGCCATCACATGATCGGCTGACTTCGATTCCACATCACCTAGCCACACGTAACGCAACGCACGATCAAACACCGTGATCAACGCGGAACGATTCATCGCTCCAACAACAAGATCGCCTTCTAAGTGGCCGAACCGGTTCCGTTCCAACGCTTCAACAGGCCGATCATGAATCGATCTGAACACCCCAAGCGAATTGTATTTGCCTGGCTTCTTGCCCCGTTTCTTGCGGAACCGTCGACCAAGACGCAAACACCGATGCACACCGGGTTCAAGACCCCCACCACCTGCCCTCTTGGGTTTCTGAATCGCCTGATAGATCGTTTCGTGACTGATGTGGACGCCTTGGGCTTTCAACTCGATCGAGATCCGCATTGGTGAATCCTTCGCCTCGAGACGACACTGAACCTCAGCAGCCAACACCGGATTTGCGACCAACATCAATTGCTTTGGTCGTCGACGGCGACGTGCAGCCTGCGTATGTGCCTCGTCCGGGCAATAACCAGAGCGACCGCCATTCCGGGCAATCTCTCGACTGATTGTTGAACGGCAACGGCCGATCAACACTCCGATCTCTCGACAGGACTCAGCACGTTGAATCCCCGAAAGAATCTGGGCGCGGTCTATCAACGTCAAAGGATTCGCTGGCATTGTGATGTTCTCCACCGGTCGTTGGGTCTTTGGGTGCAACGAGCACTCTGCTCGCCAACACGCATCGACCGGTGGACACCCAGCTACCTACATGTAGCCGTCACCCCCTGAACTCACCCAGGCCCCTACAAGGACCGAAGGGGGCTGACCCCTGTCGAACAAGTTCGGGAACTAGATGAATGGCATCGTCGTCATAGACCTATGCGACGACTACTAGTACTTCTCCCGCTCGTAGTGGCGGGCATCTTCTTCACCGCTGGACCGGCAGGTGCCGACTGTGTTGGCCCGACGATTACGTATTCGGTCGGCCAGGTGTCAATTGGCGACGTCGTCCAGGTCGACGGCATGGGCTGGGGCGACAACTGCTACGACACCGGACCTCCACCCGAGGGAGAAGGTTCACTGGGGAATCCCCGGACCGACATCACGATCGTCCTCGTGCAAGATGGCCAGGAAATCGTCGTTGCGGAAGGAAACGCTGACGATCGCTACGAGTTCTTCGTCGAAGTCGTCATTCCGAGTGCACTCACTCCGGGTGTCTTCACGATCGAGACTCGCCCCGAGAGCTGGGTCGATGTCGCTGGCAAGCTCGAATTGCTCGAATCCGATCAGGTCGTCGAGGTCGTTGTTGAAGACTTCGGACCGGATGAGCCGGTTGCCGCCCGGCCAATACCTGGCGCAGGCGTTGAAGAGCCAGCGAGCGATGGCCCGCCGTACTTTCTGCTGGCCCTGGCAGCAATCGTCCTTGCGTCGGTAGCAGTCGCCATTCGATTTCGACCTAGCAACTAAGCGTTCGAACAGGATCGGGGTTTGCCCCAAGCTGTGAACGAACCTGGCACCTTTTTGTACGAAGGTGCCACGTTCCTCTTTATGAATCGAACCTGGCACCTTTGGGGAAAAGGGTGCCAGGTACCTTTCAGAAGAGGAAGATGCCGAGGCGGACGCTGTAGCCGGTCATGACTGACCAGAACAGAATGGCGAATGTCTTCTCGGTACTTTTCTCGTTGAACCTGGCGCCCGTCCAGGTGCCTAGGGCCATGAGCGGGATGGCAGCTAGGGCCATGAGGATCGACGTCTGACCGAGCAGCTCGCCCTTGGCAAAGATTGCGGTCTTGGTGACGTCGCCAGCCAGGCTCGCCAGCGACGCAGCACCAACGAAGTGCCGGCGGTCGAGGTCGAGGTTGCGGATCGCCACACCCTTCAGCGGGCCCGACGTTCCCGAGAATCCACTCGATGCACCCGACACAAACGCCAACAACGGGGCGAACCCCGTGCGAACCGTCTCCCAATCGAACCGCTCGGCCACAAGCGTGGCGACGAACATCGAGATCACGCCAGCCGTGACGATGCTCGTCGGCGCGTTGACCAACAGCGTTGACCCAAGGGCCGCGCCAATCACCAACAGCACGATGATCATCGACGCCTTGCGGAAGGGCAACGTTTGCCGGTAGGCGTAGATCTTCAGAACGTTGTTGCTCGCAAGCAGCAACGCCGCAAGCGCAACACCCTCCTTCGTGCCGATAAACAACGCCAGCGTCGGAACGAGCAGCAGTGAACCACCGAGCCCAGCCGAAGCCGAAACGGCGAACGACAAATACACCAACAGCAGCACGCCAAAAGTGGCGAGGATATCGACCATCAAGAACTACCCGCCAACGATGTCGACGCCTGCGCCCGCCAGCGCACTATTGAGCTCGGCCAAGGGTCCGACCCGAGCCGCATCGAGCTGACCAAGAAGGTCAGCCGCCTGCGCCTTGAGCTTCGTGTACACGTCGAAGCTCTGCTTGGTCGGAGCCGAGTCGGCGCTCGCCACGACAGGCACCAGATCGCTCAGAATCTCGAACACCTTTTCGTGATAGTTGAGCGAATCGCCCGGCGACTTGAGCTCGGGCTGGACCAGCTGCGTTTCGATGCTGGTCATCGTGTTGCGCACGGCCGAGATTTGGGCGAGAAGCTCGGCGTTGTCACCGAGTCGGTCGGTCCAGCTCACAAGCTGGGCGTCGACCTTGCGGCACAGGTTTACACCCTCGACGATCTCGGTGAGCGTGCCCTGGATATCGGTGAGCAACGTGTGCTGTGCCACCAGGTCGTCCTGGGTGACCTCGACGCGCGGGTCCTTGACCAAGTCGAAGTTCTGACTCATCGACCAATCGCCGATCGACAGCGTGGCGGTGTAGGTGCCCGGCAACGCAAGCGGGCCCTTTGGCGCGCCGTGGTACTCGGTGTCGACCATCTTCGGCCCGTCCGTGTGGCGCATCGGCCAGAGGAACGAGTTCATGCCCTTCTCGCCAGTGATATACAGACCGGCGCGGTCGGACTTCTCCTCGGGGATGATGCTCGAATGCGAGCTGACCTCGTTGCCAGCTGCATCGGTGAACGTGAGTACCGCTTCGCCTTCCGGAGCATCTTCGAGGAAGTACGACACGACAACACCTTCGGGCACGTCGGTGCCGGCATCGATGATGCGCTTGGTCTTGTGCCCGGTCTCGGCCTCGTCGACGTAGAACGTTGCGTTCTGGCCCAGCGTGACGTGATAGTTCTTGCCGTTCATGCCTCCCCAGAACCCAGCGAAGATGTGCGGGGGAGTACGGACCGTGTCACGTGGCTGGAACAGATGCGTACCCGTTGGGGCACCGTCGTACAGCTGATGCAGCTGCGTCAGGTCGTCGAGGATCCAGAACGAACGACCATGCGTCGCAATGACGAGATCGTCGTGCTTGGCCACGAGGTCGTAGATCGGAGTGATCGGCAGGTTGGCCTGCAGCGGCTGCCAGTTCTGACCATCGTCGAACGAGACGTGCACACCGAGCTCGGTGCCGACATACAACAGGCCCTGCCGCTTCGGATCCTCACGGATGACCCGACAGAACTCGCCGTCCGGGATGCCGTTCGCGATGCTCGTCCAGGTCTGCCCCATGTCGGTGGTCTTCATCACGATCGGGTGGTACTCGCCATGCTTGTGGCGAGCGGCCGTCAGGTAGACCGTGCCCGCCGTGTGCGGCGACTCTTCGAGCATCGTGATCTGCGAGAACTTCGGCAGGTCGGGTGGGGTCACCTCTGTCCACGCGCCACCGTCGTCGGTCGTGACAAAGACCCGGCCATCGTCAGAGCCCGACATGAGGGTTCCCTGATTGTGCGCCGACACGACCAACGAGAAGATCGTGGCGTACATCTCGGCGCCCGCAGTGTCCATCGTCAGCGGACCCGATGAACCCATCGTCTCGGGGTCGGCATGGGTGAGGTCAGGGCTGATCGCTTCCCAGCTCTGACCCTCGTCAGTTGTCTTGAAGACCTTGTTGCCCGCCACGTACAGCGTGTCCGGATCTTGTGGGCTAAACACGATTGGGTAGGTCCACTGGAAGCGGACCTCGGCGCTGTTGCCATCGAGCGTTCGCTCGGGCCAGACGTTGATCAGCTGGATCTGCTTGGTGCGATGGTTGTACTTCTGAAGCGAGTCACCGCCGCCCGGCGAGCTGCCGATTGCCCCGACGAACACGATGTCGGGGTCGTCGGGCTTCGGGGCGATGTAGCCGCTTTCGGCCGTGCCAGCAGCGAAGCAATCGCTCCACGAAATAGCGCTCGTGTAGGTGCGGCTCGGCACGGCGATTGACGAGTTGTCCTGCTGCGTGCCGTACACGAGATACGGGAACTGATCGTCAACGGCAAGGTGATAGAACTGCGCGGTCATTTGGTTGTACACCGGCGACCATGTGACGCCATCGTTTAGCGAGCACCAAGCTCCACCATCGTCAGCACCGATCATCCGGTCGGGGTCGGTCGGGTCGATCCACAGGTCGTGGTTGTCGCCATGGGGTGTGTGGAACTCTTCCCATTCCTTGCCACCGTCGATCGACTTCCACGCCTTCATGTTCATGACGTAGACGGTGTCGGCATCGGTTGGGTGCGCGAAGACGTGCATGTAGTACCACGGGCGCCAGCAAAGCTCGGCCTTGCTCGAGGTCTTCTCCCACGTCTCTCCGCCATCGTCGGAGCGATAGAGGCCACGGTCGCGGCCCGCCGCTTCGACGATCGCCCACACCCGGTCGGTCTTGGCTGGCGAGATCGACACGCCGATCTTGCCGATGATGCCCGTTGGTAGACCGGGCTTGTCGGTGATGTTCTCCCAGGTGTCGCCGCTATCGGTCGAACGCCACAGCCCACAACCCTCGCCGCCGCTGTTCATCGACCAGAAGTTGCGTCGGCCGTTCCACGTCGTGGCGAAGAGCGTGCGGGGGTTGTTCGGGTCGATCGACAAGTCGACCGCTCCGGCCGAGTCGCTCACGTACAGGACGAGCTCCCAGTCGGCGCCGCCGTTTGTGGTGCGGTAGACGCCCCGCTCGGGGTTGTCCTTCGACGCATGTCCCAACGCTGCGACGTACACGACGTCGGGGTCGCGCGGATCGATGATGATTTCACCGATGTGGCGGCTCTCGGGCAGGCCGATGTGCGACCACGTCTTGCCAGCGTCGGTCGAGCGGTACATGCCATCGCCGTGGGTGACGTCGATACGGATCGTCGCCTCGCCGGTGCCGGCGTAGATCACGTTTGGGTCCGACGGTGCTACGGCAAGCGCACCGATAGAGGCAGTGTTCAGAAATCCGTCGGTGACACACTCCCAATACAGGCCCGCGTCATGGGTCTTCCAGACACCACCGGCGCAGGCGCCGAAGTAAAACGTCGAACGGTCGACGGGGTCAGCGGCAACTGCCACAACCCGTCCCGCACGAGTGGGTCCAATACAGCGATAGCGAACGGCATCGAGAAACGTCTGGTCCATGACATTTGCTATCACGGAGCCAGTCGCCACAAAAATGGTTCGGCCAACGGGGGCAGTGAACAGTGAGGCAATCCTCACTGTTCACCTAGCGCCGTTCTGTCACGAGCGGTGTTTCACAGGTATGCCGAGCAAGGCATACACCTCGTTCCAGTCAGCGAAGCCTGGCCACTTCGCCTTGTACTCGACGATCGCTAACCTCACGAGCCAACGGAACTCCGCATCTCCTTCCGGATGTGCGGACTCGGTCTGACCCCACGAACGGCCGCGGAGCGCTCCGTAGATGAGGTAGCGACATCTAGCTCGATGTCGGTTCCGGGCAAGGCGCGATTGCATTGCTGGAGCGGACGGTTCCGACACGCGTTGCATTCGCTTGACGTGCGGTCGAAACGCACGTGTCTCTTCTGTAGTCACCTTGATCTCATTGCGCACAATCTCGATCAGGATTGGCTGGCCAGGGATCTGGCGAGCCTCTGCAGTTGGTACTGCGTCATTCATTTCAATTTTCCTTTGTTTGTTTCGTTTGGTTGTTGCTCGCAAGAGCGAGCGCGGTGATGAAACAAACAAGGGGGTCCTCGGGCTCGTTGATGTGGGCCCTAGGTGAATCCCGATGGAAAGCCGATCGGTGAGAGGCAGTTCTGAAAGAGGCGTTGCTGACGTCGACGATGAATCGCATGGACTCGAGAATTCGTCATGACCCGAGTGGGCCGGTGTAGCTAACGCATATGACGACAATAGCGCGGGGTGCGCCGCGTGTGCCATAGGCCGTTTGGGCCAATGGGCCGAAGTCGAATACGCACTCCGACTGGGTGTGCCGTCGGGGGGAATCGAACCCCTCAGCAAAGCAGCGGCTTTAGAGGCCACATCCTGTCCCAGCAGGAATCCGACGACGGATCTTCTGTCTCGGCAAACCGAGGCAATGGGTTTAGAACATCTTGACAGGCGAACAATGAGGCCACCCCCTCAGCGTTCACGATGGTCATTCAAAGGTGCGTCGTCGGGAGGAATCGAACCCCATAGCAACTGCAGCAGCCTCAAAAGACTGCTTCCCGTCCCAGCAGGCGCCGACGACCTGGTTGTGCCCCGGCGAACCGAGGCGTTTGGCTAAATGGCCATTGCGCTGGCGGCGCCGCCAGCAGCAATAAGAACCACGAATGCAATCCATAGGATAAAGAACAGAATGCCAAGTGCCACTAGCACCGTGCCGATGATGCCGAGGATCTTGCCGATGTTCGCATGCTCGCGGTTTGTCGGGTCACGGCGACCAGCGTCGATCGCGGCGAGCTCTTTGTTGCCCATCACCCATGCGATCGGAGCGAGGACTTGGCAGAACACCAGGCCGAGAATGCCCATCACTAACACCATCGTTGAGCCGCTCTGCTCGGGATACGTCGGCGCATGATATTGAGGCTGTTGTCCGAACGCAGGCGGTGGGTTGTACGGCTGAGGTGTGCTGTGCGGCCCGTCCTGAGGTGTTTCCATACCTCCTTGCTATCACCCGAATGCTGGCGGCGATATCGGGACTGCTCCCCATGCCCGACCGGCTTCAGGCAACTGTCGCTGCCAACACCAGATGCGTGACCCCGAAGTCTTCCCGCCCGCCGGCGAGCGATCGCACGTCACACACGGGTCGGAACCGGTTCTCAACGATCCAGTCGTTTTGGTACGAACGCGAACCGGGAGCGATCGAGAAGCCGACCTCTTCGGCCAAGTTCAGCCAGTCGGCATACGCGAGCGCACAGAAACGTTCGTGCATTTCTGACAGCCAGTTGTCCGGGTAGTCCTTCTTCGACAAAAACTCATAGAGAACTCGCCGGGTCGCTCGCGCTGTCCCACTCGAAACGAACTCCCACTCGACCGGCTCGCGTTCGATCGCACGGAAGTCGTTGGTGAAGCGCTGCCATCGGGCCCACGTCGACAGGGCACCGATGTAGGCGGCGGGGTCATCAAGCTCGCTCGTTGGCCGGTCGTCAACGTCGGCTGTGCCATCGGATGTGTCGAGGTCGAACTCGACGACCACATCTGGGTCGTCGGGTCCGCACACGTCGGCGTTGATCCACACGCCGCCGGGTCGGGTGTGGGTTGCGATCCGGCTGGCCATGTCGACCAGTGCCTCGGGGGAGAGGTACGACAGCACCTCGTGCGTGAGTGCCATCGTGATCGTGGTGTCGATCGATGCAGGTGCGAGCACCGGACTGTTCAGTACGTTGCGGTGGTAGAAGAACGTGTTCTCGTTCTCGAAGTAGCCCATCGATCGGCGGTGTTCGCAAATCTCGAAGAGCGGTCGGGCAGCTTCGATGCCGAAGAGGTCGCTCTCGGCAAGCTCGGGTGTGGCGGCCAGTTTCTTGAGCAGCGCGCCAGTACCGCATCCGATGTCGACGATCCGGCCCGGGCGGATGAGCTCGTTGACGAGATCGAACTTGCGATCAGCGCCACGGTCGAAGCTGTCGGCGTAGATGACGTAGTCACGAGTTTCGGTGAGGTCGCCTTCATCGCCGAGCAGCGGGTCGGTGAAGAGCTCCGCGATCTGAGGCGCCAAGTTGTAGCGGTCGATGATCTCGATCGATGCGTCATGCAGCCGATCGGCGACGTCAGCAGTCGAGCCTGAGGCGGCAATGGCTTCGACCAACGGCCACGGACGATCGGCAGCGAACGTCTCGGGCTCGCCTGGCGCTGATGTCAGCTCGACCGGCGCGATGCGAAAGCCATCGTCGACGAACATGTCGATGACGCTGGGCGTGGAGCTAGCAACGATCGTGTTGGTCGGGGTGAGTGCGACCTGGCCACCGGTGTGCACGTCGACCGCGTTGACGATGACGTCGGCGAACCGGGGAGTAGGAGACACGTTTGGAACTGGAATCGTCATCAACGGCAGACCGGTGTCGCGACCGAACAGCTCGATCGCAGCTTCGCGTCGATGACCTGCCAGCGGATTGCGCCGTGTGCCTGATCGATCCCACGACGTCACCGCAAAGACGACGACCGCATGCGCCAACGCGGCGATCGGCTCGTCGACCTGATCGACGCACTCGCCGCTGCGGAGCTTCGCCAGATACTCGGCCTGAAACGTGGTGAGCACCTGATGACGACCAGGAAACAAGATGTACTGCACACGCCGACCCTAGATCAGCCATGTAGCTCGACGTACCAGGCTCCTTTCGCGAAAAAGGAACGTGGCACCTTTTTGCGAATAGGTACCACGTTCCACTGGGCTGCAGGGACAAAGGTGGCGATTTGTCTGGTCAGTCCCAGCCGAGCTCTTCGAGGCGCTCGTCGTCGATGCCAAAATGATGGGCGACCTCGTGGATGACCGTGGTGCGAATCTCATCGACAAGTTCATCGTGCGTGGCGCACATTTCACACAGCGCGAGGCGGTAGATCGTGACCTTGTCTGGCAGGTCAAGAAAGCCATACGAGTCACGCTCAGTCAGGGGAATTCCCTCGTAGAGACCTAACAAATCTGGTTCGTCAGCATTGCGATCTTCGACGACGACGATCACATTCTCCATCAAACGCGCCAGCTCCTCGTCAAGCGCGTCGAGGGTTTCTGCGACAAAACGTTCAAATTCCAACGATGTGAGGGGTGTCATGTGTCGCGAGAAACCTTGCTTTCCAGTTGGTTGATTCATACGCGTCCGCTAGCGTTAAGCGCTGGTCTTACGCGCGTCCGCGTGTTGGCCCACTTAGCTCGTAGAAGGACAATCCTTGGCAAAACAAAAGGAAGACGCAATCGTCATGGAGGGCACCGTAGTGGAGCCCCTTCCAAACGCGATGTTCCGCGTTGAACTCGAGAACGGCCACAAAGTCCTGGCTCACATCTCCGGCAAGATGCGCATGCACTACATCCGTATCCTTCCGGGCGATCGAGTTCAGGTTGAGCTCACCCCGTACGACCTCGAACGAGGTCGGATCACGTACCGCTACAAGTAGCAGCTACTCGCTACCAGTCAGTACGAACCCCCAAAACGTAATCCCTCGGGACACACCCGAGGAACACCTATGAACAAACAGAAAGGACGCTGAACGTGAAGGTTCGAGCAAGCGTCAAAACAATGTGTGATAACTGCAGGGTTATCAAGCGCCACGGGCGCGTGATGGTCATCTGCACAAATCCCCGACACAAGCAGAGGCAGGGCTAGCGCCAATGGCACGTATTTCCGGCGTAGATATCCCGCGCGACAAGCAGGTGCAGGTCAGCCTCACCTACATCTTTGGCATCGGTCTCACCACCAGCCAGACCATGCTTGAGTCCCTGGGCATTAACCCAATCACTCGAGTCCGTGACCTCACCGACACCGAAGTAGCGCAGATCCGTGCCTACATCGAAGAGAACGTCAAGGTAGAAGGCGACCTTCGTCGCCAGGTCAGCCAGGACATCAAGCGCAAGATGGAGATCGGTTCATACCAGGGTCTCCGCCACCGTCGTGGCTTGCCCGTTCGTGGCCAGCGCACCCACACCAACGCTCGTACTCGCAAGGGTCCTAAGAAGACCGTTGCTGGAAAGAAGAAGGCTGTCTGATGGCAACTCCACAGCGCAAGAAGCGCAAAGCCTCAAAGAACGTCACCCACGGTGTTGCTCACATCAAGAGCTCGTTCAACAACACGATCATCACCTTCACCGACCAAGAGGGCAACACGCTCTCTTGGGCATCGGCTGGAAACGTCGGCTTCAAGGGCTCACGCAAGAGCACCCCATACGCCGCACAAATGGCTGCTGAACAAGCCGCACGCCGAGCCATGGAGCACGGTGTACGCCGCGTCGACGTCGTCGTCCGTGGCCCAGGTTCTGGTCGTGAGACCGCTATTCGCTCGATCACCAACACCGGTATCGAAGTCACTGGAATCAAGGATGTAACTCCAATTCCACACAACGGCTGTCGTCCAGCCAAGCGCCGGAGGGTTTGATTCATGTCTCGTTACACCGGACCTAAGGCACGTGTATCACGCCGCCTCGGCACCAACATTTGGGGCACCAAGGGCGAGACCATCGCTCTCGACAAGCGCCCATACCCACCAGGCGATCACGGCCGCACCCGCCGTCGTGGCAACGTCTCTGAGTACTTGCTCCAGCTCCAGGAGAAGCAGAAGGCTCGCTTCACCTACGGACTCGGCGAGCGCCAGTTCCGCAACATCTACGACGAAGCAAACCGTCGCACCGGCGTTACCGGTGAGAACATGCTTCGCTTCCTTGAGCTCCGTCTCGACAACGTCGTATACCGCTCCGGTTGGGCCGCTACCCGCCCGCAGGCTCGTCAGTTCGTGAACCACGGACACATCGAGGTCAACGGCAAGCGCGTCAACATCCCGAGCTACCGCGTCCGCCAGGGCGACGTCATTTCGGTTCGTGCAAAGTCACGCACGGGCGTCACGCTCATGTGGAACATCGACGTTCTCGATCGCAGCCGTCCAGCATGGCTCGACCAAGGCGAGGATCAGTTCTCGACGGTCGTCCACCAGTTGCCACTGCGCGAACACATCGATGTTCCTGTACGTGAACAGCTCATCGTCGAGCTCTACTCCAAGTAGAAGTAGAGTCGACACGGGCCATATGCCCATAGTCGTATTCAGTTAGCTATCAACCCACAAGTAACACCCCAGGTAAACCGCCTGGGGGTCGACTTCGAAGTTCCGAGGAGAACACATGCTGGTTATTCAGCGTCCGACGGTCGAAGCGATCGGAGAAGAAGAGAACAACTCGCAGAAGTTTGCGATTGGGCCACTCGAGCGAGGTCTCGGAGCCACAATCGGAGCGTCTCTGCGACGTACGTTGCTCTCTTCTATCCCTGGCGCCGCGATCACCCAGGTGCGTTTTGACGACGCACTGCACGAGTTCGACACCATCCCTGGTGTTGCCGAAGATGTCACCGACATCATCTTGAACTTGAAGGACATCGTCCTTCGCGTGCATTCAGACGAGGCAGTCACACTGCGCCTCGACGTTCGTGGACCAAAGGAAGTTGTTGCTTCTGACATCCACCCACACGCCGACGTTGAGATCCTCAACGGCGACCTGCCACTGGCAACGCTCAACGGCAAGGGTCACCTCGCGATCGACATCACCGTCGATCAGGGAGCTGGCTACGTCAGCGCCGACCGCAACAACACGTCCGAGACCATCGGTGTGATTCCGGTTGATTCGATCTACTCGCCGGTGCGCCGCGTCGCTTTTGACGTCACGCCTACGCGTGTCGATCAGCAGGCTGACCTCGACCGTGTCGAGCTCGACATCGTCACCGACGGTTCGATCACCCCTCGTGATGCGCTTGCATCCGCGGGTGCAACCCTTCGTACCCTCGTGCAGCTCGTCGAAGAGATGAGCGACGAGCCACAGGGCCTCGAGCTCGGTGAGATGAGCCCAGTTGTTGCTGGATCCCCAGATCTTGAGAAGCCAATCGAAGACCTCGATCTTTCTGAGCGTCCTCGTAACTGCCTCAAGCGTGCACAGGTCAACACCGTTGGCGAGCTGCTCGAAAAGACCGAAGACGACCTTCTTGCCATCACCAACTTTGGCCAGAAGTCGCTCGACGAGGTCATCGAGAAGCTTGACGAGCGCGGTCTCACACTGCGAACGAGGGACTGACATGGTTGCAACTCCACGTAAGGGCCCCCGCTTCGGCGGCAGCGCCTCACATCAGAAGGCCATGATGGCCAACCTCGTTGCGTCGTTGATCGCCGCTGAAGGCATCACCACCACCGAGGCAAAGGCGAAGGCAATGCGCCCAATCGCCGAAAAGATGATCACCAAGGCCAAGAAGGGCGGGGTCCACAACCACCGTCAGGTCATGAAGTTCCTGAACGATCGTGAAATGGCAACCAAGCTGTTTGACGAAGTCGGTCCTCGTTACGTTGACCGTCCAGGTGGTTACACCCGGATCATGAAGCTCGGACCACGCTCAGGCGACAACGCACCAATGGCGCGTATCGAACTGGTCTAATTCGCTGATCGGGCCAGCTCCGCCATTATGGCCCGATCATCGAATCACTGTTCTTTCTCGACACTTCCGGCCGAGATCCGCGTCAACGTGCCGGTTCTCGCTAGCGGTGTCCAGGACGTTCGGTAGGATCTAGAGATGAGAATGAAAGCCACTGTCGCGTATAACGGCAGTGGCTTTCATGGTTTTGCGGTGAACCGTGATGTGCGCACGGTTGCCGGCGATCTTGAAGCCGCTCTGGCGACGATCATCGGCGAACCGATCACGATCACGTGTGCTGGTCGGACCGACAAGGGCGTGCACGGCCGCGGCCAGGTCGTCAGTTTCGACTTGCCCGACGACTTCGATCTCGAGAAGCAGAACATCGAGCGGTCGCTGAACGGTTTGTGCGGGCCACACATCGTTGTTCGCGAGCTCGGCCCGACCAACGACGATTTCGACGCACGGTTCTCCGCACAATGGCGTCGCTATCGCTACCAGGTGAAGACCGGTCGCCACGCAGATCCGCTTCGGATCGAGACGGCGTGGCACGTGTGGCAGCCGCTCGACGTTGACACAATGAACCGTGCGGCGGCGCATCTCGTTGGCGAACACGACTTCACGTCATTCTGCAAGCGAGTCAAAGTGGCCGAAGGCGAACCCGAGAAGGTGCTTGTTCGCCGAGTGCTCGAAGCGGGCTGGCGAGAAGCTGACGACGACGTCCTTGAATTCTGGGTGCAGGCCACCGCGTTCTGCCATCAGATGGTTCGCTCGTTTGTTGGCACGCTCGTCGACGTGGGCATGGGGCGCATCGACGCCGACGACATCCCTGCAATCCTCGAGGCGCAAGACCGCACAGCGGCCGGCCAAGTAGCTCCGCCCCACGGCCTCACGTTCTGGGAAGTGCGCTACTAGCGGTCAGCGTCCGTCTGATGGGGGAGATCGGTAACCCACCTCGAGGGGGATGACCGGCGAAGACAGGTCCTCTACGTTGGGGCTATGTCGAACTTCAACTCGCCGAGCTCTGTCCCCACGGACTCGCCATTGTCGAGCATTGCATCCTCGAACGGGGCGCCACTCAACCGGCTATCGCGGCTCGCCGACGGACGTCGATCCCGGATGATCACGGCGATCCTTGTTGCACTCGTCTCGATCTTCGCGTTCGCCACCCGATCTGACGACGTGGTCAGTTGGGTCTTCCTCGGCCCAACCGTTGCCGCCTTTGGCCTTCGGGCCAGCCTCGGAACGCAGTTCCGCGGTTGGTGGGTGCTGATCACCGGTCTGTGGGTGCCTGTTGTGCTTAACCTCATCGAAAGCGACATGGAGATCTCGATGTTCATCGTGATCATCTCCACGATGGTGCTCAGCGCGACCTGTCCGAATCGGACACCGATGCACATCGGTCTCACGCTCTACACGTTCACGTTCGTCACCCTCGGCGTCACCGATGCAATCAACGACTTCGCCTGGCCGAACTGGGCGTTCGGCATCTTGTTCGGGTGGGGTTCAGGCGAACTGATCTGGCGCCTCGAAAACACCGTCGACGAACTCGAAGACACCCGAGCACTCGTGGCTGACCAGGCCGCGCTGCAAGAACGGCGCCGGATAGCCCGCGATGTGCACGACCTCGTTGGCCACTCGCTTTCCGTCGTGCTGTTGCACGTCACCGGAGCACGGCACCTTCTGCATTCTGACCCGGCCGAGGCCGAACGGGCGCTCGAACAGGCCGAGGCGGCAGGCAGGCAGAGTCTCACCGAGATCCGTCGGACCGTTGGGCTTCTTCGAGATGCCAGCGACGGTGCCCCCGAGATTCTCCCGTCGTCAGATCTCACCGACATCGACGCACTTGTCGACGAGTTCTTCCTGGCTGGGCTCGACACTTCGCTTCGCACAACCGGCTCACTCGATGCGGTCGACCCGGCCATTGGCCTGGCCGGGTATCGCATCGTGCAGGAAGCGCTCACGAACGCATCGCGCCACCGACTCGGAGCAGAGGCGATCGTCGAGGTTGTGGTCACCACCGACGCATGTGACATCTCGATTGTGAACACCGGAGGCACCCTCGTGCCGCACGTTGGCGGCCCGGGCTTCGGTCTGATCGGCATGCGAGAACGTGCACGGTCGATTGGCGGGTCGTTACTGGCCGGTCCCGAAGGTGATGGTTGGCGGGTCGAAGCAAACCTGCCCACTCGGGTTGCGGTGCGGACGAGCAACCGGTGATCCGAATTCTGCTGGTCGACGACCAGGCGCTCATTCGTGAGGGGCTCGTGCGCATTCTCGCAAGCGAGGAAGACTTTGAGGTCGTGTGCGAAGCCAGCGATGGTTCCGAAGCGCTCGAGCAGCTCAGCCGTGAGACAGTCGATGTTGTGGTGATGGATATTCGAATGCGAGGCATGGACGGCATCGAAGCCACCCGACGCATCAGAGCCGATGACGGCCCACCAGTTCTCATTCTGACCACATTCGATGAAGACGAAATCTTGTGGGGCGCTATCGATGCCGGGGCGGCCGGGTTCATCTTGAAAGAGGCACCCGCTGCCGACCTGATTCGGGCCACGAGAACCGTGGCAGACGGCGGATCGTGGCTCGATCCAATCGTCACGCCTCGGGTGTTGGCACATCATCGCCAGCACGTGTTGCCAGTGGTGGCACGGGCCGAAGACGCCGAGCAGCTCACCGACCGAGAGAACGAAGTTTTGCGGGCGATGGCCCGTGGTCTCACGAATGGCGAGATCGCCGAAGAGCTGATCGTCGGCCTGGCTACCGTGAAGAGCCATGTCGGATCGATCTTCATGAAGCTCGGTACTCGCGACCGCGCTGGCGCGATCGTCTACGCCTACCAGCACGGTCTTGTCGACCCTCGGGCGGAGTAGAGAACCAACCCGTGGGAGGACGACAGCGACCCAGCGATTCTGCAGGGTTGATGCATGAACACGCATCAACCAGTACTGACCATCCAAGGCCTGCAAAAGCGGTACGGCCAAGCCACCGTCGTCGACGACCTCAACCTACGGGTCGAGCAAGGAGAGATCTTCGGAATCCTCGGGACGAATGGCGCCGGCAAGACCACGTCGGTCGAGTGTGCCCAAGGCTTGCGAAAGCCCGACGCTGGGACCGTTCGGGTTCTCGGTCACGACCCGATAGCGGAACGGAGTGCGTTGCGGGGGCGAGTCGGGAGTCAACTCCAAGACTCCCAGCTGCCAGACCGACTGCGAGTGGGCGAAGCGATCCGCCTCTTCGCCGATACGTCAACGCAGGCTGATCGCGCACTTGAACGGTGGAAGCTGAAGCCTCTCGCTCGGGCTCCGTTTGGTTCGCTGTCGGGTGGTCAGCGCCAGCGGCTGTTTCTGGCGTTGGCCCTGCTCAACAACCCTGAGCTCGTATTTCTCGACGAGCTCACCCAAGGCCTCGATCCTGATGCTCGGCGTTCGGTGTGGAAGCTGATCCACGAGGTTCGAGATGCTGGCGCCACCATCGTGCTGGTGACGCACTTCATGGAAGAAGCCGAAGCCTTGTGCGATCGTGTCACGGTCATGTCGCAAGGGCGGGCGCTGGCGACGGGAACGCCCGATGAGTTGATCGACACCTACGGCGTGGGAACCAGGGTGCGGTTCACTTCCACCGCGTTAGATGTTGAGTGGTGCAGTCGCATTCCCGGCGTTGTTCAGGCAACGCAGTCGGGGAGCGATGTTGAGGTCGTTGGTGCCCCGACGATCGTCGCTCGGCTCGGACATGGACTGGTCGAACGTGGCATGGGTGATGTCCCACTTCGGGTAGCCCCCTCGAGTCTCGAGGATGCACTGCAGACGATTCTCTCCGCAGAGGAGGTGGCGGCATGAGCGTGCTCTTGCGCCTCTATCGCAGCGAAATGCGACTGTTCCTTCGCGAATCCCAAGTGCTGGTCTTTGTCATCGGGTTCCCGGTCATCACCGTGCTGGTGCTTGGCGGTGTCTTTGGAACCGACACGAACGACTCGGGCTTCGAGTTCATCAACCCAAGCCATTTCTATGTGGCGGCATACTTCGGCGTCGTCCTCTCGGCCATCGGTCTGCTGATGGTGCCGGTGCGGGTTGCTGGGTATCGAGAACAAGGCGTCCTCCGTCGCTACGACACGGCAGGATTTCCTCGCTGGGTCTTCCCGACCGTCCAGTACCTATGTGGAGTCACGTTCGCGCTGGTGAGTTTCGGCGTGCTTCTTCTCGCAGCGCAGTTCGGGGGCGATGGCGTACCCGAGCTGAGTGACGCACCAGCAACCTTGCTCGGCATCGCTCTCGGAACGTTGGCCTTTGTCAGCCTCGGGGTCGCGCTTGGCATGTTCTATCCAAGCGCTCGCGCAGCATCGGGTTTCGGTCTTACGCTCTTCTTCCCGATGTTCCTTCTCGCTGGAGGCGGGCCACCTCCCGAAGCGCTCACCGACACGATGCGATCGATCGCTGCATGGATGCCGCTGACCCATGTCATCCGTGCGGCGCAAGAACCATGGCTCGACATCGGCGATGGCCAAGATCACTTGGTCAAGGTCGTCGGCATCCTCGTCATAAGCACCGTTGTCTGGCTCGTGCGATCTAGGCAGGTGTCCCGGGCGCTCTAGAGACGTCGGGGGAGTCGCATGGCAACGATGGCTGCCGCCGCGGCGAGTATCGCGATGATGGTGAGGAAGGCAGAGAAGGGGAGGCCCACGCCGAGAACGAGGGCCGCAAGCAACGGCGAGACAAGTGCCGACATTTCCCGCCAGGTCGAAAACACCGTCGCCATCGCGACTCGCTCGCGAGGCTTGACCATCCGCATGAACGGGATGTTGCCGACGATATCGATCGTCGACGCACCAATGGCAGCGGTTAGCCAGAACACGATCCCAAGTTCTCGTGGTTCGCCCAGGAGTGCGAGCACCAGCATCGAGACGGCCACAACAGCGAACCCTCGGTTGACCACAGCTCGGGTGCCGATCTTGTCGGCGAGCTTTCGGGTGAGAGGCGCTGCCAGGAGGAGGCCGGCGACCAGACTTAGAAAGCCACCTGCAACCCAGTCGGCTAACCCAGCTTCAACGATGTAGATCGGAGCGAAGACGAAGAGCGCAACCCAGAACAGCGCCCGAGTGAATGTGATGACATAGGCAATCCGCAGGTATTTCTGGCTGAAGAAGCGTGGAACGTTTTTGAGGGGGCTGCCGACGGTTGACTTTGCCTCGGAGATGATGTTGTAGCTCTCAAAGCGGAGCCACCAGTAGTAGGCCAGCAAGCACACGGAGAGGCCCGCGCTTAGAAGAAACGGTGCCGACTCGTCAACGTTGTTCGCCAGCCACAGTCCAAGGCTGGGGCCGATCAACCAGCCGACGCCGTTGAGGACCATGCGGTTCGATTCCAACCGGGTCAGTTCGCTCTTTCCGATGAAGTCCATGACGTACAACGTGACCAGCACCGAGAACGTCGAGGCAGCTGTCGAGCGGAGGCCAACGGCTACAACGAACGCGGGAACGGCATCGACGATAAACAACAGCGCTGCGGCAAACAGCGAGACGATCCCAAAGGTCATCACGTAGCGTCGAGCGATCCGCTCCTCGAGACGCCCGAGGTTCAACGTAATGAGCAAGGTCAATGCCGCACCGGCGGCGTATGCCTGCGATACGGCTGCCTTCGACCCCAGTCGGTCGAGTGCGATGAGTGGGACTGTTCCCATGAGGAGCGATCGGGTCAGCCCTTCAAGACCCGAGAGTCGGGTGATGCCCTTCCCTGTGTCTTTCGGGAGATAGCCCAGCGAGACTGGGCGGTGGAGCCGCACGCGTTAAGTCTCGACGCTTGTGTTCGAGAGATCAATGACAGATCGCCTACGAATGAAGACGGAGATCTACTCGTCCGCGAGATTTCGTTTGGCTAGCGCTTTCACGATCCCCTGGCTCACCCGTGCGGGCAGTCGAGACGCGGCGTCGAAGACCTTGGCGTCGGGCCCGATGAGCGCCCGGCGCCGGTCGCGCTCGACTGCTTTGACGATCTGACGGGCGGCCTTCTCGGGGGTGCTCATAGCCACCTGGTCGAACCGTTCGATCGATTGTTGATGGTTTTGGCCACGTCCATTGCGCACGATGTTCGTCTTGATTCCACCGGGATGGATCGTGGTGGCTGACACTGGAGCGTCCTCGAGCTCGAGTTCCATACGAAGCGCATCGGTGTAGCCGCGTACGGCGAACTTGGCTGCGTTGTACGCCGACTGCGATGGAATGCTGACCAGGCCGAAGACCGATGAGATGTTGACGACGTGGCCGTTGCCTGACGCCTTAAGGTGGGGGAGGAAGGCTTGCGTCCCGTGGACGACTCCCCAGAAGTCAATGTCCATCACCCACTCGACATCGGCGATCGACTGGGTCTCGGCATCGTGGCTGAGGTTCACGCCGGCGTTGTTGATGATCATGTTGACTCCGCCGTGATCGGCCACGACCTGCTCGGCCCATCCGTACATCGCATCACGATCGGAGACGTCGACGACCGAGGTGGTTGTGGGAACCTTCGCGCTCACCATGTCGGACGTGCGGGCAAGACCCACCTCGTCGACATCACACAGGGCGAGTGGGCAGCCATGATCAGCAAGCTCGACAGCGAGCGCTCGGCCGATGCCTGAAGCAGCGCCAGTGATCGCGACAACCCACCCGGTGAGATCTTTCATGCGTCCTCCGCAAGTCGCTTGGCGATGATCGTCCATACGTCGGGGTCGATCACCATCCCGGCATGGGTTGAGTTGATCGCAATGTTCTCGACCCGTGGACTCATTGTGTCGATGCATGCGCGCCAGTCGACGATGTTGTCGGCTTCGCTGTAAATCGATGTCACGGGTTGTTCGATCGGGCGAAGGTTCCGTTCGTCCACTACCGACTCGATGCGGTCGAGTTCCTCCGGGGCGAACAGGCCAGCGCCTCGGGTGTAACGAGGCCCGCCAACGATCGGCGTGCCGATCGTGATGACTCGACGAACGAGCTCGGGACGATCGCGGGCGGTCTCGCGGGCGAAGATGCCACCGTTGCTCCAGCCGATCATCGTGGTGGGTTGGCCGGTCTGTTCAACGCGGCGCTCAACCATGTCGATGACCTTTGGGAGCATCTCTTCGACCTCGCCCCAGTTCACGCCGAACCCCCAGCCTGAGGGCGTGTGGCCAAGAGCGCGAAGCGCGGCTCGCATCGGCAGGGTGACGAGGTCGTTCGTGCTGTAGCCGGGAACGATGACGACGGTTTGGTTGCCTCGGGGAAGTCCGGGGAACTTTGGCGCCCTGAGGAGGAGCCGCGGGATCTGCACGAGGCCGGTGAGTTCCCGGATGACCTTTGGACCCGATGGCGCCGCAAACGCTGGGGGCTCCTCGACGGCAGTCATCGGCTCAGCCTAGTGAGCAGTCGGCGACCAGCGAGTGACGAATTAGGGACAGTCCCCAATTCGTCACTCGGGGAGAAGTACCTCTTGACAAGTTCGGGTAGTTATAGTTTAACTATAACTATGTTACTTACGGTCGACTTGCAGTCAGCGCACCCGCTGCACGATCAACTTGCCGGACAACTCCGCAAGGCGATCGCTGCTGGTGATCCTGGGCCAGGGGACAAACTCCCGCCGGCCAAAGAGCTGGCAAAGAGCCTTGGCGTGAACATTCACACGATGCTTCGGGCCTACAAGACCCTGCAAGAAGAAGGCCTGCTCGAAGTTCGGCGGGGACGCGGGACGCTCGTCACGAACCAGGCGCCCCAACGGGCCGACATCGTGCAGCTCGCCAAGCAGTTCGTGCAAGAAGCGAGGCAACAAGGCCTTGCCGACGCAGACATACGACACCTAATGGAAGGACAGTTATGAGTGAACTCACCGCAGGTGGAATCGGCGTTCTCCTCGTGGGAGCGGTACTAGCGGTCGCCGTACTGCAGATGCGGCGCAACCTGGTCCGAGGTGATACCCCCGATGCGCCGATCATGGACCTCGCACCCGGTCAAAAGGCCTTCTGGAACTCGACATTGTCGAGTCGCTGGCTTGCTCTGCTCTCCGCGGGAATCGTCGCTGTCGGAGTCGGGCTGCTGTTTGTTCCCGACCTCCCCATTCTGGTCGCAGGACTCCTTGTGCTCGCTGGACTGTTGGCCTTTGCCTTATCGTCGATCCACGTCACCGCCGACGCCGCTGGCCTCCACGTGAAGTACGGCGTGCTGCCCTGGCCGAGCACCCACATCGACGTCGGCCAGATCGAGACCGCCAGCGTGATCGACGTGCGCCCAACCGAGTGGGGCGGCTGGGGCTACCGGGGAACACTGAAGTTCCTGCGTCAAGCAGCGGTCGTGCTGCGTGCGGGTCCGGGCATCCGCCTTGACCTGAACGACGGTCGAGTCTTCGTCGTCACCGTCGACAACCCCGAGCCAGGCGTCGCCCTCCTCAATGGCGAACTCGCTCGACGCTGAAAATTTCGTCGTTTCAACACATGACGTGTGTCGAAACCACGAAATTTTGGAGAAGCGTCAACCCGGCAGTTCTATGTGGACGGCGCCGCCGGGGCCGGGGTCAGCCCAGATGCGGCCATCGAGGGCTTCGATGATGCCCTTTGCCACCGCGAGGCCTAGGCCGGCACCGCCTTGAGCTCGCTCTCGAGCTTCGTCGTGGCGGCGGAAGGGCTGGAACGCTTCGAGGCAGAAGTCGGCTGGGAAACCCGAGCCGTTGTCGAGCACCGAAATGCGTCGCTTTGGCTCATCGACTTCGATGCACACGACCTCGTTCTCGGGAGAATGGCGGATCGCGTTGCTGACCACGTTCGAGAGCACTCGATGTAGCTGCGGTGGGTCGGCGGTGACCTGTAGATGATCGGGCCCGCTCACCATCAAGCGAACGTTCTTGTCGTGGGCGATTGGCATCATCAACTCGGAGACACCGTGGACACAAACCATGGCATCCATCGGACCGGACGCAAGCTCGAGGCGGTTGCTCTCGAGCTGCCCGATCGTAAAGAGATCGTTGATCAGCGTTTCGACCGCAGTGATGTCGGTAGCGATGGTGCGCAGGTAGCGCTCGGGGTCCGGGGCAACGCCATCGAGCAGTGCTTCGGTGGCCAAACGCATCGACGTCAGCGGAGTTCGAGCGTCGTGGCTAAGCGAAGCGAGTGTGAACGCCCGCTCGCGTTCGGCTTCGTCACGCGCCTTTCGAGAGGTGGCGATCTGGTCGACCATCGAGTCGATCGCGGCCGAAAGCTCGCCGACTTCGTCGATGCGTTGTAGGTCGGACCGGGCGTCAAGGTCGCCGGCGCCAACTTGCTTTGCCACCCGAGTCAGCTCGGCGAGATCTTCGGTGAGCGGGCGGGCCAGCGTGAACATGACGCCGATGCCGAGAACCGTGGCGAAGGCCAAGAGGATGAGCAAAAACTGCAGGTCGTGTTCGTTGAGGAACATCGACTGTGAGCCAGCCGTGAGTGCCGACGCGATGACGACAGGGCCAGAGATCGCAGCGATCAACATGCGCCGGGTGATCGACCGCGGCGCAAACAAGCGGAAGACAACGGTGATTGCAATCGAGGCCGCGGCGATCGAACCGAGTAGCGCGATGAGCTGGTTGCGCTCACTGACGCTCGGCGCCATCACGATCTCGGTCGCGACAGTGGATGCCAGGCCAGCGAGGGTGGCGAGGACTGCTAGGCCGATCAGAAGTTGCGGCCAGCGCTTCATGCTCATGGATCGAACCGGTAGCCAACGCCAAAGACCGTCATGAAATGCTCTGGGGTTGACGGGTCGTTCTCGAGTCGCCCGCGGAGGCGACGGACGTGCACGGTGACGGTTGACGGGTCTTGCCACTCGGTCGAGCTGCTCCACACCTTCTGCAGCAGGTCTTCACGGGTGAGTGCCTCACCGGGGTGTGCGAGAAAGCAGTTGAGAAGCTCGAACTCTTTGCGGGGGAGCTCGAGCGTTTCACCATTCTTGGTGACGATCCAACGAGCAGGGTCGACGGTGACATCGCCGAAGTTTGTCAGCATCTCGGTTGCGGCGGCGGTCTCGTTCGTGCGGCGAAGGACCGAGCGCACTCGGGCAACAACTTCGCGAGCCGAGAACGGCTTGACGACGTAATCGTCGGCGCCGGCCTCAAGGCCACGTACTCGGTCGGCTTCGTCGCCTCGAGCGGTCAGCAAGATGACCGGCAGCTGCGATGTGCCACGGACAAACCCGAGCACATCGAGGCCGTTGCGCTTTGGCAACATCAGGTCGAGAAGGATCAGATCGGGGTTCTCGTCCGTGACAGCGGCAACTGCCGCATCGCCATCGCCTGCCTCAACAACTTCGAAACCATCTGCGGCGAGGTACTGCGATAGCACCTCGCGCACCATTGGCTCATCGTCCACCACAAGAATCTTTGACACGTGCTTCACGGTAGATGTGAACACATCATCGGGCTAGAGACTTCCACGGTTGTTCGCGAGTTCGTAAGAAGTCGGTGAGAGCTCCGCGCCGATACAACGCAGATACAACTGCAGTTGATCGCCCTTGGTGCCGATGTACTGGATACTAAACAGATTCTGCGGGAGGGCTTCCTGTGCCTACAACACGTCGTCGACACGCGAACGGGTCAGTTGTGCTGGCCTACCTTGCGCTTGCTGCAGTACTCGCCAGCGTCACCGTGATCGTTGCCTCGCCAGTTGGCGCTGTGCCGCCATCGGAATTCGAGGTTGTCGTCCAGGGCCAGGACCTTGCTCGGCACGTCGTCGAGGCACCCGACGGCGACGTGATCTTTGCTGACATGCGCTTCAACACACTGCACCGCGTCGACGCAACCACAGGCAACGTATCGACGATCGCAGGTCAGAAGAACGAAATTGGCTATAGCGGTGATGGTGGGCCAGCATCGCAGGCTTTACTCAGCAGACCTACCGCTGTCGCTGTTACCTCCGATGGAACGATCTACTTCGCCGACCAGGTGAGAACGGTCCTTCGAAAGATCGATGCCGATGGTGTCATCACTACGATCGCAGGCACCGGCTCTTCCGTTGCGACGAGACCGGCCGGGGATGCGCTCACGGTTGGTCTGGGTGAAGTCACTGATCTTCAACTCGATCGCGATGGCTCGCTCCTCTTGGCGAATGCACCCAACGGCTGGATAAGCCGGCTCGACACAACCACGGGACGCCTCTCGGTCGTGGCAGGTACCGGAACGTCGGGTACCGCTGGCGAAGGCGCATCCGTCGATACCGCGAGGATCAGCCCCGCTGCTCTTGCCGTAGACCGCAACGGCGACATTTACTACTCGGCTGCCAGCAATCAGATACGCAAGATCGATAGCGACGCGGGTCGGATCACGGTCCTGGCCGGAAACGGCAACGGTGGGTATGGCGGCGACGGCGGACCTGCGAAAGATGCTGCGCTCGCCAGACCTCGCGGCATCGCAATCGATGACGCGAACATGCTGTACATCGCCAACAGCAACGGGATCCGTGTCCGGCGCGTCGACCTCGAAACCGGTGTCATCGATACGCTCGTCGCGTTCGAGCAATCTCCGTCGGAACGTCGGCCGTTCGAGCTCTCGATCGCCAGTGACGGAGCGCTTCTCGTGTCCTTTGCTAGCGAAGAGATCTTGCGACTCAACAATCCTTCCGTTGCGACCGCTGAAGTGGCCCCCACCCAAGCATCTGCTGGGGAAGTCGAGGTTGTCTGGTTCCCCGACGGCGTCGAACGGGCCCAAACGGATCAGGTCGGAGGCATCGTCTTCTATCAGTCCCTTGCGATTGACGACGACGGAACTCTGCTCGTTTCGACGGGAGACCGGAATGTGATCCGGCTGGATCCCGAGACCGGCGTCGCGGTCGACGCTGCGTTCGTGCTCTGGGACGGACGCTACTTCGCCGAGACCGCAGGCCTTGCGTTCGACAGCAAGGGAAATCGAATTCTCGGAACCACGGGCTACCGGGACCACGACCGTGACGCGAGAAACGAAGTGTGGCGTTGGGACCGGTCCTCAAACCAGTTCACCACTCGCGACATTCTCCCCGAGGGCCAAGAGGCCAACATCCGCGACATCGCCATTGGGCCCGACGATCTTCTCTATGTCGCCGACGAGGATCGAATCGTGACCCGTCATCTGTCGACGGGCGAGCTCGGTGTGCTGCTCAACAACGAGGTCAAGCCACGCAGTCTTTCTTTGAGCGCCGACGCAAATCGTCTGCTTGTCGCCGATGAACAGACGCAAGCGATTATCGAGTTCGACCTGGCGACGAACGCCGTGTCGACGGTCGCCGAGATCCCCAACGTCGCGCACTTCACGGTAGACGGCGGCGGGAACCTTTTCGTCGCTACCGGCATTTCGAATCCCACGATCGTTCGCGTCGATGCTGTCACGAGCGAGATCACCACGGTCGTCGGTTCGGGCGCTCCAGTCGATGGCGATACCGCCCCGTCCGTCGAAACAGTTCCCGCACGCGAGTACAACCTGTCCGGCGTACACGACCTCGCCATCGACGCCGACGGGACACTTTGGATTGCCGAGGGTGATCGAGTCTCGAAGGCTGTTGGGATTGCAGAGCCCGTCGCCACACCGACCTTTGCCCCACCGTTGCTGTGCGGCGGCCTGCCGGTCACGATCGACCTTGCCGAAGGCGATGTTCCTGAGTCATTCGGCGAAGGTCAAGTAATTCGCGGAACCGCAGGCGACGATCTCATCGGCGGCAGCATTCTTGCCGACGTCATCTGTGGACTTCAAGGAAACGACACGATCTCGGCTGGTGGTGGCTTCGACAAGGTCTTCGGAGGTGCCGGAGACGACACGATCTCGGGATCGGTTGGCAACGATCGGCTCGTCGGTGGTCCCGGGAACGACATCATCAACGCTGGACCGGGCAACGACCGAGTCCTCGGAGGACCAGGGGCGGACGTCATCAACGGCGGAAATGGCGAGGACCGACTGGCCGGAGGAACCGGAAACGACATCATCAACGGTGGCCGTTTCGCCGATGAGCTGCTCGGCAACCAAGGCCGAGATCAACTGTTCGGCGGTGATGGCAACGATATTCTCCGCGGCGGATTGTGGATCGACAGCCTCGACGGAGGAGCCCAAACCGACGCCTGCAGCACGATCGAGGGCGAAAACCGGGTGAATTGTGAGACGGGCCTGCTCGCCGTCAAGTGACCAAGTCCTCACCGAGAGTCGCGTAAACGCGGCATTTCAGATTGGTTTGTTGAAATACCCCATCTAGACTCGATCGTCGGACTGAAGCCGCATTCCGCACTTCCTCGCGGCGGCCTTGTAGGAGTCGAAATGACCACCGTTACCCCAAAAGCATCTGAGATCGAGCGTGCCTGGCACGTCATCGACGCCGAAGGCCTTGTCCTTGGACGCCTCGGCACCGAAGTTGCGAACATCCTGCGCGGCAAGCACAAGCCCACGTACACGCCAAACCTCGACACCGGCGATCACGTGATCATCATCAACGCCGACAAGGTTGTGCTCACCTCTGGCAAGGCCAACCGCAAGATGGTCTACAGCCACAGCGGTTTCCCAGGTGGTCTCAAGGAAAGCACCTACGCCCAAGAGATGGAGAAGGACGCAGCCGCTGCGGTTACCCGCTCGATCCGCGGCATGCTGCCAAAGACCCGCCTCGGTCGTCAGCAGCTCACCAAGCTCAAGGTCTACGCAGGCCCAGAGCACCCACACGGCGCTCAGAACCCGCAGCCGCTCATCATCGAACACGCTAAGAACCGGGCCACGGCTTAGGCCCGACGGTTAGAAGGATTTAGACATGGCAACCGCTACTCCCATCCAAGCAACCGGTCGACGCAAGCGTGCAGTCGCACGCGTTCGCCTCGTACCTGGCACCGGCGTGATGACCGTGAACGGTCGCACCCTCGAGGACTACTTCCCGAGCGCTGTACACCGTCAGCAGCTCAGCGAACCATTCCGCGTCACCGAGACTGAAGATGCATTCGACGTCAGCGTCACCATGCACGGCGGAGGCCCAACCGGCCAGGCCGGCGCAATGCGCCTCGGAATTGCTCGTGGACTTCTCGAAGTTGACCCTGAGTACCGTGACTCGCTCAAGAAGGCTGGCTTCTTGACCCGCGATCCTCGTAAGAAGGAATCGAAGAAGTACGGCCTCAAGAAGGCCCGTAAGGCACCTCAGTACTCCAAGCGCTGAGTTGTCGCCGCTGTCGCAATCCGAGCCCTGGCGGGCTCTCGATGCTCGGCGGTTGGCCGGAGGCCGCGTCCGCTCGAACCGGCTTCGCAGCTTTCGTTCGCCGCTGTCGCAATCCGAGCCCTGGCGGGCTCTCGATGCTCGGCGGTTGGCCGGAGGCCGCGTCCGCTCGAACCGGCTTCGCAGCTTCGAGCTAGCGTGACTCCGATATGAAACTTCGATTTGGAACAGATGGTGTTCGTGCTGAGGCGCTGACGCAGCTCACTCCCGACTTTGTGCGGGCACTTGGTGCTGCAGCAGCGCGCACGCTTGAGGGCGACACGATCATCGTTGGTCGTGACACCCGAGAATCAGGACCTGAGCTTCAACGCGCCTTCGCCGAAGGCGCAGCGAGCGAAGGTGTGGCGATCCGAGACCTCGGCGTGGTGCCCACTCCTGCGGTTGCGTGGATCTGTGGGGCCGACGACCTTCCGGGCGCAATGCTCTCTGCATCGCATAACCCGTGGCAAGACAACGGCATCAAGTTGTTCTCCGCTGGCGGAAAGAAGCTCAGCGACGCCGACCAAGATGTCATTCAAGCGCAGCTCGACCAGGCGTACGAGGCTGGCTACCCGCTCGTCGCTGTCGAACCGTCGGTAGCACCCGGCTCGATCGACGGGTATATCGACTCCGTCATCGCGTCAGTTGACGGACGCTCGTTCACTGGAAGCACGATCGTGCTCGACTCGGCCAACGGATCGGCCTCGACAACCGCGAAGCAGATCTTCGAGCGGCTGGGCGCCACCGTTATCAGCTTGGCTGACGAGCCCGACGGCCGGAACATCAACAACGGCGTTGGCTCAACCCATCCCGAGTTCCTCCAAGCTGCCGTTCTCGAACACGACGCTGATGCTGGCTTTGCGTTCGACGGCGACGCTGACCGTATCGCAGCCGTCGGCAGCGATGGCGAGGTCATCGACGGCGACCGCATCATCGCCATGGGTGCCCTCGACCGACGTGACCGCAACGCGCTTGCGCACAACACGGTCGTCATCACCGTGATGACCAACCTCGGATTCCGTCGGGCCATGGCCGACTACGACATCAGTGTCGTCGAAACCGGCGTAGGCGATCGCTACGTACTGGAAGCACTCGATGCCGGCGGCTTCTCGCTCGGCGGCGAACAGTCCGGCCACGTCATCCATCGCGACCTCGCCACCACCGGAGACGGAGTGCTGACCGCAGTGCAGCTTTTTGACGCCGTGCTGCGCCGGGGCGTCGACATGGGCGAATGGGGATCATCAGTAATGACCCGATTCCCTCAAGTCCTCGAAAACGTTCGTATGGCGGAGAAGTTGCCGAACCTCAAGGAGCTTCTCGCCGACGCGGTTGCGGCAGAAGAGGCCAAGCTCGGCAATGACGGACGCGTGCTCATTCGCGAGTCCGGAACAGAACCGGTCGTACGAGTCATGGTTGAGGCCGCTGAACTCGATGAAGCGACCGCATCAACCCAACGACTCGTGGATGCCGTCGAAGCGTTGCGTTAGTCACACAAATTACCACTTTCCGTGAGCAGACTGGTAACACTGGTAGTGGCGGCTTTATCCCACTTTTTCAGCGGATCGACGAAGGTATCAAGGCGTCCCAGCTACGAACCGATCAGGTTCGTACAATCGACTGCTGCGGCCCCGTTATTCGTCGCTAAGGAGACCCCCAAACATGTGCGGAATCATTGCTGTCATCCGACGGCCTTCAACGCGAGCCATTCCGACTCGCGATGATCTACTTCCCCTTGTAGCGAATGCTGCCGACGGCCTGTCCGGCCTGGCACTTGAAGCCTCGGGAGAGGCGCTCGAAGCACTCGCCGACAAGCTCGAGACCGCCGACCTGCTGCTGCGCGGCACGCCCGGCGTTCGACTGCTTCTCGCCGATGCTGGCGTTGCCGACGTCTTGCGCACCGAGCTAGCGGCAGTCAACCAGATTCTCGACGAGCTCGAAGCGCAGCTCGATGCGCAAGCAACCGTCGACTCGCTCGACCTCGAGTCGGTGAACGCATCTTTGATTCGCGTGCGAGACGGAGCATGGAACATCGAACGCGATCGACTCCGTGCCGCATCGGTAGTCGCTGACCTTGGCGGCCGCGACGTGCACGGTGCGGGTATCGACGCCATTTTCTCGGTGCATCAGGCACTGTCGGCGCTCGACCGCATGGAAGTCCGCGGTCGCGACTCTGCCGGAATCCACTTGCTTGTGAGCGACCATGGTCTTGACCTCGACGACCCAGCGATCGTCGCCGCACTCGACGCCCGGGCCGAGAAGGCTGAGCTCTTCACCGACTCAGCCGTGCGCCGCGTAGGCGATCGACTGAGCTTCGTCTACAAGGTTGCCGCCGAGATCGGCGAACTTGGTGACAACACCGCATCGTTGCGTACCAGCATTCGCAACGACGACCTGCTTCGTCAGGCGCTCGACAACGAGACCGCCGTCTCGGTCGTGCTCGGCCACACCCGATGGGCCAGCGTTGGCATCATCTCCGAGCCAAACGCACACCCGGTCAACAGCGACCTCGTCGATGGAGAAGAAGGCCCGTACTGCACCGCGGTCCTCAACGGCGATGTCGACAACTACGGCGACCTCATTCGCGCTGAAGACCTCTGCATTGCGAATGACATCACCACCGACACCAAGGTCATCCCGACCCTCACGTCGAAGCACCTCCGCAATGGACACGACATCACCGAAGCGTTCCGCCGCTCCGTGTCGGTCTTCGAAGGTTCGGTTGCTATCGGCCTCTCCAGTGAAGAGGCGCCAAACGATCTTCTGCTTGCGCTTCGCGGCAGTGGACAGTCGATCTACGTCGGACTTGCCGAAGACAGCTACATCGTTGCATCCGAACCGTATGGCGTTGTTGAAGAGACATCCGAGTACATCCGAATGGATGGCGAGACCCCAGCGAACCCCGACAACCCCAGCGCGAGCCGCGGCCAGATCATGCGTCTCAGCGGTCCGCTTGCTGGATCGGTCGAAGGTATCGAGCGCGTTGGTTACGACGGCACGGCGTTGCCCGTGAACCCTGCTGACCTCGCAAAAGCCGAGGTCACCACCCGCGACATCGACCGTGGCGACTACCCGCACTACCTCCTCAAGGAGATCAGCGAATCCCCCCGAAGCTTCCGCAAGACGTTGCGCGGCAAGCTCATCGACACCGACGGCCACCTGAGCGTTGCCGTCGACGAGTCAACCATGCCGCCACAGGTTGCGGACAAGCTTCGTTCCGGACAGATCCGCAACATCTATGTCATCGGTCAGGGAACTGCAGCAATCGCAGGTCAGGCCGTTGCAGCCTCGATTACCGATGAGGTCGACGGCCACATTCATGTGCAGGCAATCGCCGCGACCGAGCTCAGCGGCTTCGGTCTTCGCAAGGACATGTCTGACTCGCTCGTTATTGCGATCTCGCAGTCGGGCACAACCACCGACACCAACCGCACCGTCGACATCGTCAAGCAACGCGGGGCCTCGGTACTCGCCATTGTGAACCGCCGCGGCAGCGACCTTACCGATCGTGCCGAAGGCGTGCTCTACACCTCCGATGGCCGCGACGTCGAGATGTCGGTGGCATCGACCAAGGCGTTCTACGCCCAGATCGCCGCCGGCTTCTTGCTGGCGATCGTGATCTCCGACCTTGCACTTCCCGACCGCGAAGAGCCAGCCGATCGTCAGGCGGTGCTTCAAGGATTGCGCGACCTGCCCGACCACATGGTCGACACCATCGCGACCCGCAACGACATTGCCCGTGCAGCCTCTGCTCACGCACCATCACGCCGCTACTGGGCATGTGTTGGCAACGGCCCGAACCTGATTGCCGCTCGCGAGCTGCGAATCAAGCTGTCCGAGCTCTGCTACAAGTCGATGGCTGCGGACTCGACCGAAGACAAAAAGCACATCGATCTCTCGTCCGAGCCTCTCATCTTGATCTGCGCTGCCGGCCTTGAAGGTTCGACCGCTGACGATGTTGGCAAAGAGGTCGAGATCTTCCGAGCGCACAAGTCGGCCCCGATCGTGATCGCGAACCAAGGCGAGACTCGCTTCTCGTCTGCGCTCGACGTCATCTACGTACCCGTCGTGCACCAACGCCTGGCATTCGTGCTCTCGACCGTGGTCGGTCACTTGTTCGGCTACGAAGCTGCGCTCGCCATCGACGCGCAGGCCCAGCCGCTTCGTGAAGCTCGTGCCGCAATCGAGAGCCTCATCGACCAGACCCGCGGGTCGTTGTCGGGTGAGGAGTTCCTCGACCAGATTCGTCCGAGCCTCGTGAGCGTCGCGCAAAACGTCAACGACGGGTTGCGCCGTGGCGAGTACAACGGTCATCTCGAAGCTGGCACCGCGGTGCAGCTCGCGACCCGTTTCCGGTATGCGCTCGGCATGATTCCGCTCGACAGCTACCAGCTCGAGTTCGGCAAGGTCGGCACCCCGGCCGTTGTCATCGAAGACCTCACCCTGTCGCTCGGAACCGCAATCGATGAGCTCACCCGCCCAGTCGATGCGATCAAGCACCAGGCCAAGACCGTCACGGTTGGCATCTCCCGCACCGATGAGACGCTGCTCGAGGTTCCACTCGTGTCCGAGGTGCTGGCCACCGGCACTGCTCGAGACGGGCTTACGTACTCGACGATCCGAACGCTTGCGAACCTCGACCCTGCCGTCGAGAGCGTCCTTGGTTGGACCCGCTACTCGATCGACGCCGATGGCGAGACCATTTCGGTCGTCGACCGTGGAGGCGTTTCAGCAACGATCCCAAGCCGAACCGACAAGACCCCATCGCTGCGCGGTACCAAGAAGCGTGTCGCCGAAGAGCGCGAGGTTCTCGTCGCCAAGGGACGTTCCGACAATCGTCCAATCGTGATGGTGCCCGAGGTCAAGGACAACGAGACCACCGGCATGACGCTGCTCCACATCGATCTTCACGATCGCCTCGACCCTGAGGTCATGCGGGGCGTCTTGCAGGGCTACCGCAACCGCTTCTCCGCATTGCACGGCGCGGTCACCGAGACCGAGGACACCTTCCGTGTCGACCGGCTAGGTCAAGAAGATGTTGGCGATCTCCTGTGGGTCTCGATCCAAGAACTTGCCGATCGCTGGAGGGCGTAGCGATAAAGTCACGGTGTGACTGACTTGGGTTTTACCAACGAACCAATCGACGTCCAGTCGATTCCAAAGCTGCGTGACGAGGACTTCGTCGGTGTTCATCCGAACTACCTGAAGGTCTCGCTCATCGGGTACGCCATCTGGACAGTGATCGTGCTCGCTGCCGGAATCATCGTGTCGGTGCTGCTCGACGAATACACGTGGATCCCGCTAGCCGTAATGGGCGGCGTCCTGGCGCTGACCGCCCTCGGTATTGTCGCCACAGTCTTGGGCGTGAAGAACATCGGCTATCAGGTGCGCCAGCACGACTTGTCGTACCGGCAAGGCGTGTTCATCAAAACGGTCGAGACGGTGCCCTTTGTTCGAGTGCAACACGCCCGAGTAACACAAGGCCCCATCCAGCGAATGTTTGGCATCTCGTCGGTCGATGTGAACTCGGCTGGCCCCGACCTCAGTCTCAACGGACTTGGCGCCGAAGATGCCGAGCGGTTGCGCGCGATCGTCGTCGAACGTGCAGGCGAGCTGGTCGAAGAATCGTGACCACACCAATGGGCGGTGTGAACCTGGCCGAACCAAATCGACAGTCACCGTTAGCGGCAGTGTTCCTGGTGATTCGAGGGGTCCGAAGCTTCGGCATCGTGCAGATCGTGGTTGCTGGCGGCTTCCTGCTGTCTCAATCGCCGTCGATATGGCTCGTCGCCCTAGGCGCTGCTGTTGTGGTGCTGATCTCGGTGGTGATTGGCTTGCTGAGCTGGTGGCGCTACACGTTTACCGTCAAAGACGGCGAGCTCAGCGTGCGCAAGGGCGTGCTGTCAGCGAACAACCTGACCGTTCCTCTCGATCGGGTGCAGACGGTCTCGATCGAGCAGAAGTTCCTGCACCGAATCGTAAAGCTCGTGCAGGTGTCGCTCGATACTGCCGGAGCGAGCGAGGCTGAGTTCACGATCGACGCGGTCTCCGAGGACGTCGCCCTCGCACTTCAACGAGCCGCCGCTGACTATCGGCGCGACACAGCGGTTGCCCGTGACGCTGCAACCGGCGACCCTCTCGTCGATCGGCTCGGCGACGCCGGCCCGATACCGGCGCCACTTCCACGACCCGATGAGGTCGTGCTGCAGCATCCTCCCGGCCGCATTATCAAGATGGCCCTGACGCAGATGCCCTTCAGTGGGCTTGCGGTACTCGCCCCACTCTTTGCGTTCGGTGAGGACATCTTTGGGTGGCTACCGATCGATCTGCCTGAGGTCGACCTCGACGTTGGTGCGTGGCTGTTTTGGTTCGTTCCCGTGGCGATCCTCGCGGTTGTGCTTGCGAGCGTCATCTTGAACCTGATCAGCACGCTGCTGCGTGACTGGAATCTGACCCTCACCAAGACCGACGTTGGACTGCGCCGCGATGCGGGGCTTCTGTCTCGAACCAGCGTCGCGAGCAGCTTGGTACGGGTCCAGAGCATCGCTACTTCGCAGACGATCTTCCAGAAGTGGCTTGGGCTCTATCACGTGACGCTTCACAACATAGGTGACGCAGATGTTGCGGTCCCTGGTTGCGATGAGACCCAAGTGCAGCTCGTTCGCGACCTTGCGCTCGACGACGGCGACGGTGTCGAAGTGCTCAACCGCTACGTGTCATCTCAAGCGGTATTCAAAGCAACTCGCAACACGGCCTTCTTCATGATTCCGCTAGCGATCGGCTTGTACTTCGTCCTCGGCTGGTGGTCGTTGTTGTTCCTGCTCATCATCCCGATTACCTGGGCAACGACCCGTCGGTCAGTGCGCCTGCAGAGATGGGGTATCGACGCAGATGCCGTTGCTGACCATCAAGAGTTCCTCGGCTGGACTCGCAAAGAGGTGCTGATCAGAAAGACGAACAGCGTGCAGGTGCGACAGTCGATGTTTGAGCGCAAGCGCGGCCTCGCCACCGTGCAGATCAGCCTCGCGGGCGGTCTCCTCGGAGGTGGATCGTTGTCGATCGGCATGATCCCTCTCGCTGAAGCTCAGGCCGTCCGAGACCGAGTGCTGTACGTTGCCGAAACCGACAAGCGGGCGTTCATGTAGATCGGGTCCGTGAGACCCAAGACTCACGGATGAGGCGCGGTCTGCCGATACTCTTGTCACGCTTGCGCACACTTCTTGAGGAGCACCATGGGTGACCCGACACCACTCGCTTGGGCTGACTACGACGGCGTCCTATTCGACCTCGATGGGGTCATCACGCCGACTGCAGAAATTCACGAACGGGCGTGGGGCCGGCTGTTCAGCGCCGAGTTCTCCGACTACACCGACGCCGACTATCTGCGTCTTATTGACGGTAAGGCACGTCTTGACGGCGTCACCGACTTTCTTACTGACCGCGGAGTTGAGCTTCCGCTCGGTGATCCGAGCGACGATGCCGACGCCGAGACCGTCTGGGGATACGCTTCGCGCAAGAACGCGATCTTTCATCAGATCCTGACCGAGGAAGGTATCGCCCCATTCGAAGGCACCATGCGTGTGCTCGACCTTCTCGATCGGGACGGGGTGAAGTACGGCGTTGTCTCGTCGTCTCGTAACGCCGTGACGGTGCTTGAAGCCGCTGGTCTTACTGGTCGCTTTCCGGTCATTGTCGACGGCAACGTCGTCGCTGATAGAGGGTTGCCGGGCAAGCCCGCACCCGACGGGTATCTGCTGGGTGCCGAACAACTCGACCTCGCCCCGGCTCGAACCATCGTGATCGAAGACGCCGTTTCGGGTGTCCAGGCTGGAGCGGCAGGCAACTTCGCACTCGTGATAGGTGTCGACCGCGGCATCGGGCAGCAAACGCTGCTCGATAACGGCGCACACATCGCCGTTGCCGACCTGGCTGAGCTCGTTCCCGTACACGGCCGTCGACGTGAAGCTGCCCCCGAGGGGATGGACCAGCATCGATGGCCCGCCGACCCGTGGCGCCTCGTCGAGACGTCGTATGACGCATCTGACCTTGGCACCACCGAAACACTCTTCGGCCTAGCGAATGGGTACCTCGGCATGCGAGCCAACCCCGAGGAGGGTCGCGACGCTCACAGTCACGGAACCTACGTCAACGGCTTCCACGAAACGTGGGACATCAAACACGCCGAGAACGCCTACGGCTTTGCTCGCACCGGGCAGACGATCATCAACGCCCCCGACACGAAGCTGATCAAGCTCTATGTCGATGGCGAACCATTGCTGTTGAGCAGCGCCGAGCTCACGAGCTATGAACGCTCGCTCGATCTGCGAACCGGCGTGCTGCGCCGCGAACTTGAGTGGGTCACCTCGTCCGGCAAAACAGTGCAGGTCAGCTCATCGAGAATGGTGAGCTTCACGCATCACCAAGTCGCGGTGATGACGTTTGATGTTGTCCTTCCGAATGATTCAGCGTCGGTACTCGTCTCGTCCCAGACGCTCAACCGTCAGGACGGCACCGACGAATACGACGTACCGGAAGCGGCGCTGGGGGAGGGTGAGGAAGACCCTCGCAAGGCATCGAAGCTGCAACACCGGGTCCTCGAACCACAGGTCCAATTGCAGGACGACCACGAAGTGATTCTCGGCTATCGAGCCGCCACAAGTGGCATGACCATCGCCTGCGGGACGCGTCACTACATCGGTGGAAACGCCGACACGAAGATCACCACCGACGTCGACGAAGATTCGGTCAAGACCATCGTTGAGATGGATGCCGAGCCAGGCCAAACCCTGTCGATCGGCAAGCTTGCGGCATATCACAGCTCAACCGGCGTGCCGAGCAACGAATTGGCCGATCGATGCAGCCGAGCCCTTGAGCGGGCTGAAGCCGTCGGCATCGAAGGTCTCCATGTCGAACAGGCCGAGTACATGGCGGCCTTTTGGGATGAAACCGACATCGTCATCAGCGGTGACATTCGTGATCAGCAAGCGATTCGTTGGAACATCTTCCAACTTGCCCAGGCCTCGGCGTCAAGCAACGAGAAGGGAATCCCGGCAAAGGGCGTGTCGGGCGGCGGCTACGACGGTCACTACTTCTGGGACACCGAGGCATACGTCGTCCCCTTCTTGGCCTACACGAACCCGATGGCAGCGAAGAAGGTGCTGCGCTTCCGGTACAAGACCCTCGACCTGGCCCGCGAGCGTGCGGTCGAGATGAGCCAGCAGGGCGCCCTCTTCCCGTGGCGAACCATCAACGGTGAAGAAGCATCGGCCTACTACCCGGCAGGAACGGCGCAGTACCACATCAACGCAGCGGTTGCCCTTGCCGTCGAGCGCTACCTGACGGCCTCGGAAGACCTTGATTATCTGGCATCGGAGGGTGCGGAGATCTTGGTCGAGACCGCACGAATGTGGGCCTCGCTTGGCTTCTACGGACGCGACGGCGACTTTCACATCCATGGGGTCACCGGACCCGATGAATACACCGCGGTCGTGGATGACAACACCTACACCAACGTCATGGCCGCCGCGAGTCTCGACTATGCGGCGAAGGCTGTCGAGTGGCTCGGGAGCGAGCGCGCCGACGACCTCGAGGCGTTGAAGCAACGGATCGATCTCGTCGACGACGAACTCGTCGAATGGCGAGCTGCAGCCGGCGCTATGCACCTGCCGGTCGATGATGAGCTGGGCATCAACGTGCAAGACTCGAGCTTCCTCAACCTTGCCCCGTGGCCTTGGGACGACGTTCCCGAAGAGAAGTATCCGCTGTTGCTGAACTTCCATCCGCTCGTTATCTACCGCCATCAGATGCTGAAGCAAGCAGATACCGTTTTGGCCACGCTCCTACGCCCCGAGCGTTTCACGCCCGAACAGATCGTCAACAACTTCGCGTTCTACGACCCGATCACGACCGGAGACTCCTCGTTGTCGGCTGGCGTTCAGGCTGCTGCCGCAGCGCGTGTCGGAGAGAGCGCGCAGGCATGGGACTACTTCCGCCACGCGCTCTACCTCGACCTCTGCGACACCCACAACAACGCGAGCGACGGCGTCCACATCGCCTCGACCGCCAACGTATGGAACTGCATCGTGATGGGCTTCCTCGGATTCGTCGACGATGGTGAAGCAATCTCGTTCGACCCGCAGGTACCTGAGGCGCTTGGTGCAATCACCGTGAACTTCCGTGTCCGCGACGCAGCACTTCACGTGAAGGCCCAAGGCACGTCGTGTTCGGTGCACGTTGAACACGCCGGTCAGCAGGTGCGTGTACGGACCTCAGCCTCGGTCGAGATCGCATCACCAGGAGCTCCGATAGTCGTCAGCTAAACGCTCGCCGAAGTAGCGTTGGTTGTGTGGCCGAGATCTCTGATCAGCAACGGCGCTGGCGCCTTGCACACCGACACCGCCTGACAGCTGCAGGCTTCACCGACGATGTTGCCAACATTGCATCCTCGGTCGTGGCACTGCACTCCTCTGACCCCGCAACGGTGTTTTTGTCGGCGCTCGCTCGGATGCAGACACCCTCGATCGACGCTGTAGAGCGGGCGCTCTATGACGAACGCTCGGTGGTACGCCACCACGCGATGCGACGAACCATTTGGGTGATGCCACGCCGCACGGCTCGCGTAGCCCATGCCGCAACTACGGCGAAGATTGCAGCGAACGAACGCCGACTCAACATCCGGGCCATCGCCGCCAGCGGTATCGATTCAGCCGAAGAGTGGCTTGATGCGGCCAGCCAGGAAATCGCCGGCCTCGTACGCTCGAGTAGGTCGATCAACACCCGACAGCTCGGCAAGGCACTACCGCACCTGTCGCTCCCGCTGCAGTACGGAGGAGGGGCGAACACGGCGACCCTCAATGCCCACACCAAAGTGCTCCAAGGCGCAGGCTTTGAAGCGGTTTTGGTTCGAGGGAAGCCCTCGGGGAGCTGGATCTCGTCGGAGTATCCCTGGTCGCTCACTGAGGACTGGCTCGGAGAACCGATCGTTGGCCTCGAGAAGAGGCCAGCGGCCGCCGAACTTGTCGAGCTGTGGCTTCGCCAGTTCGGACCTGCAACCGAGACCGACATGGTGTGGTGGTTCGGCGATACGAAGACGCTCATCCGAAATGCGCTCGCCGACATTGGCGCAGAGTCGGTCTTGCTCGAGGACGGCGACGCCGCGTGGGTTGCTTCTGGAGACACCGGCGACGTGGACGACCCCGGGCCGTGGGTACGTCTGCTTCCCGGGCTCGACGCCACGTCGATGGGGTGGAAGGAGCGCGACTTCTACATCGACCCGGAGTACTGCCACGCACTGTTCGATCAGTTCGGCAACATCGGTCCGGCGATCTGGGTTGATGGGCGAATCGTTGGTGGATGGATACAGCGACCGGATGGCTCGATCGTGACCGAGCTCTTCGAGCCGATCACGGCGTCGCATGAGACATTGCTCGCCGAAGCGATCTTGCAACTCGAAGCCGTACTTGATGATGTGGCGATCAGACCACGTTTTCCGGCCCGGATGCAGAAGCGATTGCTGTCGGCCTAGGCATGCCCGCTGGGCGCCCGCCTAGCGTCGCTTTGAACTGATGACGCCAGTGTCGAAGCCAGCGAGGTGCAAACCGCCAGCGAACCGGGCGTGCTCGATCTTTGTGCAACGGTCCATCACGACCTCGAGGCCTGCGTCGGCGGTGGCCTTCGCCGCGTCACCGTTCCAAAGCCCGAGCTGCGCCCAAAAGACCTTCGCTCCAACAGCGATGACGTCGGCGGCAACCTCGGGAAGATCGTCGCTCTTACGGAAGACATCGACGATGTCGGGGACTTCCGGCAGGTCATCAAGCGAGGCGTACACGGGCTGACCGAGAATCTCGGTTTCGCGAGGGTTGACGAGATACACCCGATAGTCGGTTGAGCTCGACAGCAGATAGGTGGCGACAAAGTTCGATGCTCTTGCCGGGTTCTTGCTAGCGCCAACGATCGCGATCGACGTGGCATCGTCGAGGATGCGCTTGCGTTCGAGTGGCGACGGCGGCGTCCAACCGTCGACTTCGGGATGCTTTGCTTCACTCATGCGCCTGCTCCTTGGTCGACTGCTTGTGTTGGGGCACTCGAACGTTCAAGAGCGCTGGCATTTTCAAGAGCATTGTCGAGGTCGTAGATGATGTCCTCGACGTCCTCGAGACCGACAGAAATCCGAACCATCTCGTCGCTCACGCCGCCAGCAGCCAGCTGTTCGTCAGAGAGTTGCTGGTGTGTTGTGGATGCCGGGTGCAGGATCAAGGTCTTGGCATCGCCGACGTTTGCGAGGTGGCTGATCATCTGCAGCGAGTTGATAAATCGTGAGCCTGCCTCGCGGCCGCCCTTCACGCCGAAGGTGAAGATGGCACCCGGGCCCTTCGGCAGGTACTTCTTGGCATTGGCGTGATGTGGCGAGTCAGGCAGGCCGCTGTACTTCACCCAACTGACTCGAGGGTCGGCATCGAGCCACTCGGCGACCTTCTGGGCGTTCGCCACATGCTCGTCCATCCGCTGGGCGAGGGTTTCGATGCCCTGTAGCAACATGAACGCGTTGAACGGCGAGATTGAGGCGCCAACATCACGCAGTTGCTCGCTGCGAAGCTTGGTGGCAAAGGCGTACTCACCAAAGTTGTCCCACCAGCGAAGACCGTTGTAGCTGGGGATTGGTTCGGTCATGGCGGGGAAGCGGCCGTTGCCCCAGTCGAACCGACCGGAGTCGACGATGATGCCACCGATCGAGGTGCCATGGCCTCCGAGAAACTTGGTTGCCGACTGGACGACGATGTCGGCGCCATGCTCGAGCGGGCGGCACAGCCATGGGGTAGCGAAGGTGTTGTCGACGACGAGCGGCACGCCGAACTCGCGAGTGACCTCGGAGATTGCGTGGAGGTCGGCGACTTCGCCCGATGGGTTGGCGATGGTCTCGGTGTAAACGGCTTTGGTGTTGTCGTCGATGTTGGTCCGCACTTGGTCGATGTCGTTCGTATCGATGAACCGGGTCTCGATGCCAAGGCGTGAGAGCGTCACGCCGAACTGGGTGACGGTGCCGCCGTAGAGCGACGAGTTGGCAACGATGTTGTCGCCAGCGCTCGCAAGTGCGGTGATAGCCAAGAACTCCGACGCCATACCGCTGGCGCACGCTACGCCCCCGATGCCGCCTTCGAGGTTGGCAACTCGCTCCTCGAACGCCGCGATGGTTGGGTTCGAAATGCGGGTGTAGATCGTTCCGTACTTCTGGAGCGCAAAGAGGTCGGCGGCGTCCTGGGTGTCCTCAAAAACGAAACTCGTCGACTGGTAGATCGGAACCGCACGTGCACCGGTGTGTGGGTCTGGGCGAGCTCCCGCATGCAGCGCTCGTGTTCGGAAACCCCATTGATGATCAGCCATGGAATTGAAACTACTTGGGCGGACCTAAGATTCCTGCGTGATCGGAATTGGCACTGACCTCGTTGAGCTGGACCGCTTTCGGGCGACCTTGGAGCGGACCCCTGGCATTAAGACGAGGACGTTCACCCAAGCCGAGCGCGACTACTCCGAGGCGAAGAATGACCCGACCGAGCGGTATGCCGCGCGCTGGGCTGCCAAGGAGGCCGTGATGAAGGCCATGGGTGTCGGTCTCGGCGGCGTTGCGATGGCCGATATCGAAGTGGTCAAAGACGAAGGTGGAGCGCCATCGATCGTCTTGCATGATTCGGCCGCAGCCAAGGCTGCCGAGCTCGGTATCACCGAGTGGAAAATCACCATCACCCACACCGAGTCGCTCGCTCAGGCAATCGCCGTTGCTCTCTAACAGCGAACAAGTGGCGAATTAGGGACAGTCCCTCATTCGCCACTTGTCGTTATAGCTCCGGGCTTGTTGGGGACCACCGGTGGCCCCAGGGGTCGACAAACCAGCCAGATCGGTGTCCGAACTGCACCTTGACGGGACGGTCCAATGTTCCGCCTGCAGCGATCGCAGCATCCATGGTTGCGTCGGCGCTTTCCACATCGATAATCACGGCAACCGTCGATCCGCCGAGACTCGTTGGGGCATGAGCTCCAACGTCGGGGAATTCGTCAGAGAGGAACAGACGTGCATCGCCGATGGTGAGGGTGGCGTGACCAAGTCGGCCGTCCTCCATCTCGAATACCTCGGTGGTGTCGAGTTCCGCGCCAAAGACCAGCTCGTAGAACGCGATCGCCGCACGCCCATCAGAAACTGCAAGATACGGGGTCAATGCCATAGTGAATGCCTTTCGCCAGTCCTCAGTCTTGCAGACTTGCGGGGACGGCGACTGGGGTGTTGTGACAGGTCGGTCACTACACTCGCCTCATGCACGAGCAAGACTCCGTCGAACCCGAAACCGCCGAGGCGATCGAGCCCGAAGTTTCCGAGGTGACGACAGAAGAAGAATCCACTGAGGTAACGCCGGAATCGGCTGAGGTTCAGGTGGAAGCGGACATCCAGTCAGAGCCGGCAGATGTCGAGGCTGACGACGGTGACGCGGCGATCGAGCAGGCCGAGGCCGTGATCGATCTCACTGATGGTTCCCCATCGGTCGACGCACTTGAAGATCAGCTTGGCAAGCTGCAGGGCGCAATGGACAAGCTGCAGGCCGGCGACCTCGATGGCGCCGAGCGCACGATCGAGGCACTTGAGGAGCACCTCTCCAGTCTGCGAAACTAGATCATGACTACCGTTGACGACACGAACGAGCTCGCAGGCGACGCCACGACGCTGACCGAAGACATGATCTTCCCGATGCCTCCCTCGTTCGACAACGTCGACGACGAACGTGACCATCGCAAGAAATCGCTGGTCGATGCGCTGAATATCCTTGGGCACCTCCGGTTGGCCGAAGGCGCTGCGGGCCACATCACGGTTCGCGACCCCGAACACGACGATCGCTTCTGGGTGAACCCGTTCGGTATGGGCTTCAAGGTCGTCACGGTTGATGATCTGATTTGTGTCGACCACGAGGGCACGATCGTGCATGGCAACCGCCCGCTGAACAACGCTGCGTTCGCGATTCACGGTGCGCTCCACGCAGCTCGGCCCGACGTGGTCGCTGCATGTCACACGCACGCGATGTACTCGAAGACCTTCTCGGCCCTTGGCATTCCGCTCGAGATGATCACCCAAGATCACTGCATGTTCTTTAACGACATCGCCATGCATAGCGACGGTGGTGGCGCCATCGTCACCGACCTCGACTCAGGTCGCAAGATGGCCGAGTCGCTCGGCGACAAGAAGGCCCTGCTGCACAAGAACCATGGTGTCATCACGACCGGCGGTTCGGTCGATGCGGCAGCGTGGTGGTTCATCGCTCTCGAGCGCGCCTGTCAGAGTCAGCTGCTCGCCATGGCTGCTGGCGATATGCAGATTATTCGTGATGAGTACGCACAGTTCAGCTTCGAACAAAGCGGGCACGACTTTGGTGGCTGGTTCCAGTTTCAGACCATCAAGCAAGAGTTCGGCCTCGCCTAGAGACATGATGCTGATCGGCGGAAGGACGATCGCCGAGGTCTTCGTCGAGGCTGCGCAACGATGGACGAACAATGATTTCTTCATCGTCCCCGAAGCGCCTGGCCGTCACTATAACCCTGCGGGTTTTCGTGCGACCTACGGAGAGATGGCCTCGTCGGTCGAGCTCGCCGCCGAGGCATTGCATCGTGCCGGCTATGGGCCGGGTCATCGCGTTGCGGTCGACCTCGAGAACCGGCCTGAACATGTTGTGACTGCTCTGGCGCTGGCCACCGTCGGGGCTTCGATGGTTCCAATCAATCCTGACCTTCGGCCGGCTGAGGTTGGCTACATCCTCTCCGACTCAACGCCAGAGCTCGCGATCGTTGCTCCGAATCGTGTCGACGTCATGGCTCTGGCGATCGCCGAGAGCGGACGAGACATTGCGGTCAGCGTGCTCGACACCCACATGCCGGAGCTGCCCGAGCCGAAGATGCCAACTTCGAGCGACGTGGTCAGCCCCGCGACCGAGGCCAGCGTGTTGTACACGTCGGGCACCACGGGCAAACCAAAGGGCTGTCTGCTGAGCCAGGAATATCAGTTGGAGATTGGTCGCTGGTATGCGAACCTCGGCGGCCTGATCGACATTCGAGAAGGCGAGGAACGCCTCTACAATCCGCTGCCGCTCTTTCACGTGAACTCCGGCTTGTGTTCGTTGTACTCGATGATGCTGACTGGCAATTGTCAGATTCAGCCGGAGCGCTTCTCGGCGTCAGCCTGGTGGACGGACATTGCTGCCCACGACGCCACCATCGGTCACTATCTTGGCGTTGTCGTTCCTGCTCTTCTCGCCGCACCTGCGCATGAAGACGACCACAACAACAGCCTTCGTTTTGCTGTTGGTGCTGGGGTCGAGCCCAGCTTGCACGGGGTCTTTGAGGATCGGTTTGATGTGCCGCTCATCGAGGTCTGGGGCATGACCGAGATGTGTCGCTTGCTCGGTGACACCGACGAGCCTCGGTCGATCACTACCCGGGCCATCGGGCGAGCCCGTCCGACAGTCGAAGTGCGAGTTGTTGACGAGAACGATCACGATGTTGCTCCTGGCGTGCCAGGCGAAATGGTGTTACGACATAGCGAAGCAACGCCGCGCACGGGTTTCTTCGACGGATATCTCAACAAACCCGAGGCGACTGAGGACGGCTGGCGCAACGGGTGGTGGCATACAGGCGACACCGTCTCGATGGATGAGACCGGCATGATCTACTTCGTCGACCGCAGCAAGAACATCATTCGTCGATCGGGTGAGAACATCAGCGCTGCCGAGGTCGAGGCATGCCTCTACGAAGACGACCGTGTGGCCCAGGTCGCCGTGCTTGCTATCGATGACCCCACACGCGATGAAGAGGTTTACGCGTGTGTTGTGCTCGGAGGCGAAGCTGATCCTTCAGCCGCTGTTGCGTCTGAGCTCTTCGAGATGTGCATGCAGAACATGGCGTACTACAAGCCACCGGGTTGGCTGCTCTTTGTCGACGAGCTGCCAACGACTGGCACGCAGAAGATCATGAAGCATGCCTTGTTTGGCGAAGGCGTGGACCCAACTACGCTCGCCAACGTGCACGACTTTCGCTCGCTTAAACGACGCAACCGATAGCGATGGAGTCGATTCGATGATGGACAACCTCGAGACCCGAGTACCGCCCCTTGCGTGGTTGCTGGTCTCGCTTGGCACTGTCTGGTTGGTCGCCCAGTTCGGCGAGCGGCTCGTGCCCGCAGAACGCGGCCCGCTGCTTGGGGTGATCATGGCCGTCGTCGGAGTTGGTGTGGCGATCGCCGGAGTTATCGACTTCAAATTCGAGCACACGTCTGTCGACCCGATGGATCTGACCAAGACCGACACGCTTGTGACGAAAGGTGTCTACCGAATTACCCGCAATCCGATGTACCTCGGCATGTTGTGCATGATTCTCGGTGCTGGCCTGTGGCTCGGCAGCTTCCTCGCTCTGCTGATCGGAGCGGGCGTCTTCGTTGCCGTGCTGACCCGCTTGCAGATCATTCCTGAAGAGCGCGCCCTGCGCGAACAGTTCGGTGCGAAGTACGACGACTACCGGTCGTCGGTTCGGCGCTGGATCTGATCTCGACGGTGTGAAAGCCGTTTGTTGCTCAGAACTTCTACGGTAGGCGTTCGTGGATATCCGCTACCCACCTGATCTTCCGATTGCCGAGCGCCGCGAGGAACTGCTCGGAGCGATTCGCGACCATCAGGTTGTGGTCGTCGCTGGCGAGACCGGGTCGGGCAAGAGCACCCAGCTGCCAAAGATGTGCCTCGAGCTCGGGCTGGGCGAGTCGGGCTGGATCGGTCACACCCAGCCGCGGCGAATCGCCGCCCGCTCGATCGCCGAGCGTGTCTCTGAGGAGCTGAACGACGAGCTCGGTGGACTTGTCGGATACAAGGTTCGTTTCAACGACCAGGTATCGACCAAGACGGCCATCAAGGTCATGACCGACGGCATCCTGCTGGCCGAAATGCAACACGACCGAATGCTCAAGAAGTACTCGGTGATCATCATCGACGAAGCACACGAGCGCAGCCTCAACATCGACTTCCTGCTTGGCTATCTCAAGCAGCTGTTGTCGAAGCGCCCCGACCTGAAAGTGATCGTCACATCGGCCACGATCGACACCGGCCGGTTCGCGCAGCATTTCTCGTCATCCGATGGCACGCACGCCCCGATCATCGAGGTGTCGGGCCGGACGTTCCCGGTCGAGATTCGCTATCGCCCGCCGGAGGACATGGATACGGGCGAGTCGCTCACGATCCCCGAGGCGATCGTCGAGGCGGTCTTCGAACTCGAGAACGAAGCGGACGGCGACATTCTCGTGTTCGGGTCGGGTGAGCGTGACATTCGGGAAGCTGCGGACGCGCTAGGCGAGGCCAAGCTTCGAGACACCGAGATCCTGCCGCTCTACGGACGACTGTCGGCCGCCGAGCAGCATCGGGTGTTCGAACGCAAGCGCCGCGGCATTCGACGTCGCATCGTGATCGCAACGAACGTGGCCGAAACGTCGCTCACCGTTCCCGGCATTCGCTACGTCGTCGACCCTGGTCTGGCTCGAGTGAGCCGCTACAGCAATCGAACGAAGGTGCAGCGTCTGCCGATCGAGGACGTGTCGCAGGCATCGGCGAACCAGCGCTCGGGTCGATGCGGCCGTGTGGCCGCGGGTATCGCCATCCGGTTGTACTCCGAGGACAACTTCGATAACCGACCCGAATTCACCGAGCCCGAGATCACCCGCACGAACCTGGCGTCGGTGCTCTTGCAAATGGCATCGCTGGGCTTGGGAGACATGGAACGGTTCCCGTTCGTCGAACCTCCGGAGCTACGCAACATCCGCGACGGTGTGGCGCTACTCGAAGAACTCGATGCCGTCGACCCTGAGCGGCAGAACACGAAGAAGTGGCTGACGTCCATCGGTCGAGAGCTTGCCCGGCTGCCGATCGACCCGCGATTTGGCCGCATGGTCATCGAAGGAGCCGACACCGGATGCCTGCGGGAAGTGATGATCATCACGGCGGCCATGTCGGTGCAAGACCCGCGCGAACGCCCGTCGGAGAAGCGAGAAGAGGCAGCCCAGTTCCACGACCGCTTCAAAGAGCCAGGCTCTGACTTTCTTGCCTGGGTTCGACTGTGGGAGTACATCGAGACCGAACGTCGCGCCCGATCGAACAGCCAGTTCCGCAAGATGTGCAAGCGCGAATTCCTCAACTTCAACCGCATCCGCGAGTGGCAAGACATCTATCGCCAGCTCGAACGCACCGCGAAGTCACTCAACTGGAAGATCAGCTCGGTCTCGGGGAAGCGAAGCGACCATGTCGACGACCCCGGATCTCGACTGGAAATGTCGAGCGCAGGGAGCGACAACGTCCATATGGCGCTGCTCACCGGCCTGCTGTCGCAGATCGGCTTGAAAGACTCGGCCAGTAACGAGTTCACCGGCGGCCGGAACGCTCGCTTCCTAATCGGGAGAGGTTCAGCGCTGAGCAAAAAGCCGCCGAACTGGGTGATGGCGGGCGAGCTCGTCGAGACCAACCGGCTGTGGTGTCATAGCGCGGCTCGAATTCAGCCCGAGTGGGCCGAACGAGCGGGCGAGCATCTGACGAAGCGGAGCTACGACGAGCCCGAGTGGGATCGTGACAAGGGTTCGGCGATGACGATTGAGCGGGTGTCGCTCTATGGTGTGCCGCTCGTCGCTGGCCGTCGAGTGCACTATCGGCGCGTCGACCCCGACGAAGCCCGCAGCCTGTTTATCCATCACGCGCTCATCGAGGGCGACTGGGAAACACATCACGCGTTCTTCGAGCAGAACGAATCGGTGCTCGAAGAAGTTCGCCGCCTCGGCGCCCGCCAACGGCGCGATCTGTTCGTCGAGTACGACGTGCTCTTCGAGTTCTACGACCAACGTGTTGGCGACAAAGTCACATCAGGCGCAGACTTCGACCGCTGGTGGAACAAACGTCGCAAACGCGATCCGCGTCTGCTCGACCTCCGCCTCGACGACATCTTCGCTGCCGACGAACACGAGGTCGCCGACGAGTCGTTCCCCGAGTCGTGGACGGCAGGAGGTGTCGAGTTTGAGGTCGACTACGAGTTCGACTCGACGTCGGCCAACGACGGCGTCACCGTGAACGTGCCGGTGTCGCTTCTCGGTCATGTCGATGCCGACGCGTTCGAGTGGAACGTGCCGGGTCTTCGCCAAGAGCTCGTCACCGAACTGCTGCGCTCGATGCCCAAGGCCGTTCGCAAGCCGTTCGTGCCGATCCCGGACACGGTTGCGGCGATCATGCCCGAGCTCGAGGAGTCTGACGGCAACCTCGTCGAAGCCGTTCGAGCTGCACTTCGAGGAGTGCGCAACGAGCCCTTGCCCGCCGATGCACTTGTCGTCGATCGATTGCCCGATCACCTTCGACCGATCTTTCGGGTGGTGTCCGATAGCGGCGATCTCATTGCGCAAGGTCGCAACCTCGACACGCTGCGAGCCCAGCTCGCTCAAGAGGTCGCCGATGTCCTCGAGACGAGCGAGCACGAACTCACCATCGAGGGCCAGACGTCGTGGACCTTTGGCGAGATCCCGAAGAAGATCCGCACCGACGCAGCGGGTCAGTCGGTCGACGCGTTCCCGTCGCTCGTCGACGCTGGTGATGCGGTTGCCTTGCGATTGCTGCCCGACGCGGCAGCCCAGCACGAGGCCATGTGGCTCGGCACTCGCCGTCTCTTGCGCTTGAACATCGGCGGTATTGCTCGTGCGCTCAACGACCTGCTCGATACCCAAGCGAACCTTGCCATTGCCGCCAGTCCACACGGATCGAAGGTCGAGTGGGTCACCGACGCCGCCGACTGCATCTTCTCGGGCCTTCTCGAGAACGCTGGGGGAGTGGTGTGGAACGAAGCCGACTGGAACGAGCTCGTCGCAACCGCACGCGATCGACTCCCTGAGACTGTGGCCGAGCTCGGTCCGTCTGCCGTCGAGATTCTCGTGCGCAACGCCCGACTTCGAGCTCGTCTGGCCGAGAAGGCAGCACCTGCGATTCTCCCAGCGCGGCGCGACATGGCGCAGCAGCTCGTGCGCCTCGTCTACCCCAACCACCTGTCGGGCGTGGGCCCATCACGGCTCGCTGACGTTGCTCGCTACCTCCATGCAATGGAAGTGCGTCTCGACAAACTGCCCGACCGCATCGTGCAAGACAGCCAGCTCATGACGAAGTGCCGGAACCTCGAGAACGACTTCGATCACTACGCAGAACGCCTCCCGCCATCACAGGCCCTCACCGATCTGAACTGGCAGCTCGAGGAGTTCCGCGTTGCCACCTTCGCCCAACAGATTGGCACTGCCGAAAAGGTCAGCGAAAACAAGATCCGCGCCGCGCTTCGTTCCCTTTGATCCCTCTGGGAGCACCGGCTCCGCCGTGATTTTGCTCCCTACGGGCTGCAAAGTTGTCGTCCCCTCCGGGGCCGTTCATGCGCCATGGAGGCTGGGCGCCCGAGGCGGTATTCGCTCACCGGAGGCTCCACCCGTTGGGGTCAGACCCCCGTGGTTGGGAAGGTGGCGACGTGGGTGATGAAGGCGTCGATGTCGGCGTCGGTGACCTCGATGCTGAGAGCAATGAAGCCGCGGCGGGCGATGTACCAACCGCCTTCGAGGCAGTGGAAGTAGAAGAGCTCTTTGAGTGCCTCGTTTTCAGCGCGGACGTTCATGAGTGAGCCTTGGCCGGTGACGGTGAGCGCGACGCCGTTGGCCCTGAGAGTGTCGTTCAGGCGGGTGCGTAGGCCTTCGCCCCGGGCGTGGAGCTCGTCGAGCACCTCAGGCGTGAGCATGTGGGTGAGGGCCGCGACACCGGCGGCCATCGATGAGACGTTGTTGTTGAACGTGCCCGCGTGACCGAGTACTCCGCCGCGGCTTGGGTCGAAATGCGCCATGACATCCGCTCGACCACCGAAGGCCCCGAAGGTCAGGCCGCCAGCGAGATACTTGCCTAGCGTCGTCATGTCGGGGGTTATGCCGAGCAGTTGTTGGGCTCCACCCGAGGAGAACCGTGAGGTCATGACCTCATCGAAGATCAGCAGCGCGCCGTGGGCGTCGCACGCCGATCGAAGCGAGCGCAGAAACTTGGGGTCGCCTGGGATACAACCGCCCGAACCCTGCATTGGTTCGACGAGCACGCACGCAATCTCGGTGCCGTGCTCGGCGAACGCAGCGTCTACCGAGGCGGCGTCGTTGTAGTCGCACAGCACCCAGTCGTGCGGCACGTTGACTGGGTTGGTCTCGGCGCCGAAGGTGATCACGCCGCCGTGATAGCCGTTGCGAAACACGATGATCTTCTTGCGATCGGTGTGATGCAGGACGACCGCCAGTGCCATCAGGTTGGCTTCGGTGCCGGAGTTCGTGAACCGCACTTGCTCGATCGAAGGGAAGCGTTCGACCAGGAGCTCGGCTAGTCGAACCTCGTTCTCGTGAACCGCGCCCAGCGACCAGCCCGATTCGAGTGCCTCCCGAGCTGCGTCGAGCACCGGCGCGGGCGAGTGCCCGAGGAGTCCGGCGGTGTAGTTGCCGAGCAGGTCGATGTATTGGTGGCCGTCCACATCCCAGAGGTGTTTGCCTTCAGCGCGGACGACCCGGACAGGGAACGGATCGACGGCGAGCACCGAGCGCGTGTTGCCAGCAGGCAACACACGGCGAGCTCGATCAGACCATCCGGCCGAACCAGGGTGCGCGTCGACGAACCGCTTGCGGGCCTCGGTTACGGCGTCTTCGATGGCAGTGTCGCTGATCGCTGAATCCATCGCCGGACCTTATTCGCCAAAGACGGGCCGACCAAGGGCAACGATTCAGACGTCGGTTCGAAGCATCACACCCGTGCCGTCGGGTGCGGTGATGGTGAGGGTTGGTCCGTCGATGACGTAGGTTGCCTGGCCGCGCAGATTGGCCGACAGGCGGGCGGCATACGGGAGGTCGTCGCAGTTGTCGTTGGGCATAGCTGGAGGGTCACCGAATTGAATCTCGCCGTCGGCACCGTCGGGGATCGGGCCGCCGGTTGATCCGTCGCTGACCTCGACGTCCATCTCGAAGTCGGCGCAGCCATCGAACCCAACGAGCGTGGACTCGTCGGTGAACATCAGCCAGGCGGGTTGGGCGACGTTGAAGCTCGACGCAACCGACGCATCGAAGAAGCCGTCCACCCGCCACTTGGTGCCGATGATCGGACGGTCGGGATCAGCAATCTCTCGGTCGAGCAGTTCCATCGTGGTCGTGTCGGTGGTGAGCGTCATCGTGTCCCCGTCGATGGCGATTGCGGGTCCGGCGCTCAGGAAGTTCGCCACGAACTCATCCTGAGCATGTCGTTCGCTGTCGCAGCCCATCTCGGTCATTGCCATATCGGTCACCTGCAACGTGCCATCGGCGATCGAGAACGTGCCGCCCATGCTGTTGCATCCAGCTGACGCACCGAGCTGAGTGTCGTCGAACCGGAGCTCGATTTGGGTACCCTCGACGAGCGCACGCTCCAGGCCATCCTCGATAACCATCGTCGCCCAATAGCTTCCGTTTGGCGTAGCGTCATCACCGCCCGCAGCGATGGTGCTGCCGCTGCCACATGCCGCAACAACGAGAGCCAACAGGCCGAGTGCGAAGACGAAGTTCGTGTGCTTCATACAACTTGTACGGCCCAAACCTCTGTTCAGTTCCCGAGCAGCCGAGCAAACGTTGCGAGGTCGATGTTGCCGCCCGACAACGTCACGCCAACCCGCATGCCCGGCTTCACAAGGCCCCGGTGCAGCACTGCCGCGAGCGCCGAGGCCCCTGACGGTTCGACGACCAGCTTGTGGTGATCGAACAGCAACCGCATGGTGGACACGATCTCATCATCGGAGACGGTGGTGAACTCGTCGCAGCGAACACTCGTCACCGACCACGTCAGCTCACCAGGAGCAAGCGTTTGCTGGCCGTCGGCAATCGTGCGCGGCACCTCGTCAAGCGCAACGATGTGGCCAGCCTCTCGGCTGCGTACATGATCGTCGCCCGCTTCGGGTTCGACGCCCACAACGATGGTGCTCGGGCTGATTGCCTTCGCGACGGTCGAACACCCTGACAACAACCCGCCGCCACCGAGGCAGACGAACAGCATGTCGAGGTCGGGGACTTGGTCGAAGAGCTCGAGGCCGACGGTGCCCTGACCAGCCATGACGTCACGATGGTTGAACGGCGGAATGATGACCCCGCCACGTTGGGCATGGACTTGGGCGGCAACGGCGGGCCGGTCTTGGCTGTAGCGGTCGTACTCGATGATGTCGGCGCCCCAATGCTCGGTGGCCGCACGCTTCATCGCCGGAGCGTCGGTGGGCATCACGACAGTGGCCTTGCATCCGTGAAGCCCGGCCGCACGGCTGATCGCCTGGCCGTGGTTGCCAGACGAGAAGGTGATGATCCCGGCGGCACGCTCGTCGTCGGACAAGGCAGCGATCGAGTTGGTGGCGCCGCGGAACTTGAACGAACCCGTTCGCTGTAACGGCTCGGCCTTGCAGAACACCTGGGCGTCGACGCGTCGAGACAGATTTGTCGATTCGATGATCGGTGTCCGAATCGCAAACGGTGCAATTCGTTCTGCGGCGGCCTCGACGTCGGCGAGCTCGATTGCGGGCGTAGTCGTGTTCATGAAGATGTACCGTACGTCGAGAGACGCGTATCCGCCTCGACCGAGCACCAAGGAGCCGAACATGGACGCCCAAACCTGTATCGATCGATGGAAGGCGCTGCAGCGTCGGCTCGAAGCTGCCGGCGTCGATGGCATCGTGCTCAACGGGGGAGCCGACCTCGAATACCTCACCGGCTACCACGCCATGCCGCTCGAACGTCTCACTGCGCTCTTCGCCCGCACCACCGACGACAAGCCGACCCTCCTCCTGCCCGAACTCGAGAAAGCTCGGGTCACACATCTGGCCGACGCCTTCGACCTGATGACATGGACCGAACTCCAGAACCCTGTGGCCCGAGGGCTCGAGGTGCTCGGCGATGCCAAGACCATCTCGTTCTCGAACGACATCTGGGGCACGCACGTGCTGTCGCTCACCCGCCTTGCTCCAGCGGCGAAGCTGCTCACAATTTCCGAGTCGATCGGTGGAGTGCGTGCCGTGAAGTCGCCAGCCGACTGCGAAGCGCTCCAAACCGTTGGTGGCCTCGCCGATCAGGTGATGACGATGGTGCAGACCGGCGAGATTCCGCTCGTTGGGCGAACCGAGAGCGACATCGCCACCGACATCTCCGAACACCTGCTGCGGGTTGGGCACGAAAAGGTCATGTTCGTCATCGTGGCGTCTGGCCCTAACTCGGCGAGCCCACACCATCACCCCGGAGACCGAGTGGTCGAAGCCGACGAGATGGTGCTGTTCGACTTTGGCGGGACTCACAAGGGCTTCAACAGCGACACCACCCGGTGCGTATTCACCGGGCCGATCCCCGACGATGTTCAGGCCGCCTACGACGCACTGATGGACGCGCAACAAAAGGCTGTCGATGCCGCATCCGTTGGCAATCGGATCGCCGATGTCGACATCGCCGCACGCTCGACCCTCGACGCAGCCGGCTATGGCGAAGCCTTCGTCCACCGCACCGGCCACGGCATCGGACTCACCGTTCACGAAGAGCCATACGTGACTGAAGCCAACGAGACGGCGATCGTTGCCGGACATGCGTTCAGCATCGAGCCCGGCATCTATCTCGACGGCAAGTGGGGCATGCGCCTCGAAGACATCGTCGTGATCGGTAGCGACGGCACCGCCATCCGCTGCAACAACACCAACCGCAACCTGTTGCAGGTCGGCTAGCTAACCCTCATCCCTCGTCGATGCACGGGTCGGGCTTTCCGCCAAGCGAACCCGCGTGCCCGAGTGCCACGGCAATGAGGAACCCCTCAGCCTTGTCGCAGTGCGGAAACCGTCGTTCGAGCTCGGTGAACGCCGGCGAGTGATTGGCTTCGACCAGATGCGCGAGCTCATGCACGATCACGTAGTCGATGACCCACTCGGGGAAGCTCGTCATCCGATCGGAAATTCGGATCGTGCTTGTCGACGGTGTGCACGAGCCCCATCGCTTTTGCTGGCGGGCCGACCATGTGATCGACTCGGGCTCGGGTAGCGAGTACTTCTTGGCCAGCTGTGCAGCTCGCTTGGTGAGGTCGACCGCGTTCGCCGTGCGTTTTCGGTTGAGCTTCCGCGTCAGGTCACGGACATGACGTTGCTGTTCAGCCTTGCTCAAGCCTTCCGGCATCCGGATCTCGATGACCTCGTCAACGATGCGCGCCGACACCGTCTTCTTGCGCCGTGCCGAGGTGATGATCCGGACAGGCAGGTCGTCCATCGCTACAGGATTTGGTCGGACTGCTCGCTAGTCAGTTCGCCCTCGTCGATCAGATTCACTCGTTCGCCAGCGAGCACTTCACCCTCTTCAGTAACGTTGATCCACAGCGCACCGAGGTTCGCAATACGGCCACGCTTCTGGCCCGACTGACTCTCGATCAGGTAAATGATGCCGCCATGGGCAAACACGATGGCCTCGTCGCGAGGGCCGAGCATGTCGGACACAATCGTCAGGCCCTCAACAATGCGGGGCCACAGATCGTCGTCGTTCTCGTAGTTCGGGGGCCGCTTGTCAGCCTTGAGGTAGCCCGGCCACTCGCGCTCGATGTCGTCGCGGGTGAGGCCGCTCCACTCACCAGCACTTCGCTCGATGAGCTCGGGGATCGGGATGATCGGGCCAATGCCTAGTTCGCTCGTCACGATATGCGCGGTTTCAGCTGCGCGAGCAAGCGTCGACGACGCCACCACATCGAACGTGCCGAGGCTCGCCACAGCCGCCCGGGCTTGGCGGCGACCGAGCTCGCTGAGCGGAATGTCGGCTTGTCCCTGCCAACGACCCTCGGCGTTCCACTCCGATTGGCCATGACGGACGAGAAGGATGCGACCCATAGCTCTCAACGTACACTTTGACGGTGCCAACACTTCGCCTCTTCGCCACCGTTCGAGTCGCCGCCGGAACCGGCAAGGCCACAATCCCCGGTTCCACCGTGGCTGAAGTACTCGACGCCGCCCGTGAAGAATATGGGCCTTCCTTCGCCGAGCTCGTGCCCGTATGTCGCGTGTGGGTCAACGGAGAATCAGCCGACGGGAGCACCGCAGTGACTGACGCCGACGAGGTCGCACTGCTTCCACCCGTGTCCGGGGGCTGAGCCAGCAACGGGCTGCCGCCCGCTCTGGGCTCACATTTCCGCACCGACCTGCCGACTAGCGTGTGTGAGGGTATGTCGTACCCGTTTACTCGAAGGATCGCTTCATGACGCCAGAACTCGATGTGGTCACCGACCCGTCTTTCATTGACAACCTCGGTGAACGAGACATGGACGAACTGCGCGCGGTTCGAAGCCGGTGCCAGGCCCTCGAGAACAGCCTGTCCTATGTTCGCCGTCTCATCCAGGGACGCGTCGACATCGTCGGCGGCGAGATTCAGCGTCGACGCGACGGCGGAGATGCCGGCAACACCAGCGAGCTCATTGGACGCCTCCCCGACATCTTGTCGGAAGGCAGCCGAGTTGCCGGCGGACCAGGATCGGTCCGACCACCACACTCGCTCGAGCCCGACCCCGAGGTCACCGCACAACTCGAAGCCAAGCTCGACTCGATCATCGCAACCGACGACCTCGGCAACGTGTCGACAATCTCCGAAGAAGCACTCGCCAACGGTCTCACCCAGCTGAACCAGCTCGAAGACGAGGTCTCCGACAGCCGTCGCAGCCTGCACAACATCATCGACACGGTCCAAGCTGAAGTCACCCGCCGTTACACCACCGGCGAAGCAACGATCGACGGACTACTCAGTAGCTGAGTTTCCCGGGCTTCGCCCTCCAGCGGTCGCATCGTCGCTTCGCTTTGGATGCTCGGCTGCTGCGCCCGAGGCGGCGTCCGGTCGCTCGTCCCTCGCTCCCTCCGGAGCTGGCGAGTTCTCAGTGCGTATAGAGGCTCATCGGGGAACCCGAATGACGCGAGTACAATCTTCAACCGACGCCTAGGCGTCAATGCCGCCTTAGCTCAGTTGGTAGAGCAACGCTCTTGTAAAGCGTAGGTCATCGGTTCGACTCCGATAGGCGGCTCTTCTTCGCCGCAGGCGAGATCCGGCCGCAGGGCGGCCTCGACTCGCGCTGCGGACTGCCGGAGGCTCCTAACCGCTCGAACCGGCTTCGCAGCTTCGAGCTACGTGTTGATCTCGATGCTCGGCGGCTGGCCGGAGGCCCATTTTCGCCCACACCGGCTTCGCAGCTGTGGATTACCTGTAGCGCTGCGGTCCGAGACAGTTGGGGTCGGGCCTCAACAACTAACAAGTTCTCTTTGGGGTCAGGCCTCAACAACTAACAAGTGACGCGGGACTGTTGATATCTCAAGTCCTGGATATAACACCGCGCGCTGATTTAGCTGTCGCAGATGTGGCTGGAGTTGACCCGAAGTCCCGAAAAATCAGGGATTCGGCCAGGGCTTGTTAGTTGTTGAGGCCCGACCCCACGCGCTACTTGTTAGTTGTTGAGGCCTGACCCCACGGAAGGACAGGGTCGGGGTGCTTGTATTGCGACCCCTGAGCGGCGAGAATGTCCCGCAATGGCACTGACAGACCGAGACCGCGCAATCATCGAGTTCGAACGTACTTGGTGGTCTGAAGACGGCTCAAAAGAATCGATTATCCGCGAGCGCTTCGAGCTCTCGACCACGCGCTACTACGAACTCCTTGGCGAGCTCATCGACTCCGATGAGGCCTACGAGTTCGACCCGCTGGTTATCCGCCGCCTTCGCCGCTTGCGTGACCGTCGTCGTCGTGCCCGCTTCGAACGCCAGATCGAACAGCCGCCAGCACGATGAGCAACCCCGGAATGCACGCAGCCGACGACGGCTCGTTCGCTCGTTCAACGGGCGGCGCCGCCGCACGCGGTGCAATGCTGATCGCTCTCGCGCTCATCATCGGCCTGCTGTTGATGGCATTCGCGCTTGACGATCCGCCGACCGATCTGTCCACAGCCTCTGGCGACAGCGTCGAAACGACCGAAGAAGACGCGGCCACTGAGACCGCAGACGACGAAGCCGACAGCGGCGAAACCTCCGTGACCGTTGGCGAACCTGAGGATGAAACGGCAGATCCCGGTCCGGCCATCATCGACGAGACCGACGATGTCGAAGAGATCCCTGAAGAGGTCGAGGCTCCGGCCGGTGAAGCTCGCCCGGCGTCTGAAGTCAACGTGCTCGTTGCCAACGGAACCGGTGGTAAGGGTGTTGCGGGCGCAGTCTCCGACAAGCTCAAGGCAGCTGCGTACATCGCAAACCCCGCAAACGCGCCAAGCACCGCCGAAGCCGTCATCTACTACCGAGTCGGCTACGACGCCGATGCTCGTGCAGTCGCGACCGTTCTCGGCGCCCCGCCAGACATCATCACGCCGGCACCCGGCGATGGCACCATCGCCGTCGCCCCCGAGGCCATTAGCGATGGCCGCTTGCAGAACGCCAACGTTGTCGTCATCATCGGCAACGACGGCGCAATTCCTGTCGGCTAGTCGGCGCACATGAGCCTCGACGAGGTGTACTCGCTCGTCTCGAGCGACCCTGGTCGGTGCGCGCTATTCACCGACTTCGACGGAACGCTGTCCGACATCATCGACGACCCCGCACTGGTTGAGCCGATCGCTGGTGCAGGCGAAGTGCTGGCCGATCTGGCAAACCTGCTCGGCACGGTGGCCGTCGTATCGGGGCGACCCGTCGGCTTCCTCGAACGCTTTTTCGCCACACCGATCCAACTGTCTGGTTTGTACGGGCTCGAGAATCGAACCGCCGACCGGTTACTCATCGACTCAGCAGCCCTTGAGTGGCTCCCGGTTCTGTCCAAGACCGCAGATGAAGCTCGCGAACAGTTCGGAACCGAATCGGTCGAGGACAAGCGCTACTCGCTCACGGTCCACTACCGCCGATCAGCTCAAGACGCCGACCGCATCCAAGCGTGGGCCACTGAGGTCGCGGCCCGAACGGGACTTGATGCCCGCGGCGCCAAGATGTCGGTCGAACTTCACCCACCGGTTGAGCGATCGAAGGGCGATGCCGTCAGCGACATGCTCGTCGGCATGCATGCCGCCATCTACATCGGTGACGATGTGGGCGACCTTCCGGCGTTTGCCCGGCTGCGAGACGCGGTCGACTCAGGCGAGCTCGAAAGGGCGGCGACCGTTCTGGTCGCCAACCACGAGACCGTTCCCGAGATGCACGAGCTTGCAACCGACGTGGTGGATACACCAGAAGCTGCGCTGGAGATCCTGAAGAAGCTGTCGGAGCTCGCTACTCCCTAGCTATTCGGCAGCGGTGGACTCGGCCGCAGCGATTTGCTCGTCTAGCCACAAGCGAGGACTACGCGACCGAGCAACAGCCTCGAGATCTGCCGCAGTATCGGCCCGCTGGTCAGCTTCCATATCGAGAGCGTCAGACAACGCTTGAGCTGTTTGCGTGATGTCGTAGGCGTGGACTTCGACCGCGAGGCCGGCCATCTCGTCGAACACGCCAGCTTCGCGGCTGAGCAGCACGATGCCGTCACGGTTGTTCACGATGGCGCCCTCAGAAGCGACCAGGTTCAGACCGTCCCGAATCGGATTCACCAGCAATGCGTCATAGCGCTGAAGTAGCGCAACAGCCGCGAAGTAGTTGTTCTCGACGGTGTAGTGAATGGGGGTCCAGTCGTCAGTGCCCCAACGAGCGTTGATCTCCTCGATTGCCGCCTCGACCTCGATGCGATATCGGGTGTAGTCGGATAGGTCGGTCCGGCTTGGCGAGAAAGAGGCAATGAACACCACATCGCCATGGAGGTCGGGTCGCATTGCGAGGAACTCGTCGTAAGCCCAGAAGCCTCGAAGCAGGTTCTTCGACAGCTCGAGGCGTTCGGTGCGGGCTATGACGATCTTGTCGCCAGCGATCTCGTTCAGTGCTTCGACCGCGGCCTTGCAGTCGTCGGACTTGGCAATCTTGGTGATGGCATCGGCATCGACGCCGAGCGGCGAGACAAAGGTCTTCGTCGGGCGGACTCCCAGCGTTTCACGGCAGCAGGCAATGAAGTTGTCGCTCCACCGGCTCGAATGGAAACCGAGCGACCCGGCAGCCATGTATCCCAGCAGCAGTTCGGTACGCGCGAGCTCGGGCAGAAGGCGAAGCGCATCAGGCGTTGGGAAAGGCGTATGACTGAAGTGCACCGTCGAAATGTCGGGCCGCTCATCGCGGATCTTCATCGAGGCCAATGCCAGGTGGTGATCTTGCAGCAACACGATTGAGTCGGGTTCGGCCTCAGCAACGATTGTGTCGGCAAACGCGTGGTTATAGCTCCGATAGGCGGCCCAGGCCTCGTACCATTCCGAGTCGATGACCGGTGCTCGGACCCGGTCGTACAGGTCGTGGTACACGTACCAGAGCGTCTCGTTTGCAATGACGTTGTAGGCCAGGTCGAGCTCGTCGGGGTCGATCGCCAGCGTCCGAACCTTGAACCCCTCAGCTTCGATCATTCCGGACTCGGCGGCGAGGCGATCGCCATCGGATAGCGCTGCGGCGACCCAACGAGCGTCGGTGTCGTGAACGAGTGGCCCGATTCCGGTGACGAGGCCGCCGGCTCCACGTGAGGCGATGAGCTCACCATCGACAGATGCGAACGAAACGGGGCCGCGGTTGGACGCGATCAGAATTGGTCGAGGCACGCCGCTTAGCTTACGCGGCGTCGGTGTTGCGCAGTAGCGCCTTCCACAAGCTTCGGTAGTTCGGCCATACGGTCATGCCCTCGAGGTACCCGGCATCTCGAAGCGCTCGGTGCAGCTTCGGGAGATTGCGGAAGGGCACGCCGGAGTCGACGTGGTGGGCCAGGTGATAGCCGACGCCATAGGGAGTCATGAAGAACCCTGGAAGCCAGTGCTGTTCGACGTGATGGGTGGTCTCGCGTCGATCGTCTGAACGGGTCATGCCACCGTGTTCGGCGATCGAACGCAGTCGGTTCTGCACTTGGTAGAAGGTGAGATACGGAGCGATCCACAGCAGCAGATAGAGAAGCGGCTGACCGGCCAGAGCGAAGAGTGCGAACACGAGGGCCTGCCCGGCGAAGAATCGCAGGCTGATCGAGCGGTACTCGGGCTTCACCAACCCGGTGAACCGCGGCTTGAGCAGGCGGTAGGCCGACACTCCCGTGGCGTCGCGACGGAGCTTGCGACGGAAGCTTGCTTTGACGATTGGGTAAAACGAGTAGAGCAGGAAGTCGGGCTCGTTGGGACCGAATTCGTCGCGGTGATGGTTGGCGTGGCCGCGGCGGTAGTGGTGGGTTCCGGTGCCAAGCGGTAGCCATCCCAAGATGTTGATGCCGACGACATCGTTGATGGTGCGCTTCGAGAACAGCAGTCGATGGGCGGCTTCATGACTCAAGATGTACATGCGCAGCTGCACAAGCCCCATCGACAACATTCCGCCTAGCACGCCCCACCAGCTGTCGAGAACTGCCACTGCCCACACGGTGGCAACGGCCCAGACCGCGAGGCCGAGGACGACAAGGGCGTTGCGGGCGTCGTCGATCTGTCGAAGCTCAGCGCGGAAGTGTGGACGTGGCCGTCCATCGGGGCGAAGCAAATCGCTCCCGGTGAAATCGCCTGGAGTGTAGGTGACCATGCCACCGGTCATCTGCGCGACGAGCTCGTCGTGGGTCGGCGCGGCTACCTGGGACATTCCTCCACGGTACGCGCAATAATCGAGGCCGTCGATGCGTTGGCACCGGCACAAGTGGCGAATTAGGGACAGTCCCTAATCCGCCACTCGATACAGGGGGACGTGCAATGGGGGCAGTGCAGGGTGAGCAAGTAGGGGACAAGCGTCCGATTCGAGTCGGACATCAGCTTCGACCATCCGGATCGATCGACGAGATTGTTGCTGAAGCAAAGGCAGCTGAGGCCGCCGGCTTCGACACCATCACGTTGCCCGACCATGTGAATGAAACGCTCTGGTCGCCCCTCGTCCTCCTTGCGGCGATTGCACGCGAGACAAGCACCATCCGTCTCGGGACGTTTGTGATCAACAACGAGATGCGGAACCCGGTGCAGCTGGCCTGGGAGGTCTCCACGCTCGACCGCCTTTCGAACGGCCGGTTCGAGCTCGGCATCGGCGCAGGCCATACACCGAGCGAATTCGCCGCAACGGGCATCGCCCTCGACGACGCGCCGATTCGCAAGCGCCGCCTGGCCGAAGCGGTGGAGATCATTCGACCGCTCTTGGACGGCGAGGTCGTCAACTACGCGGGCGAGTACTACACCATCGAGAACGCACAGATCGAACGAACCGTGCAAGATCGCCTGCCGATACTCGTCGGTGGAAACGGCGAGGCGCTTCTGACTCATGCCGGCGAGCACGCCGACATCGTGGGCCTCAACGGTCTTCGCAAGACGATGGCCGATGGACACCGGCATTCGGTCGGGTTTGGACTCGACCGGCTCGAGCAGCAGATCGGCTGGGTCCACAACGGTGCCACCGGGCGAGAAAAGGCCCCCGAACTCAACGTGCTCGTCCAGCGGGTCGAGATAACCAACGACCGTCGCGGCAAAATCGAGGAGCTTCTCGACGTCGACTTTCCAACCGAGGGACTCACCGTCGAGCATGGATTGGTCACGCCATATCTCGCGTTTGGTAGCCATGACGAAATCGCAGCCCAGTTCATCGATCACAACGAGCGCTTCGGTATTTCCTACTTCGTCACCCGTGACATCGACGCAATGACACCCGTGGTCGACCGACTGCGCGCAACCGACTGACTTTCCGTCATGATGGACGGATGCCTGAACTGCGCGTCGTCGCTGCCCCAGACAAGTTCAAGGGAACTGCTAGCGCAGGAGATGTTGCCGCTGCGATTGCGGCTTCGGTCGAGGCCGTTGGCGGAACGTGTGTGCAGATCCCGATGGCCGACGGCGGCGATGGCACGCTGATCGCTCTCGGAGGAGCGAATCGAACGAGTGAAGTAACCGGGCCGCTAAGCACGCCAGTCAACGCCCCATGGAGACTCGAAGCGGGAACCGCAGTCATCGAGATGGCCCACGCCTCGGGCCTGGTCGTTGCTGGTGGCCGAGAGAAGAACGATCCACTGCAGGCGACCACCACCGGAGTGGGCGAGCTGATCGACGAAGCGATCGAAGCTGGAGCGACCACCGTCATTGTCGGAGTTGGGGGCTCGGCCACAACCGACGGCGGCCTCGGTGCTATCGAAGCGCTTGGCTCACCGACTCGGCTAAGCGGAGTCGACCTTGTCGTCGCTTGCGACGTGCGAACCAAGTTCATCGATGCGGCGGCAGTGTTTGGTCCGCAAAAGGGTGCGTCGCCGGCACAAGTATCGATGCTCACCCGACGACTCACTGCGCTTGCCTCTCGCTACGCAGACGATTACCAAGTCGACATCACCGCGCTCGAACGGTCAGGGGCTGCGGGCGGCCTCGCTGGCGGTCTTGCAGCATTCGGGGCTCGGCTCGTCGACGGTTTCGACATCGTTGCCGAACAGGTCGGGCTAGATGCTGCACTCGCCACCGCCGATCTTGTCATTACGGGCGAAGGGTTCCTCGACGAAGAGTCGTTCGACGGCAAGGTCGTGGGTGGCGTGGCCGATCTTGCCCATCAACACGGTGTCGATGTTCTGGCGATTGCCGGACAAGTATTCGATGGTGTCGAGACGCGAATCGACGCAATTTCATTAGCCGACCAGTTCGGTCTTGACCGCGCGCTCGACGACCCACTGTCATGCGTTCGTGAGGCGGTTGCCAACCGGCTCTGACGGCCTAGGATTAGCACTCGCACTTCGAGAGTGCCAGCGATACTTCGACTCCTAGGAGAGCCCAAATGGCAAAGATGATCAGCTTCGACGAAGAAGCCCGCCGTTCGCTTGAACGCGGCATGAACCAACTCGCCGACGCCGTTCGGGCAACGATTGGCCCGAAGGGCCGCAACGTTGTGCTCGAGAAGAAGTGGGGCGCTCCGACCATCACGAACGATGGTGTCTCGATCGCTAAGGAAATCGACCTCGAAGACCCCTACGAGCGAATCGGCGCCGAGCTGGTAAAAGAGGTCGCCAAGAAGACCGACGACGTCGCCGGTGACGGAACCACCACCGCAACGGTCCTCGCCTGGACCATGGTGCGCGAAGGTCTTCGCAACGTCGCTGCTGGCGCAAACCCAATGGCGTTGAAGAAGGGCATCGAGGCAGGCGTTGACGCAGCCGTCGGTGCCATCCCCGACGCAGCTGTCGAGGTCGACACCAAGAATCAGATCGCACAGGTCGCCGCTATCTCGTCGGCTGACCCAGACATCGGCAAGACCATCGCCGACGCCATCGACAAGGTCGGCAAGGACGGCGTTATCACTGTCGAAGAGGGAACCAGCTTCGGCATGGAGATGGACCTCGTCGAGGGAATGCGCTTCGACAAGGGTTACCTGTCGCCATACTTCGTCACCGATCAGGACCGCATGGAAGCCGTCCTCGACAACCCCTACATCCTTCTCGTGTCGGGCAAGATCTCGAACGTCCGCGACCTTGTGCCTGTGCTCGAGCAGATCATGGGCAAGAGCAAGCCTGTCTTCGTTATCGCCGAAGACGTCGAAGGCGAAGCACTCGCCACGCTTGTCGTGAACCGCATCCGCGGCACCCTTCCTGTTGCAGCCGTCAAGGCGCCGTTCTTCGGCGACCGCCGCAAGGCCATGCTCCAAGACATCGCCATCCTCACCGGCGGTCAGGTCATCAGCGAAGAGGTTGGTCTCAGCCTCGAAACCGCAACCCTCGACCTGCTCGGAAGTGCTCGTCGTGTCGTCATCACCAAGGACGAGACCACGATCATCTCGGGTAAGGGCGACAAGGACGACCTCGAAGGCCGCGTTGCGCAGATCAAGGCTGAGCTCGACAACACGACCTCCGACTACGACGCCGAGAAGCTCCGTGAGCGCCTGGCGAAGCTGTCCGGTGGCGTCGCCATCCTCAAGGTCGGTGCAGCCACCGAAGTTGAGCTCAAGGAAAAGAAGCACCGCATCGAAGATGCAGTGTCGACCACTAAGGCCGCCATCGAAGAAGGCGTCGTTGCTGGCGGCGGCGTCACGCTGCTCCGTGCCGAAAACGCTGTTCTCGCCGCTGCGAAGAAGCTGAAGGGCGACGAAGCAACCGGCGCGCTGATCGTTGCTCGTTCGCTTGTCGGGCCGCTCAACCAGATCTCGCTCAACGCTGGCTACGAAGAAGGCGTCGTTGTCGAGAACGTTCGCGAGCTTGAAGGCAACGTTGGCTTCAATGCTGCAACCGACGAGTACGAGGACCTCATGAAGGCCGGCATCATCGATGCCGCGAAGGTCACCCGTTCTGCACTGCAGAACGCTGGCTCGATCGCCGCACTGTTCCTCACCACCGAGGCTGTCGTCACCGACGCACCAGCTGCCGATGTCGACGATCACGCAGGTCACGCCCACTAGTACTGCTGAGTAGGCAGCCGAGTTCACGTACGAATCTGGTTAGGTTCGCTCGATCGGCCATACTTCATACGTGCACGAGGGAAGCGGGGATCCTCCGATCGCGATATTGGGTCCAATAGGGCTCAACGATGGCGACCGCTTCGTCGCGCTCCGCGGCCTACAGGGCTCGCTCTTGGCGCTGCTCGCATCTCGATACCCGAACCCAGTTGATCAGGATGCGGTAATCGAGACGCTTTGGCCGGTGCGAGTGTCCGCATCGGCGAAGAACAGCCTTGGTGTGGCACTTCATCGCCTTCGCGGGCGTTTGCCCGATGAATCCATGATCGTGACGGAGGGCCGCACCTATCGTCTGGCAATCGAACCCAGCGAGCTCGATGCAACCGCGTTCACCGGACTCGTGGCTCGCGGGATGCTCGAGTCGCCGGCAGATCGAATCGAAACACTGGACCAGGCCTTGAACCTGTGGCGTGGCCGACCGTTTCAACCCGTCGGTGACGACCCGTCGTTTGCCGTGCTGAGCGCCGAGCTGCTCGAATCGAGACGCCAGGCCGAGGAGTACTTCCTCGAAGCCCTCCTAGAGGATGGCCGCAACAACGAGGCGGCTAACCGGGCAACGGTTTTCGTCGACGCCGAGCCGTATCGAGAGCGTCGGTGGGAACTCCTCATGCTGGCCCTGTACCGGTCGGGTCAACAGGCCGAAGCCTTGCGGGCGGCGCAGCGCGCTCGGACGACGCTCGGCGACGACCTTGGCCTCGATCCAGGCCCCGGTTTGCAGACGCTCGAAGCGAAGATCCTCGCCCAGGACCCCGACCTGTTCCCCGACACTGTCGAAGAACCTGGGCGGGTCGACTCTCTCATTCTCGATCACGGCCTTCCGCCGACCGTGCCGGTGTTCACGACGCCGTTCGTAGGCCGCGCCGACGAGCTCAAGACCCTTGCTGAGTCGGTGGAGGAGTATCCATGGGTTGCACTCACGGGTCCTCCAGGTTGTGGGAAGACGCGGCTCGTATCGCGCCATTGTCGAGGCGAGCATGAGCGGCGAACGATCTGGTTGAACGTTGGCCGCCTTGAGGACGGTGACGCGGTGGCTCGTCTCGCGTCGCTACTGAACATTCGCCCGGCAGATGGTGCCGGTGAGGTCAACGAAGTGATCGATGCTCTGGTCGCCGTGCCGACCTTGCTGGTCCTTGATGCGGCGACGATCGATCAAGCCGCGCTCATTACGCGCATCGTGTCGGCCAGCCCAACGGTCCGGGTGATCAGCGTTAGCCGAGACGAGTTGGCAGCGGAGCAGTCGTTCACGTTTGCAATCAATGGTCTTGACGATGTCTCTGCGGCTGCGATCATCGAAGCTGTCGATGGTGTCACTGGCGAAGAGGCAGCTCGCGCGGTCGAGGAGATCGGTACGACTGCGCAAACGGTTGAGCTCTTTGCAGCCCAGCTGCGAGCCGCGACCGTCGACGAGCTGCTCGACGATTGGCGGTCGGCTGAGGGTGCCGGCAACGACGATGTATCCAAGGCGCTCGATTGGTCGGTGGGTCGGCTCACAGATACTGATATCGAGCTCTACGAACAGCTCGGCGCATTTGCCAGCTGGAACTCGACCGCTGACATCGCCCAAGTCGTGGGCGGGTCGACTGCCTCGGTTCGTCGCCAGCTGCAGACACTTGTTGACGCTGGACTGCTCCGATCATCACGGTCGACTGACACTTCGGGCCGGGTTCGCTATCGGCTCCCGCTACTGATGCGGAACAACGCCACAGCTCGACTCGAAATGGCCGGAAGGTATGAATCGGCTCGGACTCGACACGCAGAGCACTTCACCGGTGTAGCTGATCAACGTGGGGCTGAAGCCGTCGGCCCGAATGAGCAGGCGGCGATCGAGCACCTCAACGCCGTAAGCCAGGAGCTTCACCACGCATTCGAGTGGATGATCGAGACCAACCAGTTCGAACGCGCAACGGCATTCGTTCTGACCCTCCACGAGTACGCCTTCTTCCGCCTCGACTTCGAGACTCTTGAGTGGTCGCAACGCCTAGCTGAACGCCAGACCTCGGAGACGGGCGGTGCTCGTGCTGACGTCCTAGCCGTTGCCAGCTTGTCGGCATGGGCAGTCGACCGCTCGACTACGGCCAAGTCGCTCGCCGATCAGGCAGCCAGGGCTGCGAAGGCTGATGGTTCGCCGGTGCCGATCACGGCACTCCGCACTCGATTGAATGTGGCGGCGTCGAGTGGCGACGGACGCGCCGCGGTTGCGGCCATGGACGACCTGTTGTCGGCCGCCGAAGAGACCGGCACGGCCCGAGATCTCAGTGACTGCCTGGTGAATCAGGCTCTCGGCGCTGTCTTTTTTGGTGATCAAGAGTCTGCACTCAACGCAGGTGTGCGCGCGCTCGATCTTGCCGAAGAATCGCAGAACCCAACGAGTATCTCGTGGGCGAAGTACGCCGTTGGATGCGCAGAGCTGTTGCGTCGCCCAGAACCCGCGCTCGTGCACTTTGCCGAGAGTCTTCGTGTTGCGTACAGCGTCGACAACAAGTGGCTTATCTCCTCGGCCCTTGGTGGGGTTGCCACAGGCGCTCGGCTAAGCGGCCGAGTAGGTGAGTCCACAGCACCGCTCTCCACCTTGTTGGACACCTGGATTGGGCTGCGCAAAGACAGCTACTTCGTACGGACGCTCAACGAGGTCGCACTTGTGCTGTATGAGCTTGAGCAACACGAACACGCTCGTATCGTCCTTACGTGGGCGGCAGGCTACTCCGCAGACCCATTGTTGTTGCCGGCCGATCGAGCGCAGCTGCGCCTCATCAAAACCGAGCTCGCGCCACCACTCACCACAGGTCCGACGCCGACCGTCCGCGAGATCGGGCAACTCGTGGGTGGCTTTCTTTCCGACACGACCCCTACGGCCAGTACTCCCGGTTGATGACAGTGACCGGACCGTTCACGCCTTCACCTGCCTGAAGCGGTCGGCGGAACGGCCGCGACGAACCAAGCGCAAAGTACGGCTTGAGCGAGCTACGTCCCGCCCGGTTGATCGCCCATCGGGTGACCGGCCTAGTGACCCGATTGCCGAACCCGAACCGAAGCATCGAGGCCATCATCTTCGAGCGCGTTCCACCAGGCCCGGGACCGACCATCAAGAGATCGACAATCTGCGGGTCACCAATCACCCGCATGAGGCCTTGCGCCATCCAGCTCGTGCCGCGCAAGAACCCCGAGCCAACACCGTCGAGCAACCCTTCGGTGAGGCGGACGCCGCTGAGGTTACGGGCGCGCTGCCGCGCTCGAATCTGAAGCGCGAGTGCTTCACCTTCGGCGTAGGTCGTCACGTTAGTGAGTGGGGCGCCAAGCAAATACCCGATGCCCAACCAGAATCGAACATAGGCGTCCTTCTCGGCAGGTTCGGTTGGGAGGTCGACGATGTCGAACATCTCGAACACGGGGACGCTGAAGCTCAGCGCGGTGGCGAGAATGTCTTCCTGGTTCACGGGGACACCGAGTATCGATTCGTCCCAGCCGTTCTCCTCGAGGTGCTTTGCTGCGACCGAGTGCATGAAACGAACGCCGACGATCGAGCGCACTGCATACGGCTCGTTGTCGACCTGCCCAGAACGGATCAGCAGATCTGCGATGAACTGTGCCGTCTCCGACGCCCGTCGCATTGGATCGACGCTGAGATCCGAGACCTCGCTGATGACCTGTACACCCCGGGCCGCTGCATACGCATCGGGCAGTGAGCGCAGGAACAATCCGACGAATACCATCGTCTCGTTCGCTTCGAAAAACCGCCGTGCAGCTTTGACGGTGACAGGGTCGAGGAGGCCGCCGGGCTCACGCATGTGGGCAAGACGTTTGCGCACGTCGGCGGCAACGCGCTCCATCTCTTCCAAAGTCTCTTCATCGTGCGCCATTCGGAATGACTTTGCTGAGGTGAGGCGAGGGTAGCTCGGGAGGGTTCGGAGATGGTCGAGATCGTCGTCAGAGAACTCGGTTGCTGCGGCGACAGGAAGTGGGAAGTCCACTTGCATCTCGTCACGCTGTTCGTCGAGCTTTGCGTCGAACTTGCTCCAGCGCGGTGCCACCTTGAGACCCTTCGACGGGTCGCCGTCGGTCCACCAACCAGGCGATCGCTGGAACTGCGCAAAGAGCGACAAGATATAGGCCATCCGATTCGGGAGGATGTTCCAGTTCGTTGCCGGTTGGCCATTGACGTTGAACTCGTCAAAGAGCTCGTACAGGAACTCGTCTGGGTTGAGTTGTTCGACGCGGCGGGCCCGTCGGGTGTCCTTGGCATCGTCATCATTGGATAGCGCCGACTCATCGATCCGAACGGGATGTTCCCCAAGCGGTACCGCTTTGCCAACGGGAATCCTTCCCCACGGAAGATCGACGCGAACAAAGTGCTTCGTGGCGAACCGGATCCAGTGATCTTCGAGCGAGATCCGCCAGTCTCCCGGCGGCGTGTTCAGCCATTTGCGCTGGGTACCTGCGAACAACCAGAACCGGGTGATGTTTCGAAGCCACGAGCGAAAGCCCATCGAGATGGCCAACGAGAGAATGCGCTGCTCGTGGAGTGCCAGCATCGAGTTGCCAGCCAACAAGAGCTTGCTGCGCTCGTCGACATCCTTCGTGATGATCGCCTTTGCATAGGCCTCGAACCCTCTGATCAGAAGTGCGTGCCGGCCTTCTCCGCGAGGATGTTTCTCGGCAAGGCCGACCGTCTCCCAGAACGAGGCATGACCTGCTGATTCGGTTCCTGGCGGAACGACGAGCAGCTTGCGCACACGTGTCACGAACACGGCAAAGGCTTCCCACACGCGATCCTCGAGGTACACGGACTGCGGTTCATCCTCGTCCGGTGGTGACGGGTCGAGCACAGCCTGACCAACGGTCTCGAGGAAGACGGCTTGGGCGAGCCCGATGTCGGCAAAGACCTCCCGGTTGCCGTAGCCAAACGACCGAGAGATCACTTTGCCAAGAACGGGTATTGGGAGGGTGAGAAAGGAGCCAACGGTGTGGCTCGCCCAATGGCCGAACGTTGTCCACGTGGCGTCGCCGGTGCCGACGAGCTTGGACATCTCGGTAGCGAGGTCGTAATACGTCCGGGTAATGAGCTCGTTGCGAAGACGACTGTTCATCGGAGCGAAGGCAATGGCCTGCACACGTTCGGCGGTACACGCCCGGCTATCGACGTCGGCATCCCATTCGAGAACCGACTTCCAGTTTTCTGACCCGCTCAATGTGTCCCGCTTCTTACCTGGAGGCGATGAACATCTCGACACCTCGTGTGAAGGTGTGGCTTACACGAAGCGCCCGAGTCGGCCCACCGCCGAGTCTTTCAGTGACTCCGTCATGATCGTCGTTGTTAGGACCAGGGTCAATCCAATCAGCGAACGGTGGAGTAGGCCGGGCCAGACGACCAGTCCATGGGCGATCGTAGGAAGTAGGAAGACCACGCTTGTCATTGCGGCCAGGACCCGTAGGTCTTGCACACGAACTGGTTGTGCCTCTTGGTACCGGATAAGGACGGGAACACACCCGCCGAGCAGAGGCACAAGGATGACGCCGCTCAGCGCAAGAGCGGTTTCGTAGCCGCCGAAGCCGATGTGGGCAGACAGTCCGGCGCTCATGATGACGGCTATAGCGGGAATCGCTGCAAGCGACGGGGGATGGGTGATGCCCCGGCTGTTGGCAAGCCAGTCTCGGCTAAGCAACGTGATGCCCAACGATGTGTGGATTGCCTGAAGCGTCAGCTGTCCAACGAGGTAGAGCCCTGCGAAGATTGCGAGGACCGGGCTATCGAGAAGCTCCAGTCGGTCGAGGAACGAGCTTGCCGTTTGCCCATTTGGTACGGGGATCGATCGGTGAAGGACGACCGTAGCGGCCAGGACCATGCTGACAATCATGACCCCGGCCGCTAGTCCGCCATGGACCCGCCTTCGTGACATCGAGCGCTCTCGTCCCGCTACGACCGCCGAAGCAGCACCGATGTGTCCATAGAGCAAGCTGAAAGAAAAGCTGATTCCCATCACCACGGGAGCGACCGACAGTGGTCGGGGCGGCGTCGACACTGCTCCAATGTCGACGGTTCGGTTGACGAGGATTAGAAGCGCGCCGAGCGCAATGGCGTTGAGCGCCGCGAGCACGAGGGCAGAGTTGATACTTGCGGTGATCGACGTGCCTCGCTGTTGGGCGAAGACGATCAGGGCAAGAACGGCAGCGATCGCTAGCGCTGACGTTCCGAGCACGCTGGCCGAGCGCCCAGTGACTTCGTGCACGTAACCGTAGAGAAGCAGCAGTGATTGGGCCAGCATGAAGAAGCCGATGAGGCGTGCTGGTCGACGGCCGAGGCGGGCCTCGAGCATCGACCCAATGAAGTTGGACGAGCCCACGTCGTCGACTGAGTCGAGGTAGCGGTCGAGCGCTGCTGCAAAAACCACCGTCGTCAGGGCGAAGGCGATTCCGCACCCGAGGATGATGGCAAGGGCCCCGCCAAGGGACAGCGACTCGACCGCCTCAGGGAGAAAGAAGATTCCCCCTCCAAGCAACGAAGCCAGCGTCAGCAAGAACCCGAGGACCCCACCGCCGGGGCGTTCAGCGTTCTCTTCCGTTCGAGGAGGACTGAGCAGTGACTGTTGCATGTGCACAGTTCTACGCAGGCGCGATTATCACTCGATTATCAGAACCGTCTGACAGCTGAGATCTGGGGTCAGACCCCGTAAACATCAGCAGAACCTGGGGTCAGACCCGCGTGTCAGTCAAAACCGTAAGAAGACCTCCACGGGAGTGGAGGCCTTCTTGCGTCGAATCTGTGGCGTGCTATCTCACTCGTTCCCGTGGGCTCAACCGGCCTAGGGGCCTCTGTCTGCCTGTTGGTGAGAGAACGTGGGGATCTGCTCGCTTGATTCGAGTTCTCGTCTTGGTGTGACTAAAGACACAATCGCGCCGTGCCTCGAAGAAGTCAAGTTTTCACCCCCGCCAATTTCGCTATTTCGCTCGTTGCGAGTGATCTGTGATCGATGGTGGGCGGCTGAGGCCCAGCAGCAATCAAATTTCGGAAGACGTGGTTAGAGGATTTGGCTGAGGAAGAGCTGGGTGCGTTCTTCTTGGGGGTTGGTGAAGAAGTGCTCGGGGGTTCCGACTTCGACGATTTCGCCGTCGGCCATAAAGACCACACGGTCGGCAACCTCACGGGCGAAGCCCATTTCGTGGGTCACGCAGATCATCGTCATGCCTTCGTTGGCGAGGTCCTTCATGGTGTCGAGGACCTCCTTGATCATCTCGGGGTCGAGTGCAGAGGTTGGTTCGTCGAACAACATGATCTGTGGATTCATGCACAGAGAACGTGCAATTGCCACACGCTGCTGCTGACCACCGGACAATTGACCAGGGTACTTGTTGGCCTGCTGTGGGATCTTCACGCGCTCGAGGTATTCCATCGCCGTGGCTTCGGCATCTTTGCGTGGCGTCTTGCGAACCCAGATAGGAGCCAGTGTGCAGTTCTCTAGCACGGTTAGGTGCGGGAAGAGGTTGAAGTGTTGGAAGCACATACCGAC
>CAKZVC010000039.1 GCA_937922235.1 uncultured Acidimicrobiales bacterium | reverse complement strand
ACCCTCCGTCCTAGTTTTTGGAATGTGCAGAATCGACGGGTTCAGGCGGCCGCAGCGGCATCGTCGGGCCCACTCCAAAGACATCGTTCGTTTGAAAGCCAGTCGACGAGTACGTCCGCTTCGACGGCTTCGGCGAAAAGGAACCCTTGACCAGCAGCGACGCCAAGTCTCAGCAACTCGTCGACCTGTTCTTGCGTCTCGATCCCTTCGGCGATGACGCTGAGGCCGAGCTTGTCCGCGAGGTCGACGACTGTGGAGACAACAGCGCTGGACTCGACGCGTGTCAACGTTGCGACAAAGGACTGGTCGATCTTGAGCCCATCGATTGGCAACGCTGCCGTTCGAGCGAGCGAGGAGTATCCAGTTCCGAAGTCGTCCACAAGAATCTCGGCGCCTAGCTCGCGTGCCCGTGTGAGGAGTTCGACGACTCGTTCGAAGTTTGGAATCGCCGAGTCTTCAGTGATCTCGATAGCGATGCACTCAAGGTCACCCTCACGCGACCGGAGAGTGAGCACCTGTTCCAGCTGTTGTGGCGCAACATTGATGCTGATGTGAGGTCGTGGCTGTCCGGTCTCTTCGACTGCGGATTGGACGGCGCAAACCGAGGCGAACGTGCGCTCGGTCAGATCGTCGAGCAGTCCTTCCTCGGTGAGCACATCGAGGAAGGAGCCGGCAGTCCGAACACCATCGGCGTCGACCCAACGGGCCAGAGCCTCGGCTCCGTGAATCTCGCCGGTGATGAGATCGACGATCGGTTGATAGAAGACCGTGATGTCTCCGTCGGCGAAGGCCGTGTGCACTCGTTGTTTGAGGTCGTCGCGAACCTCAAGCTCGTGACGCATCGAGTCATCAAAGATCTGCCACTTGGCTGATGAACCAGTTGCGTTCTTGTGACGGTAAAGCGCCTTGTCGGCGTTGCGAAGAATCTCATCTTCGGGGACGGCGCTGGAGGCGGTGGCGACGCCGATACTGAGCTGGATAGGAAGCCGGCGATCTCCAACTTCCAGAGGCTCGTCGAACGCTCTTGCGAGTTGACTGGCTAGCGGTGCAGCATCAAGCGACGAGATGACGACGAACTCGTCACCCCCAAGGCGAGAGGCCAGCGCATGTTCATCGGCCATGGCGACGGCGTCTCTCAACCGAGTAGCAACCGCGAGCAACAAGAGATCGCCCGTGTGATGACCCCAGACGTCGTTTACCTGTTTGAAGCCGTTGAGGTCGATGTAGGCGAGGGTGACTTGGGTGGAGTTGTGGTGCTCATCCGAAGCTGCGGGGAGCCTGCGTAGGCGTGTACTGAGTTCGTTGACCATCGCCGGCCGGTTCGCTAGCCCGGTGAGCGAGTCGGTCCACGCTTGGTTGTCGAGAAGCTCGTTGGCTTCGGTGAGCGCAAGGTGTTCGTTCTCGAGCTTGGTGACGAGCTCTTCGTTTTCTGTCAGCAGACTGACCAGGCTGATATGCACCGAGCGATGCTCGGACGCCATAAGCGCACTGAACGCGAAAGCCACGCCGAGAAAGATCGTTGCTGCAGTGAGGCCGTTCGGGTTGAAGAGATAGCCACCAATCGACAGCGTTGCGTAAGGAAGCAGGAACGCGAGGTTTAGTGCGCGAAACTGTGCCGCAGAGATCGACGCTGCGACCATCACGCCGACAAGCACGGTGCACAAGAGTGCCTGGCGAACGTCTGATTCGGGAAGCGCCAGCCAGGTGAGCGAGCCCCACCCGAAGCCGCCGAGTACTTCGGCGGCAAAGGCGAAGCGAAACCAACGGGTGAAGGAAACGTCAAGTGAGTGGACGATCCGGGGAAGCGGACTTACCGCCCCAAGGAAGACAGCCCACACGATGGCCCCCGTGTGCGAGGTCTCGTTCCAGATGAGCAGCAACGTTATGCCGATCAGCACGTACGCGAAGAAGAGGGCCTCGTTGAGGCCGAGATTGTATCGCTCACGCATGAGCGCTTGTTCAGCTTCTCGCACGGTTTCTTGTCGGAAGATCCCGGGGTTGAGCTAAGGGATCTGACAAGTGTGAGCCGAAATGACCACGTTGCAGTTGAGGTGGGTTCTGATGACCAGCGGTGACGATGAGCGGGAGCGTGACCAACACAGAGTGTTCGCCGGACAGTGCAGCATGCCAAAGGTGATACCGCGTCTCAACCGATGTGCGAATCGACCGATTTGAAGGACATACACGACACAAGGAGACAGAGATGTCAGTCGCACGCGTAACCGAGGTCATTTCCTCATCAGACAAGAGCTTTGACGATGCAGTTCAGGCGGGAGTATCCCGCGCTGCGGAGACCTTGCAGAACATCACCGGCTGCTGGGTCAAGGACCACAAGTGCACCGTTACTGATGGCAAGATCACCGACTGGCGCGTCACGATGAAGATCACCTTCATCCTCAACGACTAATACGACTCGATCGAAGTGTGATGAGTAACGGTTGGTTTTCCAGCCGTTACTCATCACAGATCAGCGGTTAGCTACTGGAGCGGAATCCCGTCTCGGTTACCGTCCGGGCGAGCACCGAAGATCCGACGTTCGCGTTCGTCGATCGCAACGTCGTTGATGCTTGCTTCCCGGCGCGCCATCAAGCCGTTGTCGGCAAACTCCCAGTTCTCGTTGCCGTAGGAGCGCCACCACTGGCCGTCGGCATCGAGGCTCTCGTACTGGAACCGTACGGCGATTCGGTTGCCGGCGAACGTCCACAAGTCTTTACGCAGGGCGTACTCGGTCTCTTTCGCCCACTTCTCGGTAAGGAAGTCGACGATGCCGGCGCGTCCTTCGATGAACGTGTCGCGATTTCGCCACACCGAATCGACGGTGTACGCCATCGATACCTTCTCAGGGTCGCGGGTATTCCAGGCCGCTTCGGCCCCGAGCACCTTGGCCCACGCAGACGCTTCGTCGAAGGGTGGGAACGGTGGCTTTGACTCGGTCATGGTGAGGGAACCACGAACGGGGCCGTTGGCATTCCTGTCTAAGTAACTGCGGGTAACCCATCGATCGAAGCCGAGTTCTTTTTCTCCCAGTACTCATCCATGTCGTCGGGAGTCTTGTCAGTCCAGTGCTCGACGAGGCGTTCACGGTCTTCGACGTAGTCCATGAATGGGACGGCGTATCCGCAGGCAGTTGACGTTCGATCGACATCAGCAACGATGATCGAACGGGTACCAGCAACGTGGTCGAACAATGCATGGAGCTCATCCCACTGCTCATCACCGGGTCGGACAACTTCGCCTTGGCCATAGAAACGGACGATGTTCGGCTTTCCGGTGAAGGCGCAGAACATGAAGGTAATGCGGCCGTTCTCTCGCACGTGGGCGATTGTCTCGGCGCCGCTGCCGGTGAGGTCGAGGTAGCAGACGCGGTTGTCGTCGAGGATGTGAAACGAGTCGTATCCCTTCGGTGAAAGGTTGACGTGTCCGCCGGTGCTTGGCGCAGTGGCCACAAAGAACAGGTGCTGTTCTGCGACGAACGAACGCATCTGGTCGGTAATGGTTTCGAAGGCTCTACCCATGAATCGAGCGTAGGCCACCGTGCGTTGGCACGGGCCCGCGAAAGAAATCTACGAATTTTTGTATCAGGCAGAGAGTTCGGTGCTCTGCATCTGTGCGGACTCAGCTAGGGCGCTAGTTGAGGGCGGAAAACCAGTGGGTCCTTCGAAGGCGGGTCGGAGGACCCACACTGGGTTAGTTCGTATCGGTTCGCCGCTGTGCTTCAGTCACGAGCCCGAACCCGACGAGCAGTAGGGCAAACGCTGCTCCGAGGAGCGCCAACGTTGTTTGACTAGGACCGGTAAGCGCCAAAACGGGTGCCTGCTGTGCTGCCGCCGAGTTGAGCTCGACCTTCGACTTCACCTCTGCGATCACTGGCAATGTCGATGCAGCGGAGTTGTCGGTGAGGGGGACAAACTCTGGCATGTTGACGATGGCGGGGTCCTGGCCTGCGATAGGGCCGGGGACTGTCGAGAGGTCGAATATCGGACTGACATTCGCTGTGTTCGCAGCCGAGGTGTTCGATACGGGAGTCTCGGCTACTGGATCTTGCCCTGCAGGCTCTTGTGCCGTGCTACTCGAAGAGGAGTCGACATCAGATGCTGCGTCCGACGAATTCTCGGACGTATCTGCAGCAGAAGTCACTGTCGTTGGTGTCACCGATGTGGGCGCCGGAGCTTCTGACGTGAACCCGACACACAGTGGGCTGACCGAGTTGACGCCGCCTTGGCCGAGATGCGTCAACGTGATGGTGGACGATGCGCCGATGGTCTGGTTGGTGAACGTGGTCGTCGAGTAGTTCGAGCTTTCTGGCACATCGTTCGTTGGAGGCGAGACGTAGCCCGAATCGAGGTGGATGCGCCACTGCTCTTGGGTCTGTTCAAGCTGGCCAGGATGAGCGTCATGGTCATCGAACGATTTGGCGGTGACCGTGTACGTGCCAGCGGGAAGGTTGATCGAGAATGGGCCAGCGGTCGTGCTAATGCCGTCGTTCAACAGGCGCGTGCCGTCGAAGCCGAAGGAGTACTCACCGCACCCGGACGCTGCTCCAGCTGGTGAGGCTGCTCCGAACAAGATGACTCCACTAACCGAAACCGCTGCTGCGGCCTTTCCGATCACGTGAGAAAAACGATGTGCCATGGTGTGCTCCTCTTCTGAAGAACGGGGTATCCGCCTAGCTCCCGAATCGACCGAACCATGCAATCGTTGAGCGAAACGGACGAAGACCCCAGATTGGGCACCTCGTGACGCGGTGAGATTAGGAAGGTGTTTCCATGGGTTCGTCGCTGCTGTTTCCGCCTTCGAGGGCTTCCCACGTGCCACCGGGGATTGCACGTACCGCGTGCCAGCCATCGCCCGAGTCGTAGTCCCAATACTTGGTGGTTTCGAGCACGACCGTGTCCGACCCAAGCACTCCGCCTGGGATGCACCCGTTGTGGATGCGGACTGCGTGGTACGCATCGGGCGCCACTGTGGCGACTGCGTGCTTGTGAGCTTCGCTTCCACGCCAGGCTTCGCGATCGGCTGGTTCGCGGTGAACAACCAGGTTCGCCCAGTAGTGGTCGACGAGCTCGATCGAGCTGTAGCTGAGAATGCCCGGATAGTTCCGAAACTCGGAGATGAGGTCGAGCTCGCTGGCGTCGATTGCCTCGTCGTCGGGCCGCTCGCGACGGTCGCCGAAGAAGCCGACGATCTGGACGTCGCCGTCGAGTTGAATGCCCGCTGGGTCACACAAGACCGTGCGCCGTTCGAGGCCATGAACGTCCCACGTGAAGACCTCGTGAGGTTCGATCAGAATCTCGCCCTTGCGGTGACGTCGCATCAACACCCTCAGGTCCTGGAGGAGGTAGTTGAGGAGCGCAATGTCTCCTCGATAGTGCGACGTCGAGGCGATCGAGTGGTCCTCGACGTTCTGCGTCGGGGACAGTTGGTCAGGGGCTGCTGTCATTGAGGCCGATGTCATCCTTCTCGCGAGGTCCGAAGGACAGAATGCACGAAGTGCATGCAACAGTCGGCATTGTGCAGAGGTTCAGCGCTCAGTTGGTGAGCACGCAGTGGTTGCTAGCACCAACGAAAGTCGTGAATGCCGATGTATTGAAAGCCTATGAAGGTTGAGTCGTCGCGGTGTCGAATCTCGATCGTGTCGATGTCAGATGGGTACGTGACCGTGGCGTTGCCGTCGGTGGAGGCGTTGCCTGCCGAGCCAATGCCTACGAGCGTGTTTGTTCCAGACACGGTGTTCGCAGATCCGGTTGCGATGTCGCCAGTTCCGAGCGGAACTGGTGTGCCGCCAAGCGTTTCGGTGATGAGCATGGTGTCTTCCCAGCTTCCGTTGCCAAAGTCGACATCGAGGAATGTGAAGCATGGAGCGACGGGTGTTGAGAAGGAGAATGTGAGCGTGGTGTAGTCACCGTTGTTTGCGTTCTCCATCGCCATGATGATCGGATTGTCGAGCGTGCTTGTCGTGCCGTTGAAGACCAGGCCGAAGAGTCCGGCGTCGGCAACATTGAACGGATCGTTGCGGGTAATTGTGACTACGGTGCCGTCGGCTGCGGTGACGCTGTTTGGAAACGTGCCAGCCCAATTCGACCAGTCGATTTGGACCGGTGGCGCACCGCATGACCCGACCGCGGCGCTGACGCGGTCGAGCGCAAGTACGGAAGGTGCAATCCAGGTCGTTGCAGCAACTGCAGCGCCGGAGGTCAGCATGGCACGGCGGCTCGGCCGTTCGGATAAATCCACGTTTGTCATTCGGTCGATCGACGGTGGTTGTGAGCGCGGGAGGAAGCTCGAGGAAAACGGGCCGTCCAATGGCCACTCGATCGCTCAACGAGTCGCGGACCCGGCTGACCTCCCCAATTTGGGGTGTCTACGAAGCTATGTCCCCCGAGGTCGAGTAGCCGTGCGTGTAACGGGCGACTCACCTGACTACAGAAAGGGCCAGCACTCCATGCTGAAGAAACGTCTATTCCCAGAGGGGCTCGGTCGGCGACTTGTCATTGCGCTGTCTATTCTCTCGATTCTTGCCGCTGCCTTAGCAACACCGGCATCTGCTCAAACCGGGCAGCCCGCAACACCAGGAACGCCAGCGGCAAGCGGCACCGATTTAGTGTGGACGCAGAACGAAGCCTCCGTCGATGTGCGCGGCTGGAACGTCTACTTCAACGGCAGCTACGTCGACACCGTCGTCGAAAATCCTCGGTATGCCATGCCGTCGAATGCCCGTGAAGGCACCTACTACGTCGTTGCGTTCGATTTCTCAACGCCTGCGAACTTCTCCGACCGTTCGCCCGAGGTCCAGCTCGGTGAACAGTCCCAGACTGGCAAGCCAGCCACCCCCGGTCGGCCTTCGGTAAGCGGCACCGATTTGGTGTGGACGCAGAACGAAGCCTCCGTCGATGTGCGCGGCTGGAACGTCTACTACAACGACAACTACGTCGACACGGTGACTGGCACGGCTCGCTACGCCATGCCTGCGACCGCTCGAAATGGCACGTACTACGTGGTGGCTTTCGACACCGGAACTCCGCCAACGTTTTCGGATCGCTCACCCGAGCGTCTTGTTGGTGATGATCCGGTGCAAATCGGCAAGCCAGCCACACCAAGTCAGCCAACAGCGAGCGGCACCAACCTGATCTGGAACCAGAGCGAAGCCAACGTGGACGTGCGTGGTTGGAACGTCTACTTCAACAACAACTATGTCGACACGGTGATCGGCACTCCGCAGTACGCCATGCCAGCAAACGCTCGCGATGGCGTGTACTACGTCGTGGCGTTCGACTTCTCGACACCGTCGGTTTTCTCCGATCGCTCACCTGATGGACCGGTCGGTAACCAGCCTGAGCCGGGAGAGGTCACCCGTCCAGAGAACGTCCGCCTTCAACCATTGGCCAACGGCAACCTTCGGGTGACGTGGAACGAGAACAACGCGATCTTCAACAACGTGTCGATCGATGGCGCCTACCACGACACAGCTTCCGATAGCGCAAGGTCTCTAGACATTGCGTCGTCTGAGTTCCCGAACGCTCAACAGAGCTATGTGATCAGTGTTCAGGCAGTCGCGAACGCTTGCGGTGGTTGTGCAGACGAGCGGTACATCTCGTCAGCCCAGCACGTCTATCGCCGTTCGGCTCACCCCAACGGACCGGTTGCTGGCATTGGCCAGTTGCCTTCCGAGGTGACTGCGGCCGGCAACTTCGTCTTGAACGCGGACGTTTCCGATGAGTTCAACGACAACTCACTCGACGCAAGTAAGTGGGATCGTGAGCTTCCATGGGGGGCAAAGCTCCGCATCAACGCAGAAGAGCAGTATTACGCCGATGCAGCATGGGGTAACAACGACAGCCCCTATGTAATGACGGGAAGCGAGCTGCGAATCACGCCGATCGCAACACCAGCTGCCCGACAGGGGGAAGCCACGACAACCAGCGAGAACGTAAACGGCACAGTGCTCCCGAACCGCTATGAGCACGAGTACGTGTCAGGTGCAATAACGGGCAGACAGGCAGTGAGCTACGGCTACTACGAGTCACGCATGAAGCTGCCTCCGGGCGCCGGCATGTGGCCAGCGTTTTGGTTGTACGCCCGCTCGTTCAACCAGGACGAGATCGACATCATGGAAGCAATTGGTCAATTGCCAACTCAAGCAACGACCAACTACCACACCAACAACACCGACTTTGGTGCGACCGGGGTGTCCGACCAATTCGGCCCGGACGCGATCGATTTCAGCTCGTCGTACCACACCTTCGGTGTGCTTTGGACTGAGACTGAGATCACGTACTTCCTCGATGGCGAGCCCGTCGCGAACCAGCCGACTATCTCGCCCGCACAGGTAACCGATGAAGACATGTTCCTCATTGCGAACTTGGCTATCGGTGGTGGCTTTCCCACGTACGTAGGCGAGGAAGTTGCGAACGATCTGTCGGGTCGTTCGCTCAACATTGACTACATCCGCTTCTATGAACAGTCGACGACACCACCTCCACCTGCAGACTCCGTCGCCCCAAGCCGTCCGGGCTTCGGGTCGATCTCGTTCGATCGCGGCGAGGTGACATGGAACTGGGGTGCATCGACCGACAACGTTGGTGTCACTGGATACCGGGCGTGGATTGTTGGTACCGACCAGACACAGAACCTTGGGCCAAATGCTCGTTCGGCAACGTTCAATCTTCGTCGTCGTGACGGCCAGTACGTCGTTCGTGTTGTTGCGCTGGATGCCGCTGGGAATGAGTCGACCACACGGTCGTCTGGCTTCCGGTTGCTGAGCGACGCTGACCTCTCCGCGATGCCTGGATCGGTCGCCGACGTTACTGCAGCCCTCGAGCAGTGGATGACCGACAACGGCAACACGAATTGGGGTGGCTCTGGTGGCCTCGGTCGCGGCTGGGCCAACTACCGCTATCAAGGTGACGAGGGCAACCGAAGTATCAACAACTTGGTTGCTGCTGGGTACCTTGATGCGAGCTATCAGGGCACGTTCTACTGGGACATGATGATCTACAACTGTGGATCAGGGCAGAACCAAAAGGCTGCGGTGTTTGCGGTTGTTCCGGGTGTTTCGACGCCAAGTGCTGATGCTTCGGACTGGTCGGGCTGCACTACTTCACCAACGAGTCGATATGGGCACGAGTACTTCAACGTGACTCAGACGATCGGTCAGTTGCAAAGCGGAGGTGACACTGAAGCTCCAAGCCGTCCTGGATTCCGTGGTATCTCGTACGGTCGCAACTCCGTGACCTTCGATTGGAATGCCTCGTCCGACAACATCGATGTTGTTGGTTACCGAGCATGGATTCACGGCACGACGACCAGCGAGACTCTGGGAGCGAACGCCCGCTCGGTGACGTTCTCTGGACTCCCGCAGCGCGATGGTCGATATATCGTGCGCGTTGTAGCCGTCGATGCTGCAGGCAACGAGTCGGAACTACGGCAGTACGGGTTCCGACTTCAGACGGATCCCGACCTGGCAGCTATGCCTCAAGCAGTTGCCGATGTGACCTCGGCGCTCGAGCAGTGGATGGCATCGAACGGCGACACCCGCTGGGGTGGCTCACAGGGTGCCGGCAACGGTTGGGCCAACTATTCGTATCAGGGCGACCAAGGCAACCGATCGATCAACAGCCTGATCGCTGCTGGCTTTCTCGATGCGAGCTACCAGAACACCTATTACTGGGACATGATGATCTACACCTGCGGATCAGGTCAGAACCGCAAGGCCGCAGTGTTTGCGGTGGTTCCCGGTGTGTCGACCCCAGTGGCCGATGTGACTGCGTGGAACAACTGCACGACCGCGCCGCTCCGGCATGGTCATGACTACTTCACTGTCACTCAGACCATGGGTCAGTTGGCTGGCTAGTTGTCAGGATAATGAAAGTCCCCCGGCTGAGGCCGGGGGACTTGGCGGGCCAGCGACTGATCCGCGGTACTTCGTTGGTCCTTGCAGGTGGTCGACTGAATGTTCGACCGGCTGCTGGTGCTCCGCAAGCTTCGCTAAGCAGCCTAGTGATGTGGTGTGACACGACCCTGGGTTGGTCCCGCTGGACCAGGCGCAAAACGAAAGAACCCGAACCGCTGGGGTTCGGGTTCGTTTGACTTGCGTGCTGTCTGTCTGTCTGTCTGTGCTCGGAGCGGGACTTGAACCCGCACGTCCGTTAGGACACATGCACCTGAAGCATGCGTGTCTGCCAATTCCACCACCCGAGCGAGTAGGCGAGTGCTGAGGTTAGCGCCAAAGTCGCGACTTGGGGCGCGGTCCCCAGATGCCCCGTGTCGCGTGCGACCGCCCGCTACCGTGCTTTCTATGGGATTGCGTGATCTCGAGCGAGCCATTGAACGTGGCGTAGACGGCGTGCTCGGCCGCGTTTTCAGTTCTGACGTCAGCCGCCTCGAAATTGAGAAGCGGGTCGAGCGCGAACTCGATGCTGGCACTCGCCGCGGTGCGCCCGGAACTCGTGTGATGCCGAACGAGATCGAGGTGCGGATCCACCCCGACGATGCGAACACGCTCGACGACAACACCACCGACATCGAACGTTCGCTGTTGGTCATGGCCCGCGACCACGCCCGCGACATGTCGTGTGCGTTCGAAGGGCCGCTGGTCGTCACCGTCACTGCCACCCCCGAGGCTCAGCGCGGCACGATCGAAGTGTTCGCCACTGCCGAACACGCCATCGCCGGTGTTCCGCCCGGAACCCTCATTTACCCCGACGGTTACCGCTATGACCTCTCATCGACAGGGCCCGATGGCATCGTGCTCGGACGTGACCCCGACTCCGACATCATCATCGATGACGAGAAAGCCTCGCGCGACCACGCTCAACTCCGACCTAGTCCACGGGGCTGGATCGTTGAAGATCTCGGCTCGACGAACGGCACTCGAGTCAACGGCTTTCGAACAAGCGCTCAGCTGCTTCTCGATGGCGATCAGGTCCTGATCGGCGCGACCGAGTTCACGTTCGATGCGTCATGATGGTGTCTCATGTCTGATGCCGTTCTCACCCTTCTCAAGTTCGGGTTGCTCGTCGTGCTCTACGGCTTCTTCGCCTGGGTGCTGTGGTCTGGCTACAACCAGCTTCGGGCCGCGCCGGCCGCAGTGAACGAAGCGCCCGCGCCGGCACGATTCGGCTCTGCAACGAAGTCGGCACAAGGCCAAGTGGTCATCCTCGAACCGCCAGAACTCGCCGGGGCGGTCATGACGATCGGCGATGAACTCTCGATTGGCCGGGCTGCCGCGTGCACGCTCACGTTGGACGACACCTATGTGTCCCAACAACATGCAAGCATCGTGTGGAGAGATCGCCAGTATCTGGCTACCGACACCGGCTCGACGAACGGTACATTCGTGAACCGAGAACGAATTACCTCACCAGTTGTGCTTCGAACAGGCGACAGGGTCCAAATAGGAAGTACGGTGCTGGAGTTCTCATGAGCCACTTACTAGCGACGGAAGAAGCGTCACGATGAGCACAACCGGATTGCGTTGGGGTCTCATCACCGATGTCGGTGTTGTACGCCAAGCCAATCAAGATGCAGCAATGGCGAATGGCTCGCTCTTTGTCGTCGCCGACGGCATGGGCGGACATCGCGGCGGCGAAGTCGCCTCGGGTATCACCACCGTGCATTTCAACTCGACCGAATCGGTCGGCTCGGTCCAAGAGCTCCACGACGCAGTGCACGCAGCGAACGAGCTGATTCGAGCTCGCGGCGAGAAAGATCCCGATCTCACGAACATGGGCACGACCGTGGTGGCCATGGGTGTGCTTCCTACTAGCGAAGCCGACGAAACGCTTCGCTTCGCAGCAGCCAACGTTGGTGACAGCCGCCTCTATCTCTTCGAAAACGGCGAGCTCCAACAGATCTCCCGAGACCACAGCCTGGTCGCCGAGCTTGCCCGTGCCGGTCAGATCACCGAAGAAGAAGCGGCCACGCATCCGCAACGCAACGTTGTGACCCGAGCGCTTGGCCCCGAGTCCGACGTTGAGGTCGACACGTGGGAACTTCCCGCTCGTCTCGGCCAGCGCTACCTCTTGTGCTCCGACGGTCTGATCAACGAAGTATCTGACGCCACCATCAGCGAAAAGCTCGGATCGATCGACGACCCAGCTACCGTTGCCAAGACGTTGGTCGACCTGGCGAACGAATCGGGTGGACGGGACAACATCACGGTCCTCATCCTCGATGTTGTCGAAGCAGAAGAAGTCGATTCGGACGCATCGGTATGCGATCCCGACGAAACCACGAGCTAGCGCTCCTCGCTGTCGCAGCTGGCATCACCGCTGGAGCGTATGCGCTCGCAAGCCTCGGTCGTACCGCTTCGATCCCTGCCGACCTCTTGCCGTTCCTCGGCGTGGTCTTCGGTCTGCTTCTCCTCGCGCACCTCGTTATCCGTCGAGTAGCTCCGCAGGCTGACCCGACGATCCTGCCGATCGTCGCCTTGCTCAACGGCCTCGGCTACGTGTTCATTGCCCGGCTGTCGAACGACATCAGCGATGCGTCGTCGCTGCCCGGCCAGCAGGCGACGTGGACAGCGGTAGGTGTTGCGGCGTTCACGGCCACGCTCATTGCAGTGCCCCGAATCAAGGTCCTCGACAAGTACCGCTATCTGGCAGCCATCACCGGTCTCGTATTGCTCGTCATGCCGCTGCTGCCCGTCATTGGTCGAGAGTTCAACGGCGCCCGCATTTGGGTGAGCATTGGCCCGATCAACTTTCAGCCGGGAGAGTTCGCCAAGCTTGCGCTCGCGGTTTTTGTGGCGAGCTACCTGGCGGAGAAGCGAGAGATTCTCCAGGAAGGCCGCGTGAACATCGGGCCACTCGACTTCCCTGAGCCGAAGCACCTTGCCCCGGTGCTGCTTGCGTGGGGTGCGTCGCTGGTCGTCATGGTTGCCGAGAAAGACCTCGGCTCATCTCTGCTGATCTTCCTTGTCGTCGTCGTAATGCTCTGGGTCGCAACTGCACGTTTCAGCTACCTCCTCACCGGCGCCGGGTTGTTCATCGCCGGCAGCTGGGTGGCTTCCAAACAGTTCGGCCACGTGCAAGACCGTCTCGACATTTGGCTCGATCCGTTCTCCGACCCCAACGGCAAAGGGTTCCAACCGGTCGAAGCAAGCTTTGCTCTGGCCAACGGCGGACTAACCGGAACCGGCCCTGGCCGGGGTGAGCCGTATCGAATCCCCGAGGTCGAAACCGACTTCATCTTCGCGGCGATCGGCGAAGAGCTTGGGCTGGTCGGTTCTGTCGGCATCCTCGTGGCGTTCGTGGTGATGGTGACCTCGGGGCTTCGCATCGCCATCGGTACTCGAGATGACTTCGGCAAGCTTCTGGCCACGGCCCTCTCGGCACTGCTCGGAATCCAGGCGTTCATCATCATCGGTGGCGTCATTCGGGTCGTGCCGCTCACCGGCATCACGTTGCCGTTCGTCAGCTACGGCGGTTCGTCGCTCGTGGCTAACTACGTGCTCGTCGCACTGTTGATCCGCATCAGCCAGGACGGTGCTCGCCGCCCCGACATCGGCATCGAGCTCGACGGTCCAGCCCAAGGCGGCGACACCGAGATGGCGGGCGTGACATGAACCGTCAGATCGTGCGTCTCGGCGTCGGGCTCATGGCTGCCTACTTCGTGCTGTTCGTGCAGCTGAACAACATCCAGATGTTCGGCGCCGACGAGCTGAACACTCACCCCGACAACAGCCGACCGCTCGTAGCGAACTTCGGTGCGCCTCGAGGCGAGATTCGGGCGGCCGACGGAACCGTTCTTGCCCGCAGCGTCGAACTTGAGGATGGAGCGTTCGCCCGGCAGCGCGAATACCCAACCGGCGAACTGTTCGCAGAAGCCACCGGTTTCTTCAGCTTCAACGCCGGCGCCGATGGTCTTGAACGAACATGGGATGACGAGCTCCGCGGCGAACAGAACGAACTGGCCGACGGACTGCGCGAGTTGCTTGGCGGCGAGTCGACGACCGCCGACGTCGAGACGACGTTGTCGGTGGCGTTGCAGGAGGCCGCCCGCGCGTCGCTTGGTGAGCGTCGCGGATCGGTCGTTGCTCTCGATCCGCAGTCGGGGGCGATCCTGTCGATGTGGTCGTGGCCATCGTATGACCCGAACCCGCTGAGCTCGGTGTCGACCGCCGAAGCTGATGCAGCCCGGCGAGCGCTGCTTAGCGACGAACGGAAACCGCTCTTGCCGCGAACGACCCGCGAGCTGTTCTTCCCTGGCTCGACGTTCAAGGTTGTCACCGCGGCAGCGGCGCTCGACGCTGGGGTGGTCGAGCTGGACACACCAGTGTTCGCCAACGTCACCGAATACGTGCCGCCGCTCACGACTAACCCCTTGGGCAACTTTGGCGGCAGCAACTGCGGCGGACCACTGCGCGATCTGATCCGCCGCTCGTGCAACGCCGGCACGGCTCAGCTTGCGGTTGAGCTGCTCGGTGCTGACGAGCTTGTCGACACGGCCCGCGACTTCGGCTTCGACGCGGTTCCCCCGCTGCGCCTTCCCGACGTGGTGGCGTCACAAATGCCCGATGACTTTGGTGCCGATCTTGGAACCGACGTCGAGCTCGCCCCCGACCTTGCCGCGCAGATCGACAACCCACCTGAGGTTCCGCTCACCGACGACATGCCGTCGCTTGCTCAAACATCGATCGGCCAGTTCGATGTGAAGGCCACGCCATTGCAGATGGCCCTTGTCGCTGCAGCGGTGGCAAACGACGGCGAGGTCCCCAGGCCACATGTCGTCAAACGAGTTGTCGACTCGGAGGGGTCGGTTCTTCATGAGGCCGACCTCGATCCGTGGAAGCGGGCGATGAGTCGTCAGACGTCGGAGCAGCTTCGTGAAGCGATGGTTGGGGTCGTCGCGGATGGAACTGCCAAAGTTCTGCAGGTCCCTGGCCTCGTCGTCGGCGCAAAAACAGGCACTGCCGAAATCGGGACGAATATCGAGTCAACCCACGCGTGGGTCATCGTGTTTGCGGGTGATGACATCGAACGGCCTGACATCGCTATCGCAGTCCTTGTCGAGGCCGACACGGCGACTGGCGAGCAAACCGGAGGCCGTGTGGCGGCCCCAATTGCCCTCGATGTGCTCAGCGCGTGGCAGGCCGAGCGCGGAAAGTGATCCTCGATCTGCGTTCTTCGGCCGCGCTAGCTAGTATTTACCGGTTATGTCTGACGCCCCCTACGAAGTTCTCGCAGGCCGATATGAGTTGCACCGACAGCTCGCAACCGGCGGCTCTGCGGACGTCTTCCTTGCACGCGACCAGCTCCTGAATCGGCCGGTCGCCGTCAAGATTCTCAACGAGACCCTGTCGAAGGATGAGGCGTTCGTCGAACGTCTTCGCCAAGAAGCACAGGTCGTTGCGAGCCTCAACCATCAGAACATCGTTGGTGTGTTCGACCAGGGTGAGCATGAGGGCGCGCCGTTCATTGTTATGGAGTACGTCGACGGCCGAAGCCTCGCCGAGATTCTCCGTGCCGAAGGCCGGCTCCACCCAGATCGTGCCGCCACGATCGCGGTTGATGTAGCTGCCGCTCTTGACGCAGCTCATCGCCAAGGCATGGTTCACATGGACGTGAAGCCAGGCAACGTGCTCATCACGAACGAAGGCCAGGTCAAGCTGGCCGACTTCGGCATCGCCAAGGCCCTCAACGATGGTTCTGAAACCGACCTGACCGTCGAGAACGGTACGGTCATGGGCACCGCCACCTACCTCTCGCCCGAGCAGGCACAAGGTCACAAGGTCGGGCCTCGCAGCGACGTCTACTCGCTGTCGGTTGTGCTCTACGAAATGATCTCCGGCAAGCCACCGTTCACCGGCGACACAGCCGTTGACATTGCCCGCAAGCACGTGGAAGACGCACCGGTCTCCCCGAAGACGCACGGCGCCGATATTGCCCAGTCGCTCGAAGCCATCACCTTCAAGGGTCTCGCCAAGACACCCAAGAACCGCTACCCGTCAGTCCGCGATCTCGCTGCCGACCTCAAGCGGTATCTCTCCGGTGCTCACTCAACCAAAGAGAAGGCTGCGAAGGCAGCCGGTGCCGCAGGCGCAGCTGCTGCCGCCACCGCAGCGACGACCGCGATCGACAAGCCCCCGGTTGTTCGTCCGGTCACTGGCCGTTCGACAACGCCCGAAGAAGACCCAACGGTCATCATTCCGGCGACACCTGGGCCGTCGGCTCCGCGCCGCGACGTTCCCACCGCAGCGCCAGCTGCTGCAAGTGCGGCGGTAACCCCGCAAGACGCACCTCCCGGTGGAGGTGGCGTGGCCACAGCAACCGCACCTCCAGCCACCGCCCAGCCCGTGCCGGTTCGCAACGACGACACCTGGAAGCGCAATGTGCTGTTCTTCCTGGCGCTGTGCATCTTGCTCGTGCTGTTTGCGTTCCTCGCCCAGACGTTCCTCAACGTCCTTCGCGAAGGCAACGACACCGAAAGCACCGGGCCGTCGACGAGCATCGCCGAAGACGTCGACACCGTTGTTCTCTCAGACTTCTCCAACTTCGAACGCGATCAGGCAATCGCTCTCATCGAGAACGCCGGCCTCCTTCCCGAGATCGAGTTCCAGCCCAACACCGACGTGGGCGAAGGTCGAGTCTTCAGGCAGACGCCTGTTCCTGGCGCGATTGTCGAGAAGGGTTCGATCGTTCGCATCACCGTCAGCGAAGCTGAGGGCAAGGTCACGATTCCGCCGCTGATCGAGCTCACCCGTGAAGAGGCTGAACAGCGGCTCACCCGCCTCGGTTTCACGCCGAGCGTCACCGAGGTCGACAGCAACGTTGCTCCTCCCGATGTTGTCATCAGCCAAGATCCTTTTGCCGGCACCGACGCCGAGCCAGGTTCGGTCGTGTTCCTCGAAGTGTCGCTTGGCCCATCCGAACGCACGGTTCCCGACCTTGCTGGTCAGGAGTTCAACGAGGCCCTGAACGAGTTGTTCGAGCTCGACTTTCGTACATCGCGCGTCGACGAGCCCGATCCTGAGGTTGAAGAGGGGCTTGTGCTCCGCACCGAACCTGAAGCTGGTTCGCTGTTGCGAGGTCGCGAGATCGTCACGATCTATGTCTCGAGCGGTGTTGCTCGCATCACGGTTCCGCCCGTGGAAGGACTGTTGGCCGATTCTGCTCGTCAGCAGCTCACCGCAAGCGGCTTCGAAGTACTGATCGACTTTGTTGAAGTTGACGATCCAGCGCAGGTGAACCGAGTCGTGCCAAACGGCCAGACGCCTCCGGCTAACACCGAGCTCCGCGAGGGCGAAGCAGTCACGATCGTGGTTGGTCTTGAACCACCGGAAGACACAACGGCTCCGGAAATCGATCCTGACCCCGGTGACGACACCACCACGACGACAACGACAACAACGACGACGACCACAACAACGGTCGCCCCCGACGACGCTGGCGACGGAGCTTAACGAGATCTCGGAATCTGGGGGCTAGTGAGTACGTCGCACGTACTCACGCGTTTCCAGATTCCGTAGTTTGGAACTAGCTGCAGCGAGCGAGGAAGTTCGAGAACAGATCGTGACCCGCTTGGGTCAGGATCGACTCGGGGTGAAATTGCACGCCTTCGATGTCGTGCTCACGATGCCGCAAGCCCATAACGAGACCGTCGCTCGTTTCGGCAGTGATCTCGAGTTCGTCGGAAACGGTGTCGCGTTCGACGATGAGTGAGTGATAGCGCGTGGCTTCGAGCGGGTTCGGAAGCCCGGCGAACACGCCGCTGTTGGTGTGGGTGATCATCGAGGTCTTGCCGTGCATCACATCGGGAGCTCGGCTGACCGTGCCGCCGAATACTTCGCCCATGCATTGATGACCGAGGCACACGCCAAAGACAGGTCGCTTGCCGGGCGAGTCACGGATGACATCGTTGGAGATGCCGGCATCGGCTGGCGTGCCCGGACCGGGGCTGATCAGGATGCCGTCGGGTGCGAGTGCATCGATACCGGCGAGGTCGATCTCGTCGTTCCGCTTGACGATCGGGTTCGCCCCAAGCTGACCCAAGTACTGAACGATGTTGTATACGAACGAGTCGTAGTTATCGATTACCAAGATGTCGGCCATGCGCTCATTACGCTATCGGCCCGTGGTGGCCTACACTTACGGCCATGTCGAGTCCGAAGAAGCGCCGTGTCCAAGGTGGTCGTGTGACCCCAAAGGGCACGCAGCCACACAATGCCAAACCCTCCGTCGAGACCGTGCGCGAAATCAGCACCGAGCCAAGCCCTCCATGGGTCACCTGGCTGCTCTTCGGCCTGCTGGCAATTGGCATGCTTGTCATCTTCTTGAACTACACGAAGCTGCTTGGCGGCGAAGTCAACAACGGCTTCACTCTGCTTGGCTTGGGCTTCATCCTCGGTGGCATCATCACCGCAACTCGCTTGAACTAGGTCGGTGTTCGTTGCCCTAGCAGGGCATGTGAAATCACACGAATGTAGTTAGCCACAGGTTTCCACACACCCTGTGGATAACTTTGGGGACCTTGCTGGGTTATTTGCGTAATCCACAACATCCACAACCTTTCCCACAGGGCGTGGTCGCGCAGTGGATAGTCGGGTCAGAACGTCCACACCGGTTGTTTTGTCATTGATTGCCGAGTGCAATCTGTGACGCAACGGCAGCAGTGTTACTTATGTTGTTCATGTTGTTTGTGATGTTCCACAATGTGGACCACCCATGAAAAATCAACACCTCGCCTGTGGATAGCTGTGGATAACGTATTGAGTCAGCCCTGAAGGGCTTCCTCAAACTCGAGTTTGGCGCTGGCGCGCCAAACATCGGGGAGCCGCGAAAGGCGGAGCGGAGCTTATGTAGTGACGGGCTTCTTAGAGCTCGTGGGCTCCGGTGATGATTTCCATCTCCTGCATGCAATGTCGCGGAGGCTCTGGTTCCTGATTTGTTGACATCGTCATGCGAACCTCGGTGCCACACATCTCGCACTGAAACTGGATCTTCACCTTGCGCAGCTCGCCCGGAGGCGGTGGCTCAGGAATCGGCGCTGCCATGCCGCGGAGCATCATGAGCCCGAACCGAATGATGGCGTACCCCATGGCGATCGCGATGATGACGTTCAACAGCGGAAGGCCAAAGATCGTGACACCAAGGATCGTCATAGTTCTAGGTTAGCTCTCCCGATTACAGCCCGGCGTACCAGTCGTAGCCACGCTCGGTCCAGTAGTCAGGGCCGCGTTCGTTGCTGAATTCAATGCGAGAGATTCGCTTGATCTGCTTGATGCCGTACTTGTGCGGCATGGCCAGGCGAACCGGCGCACCGTGCAGTTGCGTGAGTGGAGCGCCGTTGAGCTCCCATGACAGCAGCGTTTGTGGATGCAGCATCGACTCTCGATCGAGGCTCACGTAATACTGGCCGTCGGGAGTTTCCATGTTGACGAACTTGGCTTCAGCAGCTTCGGGATAGAGGGCCGCAAAGTTCGCAAAGGCGGTTCCGCCCCAGGTGACGATCTCGCTCCAGCCTTCAACGCACTTGTGCTCGATCGTCATCTCTTCGAAGGTGAGTGCGGTCAGGTCAGCCATGACGTGATTGCCAATGGTCTGCCCGTCTGGTCCAACGACATCGAGCGTCCACGCATCGAGGTCGATTTCCTCGCGAACGCCATGGCGGCCGTTCACACGGATCGGCCGGGCTTCGGACGGATCGAAGGTCGGGGAGAGGCGGTCAGGGCTATAGAACGCTTGCCAAACTGCGGAGTTGAAGTCGTGAACGCCACGCAATGGTGCGGCAATTCGGTCGCCTTCGGCAGGGTTGCCGGCAAGCCAAACGGTGCCGGCGCCGCCGAGGCCGAGGGCGAGCAATCCGGTCAGAAATGACCGGCGGCCACGAACGTCGAACTCTTCTTGTGTGAGGGTCTTGAGTGGACTCTTGTGGTACTCGTGCTGATCAGACATTGGCCAACTCCTCATCCTTAGCGTCGGTGTCTTGGTCGGTGGAAAGTTCAATGTCGGCAGCGTCGGTCAGCTTGTAGCCAGTGACCATGGCCCAGAAGTTGCTGAACCCAGATCGCATGACCTGCACGATGTGGATACCGAAGAAGGCCAACAAGCCAGCGGTCATGAGGAAGTGGATTGCTCGAGCTCGTTCGTAGCCGCCGAAAAGGTTCGTTAACCACGAGAGCTGAGTGGGCTTGAAGATTGCGAACCCCGTGGCAACGATGACCGCAGCCATGATCAACACGGTGGTGTAGGCAAGCTGCTGCATCACGTTGTACTGGCCGTGAGCAGGCGCCTCTTTCCTAAGGCCCATGTCGTGAAGGATCGTGGCGGGGATGTTCTTCAGGTCGCTCAGTCGAGGGACGATGTGCTTCCACTCACGGCTGTAGGCGAGATAGGCGAGATAGGCCAGGCCGTTGATGACCAAAAGCCAGCCCACGCTGAGGTGAAACGACAACCCCTTGGCGAGCTTGCGGTCGAGATCGAGCTGTTCGTACACAACGTTGGGGATCAAGTTGTTGTCGCCGAACTCGCCCGGCACTCGGGTGAAGTCGAACGACCAGTAGATCCGAAGGCCGCTCCAGATCATGATCGAGATGATTGGGAAGTTGAACCAGTGCATCCAGCGAATAGCCCGGGGATGCACCTCAACCGCTACTTGTGTGTCGTCGTTCATCATTGCTGTCTCCTGCTGTCCCCTGAACTAACCACCCATCGGCCGTGAGAATTCAGTCCTTCGGAACTTCGCAAGATTCTGTTCACATCTGCAGTGTGACGAGGAGCCCTCAACGCGGTGGTTGTTCTGCCGATTGAACCGCTACAATAATCAATCAAGCGGGGCCTTAGCTCAGTTGGTAGAGCGCTTGCTTTGCAAGCAAGATGTCGGGAGTTCGATTCTCCCAGGCTCCACAAAACAGCCCGGACTCTCAGAGTCCGGGCTTGTTTCGTTTTCCGCCACTCTTTCGTATTGACGCGGGGAGATCCGAGCGAACCAGGCACACTGAGCGGGTGATACCCGACCTTCCTTCCGTGCCTCCCAAGCGGCTCGCGGTGCGTTTGACGCCCGACGCGTTCCGTCAGCTTCGTGGTGGTCATCCGTGGGTGTACAACAAGGCGATCACGTCTGTCTCGGATGACACGGCGGTGCCTGGCACGCTGGCCGTCGTCTTCGACTCGAACCGCGACTTTGCCGGCATCGGGCTTTGGGATCCGCGATCGCCGATTCGGCTTCGCATGCTCCACGCCGGCAAACCGGTCAAGGTCGACGAGACCTTCTGGCGGCAACGGGTCGACGATGCAGTGGCAGCGCGGACTCGACTGGCTGCCAACAACACGACGGGTATGCGGGTCATCAACGGTGAGAACGATGGCTTCGGCGGCCTCGTCGTCGATCGTTACGACGGAACGCTCGTGGTCAAGATGTACACCAGTGCCTGGCTTCCGCACCTGAACCCTGTACTGGATGCATTGGCTGCAGCGATCGAACCTTCCAGAGTTGTGCTGCGTCTCGGCCGGATCGCAGCGAACGATCCGTTGGTGATCGAAGCTGGACTTGTCGATGGGATGGTCGTCTTCGGTGACGAACCCGAAGGGCCCGTCCTTTTCCGTGAGCACGGACTCACCTTCGAAGCCGATGTACTCGAGGGGCAAAAGACCGGGCACTTTCTCGACCAACGAGAGAACCGAGCGTACGTCGGAGCTATGGCCGAAGGTGCCCGAGTACTCGATGTGTTCAGCTGCACTGGCGGGTTCTCGGTTCATGCCGCCGCCGGCGGAGCGAAGATGGTGCACAGCGTCGACATCGCTGCTCCGGCTATCGAGACGGCTGTGCGCAACATGGCGCACAACGCTGACCGAACCAGCCACGCCCAGCATCTCACCACCGTTGGCGACGCGTTCGAAGTTATGGAAGACCTCGGGGCCAAGCGCGAGATCTACGACATCGTTGTGGTTGACCCGCCGTCGTTCGCATCTCGGGCGAGTGAGAAGGACGGCGCTGTCCGCGCCTACCGGAAGCTGACCGAGCTCGCCCTCCCGCTCGTTCGTTCGGGCGGGACCTTGCTGCAAGCGTCGTGCTCCTCTCGGGTTACTGAAGATGACTTGGCAGCGACGGTCCACGCAGCGATACGGTCCCAAGGCAGAACAGCGCTGAACGATCGACGCTTTGGTCACGCGATCGATCATCCAATCTCGTTTCCACAGGGTCGGTACCTCAAGGCACTTTCGATCGAGCTGGGCGAATAGCTCACTTCGCGGACCTCCTCGCCGATGGGAGGAGACGTCTGTGCAAGAAGGACATCCACGTGAACCAGAAGAAGTTGATCGGCGGGGCTGCGGTTGCAGCTGTTGTGGCGGTACTCCTCGTCGCTTTCGTCGTCACTCGAAACAGTGATTCGACGTCGGATCTCGCAACAGAAGCTACTGCCGCCACTACGACTACGGACGCGCCGACGACCACGTTGGCCCGAACTGTTGGCGATAGCGAGCTTGTGGGTTCGACACCTGAGGCCACCGAACCTTCACCGAAGAAGTTCGACCCCGGCGCCACCTCAGCAAGTTCTCCCGACTTCCTCATTCTCGCTCCCGAGGCTTTGGCTACGGTTACGACGACTGTCGCTGAGGCAGGCGACCAGACCGCAGCCGATGGAACGACCGCGACCGAAGCGTCCGATTCCGCAGAAGCAGCGGCGCCCGCACCGAAGGGTCCCGCCCCAGTAACGATCAGCCGCCCGGCATGTGCTGCTGGCCTTGGCGCTCCACAGAGCCAGCGAGCTCCGTTCACCGGCTTGAACGCGAGCATCCCGTCGGGGATGCCAGCTGTTGTCGTCAAGGTGTCGAACAACAGCTCGGCAAGTCGCCGTGCTCTCATCGGGCTCGACAAGGCCGACATCGTGTTCGAAGAACGTATCGAAGCATCAGCGACCCGCTTCTTCTCGGTCTTCCATTCGCAGCTGCCGCCGAACGTTGGCCCGGTCCGTTCCGGTCGCACAACCGACATTCAGATCACGCAGAACTTGAACCGTCCGGTCTTTGCCTACTCGGGTAGCAATCAGGGTGTAGCCCGTCAGATCAAGTTCGCAGCGGACAACGGCATCCTCACACCATTCATCAACACCGACCGAGCTCCATTCGCTCGTGATAGTCGCTACCGGGCGCCCGACAACCTTTTCGTCGACCCGGCAAGCCTTGGTGCTTGTGGCGGCAAGGGCAACCCGACCGCCGTGTTTAGCTACGGAGGAAAGACGGGTTCGTCGAAGCCAGCATCGTCGGTATCGCTCCAAGCTCGTTCGCCGTATCGCTTCGACTGGAATGGATCAGGTTGGGCTCGCTCGCAGAGCGGCTCAGCGCACGTCACCCGTGAAGGCGCACGCCTTGCTCCGAAGAACGTCGTCGTGTTGTTCGTCCCCTACGTGCCGAGTCAAATCGACTCTGCCTCGGTCGATGCCGAGACCATCGGCTCAGGCGAAGCGTGGGTCTTCCGTGACGGCACCGTCACTACCGGAGCATGGCGCCGCAACAAGGGCCACGAGGCATACACCCTCACCGATGCCGGCGGCACCAAGGTCAACCTCGCCGCAGGCCAGACCTGGGTCGTCCTAGCCCCAGCAGGCTCCGCCTCCTACAACTAGAGATTTGTGAAGGATTTGGACCCCCACAGGTACCTTTTTCTACACAAATCTTGACGCTATGGATTTGTGAAGGATTTGGACCCTGTCAGGTCTCAAATCCTTCACAAAAACCTAGTTCTCGTGGTGGGGGCGGCCGTTGCCGTCTTGTGGCTGGCCGAACATGTTCGAGTTCAGGCGAGCGTCGTTGCAGATCTGCTTCATGAGATCGCCGAGCTGCTCTGGCTCGTCGGTCTGGGAACCGTGTGGGCCGAGGACCCAACCTTCGGCCACGCCGACACGATCGCCGACCACGTCGAAGACGCGTCCGGTGATGCTGGCCGACTCAGGCGACGCGAGCCACGTGGCGACGTTGGCGATCCAGCGTGGATCCATGCCGCCCTTTTGCTCTTCGGTGAGATCGGAAAAGCCAGGAAGGTTCTCGGTCATGCGGGTGAACGCAGCCGGTGCGATTGCGTTGCAGGTGACGCCGTAGTTGGCGAGCTCCATAGCAACAATGGTGGTCATCGATGCAATGCCGGCCTTGGCTGCGCCGTAGTTGCTCTGGCCAACGTTGCCGTAGATGCCCGACGGCGATGAGGTGTTGATGATACGAGCGTCTGGCTGGTTGCCGGCCTTGTTCTGCTCACGCCAGTACTTCGAGGCGTGCGAGATTGGGTTGAACGTGCCCTTGAGGTGCACGGCAATGACGGCGTCCCAATCGGACTCTTCCATCTTGAAGATCATGCGATCACGCAGGATGCCTGCGTTGTTGATGAGAATGTCGAGCCCGCCGAAGGTGTCGATGGCCTGCTGGATCATCGCTCCGGCTTCGTCGTAGTTCGCAACGTTTGCGCCGTTGACGACAGCTTCGCCACCGAGGGCCTTGATCTCGTCGACAACTGACTGTGCCGGGCTGAGCTCGCCGCCTTCGCCATTGACATCGCCGCCAAGGTCGTTGACAACAACCTTGGCGCCCTTGCTTGCAAGCGACAGTGCGTGCTCGCGGCCGATGCCACGACCTGCTCCGGTAATTACTGCGACGCGACCTTCAACCAAACCACTCATGGGTGCTCCTAGCTTTTCGAACGACCGTCAGCTTACCCGCCGGTAATCAGACCAGCCGTGGAAAACTCGTTCGGCCAACTCCACGGGGACAGGCCCCATTGGGTCGATGTTTCGGGCCCCTAGGCGAGAAACTCGGTTAGTGAGCGGAGCGAACGGCGTTAGCCGGCGCCGGCTACGAGCTTTTCGAGCATGAGCTCGGGGCGTTCTCCGACCAAGCGATCGAGCCAGTACGGGCTTTCAAAGAGAGCCAGGAGCGTGCCGTCGGCGCGGGCGAGGACGTCGACACCCTGCATGGCCCGAAGTTCCTTCATCGACTCTTCGTTGGTGAGGCGTGCGACCGAGTAGTTCGTCATGGACAGTTCGACGGGTGCTCCGAATTCGTTCTCGAGTCGGTGTGTCGCCACTTCGAACTGCATTGGGCCGACGGCGGCGAGCACGGGTGCTTGGTCGCCGATGTCTTCGTCGCGCAACACCTGCACGACTCCCTCTTCGTCGAGCTGGCTGACACCGTTGCGGAACTGCTTGAAGCGGCTGGTGTCGCGCACTCGTGCAATCGCGAAGTGCTGCGGGGCGAACGACGGAATCCGAGGGAACTCGACCTGTTCCTCCTGCCAGAGGGTGTCGCCGATGCGCACGTCGTTGGCATTGACCAAACCGACGATGTCGCCGGGCCATGCCTCGTCGAGAGTTTCACGATCAGTGCCGAACGCGGTGTGGGCGTACTTCGTAGCGAGTGGCTTGCCGGTGGCCTCGTGGGTTACGACCATGCCTCGTTCGAACTTGCCGCTGCACACCCGGAAGAACGCGGTGCGGTCGCGGTGGGCCTTGTCCATGTTGGCTTGCACTTTGAACACGAACCCGGAGAACGGTGCATCGAGGGCCCGGGTGCTGTCCTCGTCGCCCGTCTTCTTCGGGATCGGGGGAGGGGTCAGGTCGACTACGGCGTCGAGAAGGAGCCGCACGCCGAAGTTCGTGAGGGCTGACCCGAAGAACACTGGAGTGGTGATGCACGCCAAGAAGGTCTCTTCGTCGTATTGCGCGCCGACCGCTTCGAGCAGGCCGAGCTCATCGACGGCGTCTTGATAGAGGTCGCCCTCTTCGCTGATCGCTTCTTCGGGCGAGACGACCTCTTCTGGTGCCATGGTGGCGCCCCGTGCGGTTCGGGTGAATCGGACGAAGTCGCCGGTGCGCTGGTCGAGCACGCCGCGGAACCCTTCGGCCGAACCGACCGGCCACGACAATGGCGTTGGCGTGAGCGACAGCTGCTTCTCGATGTCGTCGAGGAGCTCGAGCGGGCCGAGCGACGGACGGTCCCACTTGTTGATGAACGTGAGGATCGGAATCTCGCGGTCCCGGCAAACTTCGAAGAGCTTGAGCGTTTGTGGCTCGATGCCCTTCGCAGCGTCGAGCACCATCACGGCAGCGTCGGCTGCAGCAAGGACGCGGTAGGTATCTTCGGAGAAATCGCGGTGACCGGGGGTGTCGAGCAAGTTGACGATGCAGTCGCGATAGGGGAACTGCAGCACGGTCGACGTGATCGAGATGCCACGCTGCTGCTCCATCTCCATCCAGTCAGACGTAGCTGCACGTCCACCACGCTTGCCCTTGACCGAACCGGCCTCGGTGCCGAGCGCTCCGCCGTAGAGCAGGAACTTCTCAGTCAGCGTCGTTTTGCCCGCGTCGGGGTGCGAGATGATCGCAAAGGTCCGTCGCCGTTCGGCCTGAGACAAGATCTGCTCGGAAGAAGTCACCCCACAACTCAAGCGGCAACGGCAGCGTTTTCCACACCGACCGTTGCGTGGGTACGAGCATCGCGCAGGTACTGGGTCACCAACACGCACAGCGCAATCCACTCGGCGAAGAATAGCCAGCGCTCTTCCAGCCATGGCCAGAACTGGCCGATCAGCAGCAATGCCGGGAATGGCAGGATGATCGCCAGCGCGAACGGCCACTTCGTCATGAGCTCTCGCCAGTGCCGTGCAATGAGCCAGAACGGCATGATCGGGGCCATCAGCAGCCACATGCCCGGGCTCCACCCATCGGGTGAGTCGTGGCGGGCAACCTCTAAGAACGCACCGACAAAGAAAAAGTAGACCGCGAAGAAGTAGTGGAGTGGAAGTGTCGCATCTTTCTCGTCGAACAACAGCACCCCCAGGCCATACACGCCCATGAGAATGTGAATGCGGTGGCCCTTGATGAGCCATCCGTTCACGATGAACATCACGATCGAGAATGTCAGAGGCATAAAGAACGCACCAGCCGGAAGCAGGCTGTGATACGCGCTGATGCTGGCTCGAGGCCAGGTTGCCCCGTTGTTGATGACATCGGCGATCCACATGATTAGCGGAGCGACGACAGCGAACCCAAACGCCGCTTGATCGAAGCGTTGGTACGCCCACTCCGGATCGTCATTGAGATGTTCGGAAAGCCCGCTCAGCACCTTGCGAGCTTTGCATACGCCGAGGGCCGTGGCTTGTGTTGCGGTTTGCCATGTCGCGAGGTTTGGCCACCCCCTCGCGAAGAAAGCCCAACGTGAACCACGTGCTGGCCAAAGCAATTAGGGGCTGTAGTCCTCGCTGCGATGTCTTCAAGCTTGTGTGACAAACATCCCAAGGAGGGGATCACATAATGAAGAAGATGAAGAGAGGCGTGTGGCTTTGGCTGCTCGCCGTATTTGCGATGGTCGCGGCCGCGTGTGGAAGCGCAGCTGATGTTGCCTCGAGCGCCGCTGACGAGGTCTCCGATGCAGCGAGCGACGTTGCTGAGGAAGTAGAGGACGCGGTCACCGATGATGGTGACGACGAGGCGATGGAAGAGGCGCCTGAGGCGGATGCCGCGGCAGGCCCCGGCGAGGGCCGGGCGATCACTATGGGACGTGGCAACTGGTCGTCGGGCTACGTTCAGGCGGAGATCCTGCACAACCTGCTCGAGGAGATGGGCTACGAAGTGTCCGCTCCATCACAAGGTGAGTTTGCACCCGACTTGGCCTACCAGGCAATGGCAAACGGTGAGATCGACTTCTGGGCGAACTCTTGGTATCCGGGCCACCTGAGCTGGTGGGAAGTCGAGCTTCCGAACGGCTCGCAGGTCGGCGACAACCTCGAGCGCATCGAAGGCTCGTTGATGCCCGGTGGTGGCTTGCAAGGTTGGCTCATCACCAAGAGTTGGGCCGACGCTGAAGGCATCACCACCCTCGACCAGATCAACGAAGACGAAGCCTTGTGGAGTCAGCTCGACACCGACGGCAACGGCAAGGGCGAGTTCTTCGGCTGCCCAGAAGACTGGACATGCGACGACATCATGGAGTCACAGATCCTCTTTGCTGGTTGGGAGCAGCTCGAGCAGACCAAGGCTGGCTATGACGCGATGTTCGCCGAGTTCCTCGTGAAGGCACAGGCTGGCGAGCCCGCAATCATCTATACCTGGACGCCAACTTCGTACCTAGCACAGGCAATTCCTGGCGAGACCACAATGTGGCTGTCGGTTGCGAACGATTCGGTACTCGACGACTCGAACCCACTTGGCGCTGACGGCGGCGAAGCCTATTGCCAGCGGTGCGGTGAGAGCGTCGGCTACACCGGTCTTGGCGAAGATACTTGCCTACAAGGTCCTGACGGCTGCCAGGTTGGTTGGGAAGCTGCAGATATCGAGATCACCGCGAACAAAGATTGGCTTGCGAACGAGCCCGTTGCCCGTGAGATGTTCAACCAGTTCAAGCCACCGCTCATCGATTTGGCCATTGCCGGCATCGCACTCGACGCCTCCGACGGTTCCGATGCTGCCGTCGGCAAGATCGCTGATGACTGGATCGCAGAGAACCGCGATCTCGCCGATAGCTGGATCGAAGCCGCCGTCGCTGCTGGTTAGTCAGAGCCAGTAGTTAGGCGAAACATCGCCGCTCATCGCGTGCTCCAGGCGGTCAGGGAGCGCGTGATTGAGCGGCGGGACGGTAGGGCGGTGGGGCGTATCTGTGACCCCACCGCCTTGCAGTACCGAGAGTTGAATTGGGGAAGTACGTGGACGGAGCTTTACATAACGTGCCAAGATGTGACGTGCGTAACATTGTTGCCAAGGTGGACCGGCTGCAACGTCTCGCCGTTTTCGAGAGCGCGGGACGCCTCGGAAGCTTCTCCGCTGCCGCTGCGGAATTGGGGATGACCCAACCCGCAGTAACCCGCCACATTCGCTCGCTTGAAGCATCGATTGGGCACACCCTGTTCATCCGAACGAGTAATCGAAGCCGCTTGAGTGATGAGGGTGCAGTACTTCTCGAAGCCGTGAGCGAAGGGTTTGATTCGGTCGAACGCGGGCTCGAGCGACTCGATACTGAGGTCGAGACCTTCGAGCTCGCAACCGGGCCAAGCATGGCCCAATACATTCTGGTGCCGATGCTCGATCAGCTGCAGGGTGCCATTGGCGAGATCGACGTTCGGATGACGATTTCCGACGGCCGCCGAGCAATCGACCACAACCGCTACGACGCGGTGACCCAACTCAGCCCAGAGCCCGAACCCGGCGTATCTCGCGAGTTCCTCTTCCCCGAGATCGTGGTCCCCATCGCCTCACCCGCCGTAGCCAAACAACTCGGCCTTGATGAGACGAGCTCACCCGAAGACCTCGTCGGTGCTCCCCGCATTCATGAGATGCAGGGCTTTCGAGAGTGGATGTCGTGGGACGGATGGTTCCGCATCAACGGCGTCGACCTGCCTGATCGGCAGCGGCGAGTGCTGTTCAACAACCATCCGCTCGTCATCCAACAAGCCATTGCCGGGGCAGGCGTTGCCCTCGGGTGGCGCTTTCTCGTCGACCAGCTCGTCGCTGATGGTCTGCTCGTCCATGTTGGGCAACCAACCCCAACTGGCAAAGGCTTCTATCTGACGTGGCCGTCCGGTGCATCGGCAGATCGATGCCAACGTGTTGCGCGGGCCATCACGAAGTACACGTCTGAAATCGACCTCACGTCGGGTATCGAAGTCGAGGACTTGCCGGTCACCACCGACCGAAATGACGCACTGCGTTGAGTGATACTGCGCTGAGATGTACTGCGCAGAGCTAGTTCGTCCGTGACGACAGAAACTTCGCCAGCTCGGTGAGCCGTTCGTTGGCATCGCCCGCAAGTGGGGTGCGAGCAATCGCATCGAGTGCTTCATTGGTGAGCTCGTCGATTTGCGCTTCGACGTCGGCAACCGCGCCGGTATCGACGAGCACCATTTGAATGTCGGCGATCTGTTCTGCCGACAAGTTGCTCCCAACGTTGGACAAGAGATCAGCCTGGCCGGAGCTGGCGGCTTCGCGCGCCCGGGCCAGCAGGGGAGTGGGCTTGCCTTCTCGGAGGTCATCGCCAACGGGCTTGCCGGTGAGCTCGGGCTCACCGAACACGCCGAGCATGTCGTCGCGCAACTGGAACGCAATGCCGAGAGGCGTGCCGATGTTGCCGAGAGATTCTTCGAGATCGGTACGACCGGTGAGTGCCGCACCCATCTGCAGCGGACGCACGATGGTATAACGCGCAGTCTTGTACTCGACGATGCGCTCGGCCGTGGTGAGAGGAACCTCGCCGCGCGCCGTGCCGACGACGTCGAGAAACTGGCCGAGGTTCACCTCGATGCGAAGGTCGTTCCACAAGCGGCGGACATGGGCATTGACATCGGCGAGCAACACATCGGACAGCACTAACGAGACATCGCCGGCAAGAATAGCGACGGCCTCGCCGTAGCGACGTGCTTCTCCGCCCCATGTTGCAGCTTCGTGATCGGCAATCGCGCGCACGTGAGCAGTTGGCTCGCCCCGGCGGGTTGGTGAACCATCCATGACGTCGTCGTGGAAGAGCGCGAATGCCTGAAGCAGTTCGAGCGACGCGCCAAGGTTGGCGACAGTCGGATCGGCGCCATCGCCGCCCGCACCGACGAACCCCCAGTAGGCCATGGCTGGACGCACCCGCTTACCGCCGGCGAGCACCAATGTCGACAGCAGGTCGATCGTCTCGCCGAAGAGCGGATCGAGCTGACCCCACTCGGCCCGGTACTCCTCGAGTACCACTCGAAGCCGATCGTCGACCTGGCCCGCTGGAATGGTCAGTGCGGAAGGAATGGTCACTCGGCGTCGCCGAGCTCTTCGAGGTCGGCAACGATCTGCTCGACCCCGAGCTTGGCCGAGGTAATCCGGTCGCGGCAGAACGTGATGAGCTCGGATGCCCGCTTCACGCGCTCGGTCAAGATGTCGACGTTGAGTGCTTCATCCTCAAGCTCGGTGAGGATCTCTTCAAGCTCAGCTACTGCGGTCGAGTAGTCGAGCTCGGGCGCATCTGCTGATGAGGTGTCTGTTGCTGTGGTCATGTCGGTGCTTCCTGCGATGGATCGACGACGGAAACGTTGCTAATGATCGTTCCGTCGGCGACCTCGGTTACCAGTGTGTCCCCTGTTGCGACGTCAGCCACGGTTCGAACGACATCTCCGTTGGCCGTTCGGGTAATCGACCAACCGCGGCGCAGCAGCACTGCGGGGTCGTTTGCCCGAAGTCGGGCATCGATATGGCTGAGTTGAACATCGGCCGAGCGGAGGATGCGGTCGGCGAGTTTCGGGAGTTCGGACGTTTGCGCGGTGAGCCGGTGGTCGGCGGCGATGAGGCCTTCTCGGCCAGCCCGTGCCGTGCGTCTGGCCTGTTCGACCAGTCGCTGGTCGGCGAGGTTGAGGCCTTCTCGGCCAGCGAGAGCGCCGCGGCGGGCGAGGGTGATGAGCCGTTGTTCGGCCCGGCGGCATTGCACGCTGGCGACGGCCTGGATTGCATCCCATCGAGACTCGGTGGCGTCGACATAGCGGTCGACCATAGCGCCGAGCATCGTCGCAACGGCGGTGGGAGTCTTCAACGCAGTGTGAGCCACTTCGTCGGCGACGCTCCGGTCGATCTCGTGGCCGATGCCGGTAATCACTGGGACGGGCGAATCAGCGATGGCACGGCACAGCTTCTCGTTGTCGAAGACTGCAAGGTCGCCGCGCGATCCACCGCCTCGGATCATGACGATCACGTCGACGTCGTGACGGTTCATGGTTCGAAGCCCAGCCATTAGCGTCGACGGTGCAAGTTCGCCTTGCACCCGGGTGTCACAGCTGATGATCTGAAAGCCAAACCCTGAGGCCTCAAGCTCTTGGACGAAGTCGGCCTCGGCTGCGCTGCCTCGACTCGTGAGCAGGCCGACACGCAGCGGAACAAGTGGTAACGAGTGGGCCTTGTTCCGCGCGGTGATGCCTTCGCCGTCGAGTCGGGCGATAAGTGCATCGCGTTCAGCGGCCATCGCGGCGAGGATGTAGCGCGGATCAATGCCGGTCATCCGCAGCTGCAAGCGACCCTGCTGTTGGTAGAAGTCGACCGCGGCTCGCACTCGCACAGCCATGCCGTCGACGAGGCGGCCGACATTCTTGCGCTTCAGTTGGTTGTTGACGATCTGCTTTGTCTGGCTGAACAGAACAACCGAGATCTTTGCTGACGAGGACACACCGGGCTGTGACGGCTCGACCAAGTCGAAGTAGACGTGCCCCGCTCGAGACCGGTTGAGGTTGCTGATCTCGCCCTCAACCCAAAGGTCGTCGGGAAAGTGCTGTGACACAGCCGTGTAGATGAGGTCGTTGAGCTGGGCAACCGTGAAGCTCGGCTCGTTTCGCGGCGCGGGTGGAGGGCCGCTGTCATCATCCATTCCGGGCAGGTGCTCGCTCGCTGCGAACATCCCGGACTCCGCATCCGATCTCATGCCAAGGACGTTACCCGGCCGCGCTGACACCGCTCGATTGGCCGCCGCAATAGGCGATGCTCATCCCGCGTCTCCACGCATAGGGTGAAGCAATGAGCACCCCATCGCACGCACCGCTGGCACTCGACTCTCGCCGACAGCTCGGACCAGGCGGTCCATCTGTCGCACCGCTCGCGCTCGGCACGATGACCTTCGGCGCCGAGACGGATGAGTCGGTCGCCCATCAACAACTCGACCTCTTTGTCGAACGTGGCGGAACCTTGATCGACACAGCCGATGTCTATGCCGCCGGCGACTCCGAGCGCATCATCGGCCGATGGTTGGCGAACCGCTCGTCGAGCGACGAGGTCGTCCTCGCGACGAAGGGTCGGTTCATGCCCCCAGCCGACACCCCCGGTGCGTCGCGTCGCAGCTTGGTGAAGTCGGTCGATGGCAGCCTGAGTCGCCTTGGCGTCGAACAGCTCGACGTCTACTTCGTACACGGGTGGGATCAGGACACGCCTGTCGAAGAAACGCTCGACACACTGGCTGCGCTTGTGCGCCAAGGCAAGATCCACAACATCGGCTGGTCGAACACGACCGGATACCAACTGCAGCGCATCATCACGACCGCTCGGCTGAGTGGGTTCGTCACGCCCATCGTGTTCCAGCCGCAATACAACCTGCTCGACCGGCACATCGAATGGGAGCTCTTGCCACTTTGCCTCGAAGAGCAACTCGGGATGACTCCGTGGGGCCCGCTCGGCGGAGGTTGGCTCACCGGCAAGTACCAACGAGACACGGCACCCACCGGTGCAACTCGCTTGGGAGAAGACCCCGACCGCGGCGTAGAAGGTTACGACCGTCGCAACACCGATCGCACGTGGGACATCCTCGACGTCGCCCAAGCCATCGCCGATGCCCATGGCGTGCCGATGGCGCACGTGGCGATCGCCTGGGTTGCTTCTCGCCCGGCAGTGTCGTCGGTGCTGCTTGGGGCTCGCACGCTCGAACAGCTCGACGCGAACATGGACGCGTCGAAGCTGACCCTCACTGCGGAAGAGCTCGACGAGCTCAACACCGCGTCAGCTCCTGGGCTGCCGCCATACCCCTACGGCATGATCGAAGACTTCTGCAACGTTCCGTACTGGAAGCAGTTCCAGACGCACTAGCTAGCAGGAGTCTCCGAAGGGATGGTGATCGTGGCGCTCACGGCGAAGTGGTCGCTCCAATAGAACGTGGTGCCGTCGATGGTCGTCGGCTTGTCGTGGACGACCGTCTTGGTGATCTCGACCCCGGGGCTTGCGAACATGCGAGTGAAGTACGCGGTGAACTCGTGGCCGTCGGTGCGGAAGTGGTTCTTCTTCGAGTTCCACGTCGGCCGTGACGGCTTCGGGGCATCGAACCCAGCGCTGACCACGAACTCAACATCGGCCAGCCGCATGTTGGTGTCTCCCACGACGAGCAGCCGTTCGGTTGGGCTCTTCGACACGAGCTCTCCCAACTGTTCGAGCCGTCGCCCGGCGCCGCCCTTGCCCGGTTCAAGGTGCACGTTGCCAACGGTGAACGCCGGTCGGCCGTCGTGTTCGGGAAACGTACTGAGCAGCCCGACCCCATCGACGGCTTCGATAGTTGGCTCACATGCAGCCAGCGCGGAGTCTTTGGCGATGAGCGTGGCCAAGCGCCCGCTGTGCGATCGGGTTGTCGCCTGCATCAAGTCGAGCGTCTCCACGAACGGCACCTTGTTGGGCAGCTCCTGCCAACACACGACATCGGGGGCGAGCTCGAGGGTGAACTCTCGGACAGCGTTCTCGATCATGTCGTGGTGCACCGAACCCGGAGCCTCCGCCGACCGCTCAAGCATCGCCAAGTTCCAACTAACGAGCGTGAGTGGCGGATTGGGGTCTGTCCCTAATTCGCCACTTGTCATACGGCCGGGACGTCCGTGCGGACGAGGTTCTCGTAGAGGTTGTCGTAGAGCCCGCCGAGCGCTCGGAGCTCGTCGTGGGTGCCACGTTCGACGACCTTGCCATCGTCGACGACGATGATCTGGTCGGCCGAGGTGATGGTCGACAACCGGTGCGCAATAACGAGTGAGGTTCGTCCGTCGAGCGCCGACTCGAGCGCCTGCTGAATAAGCGCTTCGTTCTCGGTGTCGAGGTGGCTGGTGGCCTCATCGAGGATGACGATGGCCGGGTCTTTCAGCAGCATGCGGGCAATGGCCAGGCGCTGCTTCTCCCCGCCCGACAGTCGGTAGCCACGTTCGCCAACAACGGTGTCGAAGCCCTCAGGAAGAGCGTCGATCACGTCGAAGATGCGCGCAGCCTTCGCTGCTTCGATCATCTGCTCTTCGGTGGCGTCGGGGTTCGCGTAACGCAGGTTCGCTCCGACCGTGTCATGGAACATGTGTGGGTCCTGGTTCACCACACCGATCGCCTGACGCAGACTCTGCTGGGTGACCGAACGAACATCGTGCCCGTCGATCTCGAGCGTGCCGCCGGTGACGTCATAGAGACGGGGAACCAGGTTGAGCAGCGTCGACTTGCCGGCGCCTGATGGTCCGACAATGGCGACGAGCTGACCGGCCTCGATGTCGAGGTCGATGCCCTTGAGCACCTCGCGCTCTTCGACCGGGCCCTGATGAGCCGACTCGGTGACCGGAGTGATCCCTGCCGACATGTGCTTGCCCGGCCCACGCTTCGGGGTGCGGCCGGTGCCCTCTTCAAGTGAGGCCAAGGTCGACTCATCGGCGCCGGGATAGGTGAACGTGACGCCGTCGAAACGAATGCGGCCCGACACGTTCGAGAGCTCGGTTGCGTCCGGTGCATCCTCGATCGGGTTCTCCATGTCGATGATCTCGAAGACTCGCTCGAAGCTGACGAGCGCACTCGTGACATCGACGCGAGCGTTCGACAGTGCAGTAAGGGGCAGGTACACCCGCACCACGAGCAGGCTGAGCGCCGCGAGATCGCCAACCGAGATCGTGCCGTTGATGGCCATGCGGCCGCCGATCCAGTAGATCGCTGCCGTGCCCAGCGCGCCGACCAAGGTCATGGCGGTCATGAATACGCGGGCGAGCATCGCCGAACGAATGCCGATGTCTCGCACACGAGCAGCTCGGGTGCTGAAGTCGTCGGCCTCAACCTTCGGACGGCCGAAGAGCTTGACGAGCATGGCGCCGCTCACGTTGAAGCGCTCGGTCATGGTGGTGTTCATCGATGCGTTCAGCTGCATCGACTCGCGGGTGATGTCAGCCATCTGTGCGCCGACCCGTCGAGATGGGATGAGGAAGAACGGCAAGATGATCAGGCTCAGCAGCGTCAACCGCCACTCGAGCGCGAACATCGCCACAAGGGTGATGCCCAGGTTGATCACGTTGCCGATGACCGTCGACAAGAACGTCGTGAACGCACGCTGCGCGCCGATGACATCGTTGTTCAGGCGAGAGATCAGCGCGCCGGTTTGGGTTTGCGTAAAGAAGCCGAGCGGCATGGCCTGCACGTGACGGAAGAGGCGGTCGCGCAGGTCGTAGATGATGCCCTCGCCAATGCGGCTCGACAGCCAGCGTTCGATCATCGACACCGCAGCTGCTCCCAACGCGGAGAGCACGACGATAAGGCCAAGCCAGTTCAGCCGGCCCTTGTTGCCCTCGACGATCGCCACGTCGATGATGTCGCGAAACGCGAACGTCGGAATGATCGCAATGATCGACCCGATCACGATCAAGAAGACGAAGCCCACGACCATTGGCCGGTACGGCTTCGAGAACCCCCACACGCGACGGACCGTGTCACGGTCGATGCCTTTGGGATTGCTGTTTCCGCTGCTCATCGAGTGGAGCACTTGCATGGGATGCATAGTGCTGAGCGTATTGGTCGAAAACGCGAACGGGCGGCGCCCCGAAGGACGCCGCCCGATCGAACGAACTACCGCAAAGCGGCGAACGTGTTACTTCTTGAGGCTGTCGCGGATCTCCATAAGGAGCTCGTTGTCAGTTGGACCCTCTTCTTCTTCCTCAGGTGGGATGGCCTTGTTGTAGGCCTTGACCATCATGAAGATGACGAACGACAAGATGATGAAACCAAGCACGATCGTGATCCACGATCCGATCTCGATTGCAGGCTCACGCATGACGACGGTGCCGTCTTCGAGCGTGACCTCTTGGCTGCCGCCAAGACCGATCTTTACATCGCTGAAGTCAGGCTTACCGAAGACACGAGCGACGACTGGCATGATGATGTGGTCAACAAGTCCCTGCACGACAGGTGCAAAGGCAAGTGCGAGGATCAGCCCCACCGCTGCCTCAAACACGCCGCCCTTGTTGATGAAGTCTTTAAATTCTTGAATCACGGAAATCCTCCAAAGATTCGTGAACCGAAGTTCAGGTAGATCGCCGCGCTGAATTACGCGACGGAAAGACTGTAGTCAGGGCCCTAGGTAAGAACGCGTCAAGGACAAATCAATTTCAAGAGGTCGCCGTACTTATCGTTTCCGCTCGTCTGCCGATATCCTTCACGTACGCCCGCTTTGTGGTGTGACGGTCGGGTCCTGTGCAACAGGAGCTCGTGAACCGGGTCAGGGCCGGAAGGCAGCAGCTCTCAGCGACGCCTCCTGTGTGCCGCAGATCGCCTGGCCGTCACTCCAGAAAGCGGGCGTTTGCTGTTTTTCGCTCGGACTTCCGCCGAGATCCGCGGAAGTCCACATGGTCGTCCGCTCCGCTCCCTCCCCTCGGTCGCTGGGTTTCGCTCGGACTTCCGCCGAGATCTGCTAGTACGTGACGAACATCTGGCTGTAGGGGTCTTCGTCGCTGCCGTACCAGGGGTCGACGAGCACGCCGAGGTCTCGCATGCCTGCCGCCCGGGCGACTTTGGCCGACGCATGGTTGTGGCTCCACATGAGCGCCCACACTCGTCGAACACCGTTCGACAAGCCGTGCTCGATGACCGCCTTGGCTGCCTCGGTGGCGTAGCCCTGCCCGACTGCATCGGGATGCAAGTACCACCCAACTTCGACTTCATTGCCCAACCTGATCGGCGAAAGGTTCACACTGCCGATTATTCGCTCGGACTTCCGCCGAGATCCGTGATCGCTTTCAAGGTCGCTACGCGAGCTCCGCTCCGTGTTCGTGGGTTCCCGCTCGGACTCCCGCACTGCTATCGCCCAGGTGCCGAATGGGTCGTCGGCGTTGTTGCGGCGGTTCCAGATGTCGATCTCGTTCAGTGCCTGGTCGAGGTCGCGCCAGGGTTCGGGTGAGCCGAGCCACTTCGTGATCTCGGGGTTCGAGCGCATCTCGAACAACGCGGGTGCGTCGTCGGGCGTCCACGGGCGAAGGGTCAGGCGCTCGGTTGCTATCGAGATGCCTGCGAGGGTCACGCCGACCAACCGCCGTCGAAGCCGACGACCTGTCCTGTCTGGAACGTGGCGGTGCCATCGAGGAACACGCGACAGAACTGGGCGAACTCCTCCACGGTTCCAAGACGGCCCAACGGCACGTTCTTGACGATCTTCGCCATGATCTCAGGGTCGTCCGCACCGGTGGCGTTTCGGAACGCAGGGAAGTCCATGAAGTTGGTGCCGACTGCATTCACCTGCACGCCGCTCGACGCCACCTCAGCGGCAACGTTCTTCACCAACATGTTCGCCGCGGCCCGAGTGGCCGAGTACAGCGGCGCGCCGGGAGTGACTCGAAGGCCAGACGCACTGGTGATGGCCAAGATCTGTCCAGACCCGGCGTCGACCATCGGCTGAACGAACGCACGCAATGCCCGGAAGACCGACTCGATGTTGCCCGCCATCACCCGCGCAAGGTCGTCGTCGGTCGCCTCGGTGAACTTGCCGAGCACGATCTCGCCGGTGAAGAAGACCGCCGAATCGATGCGGCCGTACGCGTCCATGGCCATGTCGACCAACCGCGGTGCCGCGGCAGGTTCGGACAGATCGAGCACGCCGTCGATCACCCAACTGTCGGCTCCAGCTTCGGTAACCGCCTGGATCGTTTCGGGCTCAGGTTCACCAAGGACGAGGTCGTACCCGGCTTGGGCCAAGACGGCCGCAACCGCCGGACCGACGTAGTGCTTGGCGTTGGCAACGATGGCGACCGGCTTCTCATGCATGACTGTGGTCTAGCACTCAGATCGATCTTCAGCGGAGGAGGTGGGATTCGAACCCACGGAACCTTGCGGTTCACACGCTTTCCAAGCGTGCCGATTCGGCCGCTCTCGCACTCCTCCAAACAACGATGCATGCATCGAAGCAGTCCTCAACGATAGCGGGGTGGGGGTCTGACCCCGCCCCTGTGCCGTGGGTGTGTCGCTGGTCAGGATTGACTGAGGTTCTCAAGCACCGTCGGGATGACATGTGCTTCGATATCGGGAAGGTCACCCTCGGTGCCCAAGACTGCAGCGAACAGGGTGAAGCCGCTGTCGTCGAAGACGTACACCCGCACGTTTCCGATGCTCGCGTCGACGTCGAAGATGTCCCACGTTCGGTCACCAACATCGAGGCTGCCATTCGGGATTGCTTCGCCACCGAGCTGATTCGCCAACAACCCAATGAACTGAGCCGCTGGAATCGGACCTCCCTGCTGCAGCAGGACAGTCTGGTGAGCAATGTTGGTGTCGCCTCGCACGAACGTGCCTGGGCCCTGCACATCCCACCCTTCCGGAACGACGCCTCGAATACCGAGCAGGCCCTCTTCAAACTGTTCGAAATCGATGCCTTCGAGGCTCCCGGGAACCCAGTTCGGGGTCGCCGAGGTGTCGATGCACGACTGGTCGACCTGGCTCGCGGGGTCGGAGAAGAAGGCGAGCGCGATCTCCATTCCGCAGTCATCGCCAACGGCGGCGTGACCCACATGAGGCAACACGGCGAGCTGTCCATTGGAGAAGCCGGCTTCGATCGCAGTAGCGAAACTCGGTGGCGTGATGGGGTCGTAGGCGCCAGCGAGAAGCAACGTTGGAATGTCGGTCTCGACCGGTTCGGTGATCGACTCTGGGGCTGACCCGGTGTCGAACACGTCGCAGAACTGGGTCGCCTCGGCTTCGAACAGATCGCTGAACTGAGCGTCGAACAGCGGATCGCCGGTCTCGCCAAGGTCCCATGCCGAATCAGGCGTGAGCTCAGCGAGAAAGTCGTGGCACATGACCGAGGTATACATGCCCGCCGAGATCAACGGTCCGTTCGTGAGCTGAAGGCCGATCAAGGTGGACAACACCTCGGTGTTGTCATTCTCCAGTTGCTCAACCATCTCGGGCAACGCCGCGAACGTCTGGGGGTTGTAGAGGGCTTGGAACACGGCGCTGAGTAGTCGGGTGTCATCGACGATGGCATCGTACGTTTCGCCGGTGAGTTGGTCTGCGGCGACGAGCTCGAACGGCTCGGCATCAGCCTCGGCGACGACCCCCCTGAAGCGCTCCTCCAAGTTCGGGTTGTCGGCAGCGCACTCAGCGCTCGCCTCACAGCCAGCGAAGAGCGCATCGAGCGCACCCTCGAACGTCTTTCCGACAGCGGCGAGGGACCCAAGATTTGGGTCGGGCGGTTGGATCGAATCGAGGATCAGTGCCCGAACGCCATCGGGATGGTTCCGAACAACCTCTTGTCCGAGACGAGTGCCGTAGCTGATGCCCAGGACGTTCCACTGGTCGTATCCGAGGGCGTCGCGTACGCCATCGACGTCGTTGGCTGAGGCGGTCGTGTGATAGGCGGCCAGATCGGCACCTTCGCCAACGAGCCGGTCGGCACAGTCTTGAAGAGCGACAAGACGCTCGTCGACATCGCCATCGATTGGGGGCTTCTCGATGAGGTCGAGGGCAAGGTCAGTGACCTCCTCACATTCGAGATCGATCTCGCTCAGCGACGAACCTCGCTGGGTAAACATCACGACTGGGTGGCGCTCGACAATCGGGCCGAAGCGGTCGGCGAAGGTCAGGTTCACCAGGCCAAAGGTGTCGCCTCCGGGGCCACCCTCGAGATAGACCACGGGGTCGGCGTCGGGTGGGGTTTCGGCGGAGGTGAAGGTCGCAACGTGTAGACGCATCGTGTCTGGGTCGCTCGGGTCGTCCCAGTGCTGGGGCACCGTCACCCAGCCGCACTCAACCGTGAAGCCCGGTGGTGCGTCGAACTCACAACTGCCAGATGTGAAACCAACGGGCTCAGCCTCGGCCGTCTCGGCCTCATCAGACTCGTCGGCTACGTCTGTCGTGCCGGCTGTGTCGGTGTCAGACGCTGCCGGTTCATCCAACTCGTCGGGCTCCGGTTCGGCAACCGAGGTCGTGGTGGTATCGGCGTCGGCCGAATCGCCGCCGTCATCAGAACTATCGCTACCACCGCAGGCGGTGGCGAACAGCGCCAGCACCAACAACAGCGCCAGCGAGCGAGTGAATCGAGCGAACATCATGGCGCTCCTTTGGTCGGGACACTCAGCCTCTCATACTCCCCTAGAACATGTCTGGCGGTTTCGCGACCAAGCTGCGCGGCTACAGCTCCGATGGTCGGTCGACGACGTACGACTTGACGATCACCGAGTCGCGCCGCCACGTGTGGTCCTTCACCAAATACGACAGGTGGACATGGGCGATGACGCCGTTGATGTCCATCTCTCCGACCCCGAGACCCTCGATCTCTTCACGGAATGGAGGCCATCCGCTAATGGCTATCCGCCGGTAATCGACCTCCACGCCGGACTCGACATCGAAGCAGTGAATCCCGGGGAAGCGATCGCGTGGCGGGTTGAGGCGAAGCATGGTTCGCCACCATTCGTTCAGACTCAGACGATCGTCGGCTGCAAGGTACACCAGGCCCGTCGGGGTGAACGCGGCTCCCTGCACTCGGTGAACTGACTCGTCGAGGGTGATGGTTGCATCGGGTCGGGGACTGCCCGTTCTTGGCTCATACGCCACGAGCTCGTTCGCAAAGTTCCAATCGCAGGTGTACAGCAACCCGTTTGCGGGGTTCACCGAGCACCATGCGAGATGAGGAATGCCGTCCTGCTCCACCGGCCGAGCAATCGGCACGATCGACTTTTGCTGCAGGTCAGTACTGAACGTAATGACGGCCTCTGGGTTCTCGAGAGCGATCGACACGATGCCGCCGACCACCGACACCGCACCCACGTGTCCAGCGACCGTCCGAGGGATCTCCGCGCGAGCTTCGAGGGTGGAAAAGTCAGCCGAATAGCGAGAGACCCCAGGGGCAGCGTCGTTCTGCGTGACGAACCAACTGGTTCCATCGGTCGCGACGCCCTGCCCGCGGCCGGTCCACACATCGCGGAAGCGGCGGGGAATTTCTTGCCAATCGGCCATTCTCGAAGCATGTTCGCGACGCATTGAGCTCATGGTATCGCTTGCGGAACCCGTCATCGGGCGGCTCAAAAAGCGTGTCGTTGTGCCGACTACTAAGAAAGGCCTCACCACCCAGGTGCCACGCGAGTAATGAAAAGAAGTCCCATGTCGAATGATCACACATTCGTCGTTGACGTTGCAGCAACGGTCGAAGTGAGAGACGCCAACTTGGCGCCCAAGCTGATCTTCTCCTTTCCGGGTCTTGATGATCCGTTGAGGTTGTGGAATGAACTCGCGGCTCTCGACTGGGATATCCCGGTTCGTCCGCCACACCCCGATCCGGAGATCGACTGGAATTCGAACAACGGCGAGGGCTTCTCGGTACTGCCGTATCGAGTTGAAGACTTCGTCGTGACCGCACGAAACTGGCCAACCCATGAGGTCGCCGAGCGCGGCCTGAACACGATCAACCTGCTTCGTCGTCTCGGCGTCGACCTCGACGTGCCGATTAGCTATCTCGATTTCTTGCGTCGGACCCAGGTGGCGCTCATGCGAGATCCATCGAGAAACCAGCCCGTTAGTCAGCCAACGAAGATTCCCACGACGCTCTTTCTCAGCAAGCAACCGTGGTCCGTGCTCGTCGACAACCGAGCGGTCGAGGTGTACGAAACCGCTGCCGGCCCAAGCCAGCCGAACTGGTACTGGGCCGAGAGCCAAGTGCCTGCAGACGAACTGTTCAACGAAGAAGACGATCGAACGAACCTCCTCCGCACCCTCGGGATGGGCTGGGAGCTCGTCAACCGAATGGAAGCACCGCGGGCAGTTGACGGACGAGATCGGATTTTGCGCTTCGTCGTCAACGACCTGCGCGACGGCACGGCCATGCTCGAACAACTCAAGGACAGCGTGGGCGACGCGTGCGCCTCGCTCCTCATGCGTCCAATCAAGTCGACCGATGCCGTCGCGAACTGCCTGCTGATCGTCGCGGTTGTCCCGAACGATCGATTCTCCGAGATTGGCCAGGCACTGATCTCGAACTTCTCCGATGCAATTGGTCGCGGTCGTCGGTACGTGCCGAATGCCAACGAAGGTGTTGCGTGAGCGTTGCTTAATAGAGCGTTGGTCAACGGCACAACGCTCGTTGCCACAACGGAAACGTTTAGAACACTCCGTGTTGGTGACGCTGCGTTGGGGCGGAGCGTTCGGGCGTGCTCCGAGAGCGCGAGAGCTTCAACCGCAGCACCTCGACTTCGCGTTCGAGTTCGGCGATGCGTCGATCTTTCTCAGCGAGCTGATCGGCGAGGCGATCAGTCTCGGGGAAGTGCTCGCTCTTCAGGGCGCGAAGCTTCGACAGTCGTCGCTGCTCGGCGTTCGGTCGAACCTTGCCCATACCAAACGGTACTGCTCGCGACGATTTCTGTCAGCTCGCCCGACTTATGTCGAACCGTGACTGCAACACGTCGTCCCATTCGCTGCTATCGACCGGCTCCTCGGTTATGCCTTCGGGACCGCTGTACTTCAGCCGGTTGCGCAGCAGCGTTATGCGCTCTGGACCGCCGTCGATAAGGCGCGTCGCAAACGGCTTCTCGCTCCAGTGAAGCGAGCGGTCGGATTGCAGTCGGTCGGATGCTTCATCAAAGTCGGCGAGGTCTCGCACGGTTCGCTTGAACCGATACTGCGGCACCGGAACCCCATCATCGTCGTGCCGGGTCAGAGTGAGGCCCTGACTGCTCGCAATGAACTCGAAGGTGCCCGTATGGCCATCCTGCGGGCCGGTGGCGTTGAGCTCGAGCGGCGAGGCAAAGCTGTCGCCGAAGCCGACGTCGACAAGATACGGGATCTTGTCGATCACCACCTCAAGTGTCTGATGGTCGACGATGACGCTTGGGCCATCGAGAAGCACTGCGGCACCGAGGCGAACAACCGCAAAACCAAGCGCTTCCAGCAACGCCCCAAATGCACCGTTGACTTCAAAGCACCAGCCTCCTCGTCGATGATTGATGATCTTGTCGAACGACCATTCGAGGTCGGTGCGAACCCGGATTCCGTCGAAGACGTCAAGGTTCTCGAACGGAACGGTCGTCAAGTGGGCCCGTTGCAATACCGTCAAGCCATCACGCGCAACCGGTGGGGCAGCATCAAGGCCGATGCGAGCCAAGTAGCGATCGGTCATGTCAGGGGTGAGCATCCGGCTGACAGTACCCGGCCTTCGAACTGTCGTCACTGGCTTCTTCGACGAACAGCGTCGTAGGCTGATCAGGTGTCCGCACCCCTTCAGCTCGAATTCGTCATGTCGGCAGCCAAGCACGGCCAACTGCCCGATTCGCTGGTCGAAATTGCTGTCGCCGGCCGATCGAACGTTGGGAAGAGTTCGCTGCTCAACGCGGTCGCCCATCGCAAGAACTTGGCGAAGACGTCCAAAACGCCTGGCGCAACCCGCCTGCTGAACGTCTTCGAGTTACAGCCGGAGGGATCGGGCAAGTGGCTAGTCGACCTTCCCGGCTATGGCTATGCCAAAGCGCCCAAGCACGAGCAACAGCGGTGGGCCAAGATGATTGAGAACTACCTGATCGAGCGAGAGAACCTCGAGCATGTACTCATGCTCGTCGACGGAGAGATCGGCCCGACGGGCCTCGATAAGCAGTCGCTTGAGTGGTTCCGCCACATTGGACTGTCGCTCACGATCGTCGCAACGAAGCAGGACAAGGTGAAGTCCTCCACGCTGGGCAAGCGCAAGAGCGATCTTGCGAAGGGTTGCGGGGTTGACATCAAAGATGTCCGCTGGGTGAGCGCGGCGAAGGGCAATGGCATCCCCGAGCTCCGCCAAGAGATTCACAACTTGTTGAACTACGAGTCTGTATACGACGAGGACGGCCCGTATGACGACGCTCCCGATGAAGAAGAACAGGCCTAACCAATGACCACCGACTTCTGCGAACTGTGTGGATTTTCTGCCTCGCTGTATGGGCTCGAATCCGATCTCACCTCTACGGCAGAAGTCATCGGCCCAATCGTCGTACGTGAGGCAGCTGCCGATTTACCCGACGAAGTGGTCGCGGCAAACCACGGCGGTACGTCGATCGCCGAGCTCATGGCTTCGGTCGAGAACTTCGAGGGCGACCTGCTCGACACAGCCCATCAAGCGCTCCATACGATGGCCCAGATCGGTCAGATCCGCGCTGCGGTTGGTCACGGTCCGATCGCAGGCGTTGGGCAGGTCAGCGGATTGCATGCGTCAGGTGGTGGCGTGCCCAAGGCGCCGCTCGCGACGGTATCGATCGACCGCACTGGCGTGGTTGGGGATGTGCAAAACAACCGGATCCATCACGGCCGCCCCATACAAGCACTGTGTCTCTGGAGCTCCGACGTGATGGCGGCGCTCAACGCCGAAGGACATCCGATCGAACCCGGTATGGCGGGCGAGAACATCACGATCACCGGCATCGAGTGGTCGCCACTCCGCCCTGGATCGCGCATTCACGTCGGCGACATCCCGGTGCTCGTTTCGGCCTACGCAGTTCCCTGCTCGAAAATCGCCGCCGGGTTCCACGAGCGCGACTTCAACCGGGTCAACGACGAGCTGCACCCTGGATGGAGTCGGCTCTACGGAATGCCACTCGCCGAAGGCACGCTCTCGGTCGGAGATGTCGTCAGCGTGGGTTAGTCCGTCCCCTCCGAGCCTGCAGCCGTAGGATTGACTAAGTGAAAAGCAAGCTCGTCCGTATCGTGGCGCTTCTCGGTCTCGTAGGCGGCGGCGTCGCTCTCTGGCGTCGAACTGACGAATCGGGCACGGTTGGATCGATGGGCAGCCTTGGCCGCAACGCTGAGGTAGCCAAGGTGGGCGCCCGGACCTCCGGTCGCTGGGCCGTGACCCAGGCGCGCAAGACGTTCGCATCGGCTGAGCGTCGTGAGGAACTGTCCGCTGAGTTTGAGATGAAGACCACCGAAGATGTGGTTGCTTCTCTCGGCAACTTGAAGGGCGCCATGATGAAGGTCGGCCAAATGGCAAGCTATCTCGACCTTGGCCTTCCCGAGAATGTCCGCGCCACACTCGCTTCGCTACAAGCCGATGCTCCTCCGATGTCGGGTGACCTCGCCGCTTCGGTCATCGTCGATGAACTTGGCCAGCACCCCGATCAGCTCTTTGCTGAATGGGACTCAACCCCGATCGCGTCAGCATCGATTGGTCAGGTGCATCGGGCCATGACGCACGAAGGTGACGCGGTCGCCGTGAAGGTGCAGTACCCCGGCGTCGCCGAAGCGATCGAGTCTGATCTCCGCACGAACGACGCTCTCTTCACTGCGCTTCGGGTCATGTTCCCGGGGATCGACACCTCGACGATCACCGAAGAGCTGCGCGACCGGTTAAGCGAGGAGCTCGACTACGAGCTCGAGGCGAAGAACCAGCGATACTTCGCCGCCCATTTCAAGGGGCATCCGTTCATTCACGTCCCTGAGATCTTCGACGCCTACTCCAGCCGTCGAGTCATGACTTCCGAGCTCGTTGCTGGGTCAACCTTCTCCGACGTGCTCGAGTGGTCGGACGACGAACGCAATCTTGCTGCGGAGACGCTGTTTCGGTTTACGTTCGGTTCGATCTACCGGCTGGCGGCGTTTAACGGCGACCCACATCCGGGCAATTACATCTTTCATGGCGAGGGCAAGGTCACGTTCCTCGATTTCGGTTTGGTGAAGCACTTCGAACCATCCGACACCTCGTTGTTCGAGTCGTTGATTGTCGACATGGTTCTTGAGCCCGACATTGCGTCCTTCCGCAAGACCATCGAAGACGCCGGGCTGCTACAACCGAACCAACCGTTCTCCGACGAGTTGATCGGCGACTACTTCTCACACTTCTACGACTTTGTGCAGAACGACGCTGAGTTCACCTTCACCGAGGAGTATTCGGCGCTGGGCGTCAAGGCGATCTTCGATACCAGCGGGGAAGAGGGCGAACTGAAGAAGGTGCTCGATGTGCCGTCTTCGTTTGTAGTTCTCCAACGAATCAACTTGGGGGTCATCGCCTTGTTTGCCCAGTTGCAGGCACGCGGAAACTGGCGCCGGGTAGGTGAAGAGATCTGGCCGTTTGCTGACGGCCGACCATCGACGCCTATGGGCGAGACGATCGAACGATGGGGTAGGGCAAGCGGAATGCGCGAGACCTACGAGGGACTGTAAGGCTGCGCACCCCTTGGTCGAATAGGCGACTATCTTGCTGTACATGGCGGATCAGTTGGATGACCAACCTCGGGCAACCCCGGCACGACCAAAGGGCAGCGGATCCCGTGCGCCGTGGATTGCCCTGGCCCTTGTGGTCGTGATTGGAATGGCCGTGCTCATCAGCATCGGTATCGGGGTTGTGATTCTTCGAACCTGAAACGTCGTGTAACGCTTTGCTGGATCCGATAGACAGAGTTGTGTGCTGATCGTTGTTTCTCCCGCAAAGTCGTTGGACTATGAGTCGCCTCTCGCGACGAAGAAGTTCTCCGAACCCCAAATGCTTGACCAAAGCGCCGAGCTTGTTTCGGTTATGGCGAAGAAGTCACCCGACGATATTTCGTCGTTGATGCATATCTCTCCGAAGCTTGGCGAGCTGAACTTCACCCGGTTCCAAGATTGGGAGAGGCCGTTCACGACCGAGAATGCCCGACCAGCGTTGCTGGCCTTCAATGGCGATGTCTACACCGGAATGGACGCCCCGGCGTCCTTCTCCGAGCGCGACTACACCCACGCGCAAAAGACATTCCGGATCCTTTCCGGGCTCTACGGCGTACTGCGACCCCTCGATCTCATGCAGCCATATCGCCTCGAGATGGGAACCAAGCTTCCCGTCGGGAAGGGTCGCAACCTCTATGACTTCTGGGGTAGCTCGATCGCCGAGAACCTCAACGTCGCTGTCGATGAAAGCCCCGGCGCCAAAGTGCTCGTCAACCTTGCGTCGAACGAGTACTTCTCGGCTGTTGACACGAAGGTGCTGGAGGCCCCGATCATTGCCCCGGTCTTTCTCGACGCCAAGGGCGCTGGTGAGTACAAGATCGTCAGTTTCTTTGCGAAGCGGGCTCGTGGGGTGATGAGCGCGTGGATTATTCAGAACCGCGTATCGACACGGAAGGCCCTCATCGAGTTCGATGGGATGGGTTACAGCTACGATGCGGAGCGATCAGCTCCTGATCAGCCGGTGTTCATTCGCCGGAACGACAGCTGAGCAGATCTAAGGCGAGAGGGAGAGTCAATGTCGGATTCAGCAGTTCCAGGGTGGTATCACGCCGAAGGCGATCCACCGAACACCGAGCGCTATTGGGATGGCGCGGCGTGGACGGAGGGTCCTCGACCAATCGGTGGACTGTCTGCTCCAGAAACTCCGGCGATTGATCAGAGCGAGACGCCGACGGTCATGAGCAGCGAACCAATGGGTGACCTGCCTGCAAGCGATATGCCCGCAATGGATACGCCGAGTGTTCCGGACATGCCTGCGATGGATACACCGAGTGTTCCGGACATGCCTGCGATGGATACGCCGAGCGTTCCAGATATGCCTGCGATGGATACCGGCACCGGTGGACTTGACGCTGGCTTCCCATCAATCGATGACAGCCCAACTCCTGGCGGGTTCAGCACAACGACGCCAACACCCGCGCCGTCAACTCCGCCCAGCTACGCCCCGGGCGCAGCGCTGCCACCAGTCGACATGGGATCTGGTCCGTCCGTAACCCCAGGCTTCGGTGGTCCACCAGCCTTCCCGGGAGCCCCTGTTGGCGGCCCTGGTTCGGCGATGTTTAGCGAGGCGAGCCAGGCCACCACCTCACTGGTGCTGTCGATCGTTGGGTTCTTCTGCTGCGGACTGTTCGCCGTCGGCGGAGTCTTCCTTGGCTACAAAGAAAAGCAGGGTATCGACGCTGGCCGTCGCGATCCGGCGAACAAGGGACAAGCAGTCGCTGCTCTGGTCATCGGCGGTATCACGCTTGTGATCTGGGGTCTGCTGGCTGTGATCGTCCTGATCGGTTTCGCCGCGGGCGGATAGCCGCGGCAAGAGCCGACCTAGCGGTTAGGCGTCCAGCGGAACGACTTGAGCACTACCGCAGCCGCAACCAGTCCCCATAACGCAATCACCAGCCAGTGGTTCCACGGCCATGCTGGCCCGTCAGCGAACGGGTCGTAGCTTTCCTGCAGCGCCTGATTGAGATGGCTGACGGGAAAGAGATTGCCCACCGCGTCGACCCAGCCGGGCGTCGTGGTCGACGGCACGAACACGCCGCTGATGAAGTAGAGCGGCAACATGATCGCGTTCGTCACTGCAGGTGCCGCATCCTCTGACGGGATGATCGTGGTCATTGCAAGCCCGATCGCCGAGAACGCGGCCGAGCCGATCAGCAACGAAATTACGAGATTCGGGAGCGTCTCCCACTGGAGTTCGACGCCGTAGAACACTCGGCCAATCAGCGTGATAACCACGGTCATGAACGCGGCGATGACGAAGCCGGAAAGCGCTTGAGACAAGACGAAGACCCATGGGGGAATGGGGGTGCTCCGAACGCGTTTGAGGACGCCACGCTCGCGGCGGGTCGTCATGGTGATCGCCGGGTTTACCAGCGTTGCCGAGGCGATGGCCAGTGTGAGAATTCCTGGCACGTAAAGCGTTGCAACCTTGGCCCCGTTCTCGAGGGTCTCGTTGCCGAAGATCGACGTGAACAACACGAGAAAGATCAACGGGAGGATCACGGTAAAGAACGAGCCCGCGGGGTTCCGCCGGAAGATCAACAAGTCGTAGTTGAGCTGTCGGAGCAGCCGGGTCATCGCACTCATCGGCCGGTCCCTTCGGTGAGCTGAAGGTAGACATCTTCAAGCGTGGGACGGGCAACGTTGAGCTCGGGAAGCTGCACTCCGGTTTCGGTGGCCCAGTTCGTGAGCTGGTGCAGAACAACAAGCGAGTCGTCAGTATCGATTCGTGCAATGCCCGTCGCGGGATCGATCTGTGCCCCAAGCCCGGAGGGCGGCTGAGCATCGGTGAGCTTGGGCCGCCAACTAATGCGCGTCGTCGCGTTCACTTGCGCAGCGAGGTCGTCGGCCGTACCGCGAGCAACGACCTTTCCTGCCCCGATAACGACGATTCGATCGGCGAGTTGTTCGGCCTCATCCATGTAGTGGGTGGTGAGCAGTACGGTCTTGCCAAGGTCTCGAAGCGCTTCGATCATGCCCCACGATTCTCGTCGTGCTGACGGGTCGAAACCGGTGGTTGGCTCGTCGAGGAAAACCAGGTCGGGGTCGCCGACCAGAGCAAGGGCGAGGTCGAGTCGACGCTTCTGGCCGCCCGAGAGCTTCCGGGTTCGTTGGTCGGCGCTCGTGGCAAGCCCAACAAGTTCGAGGGTTTCCACCGGGTCGCGAGGAGAGGTGTAGTAGCCGGCTTGCATGAAGACCGCTTCGCCTGCGGTGAGTTCTGGTACCGGCTCGGATTCTTGGAGCACGATGCCGATGCGTTCACGCCACGACAGCGGAGCAACTTCGGGGTCGAATCCAAGCACCTCAACGGTGCCGCTTGTCCGCTTTCGGAAACCCTCGAGGATCTCGATCGTCGTGGTCTTGCCGGCGCCGTTTGAGCCCAAGAAGGCAAGCACTTCGCCATGTTCGACTTCGAGGTCGATTCCGTCGACGGCGGTGAAATCTCCGTAGTGCATGTGGAGATCATGAACGGCAATTGCAAGCGTCACTGGCCCGACCTTTCTCAGCAGCTCTCTGACCGTAGCGCGCACCAGCGCGCTTAAGCAGGCCCTGGTTGGAAACCCTGGCCTGTCCAAACGCCTTGCAACAACGAAGTGTCGCCCACCCAAGATGTTCCGTGACCGCCTGCCGCCTAGGTACTGCACGGAACGCTCCTCAGTATATGAGCACTGGACTCAGTGTCCAGTGCCGAGTTGACTTGAGGAGGAAAGGGGTCGACAGCAGCGCACCCAAGAATTGGGCACGCATGACGGATTCTGGTAGTGAAGAGACGTACGTGGAGGCCGGACTTTGGGTTCCACCGAGCACTAAGGGCACGCAATGACGGCGGGACGACGACAACGACTCAGTTCTGACGAGACGCGTGAGCGTCTGATTCAGGCGGGATATGACGCGCTCGCCCAGGCAGGGATTGGCATCGGGCTCGATGCCGTCACGCTCGAACAGGCGGTACGCGACGCAAACGTCTCGCGATCGTCGGCGTACGCCGCGTGGGCTGACGATGAGATCTCGCCGCAGGAGGCCTTTCAACGAGAGGTCCTCCGGCGCGCTATGGGGCAGCGAATCGTTGCGACCCGAGCCTTCGAACAAACAGTGCGAAGCGTCTATGCCGAGCACGGCTCGACGATGAGCAAGCGCGAGCTTCGCCGCGAGATGGTTCGGGTTGTCGGCAACGGACACGTTGCGGCTATCGAAAAGGTTGTCGAGTGGCGAATTGTCATTGCGCTTCGAGCGCTCTTGCTCAGCGCACCACCAGGCAGCCGAGATGAGCGATTGCTCGCATGGCTCCAAGCGAGCGAGAAAGCCGGACGACTCGAAACAATCGAGTCGATCTACCGCCCGGCGATCGAGATGATGGGTCTGACACCTCGTCCGGAGTACGGCGACCGGGCCTTCCACTACGCAGAATCCGCAGCGGCGTCGTTGACCGAAGGACTTGCTGTTCGTTCAGCGTTGAAAGCCGACTATCTTCCGGCCGATCTCCGGCATCCAGATGATGCGGGCAACAGTTGGTCGATCTACACGCTCGTACTCGAGCAGATTCTCGATCTGTTCTTTATGCCCGACGACGAGGAGTAGCAGCTAGCGCGGGGTGAACGTTGCTGGCAGATGCTTGATGCCGTGAATGAAGTTTGATTGCAGAACGTCGGGAGGTCCGCTGGCCTCGATGTCAGGAAGGCGTTCGAACAGCTCGCGGAACATAACCCCGATCTCGCGTCGTGCGAGGTGAGCGCCCAGGCAGAAGTGCGGTCCCGGTCCGCCGAACCCAATGTGCTTGTTTGGTTCACGGAGAACGTCAAACTTCAGCGGGTCAGCAAAGTGGTTCTCGTTGCGATTCGCCGCGAGATAGAACATTGCGAGTTTGTCGCCGGCCTTGATGTCGGCGCCGCCAAGCTCGGTGTCGGCAGTTGCGGTTCGTCGCATGTAGGTGACCGGGCTAGCAAGTCGAACGATCTCTTCGATCGCCGTGGGGGTCACCCCATCGATATCGTTCTTCCAGATCTCGCGTTGATCAGGGCTCTCGGTGAGATAGTGAAGGCCCCACGAGATTGCGTTGCGCGTAGTTTCGTTGCCGGCAACGACGAGCAAGATAAAGAAGCTGGCAATGTCGGCTGCGCTGAGCTCTTCGCCGTCAACCTCTGCGTTCACCAGGATCGACGTGAGGTCGCTTCCGTCGCCGCCCTTCTTCGACTCGGCCACATCGGTCATGAGCGCAGCGAGTGCACCTCCGGCTTCAAGAAGAGCCGTCACGATGTCGGCTGACTCGGGAACGAACTCGGGGTCGGATGCACCAAGGATGATGTTGGTCTGATCGAAGACAAAGTCGAGCTGGCTTCGTGGGACGCCCATCAGGTCACACACGATGGCGAGCGGAAGTCGGGCCGCAACGTCGACGACAAAGTCGCACTCGCCGCGCTCGGCAATGGCATCGACGATCTCGCGCGCCTGGGCGACGACCGAGTCATCGAGCTGCGAGAGCATCTTTGGCGTGAAGCCTCGTGATACGAGCTTGCGCAGGTGTGAGTGGCGAGGGTCGTCCATAGCGATCATTGAGCTGAAGAAGTCGTTGAACTCCTTCGGCGTGTCGAGAATGGTGATGCCGTTCGCCGAAGAAAACAGTTCGGGGTTGCGCGACATCTCGGTGATGAGGTCGTAGTCCATGACCGCCCAAGCCCCGGGTCCGGTCGGTAGTCCGATGCCTTCGGTGACCGCTTCGGCGAAGAACTGTGGCGGCATCGTGCTGAGTTCAGCGAGACGAGCATCGATCGTCGCTGAATCCTGGGTCCAGAACGGCGCAAGGATTGGGTTTGAAAGATCTGGGGTGTGGCTCATGGCGTTGTCAGACTACGAAGGCTGCTACTCGATACCGTGATCGAGCGCATAGCGGATGAGTTCTTGCTTTCGGTTGAGTTGCAGCTTCTTGAGGATGTTGCGCACGTGGTTCTCGACCGTCTTGGGCGAAATGAACAGCGTCTCGCCGATCTCCTTGTACGTGTGGCCTCGTGCCACGAACTGCAGCACTTCTCGCTCGCGCTCAGAGAGTGATTCCCCCGGAACCTCTGCTTTGTGGAGGCGGCGGAACTCGGTCAGGACCAGGGCGGCGAGCGATGCCGAGAACACCGGTTCACCCTTTGAGGCCTTCCACAACTGCGCTCGAAGTTCATCGGGTTCGGTCGACTTGACCAGGTAGCCGAGCGCCCCAGCGGCGATGGCATCGAGGAGGTCGGACTCGGCTTCGGAGACCGTGAGCATCACCACGGGAACCTTGCCGGCGAGCGCTTTGACGAGTGCAATGCCACCACCTTCGGGCATGTGCAGGTCGGAGAGCACGAGGTCGGGGTCGGTCGACTCGATGACGGCGATCGCTTCCTTTGCGTCAGCGGCTTCGCCAACGACCGTGAAGTTCTCGCCGAGGTCGGCACGAAGTCCAGTTCGCCAGATTGCGTGGTCATCTGCGATCACGACTTTTACTGCCGCCATGTGTCTGCTCCTGATCGACGAGGTGATGTGGGGACTGCGTTGCTTAGATCCACAGTTGCACCTCTGCTCCCCGGCCTGGTGCACTTTCTACATCGGCAACACCGCCGGCCTCTTCAATGCGGCCGCGGATCGAGCGCGAGAGGCCGATCGACTCGGTGACTGCCGACGGGTCGAATCCCGAGCCGTTGTCTTTGACGCTGACGAACATCTCGGCGGCAGGTGCACCGGGCGGTGCTGTGGTGAATACGCCATCGACTGGCTCGGCGTAGATCGTGGCCGATGTTGCCTCGCCGTGCTTGCTTGCGTTCGTGAGGGCTTCGCCGACGGCTCCGCCAAGAGCGTGAATCTGGTCTGACGAGAGCTCGGGGACGTCTCCGCTGACCACGACGCTCACCTTGCAGCCGGGGTAGCGCTTCTCATGAGTGGCAGCGAGCTTGTGCATCCGCGGTTCAAACCCGAGCAGTTCAGTGTCGTTGGTCGACCCGGCGAGAAATCCGCGCAGGTCGTGCTCTTGATCGCGGGCCAGCGCGGCGAGTTCAGCATCGGTCGAACGGCGTTGAATGACAGCGAGAGTTTGGAGCACTCCATCGTGAAGCTCGCGGGCGACTTCTTCTCGGGCGCGTGCAACCGAGATCTCCGCCTCGGCCCGCCGAAGTCGAGCAACGACAAAGCCAGCAATCGTTCCGGTGAGAATCCAGAGACCCGCCTTCGACACCGCACCGACAGTTCCGGTGCCACGGTCGAGGAGGATCACCTCTGACACATACGCCGCTGCGCTGATCGCCAGTGCCGATAACAACCCGGCTCGAGCTCCGAACAAGATGCCAGCCGCCATGATGCCTGCGGCCGGCCAGGACCAGGGAAGCGATTGGGTTCGGGTGTCGGCGTAGACGATGCCGTCGGCAACCAAGACAGTGATGCCAACTGCGAGTTCAAAGAGGACCGTGGTGACGGTCATCGGGTTGAGTATTGCCTTGCCACCCTTCTTCGGCGTGAGCAGGAACGTTGCCCCGACCATCAACGCCACCATCGACCACGCGAGTGCCGGGCGAATGAAGTGCTCGGTCGAGAACGCAACTCCGAGCACGGCCCAAACAAGCGTGGCGATACGAAAGATTGACAACGAACGAAACAGGCCTCGAACCATTGCCTCGTCAGCGAGCTTCGCTACGTCCTCGCCTGAGCGCGATCCGCCCTGGCGAAGGCCAAACGACAGGTTGCGGAGACTCTGGGACGGTTCGATACCCCAAGCATGACAATCCCCTAGGGGGTTTTGGGGGATTCCCCCAGGGCCACCGGACAGGTTGTTCTGGCTCAATGAATACATGCACAGCACAACAACCACACCAACCGCACAGAACACCGCCCCAAACACCGGCTCAGCGTCACTCGCCGACATGGCCTCACAGGTCAAGGCCGACCGCAACCGAGCCATCGATCTCTACCGAGTGATCGCCATGCTGGCAGTCGCCTTCGGCCACTGGCTCGCACTCGTCGCAGTTTCCGACGCCGAGGGCAACATCGTCGGCGGCAACGCACTCGAATTCGTTCCAGCACTCAGCTGGGCCACCTGGATTCTCCAGGTCATGCCGCTCTTCTTCGTCGTCGGCGGTTTCTCGTCGGCAATGTCGCTCGACTCACACAACCGAAACAACGGTCGAGCACAGGACTGGATCGCAGCCCGACTCCGTCGGATGCTTCCCCCCGCTGTCGTACTTGCTGCCACCTGGTTGGTTGTGCTGGTCGCAGGTACGGCGGCGGGACAGGGCGCACTTGTTGCAACCGCCCTTCACGCAGCGGCGATCCCGCTCTGGTTTCTTGCGAACTACACGATCGACACGGCTCTTGCTCCGTTCGTGCTGCCAGCGTTCCGCCGCAATCCTGCCCGCTTCGCCGCAGCCATCGGTGGTGCATTCCTCTTCTTCGAAGCGCTTCGCATCGCTGACGTTCCTGCTATCCCTCACGTCAACTGGGTACTCGGATGGTTGATCTTCCAGGTGACCGGCATGGCATGGCGTGACGGACTGCTCCCAACCGGCCGCAAGCTCGTCGCAATCGCTGCCGGATTCTGGGCCGCAACGATCGCCCTCGTCACCACCGGTGGCCCATGGATTGTCTCGATGGTCAACATCGCTGGCGTCGAGAACTCACCAACCGCACCTCCAACGCTCAGCCTCATGACCTTCGGCTTCGCTTTCAGCCTTACCGCCGTCGCAGCAGCTCCTCGAGTATCAGCAGCGCTTGCGAAGCGTCCGAAGGCCTGGACCGCAGTAGTTGGTGCGAACACCGTTGCCATGAGCGTGTACCTCTGGCACATGACTGCAGCCATCTTGGTTACCGCTGCGATGCACTTCACCGTGGGCCTGCCGGTTCACGAGGTTGGCTCAGCTGCTTGGTGGATGTTCAAGATCCCGATGATCATCGGTTCGCTGATCGCTCTCGCCCCGATCGTCATGATGGTGGCCTCTGTAGAACGAAAGGCGCTGCTCGCTCCACGCCGTGCCTGGAACGGTGGCATCACGTCGATCTTCGCCGTAGCGATCATCACCTCGACAGCTCTCAAGCTCTGGTCGAGCGGTCAGGTCGCCACTGCCGGTCCGGCGCTGATCGTCTTGGTCGCCCTCGGCGCAACCGTCCTTCGCCCCACCAAGATCGAGGAGGTTGCTACTCCTGCGTCCGTCTGATCTCCACTGAACCAAGTCCTTCGTATCGACCCGTTGCCACCGATCCCGGTAGCAGCGGGTCGATGCCTGTGCAGGTGCCCGACATGACGAATTCTCCCGCACGGAGACCGATCTGTCGGGCGCTGAGATGGTTGGCCAGCCACTCGAGTGCACGCCACGGTTCGCCGAGGATGGCATCACCGGTTCCGGTCTTGACCACTGTCCCATCGATGTCGAGCTCGACATTGACCGTTCGAAGGTCGGGGCAGTCGGCCATCAGCACGGGTTCGCCAAACACCACTCCAGCGTTCGCTCCGCTATCGGCAATCAGGTTGAGATAGCCAACGCCGGTGAAGTCGGTAAAGCGCGGTGCAACGAGCTCGAGCGCAGGAGCGACGGCGAGCGTTGCCGAGCGAACGTCATCGACGGTGTAGGTGCCGCTCGTCGGCGGAAGGTCCCGTCCGAGCAGGAACGCAAACTCGCTCTCGAGGCCAGGGGAGTGCATTGCCATCTCGTGGACGATTCCCGAGCCATGGACCGTGCCGTCAAAGATTCGACCGGCGAACGGGTCTGGGGCATTCAGAATTTGCATGGCCTCAGCTGAGGTGCAGCCGACCTTCCAGCCAAGCGTGTCCCACCCGAGCTGTCGCGCATGGAGCTCGGCGATTGCATAGGCCGAGGCGAGATCGGTCGGTTCAGCGTCACCCAAGTTCTCGAGGAGGGTGATGGTCCGTCGGGCATCGGTCAGGCTGGACGCCGCGGACGCCAGTAACTCGGGCGGTAGGCGCGGTTCCATACCCATGGTTTACCGAGGAGTGCGGTGTATGCGCAAGGGATATAGGTTGTGCTGACGACCAAATCCGAACGTAGGAGAGATGAATGGCTGAGACAGCGCTTCGAGGAAACCCAGTACAGACCGCCGGCGACCTTCCGGCAGTGGGCGCTGCTGCGCCGAGCTTCTCGCTCACAGGAATCGATCTGGCACCAGTGACCTCGGAGTCGCTTGCCGGTCAGCGAGTGGTGCTGAACATCTTCCCGTCGGTTGATACCCCGACGTGCGCTACCAGCGTTCGTACCTTCAACGAGCGCGCTGCTGGGCTCGACAACACCACGGTGCTTTGCGTTTCGGCAGATCTTCCGTTCGCCCAAAAGCGCTTCTGTGGTGCCGAGGGCATCGAGAACGTGCAGGCTGTGTCGACGTTCAAGAGCGCCGAATTCCTCTCCGACTACGGCGTCGGCATGACCGACGGTCCGCTCGAAGCGCTGTGCGCACGCGCGGTCGTCGTGCTCGATGAGACTGGCAACGTTGTGCACCAGCAGCTTGTCCCCGAAATCGGCGATGAGCCCGACTACGACGCAGCGATCAACGCGCTCGGCTAAGACACAACCAGAACGGCTCGTCGGGAGACTCGTTGGCGCAAGACAAGATCACGAGCGGGACGCTGATCTCGGTCGCGCTCGTCGCGGGTTTTCTCGCGGTGGTGTCGCTCGTCCTGCCATGGTTTGTGTTGCTTGGGAAGGCTCGATCGAGCGTCGATCTTCTTGGCAGTGCGAGCGCGCTCGATGTGCTCGAAGGTGGAGTCAAGGTCGCAGTATTTGTCGGATGGTTCATTGCGCCGATCCTTGTATCGGCTGCAATGTTCCTGGCTGCTAGCGGCCGACACACCGCAGCGGCCGTCCTGCTACAACCGATCGGTCTCCTGTTGCTTGGCGTGTTTCTCGTTGGTGTCGTTGTTGACGACATCGGAATCGCGTGGGGGTCGATCTTCGGTGCAGTGTTCGCTGCGCTCGCCACCGTCTTTGCCATGATGGTGCTTATGACGTCGCGATCTTCGGCGAAGACGCAAGAAACACCAGGAGCGAATACGTGAGTGAACTGCATCTCTTCTTCATCGATGAGCTCACGGTGGCAGAGCCAGGCCAGGTCGTGACGTTCGGTCGAAGCGGCGATATCGAAGTCGACGAGGCCAACCAGTACATGCATCGCATCGTGGGCACGTTCTTCGACAAGGACAACGTGTGGTGGTTGGCGAACAAGAGTCGTCACGGGCAGCTGACTCTCGTAGGCAACACCGGTCGACTCACCCGACTCCCGCCTGAGGCCGTGTCCGCAATTGCGGAGCCAAGTGGCGTTCTGCGCTTCGACGCCGGCCCAACCACCTACGAACTCGGTTGGACGTTGCCCGGTCAAGAGCCACTCATGCCGCCCGTTGTTGATGGCGAAGGCAGCGTGTCGATGGTGACCAGTCAATTCGGCATCGTTCCGCTCAACGAGGAGCAACGCCAGCTGTTGGCGGCGCTTGCCGAGCGATGCATCCTTGACACTTCGGCGTCTACCGCCGATCTTCCTGCGAACGCGTCGGTCGCCCACCGTCTTGGATGGTCGGCAAAGAAGCTCGATCGAAAACTCGACTACCTGTGTGCCCGGTTGTCCTCCGAAGGTGTTCGGGGTCTCCGCGGTGAGAAGGGCTTCGAAGCAATCGATCGCCGGAGCCGTCTGGTCGAGCATGTGATGTCGTCAGGAATGATCAGCGAAGCAGATCTCGAAGCGCTGCCGTAAACCTGTATCAACTCCTCGACGGGGAGATGTCCCTATAGCGACCCTCTAGTTGTTCCGACACTATGAGTTCACGTCGCGTAGAAGAGGAGTCGGCGGGACACATGGACGATCACGAAGACATCGAAGAACAGGGCGAACAGAACGTGCCCTTGGCATGGGGCAGCGTCGGCGGACACCCGCCACCCCCACCACCACCTCAGCCTGTTGTCCGACCATCGGTTGAGCCTCCACCGAACCCGCAGCCCTGGGCGCAAGAAGCAGCTCAAACAAACCCGCTGCGACACCCGAACCCACCACCGCTCGGTCAGTCGATCGGCTCTACGCCGCCCACGCCCCCTCCTCCACCGGCTCCTGCGCCGCCCACGGTCTCCGTTCCGGCCCCGCAGACGACGGCAATGCAGATCCCGCCGCCGATGCCGGCGATGGCTTCGGCTTCCGAACCTGTTCTGTCGCCCGACTATGGCGTCACCCCACCGCCTACCGCTCCCGAGGTCGCCTCATCCGGAGGCAGCAAGTTGCCTTGGATCGCGGCCCTTGTTGGATCGCTCCTTCTCCTTGGCGGAGGTGGCTTCTTCGCGCTGACCGCATTCACCTCATCGGGCGGTGCTGACACGCCGGAGGCCGCTGTTGACTCGATGTTCGAGGCCATCAGCAACGAAGACTTCGTCACCGTTGGCGAACTGATCGAGCCGAGCGAACGCCGCACGATCGTCGAACCTCTCATCACCGAGTTCTTGCCCGAGCTCCAACGCCTCGACGTACTGTCCGACCAAGCCGACGCCAGCAATGTGGAAGGTGTCGACTTCGAATTCACCGATCTCACCTACCGAGTTGAACCAATCGTGGACAACCCCGACATGGTGCACGTGTATCTGACCGGAGGTGAGTTTGCGAGTGAGTTCACTGCGGCTGACTTCCCGTTCTCGGACACCTACCGTGAGTTCCTTGGTGACGACCTCCAAGACGAACCACGAACAGTTGAACCGGTGGCGAACCAGGATGATTCACCGTTGACGTTCGTTCAGCGTGACGGACGCTGGTACTTCTCCGGCTGGTTCAGCATTGCCGAGGCGATCCGTCTCGACACCGACTCACGGCTTCCGCTCGTGAGCGAATCGCCGCTTGCTCTTGGCTCCGATAGCCCAGAGGCTGCGGTCGAAGCAATGTTGGATGAGGTCGTCGAACTCGACCTCGCCGGGATCATTGGCCGGATGGACCCCGACGAAGCAGCAGCGCTCTATCGCTACGCACCCCTCTTCCTTGAGGATGGCCAGAACGGCCTCGACGAGCTTCGACAGATGCTGAACGACGAGAACATCGCGTGGGATATCCGTGACTTTGCGTTCGAGGTTGACGAGGACGGCGACGATGCCGTTGTTGAAGTTCGAGAGTTCACGTTCGATGTGACTTCGCCCGACCTCAGCCTGACGATCAGCTATGGGCGGGACGCGATCGTTGGCTCGCTTGAGTCGTCTGAGGCGCAAGGCTCGCTCGAAGCAACGACCACTCGCTGGCAGATCCAGGGAGTAGTCGAGGGTGAAGCCTTCAACCTCGACATCACGATCGACCCAGAGTCTGGTCGTGTTTCGGGCAACGGCAACTTCGCGGGCGAAGCCGGCAACGGTGAGCTTGAACTCGATCCGAACGGTGTGTGCTCTCGATACAGCGTGTCGCTTAACGGAGAGATAGAAGAAGGCTGCCTTGAGGAAGATCTTGGTGGCGACGAAGCTGGCGTTCTCTCCTCCTACGAAACTGCCTTTGCACAGTGGCCAGAAGAGTTCCCCGGAATCGCAATGTCCACGCATCGCACCGATGGCCAGTGGTACGTCTCGCCAATCGGGACGACGTTCGACGGCATCCTCTCCGTCCTTCAGAACCTCGAAGATGGCGACTTCGAGCAGTTCACGAACGCTGCCGATTCGGCCGACCCGTTCGCGGGAATGAACGACGTCGGCAACATCCTCGATGACGTCGTCGGCGGATCTGACACCACGTCCGCCGCAAGTGAGGATGACATTGAGGCGTTGCTCGACGAGCTCGATTCAGAGGAATTCTTCACAAGCCAAGACGTCGTTGTTGAGAGCAACATTGCCTTCACCGTTGACCGGGGCGCTGTTGGCGAGCTCAACGACTCGATCTCGCTCGGAACCTATGACTCGGCCACCATCGACCTCGAAGCCGGGGACACCGTGCAGATCACCGTGCGCACCAGCATCGAAAGCGACCTCGACACAAACCTGACGCTTGTGTTCCAAGAAACCGGCACCGTTGTCGCCGAGAACGACGATGCGCCGTTTGAGGCCGACCTTCCATCGTCGCTCGATAGCCAGATCGATGTCGTGATCGACGAAACCGGAACCTACGAAATTCAGATCGGCTCGTTCGAGGGCCTCAGCGCCGGCGACTACAACCTGACAGTGGCCCGCTCGTAGCAGCACTCGCCAGTCGTACAAGCCCTGACATCCGACCCACAGTCCGCCCCCTAGGGCTGTGGGTCGAGATGTTCTGCAGTCGGGGCTAGCGGTCGAGGAGAGCTGGGCTTGGGTTCTCCCCAGCACCGAGACGCGACTCGACCGAACCATCGTCGCCACCAGGAACTGGCACATCGGCCGGTGATGCTGCCGTCATGAAATCGGCGAGCATCCGTTGGAACCGATGCAGTGGTTCTTCGAAGCGAGGAGCGAGTGGCCCCGGCGGAACCGCGCCCCGAGTAAGCCCGCGCTGCCCGCGTTCGACGATGTCGATATCCTCGTCGTTCACGTCCAACCAGAACGTGCGGGTGGGTTCGAATGCCTCGTCCGGTGCATCGATACCACTTGGCGGCAACACCCACGAGCAGGTTTCTCGGGTGAGCCCGGCCTCGACCGGTTCGAGGTGAAGGACGAACACATGGTTCGGCAAGACCGATAACAACACGTTCGGGAAGATTGCAGCGAAACGGCTGCTCACCGCGTCTGATTCGTCAAGCCCGTCGGCAGGTGGGAGCGTGAGCCAGTCGTCCCGCTCATCACCGCTGACCGGAGTGGTCGTCTGCCCGCAGTACATGCCAGGTCCTTGGAAGCGATAGTGGTCTTCAACTCGGCTCACCTTCGCAAGCTCGGGATGGACCCATCCAAGGTGGTAGTACTCCTGAAAGTTCTCGGAAATCAGCTTCCAATTCGCCTTGATATCGACAGTCTGGCTGTGACGAGGAGTCCAGTTCTCGAGCCCGTGACTCGCCATTCGTTCGGGCAGATCGCCCAACCAGTCGAGGAGCGGCATCGTCTCGTCGGACAGACAGACGAACAGCAACACGCCCCACGCCTCGACCCGCACGGGAACCAAGCCATAGTCGGCCTTGTCGAAACTCTCGCGCGGCACCTCTTCGAACCGCGGCGTCGACTTCAGCGAACCATCGAGGTTGTAGCCCCAGCGGTGGTACGGGCACCGCAGCGTCGTGCCGACATCGGCGTCGCATTCATAGAGCTCGGTGCCGCGATGGCGACAGCTGTTGTAGAACGCTCGAAGCTCACCGTCGCCATCTTGAGAAATAAGGACCGAACGGCTTCCGACGTTGCGTACCAACACTCGGCCAGGCGCGGCATCTGCCGCGAGGCCAACACACACCCAGGCCCGTTCGAAGACCGACGTCTGTTCGTCGTCGAAGAACGCCGGGCTCGTGTATGCATCCGGGTGCATTCCCGTAGAGGAGAACAGGTCGGCTCGCGTACCTGCCCAGAACTCATCGGTCGTCCACGGTGCACGCACCGGTTCGCTCGTTACTTCGATCTGCATAACGAGAAAGCGTGCCACATCGGACCGACGGAGACCCAGACGAATCTCCTACCAAGAGATACGTCCGTCACATCGGTCGCCATGTCCGCAACTCGCGCGATGGAATGCTCCAAGCTTGCCGCTACGATTGCAGATCGGTCTACGCAAGTGGATTGAATTGGCCCCCATCGTCCAGCGGCCTAGGACGCCTGCCTTTCACGCAGGTAACACGGGTTCGAATCCCGTTGGGGGTGCCACATCTTCGTTTTCGGTTTTGAAGGGTGGAGACCGTTGAGCCAGCAAGGAATTTCGGTGGCTCCAATAGACCCGTCTTTGTAGACGAGTCCGTTTTGGTGCTGTGTAGTATGCCGAACGGCTCAAGGGCGCCAGGCAGTACTGTCACACCATGAGCCCTCCGACAGCGCAGGAATTGTTGCAACACGCTGAGGTTCTTGGCGACGGCGCACTAGCGGAGGTAGGCGTCCCAACTCATGCGATTCGAGCGCATGGTTTGATCGTCGTTGCGGGGTCACTTGGGCATCCACAGTGGCTGGGACGCGAGCTTCGCCGAATCGAGAGATATCGAGTTGTCGTCTACACCGAGGATGGTTTGGAGCGCGTCGCCGCGATCTCAACCAATCGGTACATCAACGCACTGGCGATGAGTCGTAACGGACAATCGCTTGCGATTGGATGTGGAGGGTACGACGGAGGCTACCTATACCGAGGGGAGCTAATTCTCCTGGACATCCAAAGCGGTGAATCGCGGTCGATGCTGTCCACCAGTCGAACGGTGACAGACGTGTGTTGGTTGGAAGATGCGCTCGAGTTTTCGCTCGCCCCGACCGATAGCGAGGCCACGCCTCAGCTGAGCCGGTTCGCCCTGGATCGCGCACAGTTTTTGGGTGACGAGAGATCAATCGATGTGGCACAGCTCGAACCCCTCGAACTCATTCCACTGGATAGCCCTCACAACCATTGGGAAGCGACCGACACCTCGGCGATCGACGACCTGTCGCTGACCCCAAACAGTCGACGCCAGGTTTGGGATGTTGACGTGGACGATGATGGGGTTGTCCTGGCATCGCTTGATGGTGTTCGACTTGAACGCTGGGATGCTGACGGTAGCCGCTCCTACGCTGTTCCAACTGAGGGCGTGGGCTGCCAGTTGGTTCGTACAGCAGACGCGGTTATAGCGAACACGGTGATCGTCAGGTCGGCGGAAGTGACGAGTGTCGGAGACTGGGACAAGACGAGATCGCATATCGCTGTGTTCGAACCTGAATCGGGATCAGTTATCAGTGAATTTGAGGAGGCACGAACATCTGTCCTCATCGCTGCGGGCGACTCCGTAATGGCTCGCGACGTAAGTACACGCCGCGACAACGAAGGGTCGGTGCGATCTCTGGTTTCGGACGATCCAGGATTCTCGTGTTCAACGCGACGCTACGACATCTTCAACAGCTATCTGCGGATAAAGGGATCACCCGATCCTCTGGTGTCGGTCGGCCGGGGAAGTGAACCCTATGACGAGCCATGGCTTGTGAAGATTGACCCCGGTGCATCCGGTGATGGTGAGAATCCGCACGTTCGAGACATGTTCCCGCTTGAGTGGGAGGAGGACTTGGATCGCCGGGTTGTTGGCACTGTTGGTTGTTACGACGATTCGATGTCTTCACTCATCCTTGGTTGCGAGGTTCGAGCCAAACAAGCTGCGGCCGACGAGCATTTCGTTGTCAGGAGATCTGCCACAACCGGCGAAGCGCTCTGGTCTCAGCGGGTAGAAAGTCAGCTCGTCGGAGTTGAATGCGTAGGCAGAACTGTCTTCGCAGCGATGGTCAGCGGATGGTTGATGCTTCTCGACAGGGATTCAGGCGAAGTGATGAGCGAGGCGAGGATCGAAGTCGGTGGTTTCGAAACACAGCCGATGAGCCTCTCCGTCTCCGCTGACTGGCTCAGCCTGGGGCTAGTCGACGGGCGAATCTTGCGCTGTTCGACCAGGTAGCTGGGAAGAACCTATCCGCACGGCCGGACGCGATTTCGTCGCCGGTGGCTTCTTGATCCGGTGCGCTGATGGTCCTCGCGGTCTACGTATCTGTGCGACCGCGTAGTCTGTCGGTATGACGCAGCGATGGCGGAACTTGATGTGCTTACTGCTCCTCGTTCTCGTTGCGTCGGCGTGCAGCTCATCGATCAACACCGGGGAATCCGCACCCGAAACCACCGTCGCCGTTATCGATGAGACAGCTGTCGATGAAGTTCCTGTAGATGAGGTAACGACGGGCACAAGCGAAGACGACCAGCTAGTCGTTGCCGAGATCGACAACGCCAAGCTGCTCGAGACGCTCGCCGAGTGGGAACGCGACGTCGACGGTGGAGGAGTGGTCTACGTCCGCAACGCCTACGGCCAATCGGCAAGCGCGGCCGTTGGCGTCGATGCAGCGACCGAGGAACCCCTAGCCGCCGATGCACAAGTACGCGTCGGAAGCATCTCGAAGGTGATCACGGCGGTGCTCGTCATGCAGCTCGTCGACGAAGGCCTCGTCGATCTCGATGCGCCGGTCAGCACCTACGTCGACGGGCTCGAGCTCGCCAACGACGTAACCGTGCGCGAACTGCTCGGTCATCGATCGGGCATCCCGAACTACACCGAGAGCCGCGGCTTCTTCGAGGTTGTCCTTGGTAACCCGGACAGCACACCGGAACCCGCCACCCTCGTCGGGTTCACCAACGGCGAGTCTGACTTCGACCCCGGATCGCAGTACGCCTACTCGAACACCAACTTCGTTATCGCCGGAATGGTCGTTGAGGCTGTCCGCGGTCAGGCGCTCAACGCCGCGCTCGACACGTACATCAACGACCCGCTCGGACTCACCCACACCACCTTCGACGACGGCACCCTCACCGAGGTTGCCGCGGGCTATTCGGCCATGGTGCCGAGCGGAACGAGCGCAGGCCAGAGCTACACCTCGATCGCCTACGGCTCGTGGGCAGCCGGCGGTCTCGTCACAACCGTCGACGAGCTCGCCGCCATCTTCGACGGCATCTTCCTCGGCGACCTCCTCACTCCCGACTCACTCACCGAAATGCTTGGCCAAGTTGAGGACGGTGCCGAGTACGGACTCGGACTACATGGCGGATCTGACTTCGGCGTCGGCCATGGCGGCTCGATCATCGGCTTCAACTCGATGGCCCAGATCGACCGTGAGACACAGGAACTCGTGATCGCTGTCGTCAACAACGACGGCCGTTCGCCAACCGTGCTCACAGCCAAGCTCACCAACTTCATTCGCGAGTAACTACCCGCAGCACCAGCTAGAGCGAGCCGAGCCGAGCGTGCGTCAGTTGTTCGAGTAGCTGTGACAACACCTGATAGACGACCTTGCTTTGCGCATCGGGGTCGTCTTCATCGATGAACCCCTCGTCGTCCTCGCTCACGTCGAGCCGGGTGCCGAGAACCAAGCGCACCTGGTTGATCGTGCTCATCCACGAGTCGGCCGTTTCGAGCGTGATGACATCGTCATGCACTGTTGACTGCAGCTCGTCGATGCCGTCGAGGCGTTGCATGAGCAGCTGGTCATGAACCATCTCCTGATAGTCGGAGTCCATCTGCTCGTCGTCTGGATACGCAGTGGGGTAGAGCCGGCGGGTGAGCTCGGGCTCATTCACCAACAAGACCTCGCGCAGCTCTTCGCTGACCTTGGCGAGCAACGTTCGAAGCGTGTCGTCGAGCTTGACGACCATCTCACCGTTCTTGACCGAGAATGGTCGGGAGAACATCACGCTCCATCCTTCTGCATGGTCGCCCACAGGCCATGTTCGTGGAGACGAGCTACATCGGCCTCGGCCTTCTCCTTGGTTCCGTTCGACACGACAGCACGGCCTTTTTGGTGGACGTCCATCATCAGCTCGGTGGCCTTCTCCTTGGAGTAGCCGAAGAGCTTCTGGAACACGAAGGTCACGTACGACATCAAGTTGATCGGGTCGTTCCACACAAGAACGACCCACGGCGAGTCGCTCAGCACCTCGATGCCAACGTCGAGATCGGGCTCGGTGGTTTCGAGCGGCGAGGTCATCCTCAGATCTTCACTCATGTCACCAGCTCACTCGCAGGACGGGTCGATTGTTCGACCTCGGGATACATCGCAACCAGCCCATACCAGCACACCAACGTCCACAAGATCACGGATCCCGCAATATGTATTGCGACGAGGCCGACGGGAACGCCAGTCGAATATTGGATGTAGCCAATCGCTCCCTGGAACACCGCGGCAGCTCCGATGCGGGTGAACCAGCGTCGATCAACGTCGATCCAGGGCGCCTCTTGTTGTGGCCGACTCTGGAACAAGCCGATCACGATCATCAACACCAGTAGCCAACCGAGCAACGAATGCGCCCGGCTGATCTCGCGGATGTCGAAGCCAAGGCGCGGAATGGGCTCGCCCGATGTGTCGCTGCCTGCATGTGGGCCTGAACCGGTCACCAAGGTGCCGACGATGATGACTGCGGCGCACGACATCACCAGGAACCGAGCTCGGATGCGTCGCCCCGTGTTGAATCGGGCTTGCTGAGCTGTCGGTGTGCTCTCGGTGACCTCGATGCGAGCCTTGTAGTCGATGACCACGCCGATGAAGATGAGCACGATCGACAACAGGAAATGTCCAAGCACCATTCGGGGATCGAGTTCGGTACGGGTGACGAGCATGCCGAGGAGCACCTGACCGAAGAAGCCAACCGTCATCAACACGAACCACGGGGTGAGCTCGGGCCGTGGACCCTTGCGGGCGGCGAGCCATCCGGCAATCACGGGAATGATCGCCAGGCCGGAGATCATTCGGTTGCCGAACTCCACTGCGGAATGAAAGCCGGGAGCGTCGAGCTCGGTGTTGACCGTGCACGTGGGCCAGTCGGTGCAACCAAGACCAGAGCCGGTCAGACGAACCGCTGCGCCGGTGACCGTGATCGCCATCAGCCAAAGCAAGGTGATGCGCGTCCAGGTCGTCAGCGACTGTCCCCACTGGAGCGGATGGTCAGCACGGGGAACCGATGTGTGGATCGGCGGCAAGGGCATGTGACAACGATACGCCTGTTGCCCTTGGCAGAAACGATCGATGACCCCTTACCATGTGGGACGTGACAACTGTTGCTCCCGAGGCCGCCCCAACCCGTTCGACCATCGCGGCGTACGTGGCGTTGACGAAACCTCGCATCATCGAGCTCTTGTTGATCACGACCGTGCCCACGATGATCGTTGCCGAGCGCGGCTGGCCATCGTTGTGGCTCGTCGTCGCCACCGTCATCGGCGGCACGTTGGCCGCTGGCGGCGCAAACGCGGTCAACATGTACGTCGATCGCGACATCGACAAAATCATGAACCGCACCAAGGGCCGCCCGCTCGCTACCGGCGAGATCGAGCCCCGTAACGCGCTCATCTTCTCTGTCGCGCTGCTCATTGCCGCATTCGCATGGCTCACCGGCTTCGTCAACCTGTTGTCGGCTGTCTTTGCCTTGTCCGCAGCGGCCTTCTACATCTTCGTGTACACCCTCTGGCTCAAGCGCACCTCGACACAGAACATCGTTATCGGTGGCGCCGCCGGCTGCATGCCCGTGCTTGTCGGCTGGGCCGCAGTCACCGACAGCATTGGCTGGGAACCCATCGTGCTGTTCGCAATCATCTTCCTGTGGACGCCTCCACACTTCTGGGCCCTCGCCGTGAAGTACCGCGACGACTACTCCGCCGCCGACGTGCCCATGCTTCCATCGGTTGCCTCGATGGAAACCACATCTCGCCAGATTCTGGCCTACACCCTTGCGGTCTGGGCGGTATCGCTGCTCTTCACCCCGATCGCATCGATGGGCTGGATCTACACGCTCACGGCTGTCGTCGCCGGTGGACTCTTCACTTACTACGCCGTTGCCCTTCTTCGCGATCCAACGCCGAAGCGAGCAATGACGATGTTCACCTTCTCGATCACGTACTTGTCGGTGCTCTTCATCGCCATGGCCGTCGATCAGTTAGTTTTGTAACGGCCCAAGGCCTCCGGCCCCATTTTGGGCCGTCACAAAACTAACCTGTGTTCCCTTTCAGGGGGAGCGTTCAGGCGTCACGCAGGCTGATCGCCCGAGGCGCCACGTAGCGCCAGCTTCGCAGCTTCGGGCTACGAAACCTGTGTTCCCTTTCAGGGGGAGCGTTCAGGCGCCACCAGGCTGATCGCCCGAGGCGCCACGTAGCGCCAGCTTCTGCAACAGGTGGAGGGTCTGACCCCAAAACTGTTGGAGGACGAGATTTCTGCCCCTTTTCAGACCTGTCAGGTCAGTTTTTGGGCAGAAAAACTGAACTTCGTCGAGCATCGAGGAGCTTCCACACGGCCAATTTTGATGGCCCGATGTTTGGAGCCTGGGGGTAGTTCGCAGCTGCGGAGCCGGTGCGAACGGGCGCGGCCTCGGGCCAGCCGCCGAGCATCGAGGAGCGTCTGAGCGGTCGATTTGGGTGGCGCGATGTTTGGAGCCCCCAGGCGAGAAACTCGTGTAGAGAGCGAAGCGAACGGCTGTGACATTGGTCGTGGCCTTGGTATTGGGCGGTTGGCCGCGCGAGAACTATGGTTTCACTTGCTTTGATGCGCCAGAAGTGGGTCGTCTCCGCCTAACCTTGGAGGGTCCGCTTCGCCGTGGCGCGACCACACATGTCCAAGGGTGACGACGTTTAGATGACAGCGATTGACACGCATACAGAAACCCACGTCGACGAGGTCGCCGTGCATGCTCCACCGCAAGGTGATGGCCTGTACCGGTTGGTGGCCTCGAACGACCACAAGATGGTCGGTCGACTGTGGATTGGGGCGAGCATCGCCTTCTTGATTCTCCTCGCCGTGCTTGGCGTGGTGAACAACCTCGAGCGCGCTGACACCGATGCCTTCAGCATCTTCAGCGGCGTGTCCGGTTATTTCCAAGGATGGGTGCTGTTCCGCACCGGAATCATCTTCATGGTCGTCGTTCCAATGTTCATCGGAATCGCTACAGCCATCACACCGCTGCAGGTTGGATCGGCGTCGATTGCCTTCCCTCGCCTTGCTGCAGCATCGTTCTGGGCCTGGCTGTTCGGCTCGATCGTCCACGCCGTGTCGTTCGCCGTTGATGGCGGCTTCGGGTTCGCAGCGAACACCCGCTCCGATTCAACCCTCCTGTCGATTACGTCATTCGGCGCAATGCTGATTGCACTCCTCACTGCGTCGGTCTGTATTGCGACCACCGTTGTGGCGCTCCGCTCGACAGGCATGACCTTGCTTCGAGTTCCAACTTTCTCGTGGTCGATGCTTGTCGCCACCTCGGTGTGGCTCTTCTCGTTCCCAGTTCTTCTTGCTGGCCTCATCTTCAGCTATGTCGATCTCAAGTACGGCGAGGTTGTCGACTTCGGCAACGCCGACTTGATGTGGGACCGCATCTCCTGGGCCTGGGCGCAGCCACAGATCTACGCCTACGCCATTCCGGTGCTCGGCATCTTCGGCGAGATCATCCCGGTTCTTGCCAAGCAGCGTCAGCCACTTCGTGAAGCGACGCTCTCCTTTATTGGCCTGTTTGGTCTGCTGAGCTTCGGTGCGTGGGCCCAGTCGTTCTACCCAACGATCGAAGCCACCAACGCCGACGCAGGGCAGTTCCGCAACGTCGTGATCTACAAGGGCTTCCTCTACGGTGCATTCGCAGTCGCCGCAGTGCTGCCAGTCCTTGCAGTCTTTGGCGGTGGGCTCGACACGATCCGTCGTGGCAGCGCACCGAAGCCAAGTGCCGCATTGCTTGGCGCCGTGCTCGGCGCACTCCTTCTCCTCACCGCAGCAATCGTTGGCTTCATCCGGGTGATGCCGTTCGCTGATGTTCTGCACGAGAACAACATCCTGCTTTCCTCGACCACAGCGCAGATGGGCCTCGTCGTAGGCGCATCCCTTACCGCCGCAGTCGGAGCTATTTCCTACTGGTCGCCAAAGCTGTTCGGTGGCTACGGCGGCAATGGTGCTGGCATGGGTGGCGTCATGGCCTTCGCTGGTGCTGGTGCGATCCTCGGCCTCGCGAACCTCGTCGCCGCCTTCGATGGCCAGCCCGACATCGCAGTCGACACCGTTGGCGATCTTGCCAACACCATGAACATGCTCTCGATCATGGGCTCAGCAATGCTCATTCTCGGCGGCCTCTCGATCTTGGGTGTCATCGTCCCGGCCGCTACAAGCGACGAAACCTTGCCCGACGATCCATGGGAAGGCCACACCCTCGAGTGGGCTGCACCGTCGCCACCCCCGGTTGGCAACTTCGTCGAGCCACTTGAACCCGTGCTCTCGGCCGAACCACTGCTCGACGAACTTGAGGAGGTCAACTGATGGCAGCAGCTACCGCAGTCGCTCCACCAGCGGCAGAACTCTCCCGTAACCGAACCCTTATCGTTGGCACGGCGTTCGCCGCTGTTGCGTCGATCATGGTGTTTGTCGGCCTCTTTGCCGTCTACATCTCGCTTCGCCAGAACAACGAGTTCCGCATCGAGAATGGTCTCGACGGCGGCAAGCTTTGGTTCCCCGAAGGTGCCGTGCAGATCGCACCTGGCACGATGATGATGTTCACCACCTGGATTTCGGTCTTCACGATCTCCTGGGCAGTGCAGGCCATCCGCAACGACGATCGCCGCAACGCCTACGCCGCCTTCTTCGTCACCTTGCTTATGGGCGCTGCAGTCATCAACCAGATGGTCTTCGGTGTGCTCGACTTCGGTCGGGCGGTCGACGAGTCGACCCCGGCACTTCTGCTGCACGTCATTTACGGCAGCTACATCGTCTTCATGGCAATCGCCATGGTCTTCGTCCTCCTCATGTTCATCCGAGCAGTTGCAGGACAGTTCAACTCCACGAACGCTGATGGTGTCCAGGCCGCAGCGATCTACTGGTACGCAGCCGTCATTGTGTACTTGCCCGTCTGGTACCTGATCACGATCACGAAGTGAGCCACGAATGATCCCAACTGGTTTCAAGCTCTACGCCGGCATTGCCGGAGCGGCCCTCTTGGCTGCAGCGATCGGTGGCTACACCACCGGTGGCACCGTCGTCGGCCCAATTAGCGCCGGTTACAAGGGTGGCATTGGCCACCACGTGTCCTACGTCGTGCTTGTCGGCGTGGCCATCGTGTCGATCATTGTTGGCACCCTGCTCACGCTCGTGCGTGACGCCGATGCTGATGCGGTTGCCCAAGCTATGGGCGTCGAGACTGCACCGGTTGGTCAGCGTCCAGTCGCTGCATCGATCTGGCCGATCGTCGCCGGGCTTGGCCTCACGTTCGTCGTTGTTGGCATGGCGATCAACACGTTCGTGTTCGGCGTTGGTTTGGCAGTACTCGCCATTGTTGCGTTCGAGTGGACCATGACTGCCTGGGCCGACCGGGCAACCGGCGACCCTTCCACCAACATTGCGCTTCGCAACCAGCTGATGGGCCCATTCGAAGTCCCACTTCTCGGACTGCTGGGTGGCGCCGTGTTCGTCATGGCCGTGTCACGGATCTTCATTGCGTACCACGGCACTGGCGCAGTCGTCATCGGCGCAATCGTCTCGGTCATCATGTTGGCTGCAGCCTGGTTCTTCGTTTCGAACCCGGACATGAACAAGAACGTTATCACCCTGATCACTACCGGCATTGTCGCCAGCGTCTTGGTCTTCGGTTTGTTCAGCCTCACCCAGATCGAGCATGGCGATGAAAAGCACGGCGACGATCACAGCGAAGACGATGGCGATCACAGTGACGACGAAGCAATGGGCGTCGTCATCGTGGAGGCCGCCTCGTGACCGCACGAAGCAAACGCCCACACAACTTGTCTTCTTATGAGAATTTGGGAAAACTTTCACAAGGTCGTTCCCGTACTGACACCACGCCTGAAGGCGTCGAAGGATCTCGTATGACCACCATGTCCCCGTCCATCCGCAAAGCAGCTCGTTTGCTCGCGGTTGTGGCGGCCACGCTGCTCCTCGCTTCATGCGCGAACGATGCAGAGCTCACCACCCTTGGCCAAGACAACTTGGCTGGCCCGGAGGCTCGCCAGATCGACAGCTTCCTCACGTGGGTGCTCTGGATTGCCTACGCCGTGTTCGCCGGCGTTCTCTTCGTCACCATCTATGCCTGGAAGAACTTCGGCATCAGCGGAGATGACTACGAAGAAGACGATTGGCCAGAGCAGATCCACGGCAACGACACGCTCGAGTACGCCTGGACCGCAGCCCCAGCGCTCCTCCTCCTCGGTATCGGCCTATACACCCTCACGGTGCACAACAGCCTGAACAGCGAAGACTCCAACCCGGTCAATGTCACGGTCGCTGGCGAGTCAATCGCCTGGGAGCCACAAGTTGTCGTTGTTGGACAGCAGTGGTGGTGGGAATACCAGTATCACTTCGGTGATGTCGACGTCGACCAAGAGCGCGTGCAAACGCTGCCAACACCCGACATCTCCACCGCAACTCAGATGGTGATCCCGATCGGGCAGGAGATCGAGCTCGAGATCACCAGCCGCGATGTCATCCACTCGCACTGGATTCCGTCACTGAACGGAAAGCGCGACGCTGTTCCTGGTCGCCAGTCGGCGCCATGGAAGATCGAGGCCGATGAGCCTGGCGTGTACTTCGGTCAGTGCACCGAGTTCTGTGGCCTGTCGCATTCACGTATGCGTATGCAAGTCATTGCGCTCGAGCCAGCTGATTTCCAAGAATGGATCAACTCGCAGATGGAAGGCGTGCCGCTCGACGCAGAGTCAGCGGCCTACGTCGACGCTCTTGTCGCCGGCGACACGCCTGCCCCCGAAAACTCCACCCAGCGTGCTATTTCGACCTTCCGTGGCAAGTGCGCATCATGCCACCTGATGGAAGGTGTCGCCGAAGACCTCTGGTCTGAAGAGGCAGTAGCTCGCCAGCTCGTGTCCGGCGCCGCACCAAACCTGACGCACTTCTCTAGCCGTACCACCTTCGGCGGCGGCATCCGCAACGTGTGGGACCCAGAGACCAAGGAGTTCAACAAGAACGACGTGGCTCAGTGGCTCCGCGATCCCGATTCGATCAAGGCGAACTACACCGATCCCGTCAGCGACGACGACATGCGCATGCGCGGTATGCCAAACCTCGAACTCAGCACCCAAGAAGTCGACGACTTGGTAGCGCTCCTCGAACTCACGGGGCCAAAGCCATCAGACTTCATCATTTCGGAAACCGGAGTCGAGACTCCTGGTTCCGAAGAGAACGCACAAGGAGAGTAGTAAGTGGCAATCATTGAACGACCACTCGCTATCGGCGCCGGAGACGAAGCTGGCGCAACCGCCGACCGTCCTCTCGGCGATCTGACGCGACCAAAGCAGTCCGATTCGTGGAAGGACTGGCTCAGCACAGTTGATCACAAGAAGATCGGCATCATGTACGGCGTTGCCGCGATGTTCTTCTTTGTCATCGGTGGCGCTGAAGCACTGCTGATTCGTCTACAGCTCGCAACCCCGAACGGCACGTTGCTTTCACCTGAGGTCTACAACCAGGTGTTCACCATGCACGGCGTCACGATGATCTTCTTGGTCATCATGCCGCTCGCTGCAGCGTTCGCGAACTATCTGCTGCCATTGCAGATCGGCGCTCGAGACGTTGCCTTCCCTCGAATGAACGCACTCAGCTTCTGGGTGTTCCTCTTCGGTGGCTTGTTCCTCAACTCGGCATGGCTGCTCGGAGGCGGCGCTGACGGCGGTTGGTTCAACTACTCGCCAAACAGCTCGGTGACGTTCTCGCCAAGCCACGGCATCGACTTCTATGCACTCGGTCTGCAGATCACCGGTATTGCTTCACTCGTGTCGGCAATCAACCTGATCACGACCGTGCTCAACATGCGCCCCAAGGGCATGTCGATGTTCCGCATGCCGATTTTCACCTGGATGAACCTCGTCGTGCAGTTCCTGCTGCTCTTCGCGGTTCCGGTCATCTCGGTTGCGCTCTTCGAGCTCACCTTCGACCGCCTCTTCGGTGCGAACTTCTTCAACACCGAAAAGGGCGCTGACCCACTCTTGTGGCAGCACCTCTTCTGGATCTTCGGTCACCCAGAGGTATACATCCTCATCCTTCCAAGCTTCGGCATCATCTCCGAGGTCATCCCAACCTTCAGCCGTAAGCCAATCTTCGGATACAGCTTCATGGTGTTCTCCGGAATCGCCATTGGCTTCATGGGCTGGGGCGTATGGGCTCACCACATGTTCGTCTCGGGCATCGGTCCAATCTCGGTTGCAGCGTTCTCACTGTCGACGATGTTCATCGCGGTGCCGACCGGCGTGAAGATCCTCAACTGGCTTGCCACGATTTGGGGCGGCCGACTTCGCTTCACGACCGCAATGCTGTTCGCCGTCGGCGTGGTCTCGATGTTCACTATCGGCGGCCTCTCGGGTGTTACCCACTCGATCGCACCTGCTGATACTCAGCAGACCGACACCTACTACATCGTTGCTCACTTCCACTACGTCATCTTCGGTGGGGCGCTCCTTGGTATCTTCTCCGGCTTCTACTTCTGGTGGCCGAAGATGTTTGGCTACATGCTCAACGAGCGCATTGGTAAGTGGAACTTCTGGCTCCAGATTGTTGGCTTCAACGTCACGTTCGGCCCAATGCACATCCTTGGCCTCCAGGGCATGAGCCGCCGCATCGACACCTACGACGAAGACTTCGGTTTCGAATTCTGGAACCTCGTCGCCACCGTTGGCTCGTTCATCATCGCTGCCGGTATTGCGATCTTCTTCTACAACATTGCGTACAGCCGCAAGGAGTGGAAGAAGGCAGGTATGCCGAACCCAGGACCAGATCCATGGGATGCACGCAGCCTCGAGTGGATGACGGCGTCACCAACTCCTGAGCACAACTTCGATGAAGACATCATCGTTGAAAGCCAGGACGAGTTCTGGCATCGCAAGTACGGCTACGACGAGAACAACAACGTTGTTCGCATCGCCACGGCTGAAGAAGTTGCACAGGACGGCTCGAACCACAACGTGCACCTTCCATCTCCGTCGTACTTCCCGATCGTCTTGTCGCTTGGTCTTCCAATCGTTGCCTACGGCCTGATCTACAGCCTGTGGCTGTGTATCCCAGGTGCCGCGCTCATTATCTACGGCATGGTTGGCTGGATCTTCGAGCACCCAGACGATCCAAACGCCGCCCATGATCATCACGATGACCATGGTGATGACGACGATCCCGACGCTGTTGAAGCGGGAGATGTCGACGTCGACGAAGTAGTTGCCGAAGCCGAACTTGTTGGCGCCGGCGCAGAAACGGAGGCCGACAATGGCTAGCGCAACCGCAGTTGTCGACGAGCACGTCGACGACCATGGCCACGACGATCACGGCCACGCCGAAACCAACACGGGCATCTCCAACAACAAGCTCGCCATGTGGTTGTTCTTGTCGTCGGACTGCCTACTGTTCGGCGCCTTGATCTCCTCGTTCCTGCTCTACCGCACGAACATCTCCGATGGCACCGAGTTCGAGGGGCCGGGCGACGTCTTTGACATTCCGTTCACCTCGCTCAGCTCGTTCATCTTGTTGATGAGCTCGCTCACGATGGTGCTCAGCTTGTCTGCTGTCAACCGTGATGACCAACGGGCAGGACGCATCTGGATGCTCTGCACCGCCGGTCTCGGCATGTTGTTCATCGGTGGTCAGGTCTTCGAATTCACCGAGTTCGCAGGCAAGGGCCTCGGCTACACGACCAACACCTGGACCTCGGCCTTCTACACACTCACCGGCTTCCACGGGGTGCACGTAAGCGTCGGCATCTTGTTGCTTCTCGGCACGGTCTTCGGCACGCGCAACAGCGGCCTGGGCAAGGAGAAGAGCGAAACGGTCGAGCTTGTTGGCCTGTACTGGCACTTTGTCGACATTGTCTGGGTGATCATCTTCACCGTCATCTACCTCATTCCGATCGGTTAGGAACCATGACTGCAACCGAGAATCACGTCGATACCCACGACGACCACGACCACGGTCACCCGAGCGACCGCAGCTACGTCGGCATTGCGATCGCCCTTGCGATCCTGACTGCCGTCGAGATCGCGATGTTCGTCGCAGAGAAGGGCGGCTTCGGCGATGCCCTTGTCCCGCCAGCGTGGTCGCTCAAGATCGGCCTTATCGCCCTCATGATCGTGAAGTTCTTCATCGTTGGTGCCTACTTCATGCACCTCAAGTTCGATGACTCGATCCTTTGGAAGCTCTTCGCAGCAGGCCTGGTTCTCGCCGTGGGCGTGTATTGGATCATGCTGTCGGCATTCGAGTTTTCGTTCTGGAACGATGGCTACGAAGACCCTGGATTCTGGGATGGTCAGGTCGAGTTTGAACAGATGGTCGAAGATTCTTGATCTTCGGGGCCATCGACCCTTGGAGTTGGCGGCCTCATCCTGAGGTCTGGCTCCTCCTCGCGGGCATTGTTGGCCTTGGCTTCTACGCCACCCGCGTCATCGGGCCAAAGGTTGTTGCGAACGGCGAGGTGGTCAGCGACAAGCAGCGCAAGTACTTCGTAGCCGCCGTCGTTTCGCTGGCCATCGCTGCTGATTGGCCCCTGCATGACATTGCCGAGGAATACCTCTACTCGGTGCACATGCTGCAGCACCTGCTCATCACGTTCTTCATTCCAATCCTGTTCTTGCAGGCAACCCCCGAGTGGCTTGCTCGGCTGGTTCTCGGCGGTGGCGATCAGGAACGAACGTGGCTTGGACGTCTGGCAAAGCCCGTTGTTGCTGGCGTGATCTTCAACATGCTTGCGGCATTGACGCACTGGAACGGCATCGTGCAGCTCTCGGCTGACTCTGGTCCGTTCCACTACGGCATTCACCTCGTGATGTTCAGCTCGGCGCTGCTGATGTGGCTGCCTGTCCTCGGTCCGCTTCCCGAGCTTCGCATGTCGCCTCCAGCCCAGATGATCTACCTGTTCCTCATGTCGATCATCCCAACGGTTCCGGCAGGTTGGCTGACGTTCGCTGACAACCCGGTATACCCGGCCTACGACACCGTCGATCGCCTCTGGGGAATCGATGTTGTTCAGGATCAGCAGGCGGCAGGAGCCATCATGAAGATCCTTGGGGGCTTCTTCTTGTGGGGCTTGATCGCTGTGCGCTTCTTCAGCTGGGCTACCAAAGAACGAGCGGCCGACATGGAGAAGCGGATCATCCGACCGCTCACCTTCGATGAGGTCACCGAGGAATTCGAGAAGGCTGGCCCGGCGGTGAGCGAGCGCTCTTGAGCGCCACCCCGTCGGTCAACCCTCCGTCGAAACTCAAGCGATTTTTCTGGGGAGCAACCGGTCGCTGTGCGGTGTGCGGAAAATTCCGTATCACCGCCCCGTGGAAGCTCGACGGTCCGCGATGCAGCCGATGCGACTTTGCCATCGAGCGCAAGGAAGGGCATTTCATTGGGGCGGTGGGCATCAACACGATCGTGACCTTTGGCGCCATGCTGATTGTCATGGTGGCGAGCGTGGCGCTTACACAACCGGACATTCCAGTAGGCCGACTGTTGATCGGCAACGCGATCTTTGTCATTGCATTGAGCGCGGCGTTCTTCCCCATCTCCAAGACGTTGTGGAGTGCGATCGACCTGGTCATGATTCCGCTCGAACCAGGAGAGGTCGACCCTCGCTTTGATCCAAGCGAGTACGACGCCGACGCGGTCTAGATCAGATCAAAAAGCGTGCCGGGGTTCGATGGCGCCCCACAGAACTGGCACGTGACCCGAACCGGCGGAACCTTCGCACCGCATTCGCAGTCGTGCGCGGTGCGCTGGCGGCGAAAGTTCTGACGCCCATCTCGTTCGTCGATTTCGATGAATCGGGCCTGAAGGTCGGCCTCGGTCAGATCGGTGTTCTCCGACAGCAGTTCCCACATGGTCTCGCATAGCAACGCGAGCCGATCGATTCGATCGTCGATCGTGGCCAGCTCACGGTTGTTTTGTCGACGGACAATGATCGTCTCGTTCGACGCATGACGCACTGCCGAGCGCGCTGCGCGGGCGTTGTTCCGGTCGTGGACGTTTGGGATGAGCATGCCCCAAATATCGACGCTCGAAGAGAACCGCTTTAGGGGGTGTTCTCCCCAGTCCAGTTCTGCGCTGTTGCCGCAAGCGCGTCGATCACGGACAGTACGAGCTCGGTTGGTTCGAGCCCGTCGGCGTCGGCCCAGCTGCGGGCATCCCAGTTCCAGCGAATACCAGGCGGGATTTCGAGCTGTACGCCTTGCTGGCGGGGAAGGTTCACCGGATTCCGGGAGTGGACACCACGGAGCTCTTTGGGGATCTCCTCCAGCTCGGTGATGACCTTGTACTTGTCGGGCAATCGTTCGCTGAGCTGTGCACCAAGCGCGCTCGCTAGCTCGCGGTTCTGGCCACCGAGCAGCAGGTGTTGCTTGTCCATCTCTCGCCCGTAGCCGTGCACTGTGCAGACAACGTCGCAGTGTTCGAGAACCGAAGCGAACCTCTCGCTCTCTTCTGGCCGGAAGCGAGTCGAGGGGATGTGCAGCGGTCGTTCGGGAGGCTGATCAATCGAGTAGAAGCTCGCTCCCGCGGCTTCAGCTGCTCGACGGGCAATGAGCGACGTCACCCGTTCAACCGGCCCACCGTGAAACGCCAGGAAGCCAAACGTGGTGCGGAGTTCGAGCTCTTCGTGGACGCCGGGCTGCGCGAGCAGGTCGGTGAAGGTCATGCCTCCGGTGTTGTCCATCGAGCGACGAACCTACGGAGCGTTGACCGTAGCGAACCCGGTGAATGGCTGCAGCACATCGGGCACGGCAAACGAGCCATCGGCCTGTTGGTAGTGCTCCATGAGGAAAAGCAGCATGCGGCCAACCGCGCAGGCGGTGCCGTTGAGCGTGTGCACGAAGTCGGAACCCGACTCTCCCTTGGCCCGGGTGCCGAGCCGGCGTGCTGAGTAGTCGGTGTAGTTCGAGCACGAGGTGAGCTCGCGGTAGGCACCTTCGGAAGGCAACCACACTTCGCAGTCGTATTTCTTGGCAGCTGGGTTGCCGAGGTCACCGGCGGCGACGTTGATGACCCGGTAGGGGAGGCCGAGCTCGTCGAGGATTTCGCGTTCGATCTCGAGGAGCAGTTCGTGCTCGTCCCACGACTTCGTCGGATCGCTCCAGATGAACATCTCAACCTTGTCGAACTGGTGCACGCGGAAGATGCCGGTGGTGTCTTTGCCATAGGTGCCGGCTTCGCGGCGGAAGCATGACGAGAACCCGGCATAGCGCAACGGAAGGTCGGCGAGGTCGAGACGATCGCCTCGGTGCAGGCCAGCGAGTGGAACTTCGGAGGTGCCAACCAGGTAGAGCTCGTCTTCGGTGACGTTGTAGACCTGGTTCTCGTCGGTTGGGAAGAAGCCCGCATCGATCATCATCTGCTCGCGAACCAGCACTGGTGGCACGGTCGGGATGAACCCGCGAAGTACGAGCTTCTGCATGACCCACTGCACGAGCGCGAACTCGAGCAGTACGGCCTCGCGCTGGATGTAGGCAAAGCGTGATCCGCTGACCTCGGCGCCCTTCTCGGTGTTGACCCAGCCCATGGCTGCGCCGAATTCGCCGTGGTCCATCGCCGGAGCTGGAATCTGGTCGCCAACGGTGACGACGAGCTCGAAGTCTTCCTCGCCACCGCCAGGCACCGAGCTGTGCGCTGGATTCGGTACCTGCAGCACCATGGCGTCGACCGATGCCTGGAGCTCGGTGAGCTCGGCTTCTTTGACCTTCAGGCCTTGCTTTAGCTCGTTCGCTGCTTCGATCTTGGCTGGGCGCTCCTCAGGCGACGCCTTGCCGATCTCCTTCGAGACCGCGTTCGACTGGCCCCGGAGCTCTTCAACCTCGGTCATGAGTGACTTACGGGAGGCCTCAGCCTCGGCAAGTGCGTCGAGTTGTTCCGCGGTAGCGCCCTTCAAAATGGCGCCATCGCGGTAGGCCTGGTCGTCGAGATTTCGCAGGTTAATCACGACAAATAGCCTAAGCCGTCAGCGACTCGCTCGCCGAGTTTGATCGCACCGCATGAACTCCAGGATTTGTACAGACTTTCCGACCACTACGGTCTGAAAGTCTGTACAAATCTCTTGCGTGTAACCGGTATGCCTCGGAGCAGAGCATTGGGTCTCGATGCATAGCTCGCTGCGTTACAGTCGGCCAAGTGAATGACGGGCAGCGGGAACAAATTGATCAGCTCATCCTTGCTGGAATGACGCTCGGTGCCATTCGTGAGTACCGGAGGGCGACCGGCCATGGCTTGGCTGAGGGCAAAGCGTATGTCGATGGTCGCTCGGAGGAGCTTCAACCTGTTCGGCAAGAGCCACCGGCAAGGCCCGAACTGTCCCAAGCGATTCTTGCCCAGCTGACCGAGATTGCTGACCCCGAGCTTGTTCGCCTCCAATCGATCTGCTCCGAGCTTGAACGAGTCGTACATGGCCAGGACTATCAAGTGACGATCGCTGTCGCTGGCCGGGCTTACTCGGGCGTCGATCTACCGCTGAACGAGGTGATGGCGTCGATGTATCCCAACTCCAAGCCACACCTTGCGACATTGACCCAGGTTGACCTCGCAGTGGCAAAGAGCGCATTCGCTGAGCAGCTAAATCGCGAAGGGGACTTCGGCACACAGTTCACTCCCGAGCGTCGTGCGCGGCTGAACGATCAACTCCTGCCTTCATTCATGGACAGTAGTGATCGACTGATGCCGCCATCGTCAACGAGCGCGTATCACTACAACAGCGACGTCGGACTTCCCGGCTACCACACGTACTGGTACGAAGCGTTCCTTCTCCAGAACGTAGAGCTTGGGCGGATCGTTGTGCTTTCCGCGGTGGCAAGCGACTAGAGCACGAACCCGATCGTGTCCGGATTCAGGGCTCGAGTGACTTGGTGAAGTAGCGGATGTCTTCGAGTTCGGAATAGCCCTGGGCTTCCCAGAACTGGCCGCCTCTGGTGTTGTCTGCCCAGACGGCCATTCGGAGCTCAGTGATGCCAGCTTCGAGGAACGCCGCTTCTAGATCGGCGACCAGCTGGGTGCCGATGCCCTTGGATTGCGCGCTTGGTTCGACTGCCATCCGCTTTACCATGCCTCGATGGTTGTCGTAGCAGCCCATGACGGTGCCGACGATCGATCCGTCGGCCTCCACGCAACGAAACAGCCCGTCGTCTTCCTTGAGCCGTTCGGCGATCTCGCGACGATCGATGGCTTCGCCCCGGCTGAGGCCGCAGGCATCCCAGAGTGCAAGGACAGCGTCAGTGTCGCTAGCCCTGACTCGCCGAAAGCGCATTACTCGTCGCGCATGACCGCAACGTCGTGCGGGTGGCTTTCGCGCAGACCCGACTGGGTGATCCGGACGAGGCGGCTGCGGGTGCGGAGCTGGGTGATGTCGCCGGCTCCGGCGTAGCCCATGCCTGAGCGGAGGCCGCCAGCCATCTGGCCGATGAGGTCAGAGATCGAACCGGCGTAGCGTACGCGAGCTTCGACACCCTCGGCAACGTGCTTGCCAGGTGCCTGGCCCGAGCCGTAACGGTCGGCGGCGCGGCCCCGCATTGCGCCTGCTGAGCCCATACCCCGGTAGGTCTTCCACATAGCGCCGTCGACGAGCTCGAGCTCACCTGGTGCCTCGTCGGTTCCTGCAAGCAAGTTGCCGACCATGACGGCGTGCGCTCCACCGGCGAAGCACTTGACGATGTCGCCAGACGTGACGACCCCGCCGTCGGCGATAACGGGAATGCCGTGAGCCTTGGCAGCTTCGGCGCATTCGTAGATGGCGCTCATCTGTGGCATGCCGGCGCCAGCGACGATGCGGGTGGTGCAGATCGAACCTGCGCCCACGCCGACCTTGACGACATCGGCTCCGGCCTCGACGAGTGCGTCGACGCCTTCACGAGTGACGACGTTGCCGCCAACGACGACGATCTCGGGCCAACCCTTCTTGATTGTTTGGACTGCGTTGATGACACCGGCGGTGTGGCCATGAGCGGTGTCGATGACGAGCATGTCGACACCAGCAGCAGCGAGGAGCTCGGTGCGCTCGGCAGTGTCGGTAACGCCAACCGCAGCGCCAACGCGTAGGCGTCCAGAGGCGTCGAGGCTGGCGTTTGGCTTCTCGATCCGCTTATCGATGTCCTTGACGGTGATGAGGCCCGCGAGGAGCCCGTTGTCGTCGATGAGCGGAAGCTTCTCGATACGGTGCTTGTGGAGGATCGCCTTGGCTTCTTCGAGTGTGGTGCCGGTCGGGGCGGTGACCAGGTTGTCGCTGGTCATGAACTGCGTGACGGGCTTGTGGTACTCGTCAGGGGTGCAGAAGCGAATGTCGCGGTTGGTGAGGATGCCGACGAGGCGGCCGCTGTCTTCACAGATCGGAACGCCGCTGATTTTGTGGCGAGCCATCAAGGCTTCGGCATCGTCGAGCGACGAGTCAGGCGTGAGCGAGATCGGATTCGAGATCATGCCCGCCTGCGACCGCTTCACCAGATCGACCTGTTCGGCCTGCTCCTCGGGAGACAGGTTGCGATGCAGGATGCCGATGCCGCCCTCACGTGCCATCGAAACGGCGAGCGGAGCTTCGGTGACCGTGTCCATGGCAGCCGACATGAGCGGGACCTTCAACTCGATGCTTCCGAGCTGCGTGGTGGTGTCGACGTTGTCGGGCAACACCTCGCTGTACCCCGGGACGACGAGCACGTCGTCGAAGGTCAGCGCCTGGCTTCCGGCGAAGAGGGCCTTGTTCGGATCGAAATGGTCACTTGAGGCTGCCATGAATGCACGTTAGCGGGCAGGCCCGGCACTGTGCGCTGCGGGCGGGCCTGATGTGACAGATGTGTCTGGCGAGTCGGAGTCGTGTTGCTCACGCACGGTCGACGTCGACGATTCGCTGAGCGTGTCGGTCGAAGTCGGGAAGGCGAGCATCGTGAGCGCAACCATGACGAGTCCCGAGAGCGCTATCTGTCCTGACCAGATCTCTGTTTCGAGCTCGAAGCCGTTTGGGCCCCAGAGATATCCGGCGACCGTCCATGCGCTCCACAAGGCCACAATTCCTCCGCTCAACGCCAGGCCCGCTCGCTGCCGCAACGGTCGCGTCGATGTCGCAGCGAACAGCCCATCAGCGACGAGCCCGCCAACCACACCGCCAACAATGGCAGCTCCAGGCGTGCTGCCAAGCGAGTAGGCCTCGCCGACGGCAGGCACCGCCCACATCACGGTAAGAAAGCCAAACGGAAGCTTGTCGAATCGCTGAAGGAGATAGAGCGCCGAGGCGCCCATGATCAACGTCGACACGATGATCCCCGCCACAGTCCATGCGGCCCAGATGTCGTCGTTGCGAGCGGGCAAGCCGAATGTCCAGGTGTTACTCAGCGGGTGAGCGAAGGTCGTGAAGAACGAGGCAAGAAGGACCAGGCTTGTCATCGATGCGACGGCGATCCACACCGGCCCGTCCGTTCCGATAGTGGCCCGCATGGGAGCGGCGAGAAGAACGATGAGACCAAAGAGGAGCAGAAGGTGCGTGGGCGAGAGCAGAGCGTCGATGCCAACTTCGACTCCGAAGATCGTGTGCCAGATCATGTCTCCGACACCGCCGATCGCAAACACGATTAGGCCGACCACCGCCCACCCATAGCCTTCAGGGATCCACGCTCGCAACGGGCCTGGTTGGCGTCGTCGATACATCAACCACGAGATCCAGCCAGCCGTGAACATGAAGCCGCTATAGAAAATGCCGTGCCACGGGGTGAAGAAATCTTCTGTCGCAGTATCGATGATGTTTGCATGGGCATAGCCATCGATAAAGAGACCAAGAGTTAGCCATGTTCCTCCGAGCAGAGTGATGAGGTTCTCGTTGGTCGTCGCTCGGTTCGCCGTCACAACTTCATTCTGCTCCTGACGGGTGATGTCAACAAGGGGGTCACAGAATCCAACCGATGTAGGCCGCACCGATACCGAGCACGAGCGAGGCAATGCAGTACAGCACCGCGTCGCTGGTCTTGCCCTCTCGGTTGATGCACTCGATCTGAGAGATGTAAGTCGAAAAGGTGGTGAGCGCCCCGAGGCCACCGACGCCGATCATCGCAAGCATGTTCGTCGACGCATCCGAGCTTGCCAGCAGGCCGAGTAAGAACGAGCCGCCGATGTTGACGAAGAGGGTGCCGTCGAGTTGGCGCCGGAAGTCACCGTCGAGGTTCGTGATGAGGGCACGGAGGATTGCGCCAACAGCTGCTGCTGCGGCGACACCCAGCACTACCACTCGCCGACCTCCCGAGCGGGAAGTGGCCGAACCGAGCGGACGCTGGTGAACGCCACCAGGCCTAGGGCGACCGAGGCGGCGATGTACGCAATGGCGGTGGCTGGGCGGTTGGTGTCGAGTAGCTGAACCACTTCGACGCTGAGGGTCGAGAACGTTGTCAGTCCGCCGCAGAACCCAGCCGCCAACAACCGGTTTGCATTCTGGTCGAAGCCGTCAGACGTGAAGAGGGCCAGCAACCCGCACCCAACAACATTGACGACAAGCGTTGGCCACGGTAAATCGGTTGCCGTCCACGCCTCGGCGATCGTCCATCGCAGCAATGCTCCTGCGGCACCGCCAACACCGACGAGCGCGAGTTGCGGAAGGCGCTCAGCGGTTGAACTCATGAGCGTCACGATAGTTCTGCGAGACTGACGCAATGGACTTGTCCGACCAACGAATGAGCTACGAGGCCGAAGGCATCGACCTCGACGCAATGAACTCCGACCCCTTTGCGCAGTTCGAAGCGTGGTTCGCCGACGCTCAGGCGTCGGGCGACCCAGAGCCATACGCCATGGTGCTCTCGACCGTCTCGGCCGACGGTCAACCTCGAGGCCGCACGGTCTTGCTCCGTGGCGTGACCGAGCGAGGCTTCGTCTTCTTCACGAACTACACGTCCGCAAAGGGCCAAGCGCTCGATGCCAACGGGCGAGCCGGGCTGACGTTCCACTGGCATGGCCTCCACCGGCAGGTGCATGTCGAGGGCACAGTTGAGCGAGCCAGTGCCGAAGAGTCCGACACCTACTTCGCCAAGCGCCCACGTGAGAGCCAACTCGGCGCATGGGCAAGCGAGCAAAGCACCGAGCTCGACAGTCGTTCAGTGCTTCTTGATCGCCTCGATGAGATCACTGCTCGTTTCGACGGACAGGATGTTCCACGCCCCGACTTCTGGGGCGGCTACCGGGTCATCCCCGAGCACATCGAGTTCTGGCAAGGACAACCAAGCCGACTTCATAACCGATTGCGATACTCGAACGCCGATGGCGCCTGGGATCGAGCGGTGCTCTCGCCGTAGCGACAAGATCTGTGCGATGCTCGATCATGCTCATCGACTCGCTCACCATCGATGCCGACACCTTCCGCGAAGGAACCGGCTGGGAAATCAAACCCGAGGGCGCCTGCAAGG
>CAKZVC010000038.1 GCA_937922235.1 uncultured Acidimicrobiales bacterium | reverse complement strand
GTTGTCGAGGGCCGAACCCACGCCGAGGTCGCTGCCGAGTACGGCATGTCGAGGTCATGGGTAACCCGGCTCGTCGCCCGATATCGGGCCGAGGGAGACACTGCGTTCCAACCAAAATCACGGCGACCGAAATCTTCGCCCAGTCGCCTTGCCGATGTCGTGAACGAACACATCGTGAACCTGCGCGTTGACCTAGCTGAGCAGGGCTTGGATGCGGGCCCGATCACAATCCAATGGCACCTCACACATCATCACGACATCACCGTGTCAGTCTCAACAATCCGACGGCGGCTGCTCGCTGCCGGGCTGATCGAGCCAGAGCCAAAGAAACGGTCCAAGAACACGTACATGCGGTTTGAAGCTGAGCTTCCGAACGAAACCTGGCAATCCGCGTCGTCAACAAAACCACCGGAGAGCTTCTCAGACACCTGAAACTCAACCCCGCAATCGGCTACCAACCACTCCACCCCAAAACGTAAGAAACCCCCGAACCCGAGGGTTCGGAGGTTCCTATGTCCTGAAGCAGGACAAAGCGGAGAGAGGGGGATTCGAACCCCCGGAGACCGTAAAGCCTCAACGGTTTTCAAGACCGACGCAATCGTCCGCTCTGCCATCTCTCCGCTCATAAGGATAGCTGGCGATCCGGTTGTCGCTGCGCGAAATCTCGACAGGTTACGTAGTGATTGTGGTGGCGCCTGAGCACGATGGGTCTAGACTCGTTGAGGCAATACCAAGCGCCTGTAGCTCAATTGGATAGAGCATCTGTCTACGGAACAGAAGGTTTGGGGTTCGAGTCCCTACAGGCGCGCTAGATTTCTTCTACGATCCCAGCGCATCAGGCAGATCATCTGAGCTACGCACCAGCGACGGAGATTGATCGATCGGTGACGGAGTCGTTGGTAGTAACGTACTCGGGCCTGCGGACCGCATCGGCGGCTCAGGCAGCGCGTTACACGACTGACCGGAGTTCTCATGGCAAAGCTCAACGCAAATGACGTTCTCTCCACATATGTGTCGGAGAATCTCAACAAGGTAGAGGGCTGGGCGGGGTCGGGAGAGTCTGTCTTGCTGCTTGGACACATGGCGGCCATGCAAGAAGATTGCGACGCCTACGGTGCGTTCGAAATTGGCGTGCACCATGGCCGGTACCTCATTGCGCTTCATGCGCTGTGCGCGCCAGGCACCCGCTCGCTCGGGCTCGACATCTTCGGTGATCAGGCAAAGAACGTGGACGGATCGGGGAGCGGCGACGAGGCCATTGCTCGAAGCAATCTCGACCAGTTTGCGAGAGAACCGGAGTTGATCGAACTTCGCCAGGCGGACAGTTTGGCAGTCACCGATTCAGACGTCGCCGGAATTGCATCGGGCTATGGCGCATTCCGTCTTGCGAGCGTTGATGGTGGCCATACCCCCATCCACGTTGTTCGTGACACCACGATCGCTGCGACGCTTCTGGCGCCTGGTGGCTTCATTTCGATCGACGACTTCTTTCACACGAACTTTCCTGGCGTGACGGAGGGCTTCTATCGGTTGATGGAGACCCAGAGCATTCCGTTCGTGCCGCTCGTTGTCACCCGCAAGAAGCTCATCTTGTGTCACCTGAGCTACAAGGATCTTTACCAGAAGCGCCTTAACGCCGACCGCCAGGCTGGCGCCTTTGAGGGGATCCCCTGTAAGAACGTCATGATTTCGGGTTACGAAACTCTCAGCTTCTACACCTGAACAACTTCAGCCGATCGACCTACGGCTGAGTGCGCCACTCCGACAAGGGGTACGTGCCAAGGCGCTTCATCTTTGCCGAGAAGAACTGGAGCTCTTCGAACGCGTTGGCAATGCCGGGGTCGGACGGGTGCCCTTCGACCTCGATGTAGAACTGCGCTGCCGTGAAGCTCTGATCGATGATGTAGCTCTCGAGCTTGGTGATGTTGATGCCGTTCGTGGCGAACCCACCGAGTGCTTTGTAGAGCGCACCTGGGACACTGCGGGTCTCGAAGACGAGGCTGGTCATAGCCGGCCCGGCGAGGGGGTCGGGGTCGACGCTGCTGCGCGACATGATGACGAAGCGAGTGGTGTTGCCGAGCCGATCTTCGATGCGGCTTCGCAAGATCTGCAGGCCGTAGGTTTCGGCGGCGAGCTCGCTAGCGATAGCAGCGAAGCTTGGGTCGTTGCGTTCAGCAGCTTCCTTGGCTGCGCCGGCGGTATCGCCGAAATCAAGTGCTTCGACGCCGAGTTCCTTGATGAGCTCGCGGCACTGTGCCAAGCCCTGCTCGTGTGAGGCGACCGTCTTCAGCGTGTCGAGCGTCGCGCCCTCGGGGGCAAGAAGCTGATGACGCACAGGCTGGTAGTGCTCGCCGATGATGTAGAGGCTCGACTCGGGAAGCAGATGATGGATATCGGCGACGCGGCCGCCGAGGGTGTTCTCGATCGGGATCATCCCGAGCTCGCAATCGCCGGCCTCAACGGCGGCAAATGCTTGGGCAAACGTATCGAAACCAACCGGCTCCATGTCGGGGTACACGGCAGCACAGGCCATGTGCGAGTAGGCGCCGAGCACGCCTTGGAATGCAATACGAGGTCGAGAAGTCACCCGACAACTCTACCGAGCGAGGAAAACTTCGGGAATCTTGCCACCATGGAGCGGTGGACGAGTCGTCATTGCGTGCCCTGATCGAACAGATCCAGTCGGGGGAGACTTCGGCTGATGATGCGGTTGCCCAGCTTCGCCGTTTGCCGTTCACCGAACTAGGTGGCGATGCGAACGCCAAGATCGACCATCACCGGCTCTTGCGACAGGGTCTCCCAGAGGCCGTATATGGCCCTGGTAAGTCGCCCGAGCAGTGTGTGGCCATCGTCGAGGAGCTTTTGACGAATGGCAGCGGCCCGGTCATCGTGACCCGGGTTTCGCCTGAGCAACGCGAAGCGCTTGTGGCTACTCACCCTGACTCGACTGAGATGGCTGGTGTGCTCACATGGCGCACGCCCGAGGTCGACGACTCGATCAAGATCGCCGTCGTCACTGCGGGCACGGCCGACACTCCTGTCGCCGACGAATGCGTCGCCACGCTCCGCTCGTATGGGGTTGCAGCTGACCGGATCAGCGACGTCGGCGTTGCCGGACTGCACCGGCTGCTCGCCGAGCAAGACCGAATTGCCAAGGCCGACATCGTCATCGTGATCGCAGGCATGGAGGGCGCCCTGGCATCTGTGCTTGGTGGCCTCTGCGCTCAACCGGTGATCGCAGTGCCAACGAGCGTTGGCTATGGAGCTGGGCTCGACGGGGTGACTGCATTGCTTGGCATGTTGGCATCGTGTGCCGCTGGCATCTCGGTCATCGGAATCGACAACGGCTACGGCGCAGCGGTGAGCGCAATGCGGATGATGCGGCTCCGCCAGTCATGAGCACCGAACAAACCGTCACAACGCTGTGGATACACCCCTTCAATGGCATTGCCGGCGACATGACGCTGGGGGCGCTCATCGACGCGGGAGCCGACTTCGACAAGGTCGGCGCCGGCTTGGCCAAGCTCGGCGTCGACGGGTGGTCTTTGCATGCCGTTCCGATCTTTCGCAACGGTATTGGAGCGGTCAACCTGTCCGTCGAAGCTGACGAGGGCCATGTCCATCGCACGGCAAGCGACATCATCGAGCTCGTGTCTGCCGCAGGGCTACCCGAACGGGTCACCCGTCGCGCGACCGCTGTCTTTGGTGCGTTGGCCGAAGCTGAAGGACATGTTCACCGCGCCGACCCGGCCACAGTGCACTTCCATGAAGTTGGAGGCATCGACGCGATCGTCGACGTCGTTGGGTCCTGCCTGGCACTCGAACAGCTCGGTATTGATCGCATCGTCGTTGCCCCGGTAGCTGTTGGCCGAGGCATGGCCAAGAGCGCTCACGGCATTATCCCGAACCCGGCGCCCGCAACCGTGCGCCTCCTTGAGGACGTCCCGGTCCGTGGCCTCGACGTTCAGGTCGAGCTCACCACGCCGACCGGAGCCGCGCTGGTGAAGGCCCTTGCTGACGACTTCGGGCCAATGCCCGGAATGACGATTTCGTCGTCCGGTTTCGGAGCTGGCGACAACGAGCTCGAGGAACACCCAAATCTGTTGCACGTGGTTATCGGTGAGGCGGCCATCTCCGATCATCAGCAGCTGACCGTTCTCGAAACCAACGTCGACGACCTCAGCGGCGAATACCTGGCGCATGCGGTTTCTCAGCTGATGGCCGCCGGGGCGCTCGATGCGTGGATCACTCCGATCGAGATGAAAAAGGGCCGGCCAGCATCGACAGTGTCTGCGCTCGTCGACCCGATTGAGGCCGAGCGGCTCGGAGCAGTGCTGCTGACAGAGACGGGGTCGATCGGCTTCCGGGCGCACGGTGTGGCCCGCACCGCGCTCGAGCGCGTCATGGTCACCGTCGACGTCGACGGTCATGCGATCCGAGTGAAACAGACCGAGCTCACAACAAAGGCTGAATACGACGACGTTGCTGCCGCCGCAGCTGCGCTTGGTCGGCCCGCTCGCGACATCGCCCGTGAAGCCGAGCTACGGTCCAGGGATGTCTGACGACCGCTTGTACTTTCGCCAACTGCTCTCGGGCCGAGACTTCGCCCAGGACGATCCGTTCGCCCAGCAGATGGTCAATTTCGTCTATCTGATCGGCGACAAGGAAACCAAAGAGGCGGTCATTGTTGACCCGGCCTACGATCCCGCTGGGATCCTCGAGATTCTCGAAGCTGACGGCATGACCTGCACGGGCATGCTCGGCACGCACTATCACGCTGACCACGTGGGCGGTTCCATGATGGGGCTCAACGTGTCGGGTGCAGCCGAGCTCCTCGGACAAACGAGTGTGCCCCTACATATCCAGACCGCCGAAGCTGACTACGTCAAGAAGGTGACGGGTCTGACCGACGCCGACCTCGTTCAGCACGATGGCACGCAAACCCTGGACGTCGGTGCGATCTCGATCGAGCTACTCCATACGCCAGGGCACACTCCTGGCTCGCAATCGTTCCTCGTCGACAACCGGTTGGTCGCCGGGGACACGCTCTTCCTTCAAGGCTGCGGCCGCACCGACCTGCCCGGCGGCGACCCAGAGCAGCTGTACCACAGCCTGACCAAGGTGCTCTCGAAAGTGCCGGACGACGCAGTGCTGTTTCCCGGACATCAATACTCGCCGGCGCCATCAGCTTCGATGGGCGACACGCGTGCCCAGAACATGGTGTTCGCACCAAAGACCGCCGAGCAGTGGATGCAGATGTTTGGGCACTAAGCCCGTCGGTTAGCCGGCCTGCGACTCTTCGAGGATGTACGGCGTGTGCCACATGTGGCCGCACGACGGGCAGCTGACGTGTACTCGGCGGCCGATCGGGTCGTCGAGGTCTACCTTGCACTCATCAGCACAGTTCGGGCATGCCTTGTCATAGGAGATGCCGACGACGTTGTCGTCGAACACGCTGATGGCAGCAGGCTTGTCTCGTTCTGCCCGGGCTCGTTTGCGATCTTGGCCGCCGAAGAACTTCGGACGGTTCGCCCAGAAGCCCTTCTTCTTTGGCTCTTCGGTTGGTCGCATGTGCGCCCAAGGATCGGGCGACTTGCTCTTGACCTCCGGGGGCAACGACACCCAACCAGTGTTGTTCGGGTTGTGGTCTTCGCCGGCGGTCGCAACGGGCTCTTCGGGCACATCGGCGATTGGCTCAACGGAATCGGTTGCGTGTGTGAGATCAACATCTGGGCGCAACGGAATGACGTTGTCGACCGCGGCGTCACCTATACCGTCTTCGAATGACATCAATGAGTCGAGGTGACTTTCGATCTCCTCAGCTGCGGCGACCGAATCAAACTCGACAGTGTCGTTTGGCAGTTGGATGGTCGATTCAGATTCGCTCGAGAAGTCGAACAAGTCCGCCTTGCGCTGATCGATCTGCTCGGGATCGAGAGGGCGATGCTCGTCGTTCAAATCGGACAGATCGATCGAGTCACCGTCGAGTTGCGTAGCAAGGTCGTCAAAAGTTTCTGGGGTGAACGACGTGTCAGGCAGTTCGATCTGGGAGTCGGCACCGTCGTAGGAGATCGACGTAACGTCTGGAATTTCGAACAGCTGCGCATCGTGATCCTGCTGCTCAACAAGCGGTTCGATGAGCTCAACTGCCTCAGGGATCTCGATCGAACCGAGATCGTCTACCTCAAGGTCGGCAACATCGACGACTTGTTCGGGCTCGTCGATCGCGAGTTCCCAATACTCACTGCTTTTGGTGGTGTCGCCAAAGTTGTCGTTGATTGGCTCGGCTGGGGCGTCGTTTGTCGATAGGTCGGTCGAGACGCCCTGGAACGGATCATCGAGCAGGCTGGTGTCGAGCGTGGACGTCGGAAGATCTGGAACATCTGCAGGAGAGAAGACACCGTCATCGTCGGCCGACTGCGCTTCGACGTTGCCGGGAGCATCGAAGAACGGATCGTCAAGTTCGGTTGGGTTCGCAAAGTCGTCGGACGCGTAAGCCGCGTCAACTTCGGTGATGGTCGAATCGTCGAGCTCGAAGACGAGAGAGGAGTCTTCGCCAAGAGATCCAAAGTTGGCGCTGGTATCCCACGGAGTGCTCGATCCGAACTCGACACCGTCAGTCGACGGATCGAATGCAGGAACAGCGCTGTCGACGTCGATGTCATCGGCGAGCGCAAACAGTTCGGCAACCTCATCGTCATGCACCGCCTCGTCACGAGTGGAGTCCTCACTCTCGGCTGCTTGATCTTCGTTCGGTGCTTCGAGAACGGTTTCGTCTACAAACGTCTTGTCGAGAGTGGTTTCGAGCTCACTGTGAGGCTCATCGTCTTCCTCAGACTCGAGAGCTGACGTCTCGAGGAGCGCGAGTTCAACGTCTTGGCTATGCAACGCGAGAACGGTCTCTTCTTCAACTCGCCCGTCGTCGGACGACTCGTCACCGCTGTCGGTGGCCACGTCGTCCATCGACGAGTCATCGACAAAGAGGTCAAGAGCCGAGTCGTTCTCGCCAAGCGGAGCTGGCGAAAGAAGGTCGCCGTCGTTGGCATGATCATCGAGCTCGACATCGAACTCGGGCAGGGGTGCCAACGCGTCGAACGCTGACGTGTCCAAATCGGAACCGCCCTGCGGTTCGATGAGCGCCTTGATCGAGGAAGTGTCAATTTCCAGCGGAGGCAGTGGGGCAGGTAGGTCAGTATCAGCCGGAGATGTTGATCGACTTACGATGCTGTCACCAGAGTGATCGCTGTCCGTGGTCGAGGTTGGCGAGGTCGAATCGACCGGAGATGACGCGAGCGACTCCGATGGAGCGGCCGCTTGGTTCGCCCGAATCGCCGCCGCAGTTTCAGCATATTTTGCGCGACGATCGGCAGACGTCAGCGACCGGACAGTAGGACTGTCCGGTGCGACGTCGCGAAGAACCGTCTCAAAAGACGGCCAATCGTTGTGCTCGTTCTGCGGCATGTAGTTCGTATCTCTCCAGATCGATGAGATGGGTAGGGATCTCACCGCGGGTGTAGCCCCGCTCAGAACTATCGGATCACCCTGCGTGAAACTGAGCCGTACGGCCCGAATTCCATCTCAATTTCCTGGTTCAAAAGATCTTCCCTTTTTCGCTTACGATTTGACCAAAACAAGCCGATTGAAGTTCGTGCATACATCCACTGAACTGCAGAGCCCGGCGGCCCGAATCGTTGAGCTCGAAACTCAACTTCGCGCGGCTGAAGAGCGCGCAAACGTTGCTGAAGAACAACTTCGGCGGGTGCATGTTGCCGTGCGAGCCTTCAAGAAGAAGCAGCTCGAAGCACGTGCCGCACAACTCAAGGCTCAAGTCGCTTCGGCGACACCAGTCGACGATCGCACGAACTTGTACTCGTCGTGGGCTGTGTCTGATCCTTCGCTCGATGATCGCCTCGATCAGTACCTGTCGAGCGATTTCGAACCTGACCGTTCACGCGACTGGATGCTTCGCCAGTAACAGGTTCGTTCTGAGCGCACGATCGTTAGCAACGCTTGGTTGTTGTGCGACGTAGGTGTTCGGGCAGGCCACCGCCCGAACGTTCGACACGCAGAGTTACTGCAGGATGAACTCGATACGACGGCTGAGGTTCTTGTCCTCAACTCCATCGACGAGGATCGGTTCGTCCTCACCGAAGCCCTGCGCTTCAAGACGTGAGCCGTCGATACCGGCGTCGATCAAGAATTGGCGAACCGCTTCAGCGCGACGCTGCGACAAGCGTCGGTTCGCCTCTGCTTCTCCATCGGTATCGGTGTGCCCGGCGATCAGTGCCTTCGCATCCGGGTTCTCCGTGAAGTAGGTGACTGCCTTCTGCAGCTCAGTCTTGCCAGCATCGGTAATAACCGAAGAGATGACCTTGAACTGAATATTGCCCAGATCGAGCAGCTTGTTGATCGTGGGCGGCGACAGCACCGAGTCGATCACAATGACCGAGCCGTTCTCCGCTTCCAGGCCAGCGATCTCGATGCGAGTGTCACCGTTGAAGACAAAGTCGCCGTCGAGGAGCTCGACGAAGATCGGCACCCCTGAGCGGGTCATGATCTGGCCGCCGACGCTCTGCTGCAGGAGCTCGGGAGTGAGCGGCTGGTCGATGAAGTGATAGTCGATGAGCTCGCGAGCCTTGTTGGGGTCAGCAGCGAGTGCGTTCAACTGGTCTTCGGAGAGCTTGGCAATCGCTCCGTCGGACGGTGCGAGAAGTGTGAACTTCACCGGATCGCCATTCTCGTCAACCTTGAGTTGTTCGAGCGCCTGGCCGAGACCGAGTGGAGCTCCGAGTTCCGCGAAGTCAGCGGTGTTCGATCCGACGCCAATGAGGTCGGCGGCACTCTCGAAGGTCGGGGCGGTGTCTGTCTCCTCAACCTCTTCTGAAGTTGTCGTCGTCTCGTCCACAGCAGCGGCGGATGACGACGTATTGGTCGTTGCGACGGTTGTTGGCGTCGTTGCCGTTGAAGTGGTCTCCGTCGCCGAGTCGGTGGTCTCTACGGCGGGGGTGCTGTCGTTGGAGTTGCCCCCACCAGCGGCCCACCAGGAGAAGAACAGAACCGAGATGGCGAGGATGCAAAAGACGATGAAGCCGAGGGGCACGAGCCACGGATAGCTGCGTTGGTTCGCAGATTGGTCAGGTGCTCCTGGTTTCAGGAAGAGCTCGTTGAGGTCATGGTCAACCGCGGGCCGGCGTCGGCCAGAGAAGCGTCCCTTCGACTGCGGTTGTGGAGTCGCCGGCGTCTCCTTGGGTCCGAGGTCGGACAGGCGTCCGCGTCGACGAGCCGCTGCAGACTCCTGCGTTTCGGTCGGTGCGGACTCTGGCTCAGGAGCGCTGCTCTCGGGGGTCTTCTTTGTCGCTCCTGACGTCGCCGCAGAAACGGCTGCGGCTGCAGCTGCACTACCCGCAACGATGGCAGAGCCCCGAACAACGTTTGAATCGTCAGTTTCTGGCTCGGCCGCCTTTGGCTTGCTGGCAAAGGTGAGCGCCGGACGGCCGTCGCGTTCGCCGTCGTTGGAGTCGGTGTCATCAGCGTCATCGGTGTCACCGTCGGACGGAACGTCAAGGTCGAGGCCAACGACCTTCTCGATTCGGCTGTTGGTTTCGGCATCGGGTTCGCTGACGAGATCGTCAGTTGAAATGGACGAGGCCGGAAGATCTACGTCACCCAAGTAGGTCGGGCTTTCGACGTCGACATCGCCATCGACATCGACGCTGGCATTCACATCGACGCTATCCACTGCATCGATGTCGAGCAGTCCGCTGCTCGACTGTGATGTCAGCTGCTCGATTTCTTCGAGATCGGCAATGACGGCGTCGGCGTCACCTATCTCGTCATCATCCTCAGCAGCTTCTTCTACAGGGTCATCGATCGCCTCGGACTCGAGGTCGTCGTCGCTGCTCTCGTCGACGTCTCGTTCGTCTTTACGTCCGAACAGGTTGAGCGAGCCTTCCGTGGCTTCGTCAGCAGCGGTCTCGTCGTCGAACGGGTCGGCGAGCGACTCGAGGTCGTCATCGGCAGCTTCGTCAGCAGCGGAGTCGTCGTCTGGGGCGACGTCATCGTCAGGTTCATCCTCAGCGTCATGGACGCTGTCGTCAATCGCTGGTGCCTCGGCAAGTGCGACCTCGTCGATGACCACATCGTCGGGATCGAGAATGATCGCATCGCTGATCTCGAGGTCAGCGTCGTCGACCTCATCAAGATCTGCATCATCGAGATCGACATCATCGAGATCCGAATCGACCTGGTCAGCGTCTACGTCGACGGCCTCGAGAGCGTCATCGTCCGCCTCACGCTCGTCGGCGCTGTCAACATCGCTATCGCCAGCATCCACCTCGAGGTCGGAGCCATCGTCGGTTTCAACCGTGTCTTCGATATCGGTGTCGTTGGAATCGGTGTCGTTGGCCTCAGTGTCGTCGACTACTTCCTCGATGTCTTCGTCGGAGGCGACGTCGTCTGTGATGTCATCGTCAGCGCGCTTGTCGCGCAGTGTCGACAGGGGGAGTGGCGGTGGGGTTAGAGCGTCGGGATCTGCAGCCCCTCGGACGCGCTCCAGCATCTCCTTTGCGCGAGACGCGAGGGTTTCGATGCTGTCACCTTGATTTTCATCAGTCATTGCGTCGCCTTACACCTCATGGACACATAGCGCGATCTACAGAAACTAGCCCACTGCTCTCTCTGTTTAGTGCTTGCTGTCCTATCGGCTGGTGGAGGGCATCAATGACCCTCCTCCCGAGTTTTTGGAATGAGCAGAATCGACGGGTTCAGGCTGCCGCCGCGGCATCGTCGGACCCACCCCAGAGACGTCGTTCGTTTGAAAGCCAGTCGATGAGCACCTCGGCCTCGACGGCTTCGGAGAAAAGGAAGCCTTGACCAGTGGCGACTCCAAGTTTCAGCAACTCATCGACCTGTTCTTGCGTCTCAATTCCTTCGGCGATCACGCTGAGGCCAAGTTTGTCTGCGAGGTCGACAACTGTGGAGACGACAGCGCCGGACTCGACGCGCGTCAACGTCGCGACAAAGGATTGGTCGATTTTGAGCCCATCGATGGGTAGTGCGGCCGTTCGAGCGAGCGATGAGTATCCAGTTCCGAAGTCATCAACAAGAATCTCGGCGCCTAGCTCTCGTGCCCGGGTGAGGAGTTCAACGACTCGTTCGAAGTTGGGAATCGCCGAGTCTTCAGTGATCTCGATAGCGATGCAC
>CAKZVC010000037.1 GCA_937922235.1 uncultured Acidimicrobiales bacterium | reverse complement strand
ATTGAGCTCGGTGATACGGGCGATCGACGTGTTGAAGCTCAGCGCGTCCATGTCGTTTCGGACAGCATCAATAGTCCGGTGCAGCGATTTCATCAGCCCGTCGGGGACGGCGACGTCGGCAACGGTGAGTTCGCCCGTCTCTTCGTCGACCAGGTTGCGCCAGATGCGCTGAAGCAGACGTTGTGAGCCAACGACGGACTTGGTCTCCCACGGACGGTCCTGGTCGATCGGACCCATAAACATTTCGTACAGGCGCAGCGTGTCGGCGCCGTAGTCGCGATACATGTCGTCGGGGGTCACTGAGTTCTTCAGGCCCTTGCCCATCTTGCCGAACTCGCGGTTTACGGGGTTGCCATCGAGCGTGAACTGGCCGTCCTTCTCGACGACCCTATCCGCCTCGACATACTGGCCGCGCTCGTCGGTGTAGGCGTAGGCCTGGATGTAGCCCTGGTTGATGAGACGCTTAAACGGCTCGACCGTACTGACATGGCCCAAGTCGTAGAGCACCTTGTGCCAGAACCGGCTGTAGAGCAGGTGCAGCACCGCGTGCTCGACGCCGCCGACGTAGAGGTCGACGCCGCCCTTGGTCGGGTTGTCGCCTCCCATCCAGTACTTCTCTGACTCCGGGTCGGCCATCGCATCGGTGCTGACCGGATCGATGTAGCGCATGTAGTACCAGCATGAGCCTGCCCACTGCGGCATCGTGTTGAGGTCGCGCTTGTAGGTCTTCATGCCATCGCCGAAGTCGAGGTCGACAGTGGTCCACCCGTCGGCGCGGCCCAATGGCGGCTCGGGCTCGGAGTCTTCGTCGAGCTCACGTGGCGCCCAGTCGATGAGCTCGGGCAGGTTGACCGGCAGCATCTCGTCGGGAATGGAGCGGGCGTTGCCGTCCTCGTCGAACACGATCGGAATTGGCTCGCCCCAGTAGCGCTGACGGGCGAACAACCAGTCACGCAGCTTCGTCGTCACGGTGCCCTCGCCAGCGCCCAGCTCAACCAGGTGATCGATGATGGCGGACTTCGCAGCGTCGACGTCCATGCCGTCGAGAAAGCCACTGTTAATCGCAGGACCGTCACCAATGTACGCGTCGCCGTCAAAGTCTGATGGCGGCTGAACGGTGCGAACGATGTCCAGTCCGAACTTGGTTGCGAATTCCCAGTCGCGTTCGTCCTGGGCAGGTACGGCCATGATGGCGCCAGTCCCGTACCCCATGAGCACATAGTCGGCAACGAACACGGGGATCGATGCGTCGTTGACTGGGTTTACCGCGTAGCTGCCCGTGAACACACCGGTCTTGTCTTTGTTCTCTTGGCGATCGAGGTCGCTCATCTGTGAGGTGCGGTGCTGGTAAGCAGCAACGGCTTCGGCGGGGCTAGCCGCTCCGTTGGTCCATGCGCCCTGCGTGCCCTCCGGCCAGCTGTCGGCTGTCAACGACTCGACCAGCGGGTGCTCGGGAGCAACGACCATGTAGGTCGCGCCGAAAAGCGTGTCCGGGCGAGTGGTGAACACGCCAATCGTTGCGACTTCGCCGTTGGCATCGGTGGCCGTCGGCACGCGGAAGTTGACGTGGGCGCCTTCGGATCGGCCGATCCAGTTGCGCTGCATCGTCTTAATGCTGTCGGTCCAGTCGAGCAGGTCGAGGTCGGCGAGCAAACGATCCGAGTAGGCCGTGATCCGCATCATCCACTGCTTGAGCGGACGACGAAACACCGGGAAGTTGCCGCGGTCGCTTCGGCCTTCGGCGGTGACCTCCTCGTTCGCAAGAACCGTGCCGAGCCCGGGGCACCAGTTGACGGGAGCCTCAGACACATAGGCCAGCCGGAAATCGTTAATGAGCGCACGGCGATCGCCAGCTGACATATCGGCCCAGGAGCGTCCATCGGCCGGCGTGCGTGCACCCGACTCGAACTCGGCCTCGAGCTCGCTGATCGGACGAGCCTTTGCTTGGTCTTCGTCGAACCAGGCATTGAAAATCTGGTTGAAGATCCACTGCGTCCAGCGGTAGTAGGCCTCGTCAGTCGTGGCGACTGAGCGGCGATCGTCATGGCCCAAGCCAAGACGCGCCAGCTGCCGGCTCATGTTCGAAATGTTTGCTTCGGTGTTGACCCGAGGATGTTCACCAGTCGCACGCGCATGCTCTTCGGCGGGCAGTCCGAAGGCGTCGTAGCCCATGGTGTGGAGCACATTGAAACCGGTCATGCGCTTGAAGCGGGCGTACACATCGGTGCTGATGTACCCGAGCGGGTGGCCGACATGAAGACCCGTGCCCGAGGGATACGGAAACATGTCCATGATGAAGAGCTTCGGGCGCTGAGCGAGATCGGCCGGGCCGTTTGCTGGCCCTTCGGTGAGGGAGCCGGACGGATTGGGCGTGTGGTATGTACCAGACGCCTTCCAGCGTTCCTGCCAGGTGGTTTCGATCGTATCGGCCAACGCAGCGTCGTAACGGTGCGCGTGGGGATTGGAGTGCTCATTCACGCGTCTCATCCTAGAGCTGTCGATTTCTGGTGCCTGGCACCACAAGACGGTTTGGTGCCAGGTACACGAGTGTGCTGCGGCTACGTTCGAGGCGTGCGACGCAAACGACCTGCAGCCCGAGTGGTCCTTCTTGATCGAGAGAGCCGGATCTTCATGATCAACTCGAGTGATCCGGGTGATCCACGGAAGCCAGCCTGGTGGGAGATACCGGGCGGAGGCATGGACCCGGGGGAGAGCAGCGCCGATGCGGCCAGGCGCGAGATCGTTGAAGAAACCGGCATTACTGACTTCGAGCTCGGACCGTGCATTTGGACGCAAGAATGCCAGTTCACGTTCGCCGGCATGTTCTTCGACTCCGAAGAGTGGATTCACGTCGCCTGGTGTGACGGGGGCGAATACAACCCGAAGGGCCTCGAATACTTCGAAGCGCTCGCGTTCAAGGGCGCGAAGTGGTGGGACATCGACGAGCTCCTCGCCGATGATGCGCCCGTTCTCCCGCCACGTCTTCGCGAGTTTATTACACCAATCGCAGCCGGCGAGTTGCCGGAAGACCCGATCGACATCAGCTGACCACAGAAGAGTCGATCACAGCGGTGGCAACCGGGGAGCAACACTTGCGCTCTACACTTCCGGCCGTGGAACGGCGACGCGAAAGAACTATGCAACTGTTTCGTCGTCTTGTCATGGTGGCAACGGCCGCTGCGGTACTGCTCTCGCTACTTCGGTTCGTCGACCTCGATCACCTCCTGTTGCTCGGAGTGGTCCCGTTGTCGCCCGTACTTGTCGCCGTGGGGCTGCTTATCTTGGCCGCGACCTACGGGCTTCGCACACTGGTTGGCGTCACGGGAGGCTTGGTACTAGCCGTCGGTCTTGCGCTACCTGGTACCGTGCTGCCCAGAACTGGATGCACCGTCGTCACCAACCCGGCGTCCCCAGGGTTCGTCGTGTTTTCGCACAATGCGCTCGTTGGCAATCAGGCCGTCCAAGAATTTGCGGCTCAGCTCGTTGCCAGTAATCCGGACGTGGTCTTGTTGCAAGAAGCGCCGGAGGCGTTTGTCGAAGCGCTGGTTGCTGAGCTTGAGGACGGCAAGTACCCGCACATCGAAACTCACGGGTTGCAGAGCATCCTGAGCCGGTGGGCCCTGACTGACGTAGCCACAACGGGGACGCGCACTGGCGGAGCGCTTATCGCCACAATGAACGCTCCGAACAGCTCGGTTCGTATCGCGAACTTCCATGCGAGTGCTCCGCTCAGCGGCGAACGACGCACGAATCAACGGATCGAGTTCGAAGCGATGAGCAAATGGAGAGAAGCGGAGTCGGTCGACCTGGTGATGGGTGACTTCAACGCCGGTGCAGCTCAACCGTTGTATCGCAACGCGGTTGGTGATGGGTATGTCGACGCGCATCGCAGCGCTGGTTGCGGGACCGGCCTGACATGGCGGCAGGTAGACACGCCCGCACTACTGTCGCTGGACCATGCGCTTGTCCACGAGAGCTATGACGTGGAGAGCTTCGAGGTTCTGGACTATGCAGGTAGCGATCACAAAGCCATCGCTGTCCGCATCAGCGCCGGCTCGCCATAGGCCAGACATAGGAGGAACGTGGTACCTATTGGCCGAAAGGTACCACGTTCCTTTCGGGCCAAAGGAGCGTGGTTCGTCACAACGTCAGATAGCGAAGCAAACCTTGACTGAGCCGCGCTGACCGGCGTTTGCCGCGTGCGAGATGGCGTCCTTGTAGCGATCGAGCGGGTACTTGGCGCTGACGAGGCGTCCGAGCTTGGCCGTCTCGGCAAGCTCCTGTGCTCGCTCGAAGCTCGAGATCGTGGTGCCGTCGGGCCACACGTCGGTGCCATAGGTGTAGGCGCCGATGAGCTCGGTCTCCCGATGCCAGAGGGCCGTCAGGTCGATGTTGAGCTTGCCGGGCATGCCAACAAGTACGACCTTGCCACGGGGGCGGGTCACGCCGATCGACGCTTCAATTGACGCCGCGTTGCCGATGGCATCGATGGTGACGTCAGCTCCACCCGACAGGTTGTCGCCAATCATGCGACAACCGGTCACGCGACGAACGGCTCGCTTGGTTTCGCTCGGTGCGACGACGACGTCTGCGCCGAGATCGGCGGCGAACTGTTTCTGAACGGGGTATTTCGCGACTGCGATGATCGTCTCGGCGTTCGTGTATTGGCGCAGCGCGGCGATCGTGACAAGCCCCATCGTTCCTGCTCCGTGCACGAGGACAACGCCACCGTCGATCTGCGCCTTGGCTGCGGCGTGCACTCCACCAGCTGCGGGCTCGAGCATGACGGCGTCCTCATCGGACAGGGCTGATCGTACGGCGTGAAGCTGGCTTGAGTGGGCAACGAACTGTTCGCCCCAGCCGCCGCCGGTGCTGGCGCAGAAGCCGACCTGAATGCCGTCGTCGATGTCGCCAGCGATCAGGTAGCCGTAGTCGGTGCCGTCTCCAGGAGCTGGGCCTGACGCCGCCTCGCCGCGCGCCTCGGGGCCAAGTACAGGTTCGATCACGACACGGTCGCCCGCATCGGTGGTGCCGACGACTTCATGGCCCGGGACGAACGGGAAACTGACGAGGTCGTCAAAGTAGCCAGACGAGTGCCCATCGATCGTCGAGAGGTCGGAGCCGCAGATTCCGGTGAGGGTGGGGGTTACACGCGACCATCCTTCACCTGGGAGTTCGGGCGGGTCGATATCGGCCAGGTGCAAGGGCCCAACCCCAGCGCCGCTACCGGGGCGAACCGCCGAGGCGATCGAGGCGGCGGCGTAGCGGGCTTCTTTGCGTTCGAAGACAAGTGCTTTCACGCCCACAGTCTGCCCTGTAGAGCCGACATGCCCAAAGTCGTCAAAAGTTATGCCGTTCAAGTCCTGGACGAACGTCCAGTAGTGCGGTTTACTTGCCTAGTTGAACCTCCTCTCCGCCCCGGCCGGGACGAGCCTCGAGAAAGAACAAATCCACATGAAGATTCTCTGCGCCGACGCGCTCGCCGACGACCTGTTGGCCCCACTTCGGACGGCCGGCCACGAGGTCATTGTCGAGTCTGATCTGTCAGCCGACACGCTTCCCGAACGCCTCAGCGCACTCGACCCCGAGGTGCTGGTGATCCGGTCGACCAAGGTGACGGCCGCAGCGATTGAGGCGTCGTCGTCACTCGGGCTCATCGTCCGCGCTGGCGCGGGCACCGACAACGTCGACAAGGACGCAGCTTCAGCGCGCGGCATCTACGTGTCGAACGTTCCCGGGAAGAACGCCATTGCGGTTGCGGAGCTTGCCATGGGCTTGTTGCTCGCAATCGACCGGCACATCGCCGCAGGCATGGCTGACCTTGCCAACGGCCAGTGGAACAAGGGCACGTACAGCAAGGCTGACGGCGTCTACGGCAAAACGCTTGCGATCATCGGCCTTGGCGAGATCGGATTCGCCCTCGCCGAGCGAGCAAACGCGTTCGGCTTGAACGTTATTGCGCTGCGCAAGGCTGGACGTACCGATACTGCGCTTAGCCGCCTCCGCTCGGCAGGCATCTCGCTCGTCGACACGATGGATGAGCTTCTCGCTCAGGCCGACGTTGTGTCGTTGCATGTGCCGAAGTCGCCGCAGACCTCGGGCATGGTCGACGCTGCGTTCTTGTCGAACATGAAGGACGGCGCCATCCTCATCAACACCGCCCGCGGTGAAGTCGTCGATGGTGACGCGCTGATTGCTGCAATGGAGTCGAAGGGCATTCGCGCCGGACTCGACGTGTGGCCCGACGAGCCTTCGGGGAAGTCGTCCGAGTGGACCTCGCCGCTATCGACTCACCCGAACGTTGTTGGGTCGCACCACATTGGAGCCTCCACCCAACAAGCACAGAACGCTGTTGCGCAGGGCACCGTTGCGGTGATCGAGGCCTACCTCACCGGCAAGATCTCGAACTGCGTCAACATGGCGAGCGAACCTGCTGGTTGCGCCGTACTGACGGTTCGCCATCTCGACAAGGTTGGCGTCCTCGCCAAGGTCTTTGCCACGCTTCGCACCGCAGGCCTCAACGTTCAGCAGATGGAGAACCAGCTCTTCACCGGGTCTGTCGCCGCGGTTGCGTCGATCAACCTTGAGTCTGCGCCTGCCGCTGACGTACTCGAGGTCATCGCAGCCGATGACGACATTCTCGCTGTCTCTGTTGCCACCAAGGCGGCCTAGATGGTCCGGTTTGTCCCCTTTCGTGGCTCGTACATCAAGCCTGACTTTGTTCGCCGTGTGCCCGCGCCCGCGTTCGACTCGATGTCTGGTGCGGAACGAGCCGAATACCTCCGCACGCATCCGGAGAGCTACACGTTGGTCACCCGCTCCCCGGGCGATGGTGGCATCGAAGACACTGCGTCACCACAGCGTCTTATCGAGCTTGGTGCCGAAGCACTGCAACGCATCACCGATGCCGACGCGTTTATCGACCACGACCGTGAAGCCTTCTTCCTGTACCGACTGACCCGTGGCGACCACTCGCAACTCGGTGTTGTTGGCTTGGTCGCGACCGCCGACTATCTGGCCGGACGCGTCAAGCGTCATGAGCAGGTGAGCGCTTCACGTGCGCAGCACTTGTCGAATCACTTCGAGCAGCTCGGTGTGCATTCGTCGCCGATAGCGCTCGGTTATCGACGTGAACCGGCGATGCGCGATCGACTCGATGGCATTCTGGCGGCTGCTGAGCCGGTTCTGAGCTTCACCTCAGGTGACGGACTGGAACAAGCCGTTTGGATTGTGGATGACGAGCACGACTGCGCTGCGATTAGCGCGGCGATCGCCAATCACGACCTGTACATCATGGATGGACATCATCGCGCTGCTGCGGCAGGTGCGCTCGCCGAGCGCCTCGATGGTCCACGGAGCGAGTTCATGCTGGGCGTGTTGTTCGCTGATGACCGCGTCAACATCGAACCGTTCCATCGTCGCGTACGTCTCGCTGACGATGCCGACGTTGCAGAGGTCCACGATGAGCTCAAGGCATTGCTGGGTTTGGAGCCCGATCCGCGCCTTGCTACCGAGCTGCCTGAAGAACCAGGACAACTTGGTGTGTTCCTTGACGGGCAATGGTGGCTGGGAGTCATGCCGGCGCCCGAGTCGGACTCGGCGCTCGATTTGATCGACCCTGTTCGTCTGCAAGCGCAGGTGATCGGGCCGGTGCTCGGAATCGACCCTGAGCGGGGCGCCGGATCGATTGGGTACTTCCTGGAGAATACCGACCGGAACGAACTCAGTCGTTCGGTCGACGACCAGGAAGTGCTTTTTGTTCTGCGAGCCGTATCGCCAACGGAGGTCTTCGCTGTTGCCGATGACGGACTAAACATGCCGCCCAAGAGCACCTACGTCACCCCCAAGCCAAGAAGCGGAGTATTCCTCCGCCGCTTCTAACTCGTGCCGGGCTGAGGCGATACGGATATCTGGTCCCAGCCGCGGACCGAGTTGATCGTCCAGACCTTGTCGGCCCGTTGTAGATCGTCGAGAGTCAACAGCTTCTCGACGAGCTGCCCGCGGTCGAGCAGTTCTTCGCGAAGCGTGCCTGGCAGGAGTCCGCTCGAGTGATGTGGGGTCACGAGGGCCCCGTCGAGATCGAGGACGAGGTTCGCGATGCATGTCTCGGTGAGTTCGCCGCGTCGGTTCCACAGGATCACGTCGGGTGCGTCGGGGAATCGCTCGAGAGCATCGTCGTAGCGGTTCCGGATCGTCGTCTTGTAGACGAGGAACTCGTCGTAGGGATCGGTCGGTTCCGTGTCGATGGGAAGGGTGCGGGGTTCATCACCGTCGGGCGGTAGCGGCCCGATCTGCAGCTCGGGAACGCCAGCGGCGTCGATGAGCAGCCGGAGCTTCACCGGTGTGTCGGACCGTACGGTGTTGAGGAGGTCCATCACGATGTCCATATCGACGTGAATGTTGAAATGGTCGCCGGCGCTAAGCAGACGGTTGATGTGGCGTTGACGCAGCGAGATGCCCGCATCGGGCGTCCAGGCCATTGTTTCGAGCAGCCGTAGCGGCTTGCCGGCCCGGGCAAGGACGCGCGACTTGTGCTCGGTCTCTTCCCATTCGTTCTTCGCTTCGGAATCCCAGACGATCCCGCCGCCAACCCCGTAGGTTCCTTGACCGTTCTCGAGGTCGAGCCACACGCTGCGAATAACAACATTGAACTCCCAGCGACCGTCGGGTGACAGCGCAAAAACCGAACCGCAATAGGCGCCGCGGGGCGTGTGTTCGAGTTCGCTGATGATCTCGGTCGTCCGATACTTCGGAGCGCCGGTGATCGACGCGACAGGGTAGAGCGCCTGCAGTGCCTCGACGAGACCCACCTTCGACACGGCGTCGACGGTTGAGGTCATCGTGTGAACAGTGGGGTAGTGCTCGACCTCGAGGAGCTTGGGGACGTTCACGCTGCCAACCTCGGCAATTCTGCCAAGGTCGTTGCGCACCATGTCGACGATCATGACGTTCTCGGCTCGGTCTTTCAGACTCGATTGGAGGTCATCAACGATCGCTCGATCGACCACCGGGTCGAAGTGGCGTGGTCGGGTGCCCTTCATGGGGCGTGATGACAAGATGTCGCCGTCGCGAGTGAAGAAGAGCTCGGGTGAAGCGCTGCAGAGCGCGTGGGTGCCGAAGTGCAGGAACGCGTCGTGCTTGGCCCGCTGTGCGCGTGAGAGGGAAGCGAACAGACCCTCAGCGCTGCCCCAGAAGGTGGCGTTGCGCCGAACGGTGTAGTTGACCTGGTATGTCTCGCCCGAACGGATGTATTCGCGAACGGCATCGATCGACTTCGAGTAGTCAGCTTCGCTCTGATCGGGGGTCCACTCGCTGATTTCGAACGGTCCGTCCAGCGGGCCATCGCTTGGTGTGCCGGAGGTGAAGATGCCGTACGCCAACAGCGGTGTTGCTTCATCGCGTTGGCTGACTACTGCGGGGTCGAAGGCAGGCCCAGCGTCGTAGCTCAACAATCCCACAACCCAATGGCCAGCAGCTGTGGCGTCCTCGGCCTTCTGTAGTGCGTCGAGCACACCCTCGAGTTCCCACACTGTGACGGTCTCGATCGGGTCTTCGAAGCGCATCCACGAGCGGTCGACCCCAACGCGCAACAGCCCCGTGTTCAAGCGGGTAGACCCAGACATGAGCTTCAATCTAGGGCTCGTACTCGGCGATGGGTGTGAACGAACCGGCCCATACCAGCTAGGGTCAACATGTGGTCTACGAAGCCCCCGAATACCATCCCGCATTCGAAGAGTACTGCGAAACGATTTTCGAGCTCTCTGAAGACGGCCTTGACGTAAAGCAGGCGCGCATTGCTGAACGCCTGTCCGTGTCACGGCCAGCGGTCTCAGAGATGATCCGCAAGATGGAGCGCGAGGGCCTTGTGCAGATCGACGATTCGGGCGATCTGGAGCTCACCGACGATGGCATGACCCTGGCGCAACAGGTTGTGCGCCGTCACCGTCTTGCCGAACGATTCCTGACCGACATGCTCGACTTGAGCTGGGCGGAGGCTCATCACGAGGCAGGCAAGTGGGAGCACGTCATCAGTCCGGTGGTCGAAGACGCGCTCACCCGGGTGCTCGGGAACCCAACGACGTGCCCACACGGCAACCCAATCCCAGGTTCTGATTATGAACCAGCAGCGAACACCAAGGTCCTTGGCCAAATGCCGGTTGGTGAAGAATTTGTGGTGCAGCGGATCCCTGAAGAGCTCGAATTCGAGCCCGGCCTGCTCGAGTACCTCGAGGAAGTCGGCGTAACCCCAGGCCAGCATGGCATTGTTCGGGCGATGGCTCCTGACGGCACCACCACCGTCGAGGTTGAAGGCCGCCCGTTCGGCATCGGCCCATTCGCCGGCGAACGAATCATCGTCACCGCCGCGTAGTCTCCCCGCAGACCCCTCGAGTTAGCGGGATTGGGACATTGGGCGGATGATCAGGGCCCAGGTGGCTACGAAGGACATGGCGACGAGGGTGAGGGCCATTAGGCCAGCTTCGGTGACGAACGACTCGTTGAAGGTGCCGAAGATTCGGGTGGAGAGCGTTTCAAACTCGAACGGCGATAGCAGCAAGCTGATGGGCAACTCTTTCATCGTCGACAACAGCACAAGGCCACCGGCTGCGAGCAGGCCTGGACGCATGAGTGGAAGCTCGACGGTGCGGAACCGGCGTCTCGAATCAGCCCCGAGCGTTTGCGACGCATCGCGTAGACGATCGGGCACAGCTCGAACAGCGAGGAGCGCGGTGCCCATTGCCAAAGCGGCGAATCGAATCGTGTAGCTGAAGATCAGGATCGCCATCGAGTTTTTGAACGTGTTGAACGTCCAGTCGCTCTGGTTGATGAAAAACGTGCCGGTAAGTGCGATAAGGATTCCCGGAAGGGCAAAAGTCGAGATCGCTACCGCGTGGCCAAAGTTGCCAACTCGAGTGCGATAGCGGCCGACCAGTATGGCGATCGGGAGAACGATAAGTACTGCACAGAGTGCTGCAACCGCGCTCACAGCGAGCGTGTTACCAGTGATCTCGACGATCTCTTCAGTGTCGACCCGAAGGCGCCGTCCGGTGCGATTCCGGGTCAGGAGTCCTCGAACGCTCCAGTCGAGCAGCGCCGCCAGCGGAGCGCCAACAGCGAACAACACGACGGTCGCAGCGACAACGATCCCCACTATCCGGCCACGCCCGAGGTCGAGGCGCGTAACGGTGCTTGATCGGGCGGTGGACGCATCGACTCGCCTGCGTCCAGCTAGACGTTCAGCGATCACGACGACGGCGGCGAGAACTAACAGCGTGAGGCTAAGCGCCAGAGCAACTGGGCGATTCGCCAACTGGTTGGTCTCTATTGCTCGGGTCAGCGTGTCGTACCGGAGAATCGCGACGGCACCGAAATCAGAAATCGCATAGAGGAAGACCAACAGCATGCCAGCGACGATCGAGCCAAGCGCTTGGGGCATCAAGATGCGGAAGAAGACGCGAAACGCGCTGTTGCCGAGAAGCCGTGCCGTCTGCTCGATCGACGTTGAGAGTCGGGAAAACCGGGCGGCAACGGGCAGGAAGACGTATGGGTAGGTGAGGAGCGTGAGCACGAGCCATGATCCGAACAGGCCGCTCAGTGTTGGCGTGCGATCGATACCCACGTTGCCGAGCAAATCGTTCACTAGACCGCCTGGATTCAGTGTTCGCACTAGGGCCGCAGCACCGATAAACGTCGGGTAGACCAACGGCAACGTCAGCAACACGCTGAACGTCTTGGGAAATGGGAGGTTTGTGCGTGTAGTGAGCCAGGCGAGACCGGTTCCGAGCACTCCGGCGCTGACGCTGACGAGGACCGCAAGCTTGATCGTGCGCCATAGCGGTCCCTGGACCCGGTCGGTGGCCAGAAGGCCAAACGGGTCGGCATCTGCAGTGAAGTTTCTGATCAGCAGATAGATCGCCGGACCAGCAAGAAGCAAGGAACAGAACGCGGAAAGTCCCACCAGCGTGCGCGGCGCACGAGCTTGGTGGGAGCTTCCGGGTTCGTGCACTAGTTCGAGAGGATCCCGCTGTTCTCGATGATCTCAACGGTGCGGGTGAGGCCGTTGCCTAGATCATCGAATGTGACGTCGAAGTCGGCACCGTCATCGCCCAAAGCGGGGAGGACTTCAGCTGGGCTTACGCCGGCAGCCAGCGGATACTCGAGCGAGTCATTGGTGAAGTATGACTGTGCACCCTCGCTCAACATGAACCCGATCAGCTGGTGGCTCTCGTCGACGTTGTCGGAGGTGCTGGTGATGCCGGCTGCGGTCACGATGACGAGCGATCCGATGTCATCGGCAGCGAAGCTGTGGTTGAGTGCTCGGTGTTCGTCTCCGAGCGCTTCGGCCTCCTGGAAGTTGTAGTAGTGGTTGACGAGGCCAAATGCGTATTCGCCACGGCCCACAGCGTCGACCGTCGGCCGGTTGCTTTCGGTCACGATCGCGTCGTTGGCGACCATTGCTTCGAGCCAGCCGGCAGCTACATCATCGCCAGCCTGTGCCCGGAAAACCGTGAACCAGTCCTGGAATGATCCGTTCGTGGCCGGAATGGCGACCTGGCCTTTGTACTTGGGGTCGGTGAGGTCCATGACCGAAGCGGGCAAATCTGCTTCGTCGACAATGTCGGTGTTGTAGACGAGGACGCGCTGGCGGCCAGTAATGCCCACCCAAGAGTTGTCGCCGCCGACGTTCGCGCTGTCGACAAGGCTGGTTACGTCACCATCAAGCGAAGCGAGGATGCCCTCGTTGCGGAGGAAGCCGACAGCGCCGGGCGACTTCGACAGGAACACGTCTGCGGGGGAGCGGTCGCCTTCCTCGACGAGCTGAAGTGCAAGGTCGGTTGGGTCGCCGAAGTTGGTCACGACCGATATGCCGCTTTGGCATTCGAATGCATCGAGCACTGGCTGAACCAGGTCTTCGCTACGACCGCTGTAGATCGTGATTTCGGTCTCTGTGGCCGTTGCACAGTCACCGGAATAGACCGTTGCGGCTGCACCCTCGAGGTTGTTAGGGATGGGGTCAGACCCCCCACATGCGCTGGTGAGAAGGGCGAATCCGGCGAGAAGGGCCGCTCGTTTAGGAAGGTTCATGCAGACGCATAGTACGAACCTTCACCCATGTTGTAAAGCGCGCCTAACACGAAGAGGCTATGACACTTTTCACAGGGTCCTTTAGGCGTGGTGTAAACCATGCCTATGGCGACGAGAGAGTGCTGCCAGGCAACAAAGTTCAAGGGTGATCAGGCGCTCGTCAGGGGCCGTTGCTCGGTATGGTGCGGGTATGGCTGACACGCATGCCGCCCAGCACTCCCACGCACACGATCACCCGCATTCGCACATGGTTCACGACCATCGCGATGTGCAGGGTGGGGCTGCGCGTGCGGCAATCTTCGGCATTAGCGATGGCCTCGTGTCGAACGTCGCGCTCATTCTTGGTGTCGCCGCCGCCTCCGAAGCTTCGTCATCGGTCGTGATCGCAGGTGTCTCTGGGCTCCTGGCTGGTGCGACGTCGATGGCCGCTGGCGAATATGTCTCCATGAAGGCCCAGAACGAACTGATTGAGCGCGAGCTCCGGATCGAGCGTGAATCCCTCGCCAACAATCCAACGGGCGAACTGCACGAGCTCCAAGCCATCTACACCCACCGTGGTATCGACAGCGACAAAGCACTTGAGCTCGCAAAGGCCGTCCATGCCGACCCCGAGGTGGCGCTGGAGGTGCATGCCCGCGAGGAGTTGGGTGTCGACCCTGACGACATAGGCGACCCAATCGGAGCGGCTACCAGCTCGTTTCTTGCGTTCGCAATCGGAGCGATTCTGCCGTTGCTTCCCTGGTTCATTTCTTCCGGCACGGCCGCAATCATCGCTTCGGTAGTCGTTGGTCTTGTGGCATCTGCGCTCGTCGGACTGTTGCTCGCTCGATTCACCGAACGCTCGGGGTTGAGGACCGCGGGTCGTCAAGTCGCCTGGGCTGCAGGAGCGTGTGCCATCACCTTCGCTATCGGCAGTCTCCTGGGAACAACGGTTACCTAGCCCGGCGTTCAGCTGCCAGATCGGGCTATGCGAACAGGGCTAGAGCGATCACCAATCCGACTAATGCGAGGGCCACAAGTACGCCGAGCGCTGCGACGACGTTCACTATCCTCCGACCAGCCCGATTCTCCCGGGCCGTCAGATCCGTGCGGGTTCCGTGCTGAGCGATCGAGTTTCGTGCCGTGAACGTGTGTGCAGACAACTGGTCCTTTTGTTCACGCGACATACGAACAGAGTAAGACCCACGCCACACTTTGCCTAGTGGCTAGCCAATCGCGTCCGGCATTTCTGACTTGCGCTTGTCGATGTAGGCGAGCATTTCGGCGTCGGCTGCGTCGTCGAGCTCGGGTGCGGTGTAGTCGGACAACATCTGCTTCCACTGATCGTTGGCGCGCTCGGCGGCAGTGCGAGAGCCCTCCTCAGACCACTGCTCGTAGCTGTTGTTGTCAGACAGCGTGTTCCGATAGAACGCAGTCTCGAAATTGGCGAGCGTGTGGGCGTTGCCCAGGAAGTGCTGGCCGTGCTCGTTGGTGCGGAACGCATCCATTGCCTGGCCGTTCTCCGACATGTCGACGCCCTTGGCGTAGACATCCATTGCGCCAAGCTGGTCGGCGTCCATCATCAACTTCTCAAGGCTGATAGCAAGGCCACCTTCAATCCAGCCTGCAGCGTGCAGTACGAAGTTCACGCCGGCCTGAACCGTCGGAAGAATCGAGTGGGCCGACTCGTACGCGGCTTGCGCATCGGGAGCCTTCGACGAAGTGAATTGGCCACCCGAACGGAACGGCACGCCAACGCGGCGAGCAAGTTCGGCCATGATGTAGATGGCGAGACCACCCTCGGCGGTCCCGAACGTTGGTGCTCCGGTAGCCATCGACATCGACGTTGCAAACGTGCCGAAGATGACCGGCGCTCCCGGTGCGACGAGCTGTACGAAGGCCATACCGGCAAGCGCCTCGGCGAGAGCCTGAGCGGCCAGGCCTGCAACGCTGACCGGCGACATTGCGCCCATAAGGATGAATGGCGAGATGATCGTGGCCTGGTTGGCTTTGGCATACACCTCGGCGGCGCCGAGCATCGTGGCATCCCATGCGAGGGGCGAGTTGGCGTTGATGAGGCTCGTCATCACCGTGCGGCCAGCGAGATCGCCACCAAAGGCGATCCGGCTGAGTTCGACGGAGTCTGCGGCGTTCTCCGGTGCTGTCACCGAGCCCATGTAGGGCTTATCGGAGTACTTGATGTGGGAGTACACCATGTCGAGGTGTCGCTTGTTGACGGGAACGTCAACGGGCTCGCAGACGGTGCCGCCACTGTGGTGCAGGTGTGGCAGCTGGTAGGCGAGCTTGACGATGTTCTGGAAGTCCTCGATGGTTGCGTAGCGACGGCCTTTGTCGAGATCGGTGATGAACGGCGACCCATAGTTCGGGGCAAAGACGGTGTTCTTGCCGCCGATCTGTACGTTCCGCTCGGGGTTGCGGGCGTGCTGGGTGAACTCGGCCGGAGCGTTGTCCTGCACGATCTTGCGGGCAAGGCCCTTGGGGAAATACACCATCTCGCCGTCGATGCGACAGCCTGCGTCTTCGAGCAACGCGAGCGAGGACGGGTACTCGTTGAACTGGATGCCGACCTCGGACAGGATGATCTCGGCGTTCTCCTCGATCTGCTGTAATGCGCCTTCGTCAAGGACGCTGACCGGCTCAAGCGTGCGCGTCAGATAAGGCTTGGTGACGGCGCCGGACGCAGCGCGTGCAGCTTGGCGGCCAGCTCGGCCACCGCCACTGCGGCGGCCTCGGCGTGGTGCATCTTCAGACATGGGTACTCCTCGTTGAGCAGGTATTACGAGCGGCGGCGCCGGCGCCGTCCCGTCGATGCTCCGCCCGCAGCTGCAGCGTTGGCAAATCGACGTTCGGGTAACGGCATCACCTTGTTTAGGTGTGGGTATTCGGCAACAGCGTGTGGGATGGCCATCGCTTCAACAAAATGCTGTTGGAACGATGCTTCGGTCGCCGTTTCGATCTTCGTGATGGTGGGGATGAGCGCTTCGATTTCACGCCGAGCCTGGCCCGAAAGTAGCGCAATAACGGCGCCTGTTCCGGCGGCGTTTCCTGCAGCCGACACCTTGTCGATATCGCAGTCAGGCACGAGGCCAAGCGCAACCGCGTACTTCGGTTCGATGTGGCTACCGAACGCACCGGCGAGGCGGATCTGGTCGACATGGTCGATGCCGCGGTGCTCCATGAGCAGCTTAATGCCCGCGTAGAGGGCAGCTTTGGCGAGCTGGATCGCACGGATGTCGTTCTGCTCGACGTAGATGTTCGGCTCACCCTCATGCAACAGATACGAGAACGTGCGGTCGTTCTCGACGATGCGATGCGTACGGGACGCCAGCTCGCCGTCGACAACGCCGTCGGCGGAGATGATCCCAGCGAGCATCATCTCGGCAACAACTTCAATGATGCCCGAGCCGCAAATGCCCGTGATCGTGATCTTCTTCGTTTGCTCGGCGAACTCTGGCTCGTTGCTCCAGGCCTCGGCGCCGATGACGCGAAAGCGTGGCTCGAGTGTCTCGGGGTCGATGCGAACACGCTCGATCGCACCAACCGTTGCCCGCTGCCCTGAAGAGATCTGTGCGCCCTCGAACGCTGGACCAGTGGGGGAGGAGGCCGCCAGGAGATGCTCGCGATTTCCGAGAACGATCTCGGCATTTGTTCCGACGTCGACCAACAACTGGTAGTCATCGGACAGGTCGGGCCGCTCGGACAAGATGGCGCCTGCGGTATCGGCCCCGACATGGCCTGCGATACACGGCAGCACGTAGACCCGCGTGGTGTCGCGGCAGTCGATGCCGAGCGTCGACGCAGGTGTTTCGACCGCTTTGTCGGTAGCGAGCGCAAACGGCGCTCCGCCGAGCGGAACGGAGTCGAGGCCGAGCAACAGGTGATGCATGATCGGGTTGCCGACGAGGACAAGTTCGAGAATGTCTGATCGCTCGACTTCGGCCTCTTCAGCGAGTTGGCCGACGAGCTCATTCAAGGCCTCGTGCATGGTTGTGGTGAGTTCAACCTCGCCACCAGGGTTCATCATCACGTAGCTGACGCGACTCATAAGGTCTTCGCCGAACTTGATCTGTGGGTTCATCAGCCCGTTCGTCGCCAACGCGTCGCCAGTGCTCAGATCGAGCAGGTGACCCGCAATGGTCGTCGAACCAATATCGACGGCGATACCGTAGATGGCATCGTGGTAACCGCTCCAGGCGGCAACGATCTCCTCACCGTCGCGCACGGCAACGGTGATCTCGCGGTCTTTGGTCAGCGCTGTCTGAATCTGTTTGACCACACTCAGCGACGCGTTAAGACCGGAGAGTTGCCAGTCGGTCGCAAGCGAGTCACGCAGAAGGTCGAGTTCGCTGCGAGGTGTCTCGAGCTCTTGCTTCGCAACCGTCGTGAAGTAGAGGCGGGTGACCGGGTCGACAGAGATGTTGTCGACCTCAAGGCGCTTGCGTACAACCTGGCGATGGACCTGACTTTCGGCTGGAACGTCGACGACGAGGTCGCCACAGATCTCGGCGTGACAACCAAGCCGATGGCGGTCTGACCCCAATGGTCGACGACCTCGGTAGTCGGTGGTCTCGCTTGGCCCAGGGGCGCTGATGCTGTCTTCCGAGGACGTAATGCCGTGCTTGGCGAACTCGCCGACTTCGGGGACGACCTGGCAGCGGCCGCAGATTCCACGGCCACCACACACGGTGTCGAGATCAACGCCGAGCTCACGCGCCGCATCGAGAATGTTGGTTCCGCGCGCGACGGTTCCTTGACGCCCCGAAGGCGTAAAGACAACACTGACTTCGTCAGCCATTCCTAGGCCTCGTTGGTCACGTCTAGCTTGCTGGGCGACGACGGCCGCCGCTACGGCGCCGAGCACCGCCAGCGCCTCCGCCGGCTTCCGGGTCGCGCTTGGCTGCAATCCACGCGGCACAGTTGGCATCGTGGCCGTTGAGTACGTCGGCGGCCATGACGCAGTCCTTCACCTCTTGGTGAAGTGGGCTCATGATCGCCGAGGTCATGCCAGCGCCGATCGCCATCGACAGGAAGTTACCCGTGATGTGATGGCGGGCCGGAAGACCAAAGCTGACGTTCGACGCGCCGCACGTCGTATTCACACCGAGTTCGTTACGAAGACGTCCGACGAGCTCAAAGACCTGGCGTCCGGCGGTTCCCATTGCGCCGATTGGCATGACGAGTGGGTCGACGACAACGTCGGCCGCAGGGATTCCGAAGTCGGCGGCGCGGTTGACGATCTTCTTTGCGACCTCGAAACGAACGTCGGGGTCTTCGGAGATGCCTGTCTCGTCATTCGAGATGGCAACTACCGCAGCGCCATGCTTGGCGACAAAGGGAAGCACGCGCTCGAGGACCTCTTCCTCGCCAGTGACTGAGTTGATGAGCGGCTTTCCCTCGTAGATCTCGATGGCGGCTTCAAGCGCCTCGACGATCGACGAATCGATGCTGATCGGCACGTCGGTCACGGCCTGGACTTCTTTGATGGCCCGAACAAGCAACGCAGGCTCATCGGCCAGTGGAATACCGGCGTTGACGTCGAGCATCTGCGCTCCCGCCTCGACCTGCGCGATTGCGTCGGAGACAACGCGGCTGAAGTCGCCGTTCTTCATCTCTTCGGCGAGAAGCTTTCGCCCCGTTGGGTTGATTCGCTCACCAATCATGACGAAGGGACGACCGAAGCCAATCACTACCTCTTTGGTTGCTGAACTGATGATGGTGTCGGTCATGCCGGGTCTCCATTGACTGGTATGGCGTTTGGGTTTTCGGGGTTGAACCCACCGGCACGAACAAACTCGTTGAGTCGTTCCATGGTGAATTCAGTTTCGATTTCAGTGACGAGCGACGCCACTGCGGCTTCGACGTCGTCGTTGTCGAGCGGGCGTTGTTCTTGACCCATCTCGGCGACGTAGCTGTTGGCGTCCTTGAGGTCCGCGATCATGGCTGCTCGATCGATCGCTGCTTGAAACCGATGGGGGAGCTCGACTTGGACCTTCTGATCACCGGAGGTCCCGTTCACCTGCGCGGGAATGTCGCGCCATTTGATGATTTTGAGGCTTGGACCGCCACCGCGTCGGCGTCGTCCACCACGTGCTGGTTCACTCATGTTGCCCTCCACTGGGACGTCCTCGGCTGAGGTTGTGGTCGAGCGGACCCGACGACGGATGGGACGGCCCGAAGGAGCAGTGCCTTCGAGATCCACTGGTTAGGCAGCCCGGCGCTCGGCGACGAGCTTGCTTGCCGTCTCGGACGCAACAGCAGCGTCACGGCAGTAGGCATCAGCGCCGACAGCTGTGCCGAACTCTTCGTTCAAGGGAGCGCCACCGACGAGCACGATGTAGTCGTCGCGCATGCCGCGCTCTTGGAGTGTGTCGATGACAACCTTCATGTAGGGCATGGTCGTGGTGAGCAACGCGGACATGCCGAGGATGTCGGGTTCGTGCTCTTCGAGGGCTGCGATGTACTCGTCGACGTCAGTGTTGATGCCAATGTCGATGACTTCGAATCCGGCGCCTTCGAGCATCATGGCAACGAGGTTCTTACCAATGTCGTGGATGTCGCCCTTGACGGTTCCGATGACGACCTTGCCGATCGGCTCGGCCCCAGTCTCGGCGAGCAGTGGGCGAAGGATTGCCATGCCAGCCTTCATGGCATTTGCAGCTAGGAGTACTTCTGGGACGAAGAGGATGCCATCTCGGAAGTCGATACCGACGATGCGCATGCCTTCGACGAGTGCGTCGTTGAGGACGCGGTCGGCGCTCCAGCCACGTTCGAGCAGGATTTCGGTACCTTCGTGGATCTCGTCGGCGAGTCCGTCGTACAAGTCGTCATGCATCTGCGCGGTGAGCTCGTCATCTGGCAGGTCCGCAAGGATGATTTCTTCCTCGTCGCTCATGGCGTTCCTCTTTTCCGGGAGTGACCCAACGGCCTTGTTGAGTTCCACATCGTGGAACAGAACCGTATCATGAAACACGGTACTAGTGAAGGGGGACACATGCCTACTCAGTAGAGCCCCTTTTGTGCCGATAGTTCGGTGGTGAAAGAAGAGTCGCAAGTCGCCGCATTGGGCGTCATCTCGACCGTTGTCGCGGTCGCTGGCGCGCTCTTTATTCTGACGTCCAAGTTTGTGGCAATCGCCGTGCTCGCCGTACTGCTTGTGATCGTTGCATCACTCTTCTTAGCGTCGCACCGGCGAGCGAACCGTCTCCAAGATGCCCTCGACCAAACAAACGTACAGAACATCCAGTCCTTGATGGAACGCGAGGCTGATCTCGGGAGTTCGACAAGTACCGCTGCGCTTCGAGACCAGCTTCGCGATGCCGAGTCAAAAGTCCTCGAACAGATAGCAGCTGACACCGATACCGACGTAGTGCTTGCGAGCGTTACCGAGCTCCTCGCAACGCAATATCCGGGGTCGATGTTTCGCATTATTAATGACGAACTCTTCGGCGCTGAAACGGTCGACCGCACGTACACGGTCCTGCCTCGGACCGAGACGGACATCGGGTGGGTTCTGCAGGTGAACCTGGGCGACGCAGAAGTTGAACCAGATGAGTCGATTCTCGCAATGGCTCAAGACCTCGCTCGCCTAGCTCTCGACAAGCATCGAAGCCGTTCGAACCTGCGCTATCAGGCCGACCACGATGCGCTTACCGGCCTGCTCTCACGGCGTGCTGTGCTCGATGTGCTCGACGCCAGTATCGCTACCCGCAGGAGCGTAGGTCTGGTCTACTGCGACATCGACAAGTTCAAGGAGATCAACGACACCCTCGGACATCAGGCTGGCGATGATCTGTTGATCGGTATTTCTGGTCGGTTGTTCGAAGCAGCCAAGGACGCCCCATTCGACTGCGATGTCGGTCGACTCGGTGGTGACGAGTACCTGATCGTCGCCAATCAGGCGACGGCTGAGCAGATGGTTGCGTTCGTTGAAGAGCTCTCGTTCGCGATTCGGGTGCCCTTCGCTGTTGCGGACACCTCGATTGCGACGTCACTCAGTCTCGGTGCAACGTTCTTTCCGCAGATCGGCCCGGGCGAGCCGCTCCCCGACGCGGCCGAGTTGCTGATGGAATCCGACCTCGCGCTTTACCAAGTCAAGCGAAGCGGTCGTGATGGTTTCCGCTTCTTTGATGACGAACTTCGCAAGATCCTCGAAGAGCAGCGGCGCCTTCAGGAAGACCTCGCTCGCTCGATCAAGACCAACTCGGGCATTCACGCCATGTTCCAGCCGCAATACAACCCCGACCGCGAGCTCGTCGGGTTTGAGGCGCTTGGTCGTTGGTATCGACAAGGCCTCGGTCTGGTAAGTCCTGACGAGTTCCTCGGCGTTGCGGCCGAGCATGGCCTGATGGCCGACTTCGACTTCGAAGTCTTCAAACACATCTGCCAAGTTCTGCGCGGCCTGAAGCGCGAAGGGCGCCAGATGGGCGATGTTGCGATCAACGTTTCCGCCGAACGCCTGGAAACACCCGACTTCGTGCAGACAACCCTCGACGTCCTGCGTCGGAACTCGATCGACCCACGCAACATCGTGCTTGAGATCACCGAGTCGTCGTTGCTCCGAGATCTTCACGAGCGAGGCAAGCGTCTCGAAGAGCTGCGCCTCTGGGGTGTCCGTATCGCGATCGATGACTTCGGTACCGGGTACTCATCGCTGTCCTACCTTCGCGAGCTTCCGGTCGACATCGTGAAGCTCGACAAGGACTTCGTGAGCGATATCGACACGTCCGCTGAGAGTCGGGCGATCGTGCGCGCGATCCTGGCGCTGGCGAGTGCGCTCGATCTGGCCGTGGTCGCCGAGGGCGTGGAACGAGAAGAGCAGCATGAGATCCTCAGCGAACTCGGCTGCGACATCTTCCAAGGCTTTCTTCTGGGCCGCCCCCTCGATCTGGAGGTCGCACGCGCCGAAGCGGAGAAGCGGTGGAGTCCGGACCCGTTTAGCTCGGCTTATGAATGGAAGGACGGCCCGCCTGCCGATGCGTCGAGTATCAGTGAATCGACCGACGGAGCATCTCTCAAGGACGCGGCGTAACTCACCACATACTGCTCGTGTTCGTTAGTTCGCTTCGTTGATGACGACCTGGCGCCACGCTTCGGTGGCCTCGACCTGGTTGAACGTAAACACGTGCAACCCGGAGATGTTGAGGTCCTCGAGATCGTTGACCATCGGCTCGAGAATGTCATCGGGATCGTACGCTCCAGGCGCCATCAGCTTGGTGACCGCTGCCCGGTTCTTCTTCAAGAAACGAAGCGACGCTCCAACCCCGAGACGAACGCCCATAGTCATGAGCTTCGAACGGTCGACGACGCCGGGGATTCCGAGATGAACTGGCAGGGTGAAGCCAGCCTCACGTTCGGCTCGCAACCAGCTGGTGATGAGGTCGGTGTCGAAACACATCTGAGTGGATGCCCAGCCCTCAACTCCGGCCTCGGCGAGCAGCGCCTGTTTTGCGTGCAGCTGCTCGTGGCAGATCTCGTTGCTGATGAGCGCGTGGCCATCGGGGTACGACGTAATGCCGACCTTCTTGAGCCCGTGGTCCTGAGCGAACAAGTCGCTAAGGAACGCATGTGCACCTTCGTACGGACCGGCAGGCTCTTCAGCATCTCCAGCGACGCAGAAAAGGGTCTCGTACCCCTCGGTCTTCATCCAGTTCGCAAGCTTCGCGACGTGCTCTGGACCTTCGACAAGTCGGGCAGCGATGTGCGGTACCGGCCGGTGGCCAGCGTTGCGGATCCGATCGGTGAGCTCCATCGTTGCGTCAAGACCCTTGACAGGTGACGCCGTCACCGAGACCAAGCTATTTTCGGGAAGCGCTTCGATTCCGGCGTCGACCGACTTGAGCGGTATGAGCTCGAAGACCATGTCTTCGACCAATCCGCGGCGGTACGCCATCGACGTTTCGGAAGCTGCTGCTCCCTCTTTCTTTCCAAACAGTGCCATGAGGTGGTTCTCCGTTGAACAGGTTCGTGGCTCGCAGAGCGAGCTATGAGAGGTTAATGACGTTGCCGTCGGCGTCGATGTCTATCTTCTGTGCTGCTGGTGTCTTGCCGAGACCAGGCATGGTGCGCATATCGCCACAGATTGGGTAGACGAAGCCTGCGCCCACGGAGGCGCGGACCTCGCGGACCGGAAGCGTCCAGCCCGTTGGTGCGCCCTTGAGCTTGGCGAACGCCGAGATCGACAGGTGGGTCTTAGCAATGCAGACCGGAAGGTTGCCAAAGCCGTTCGCTTCGTAGTTGTCGATCTGCTTGGCTGCAGCGGGGGAGACCTCGATGCCGTCGGCGCCGTAGACCTTTTTGGCTACGGTTTCGATCTTTTCGCGAATCGGCATGTCGTCGGGGTAGAGCACCTCGAAGTTTGATGCTTCGTCCGCTGCCTCGGCGATTGCGCCAGCGAGTTCGGTAGCGCCTTGGCCACCGTCGGAGAAGTGCGTGGAGACGGCAGCGCGGGCGCCGTACTCCTGCGCGATCTCGTGGATGGCGTTGATGTCTTCGTCGTGGTCGCCAGGGAACACGTTGATGGCAACCACTGGCGTCACGCCGTGGATCTGCATGTTCTCGAGCTGCTTGCGCAGGTTGTCGCCGCCCTGGTGAACCTCGTCTGGATTGGCTTCGAGGAGCGCTGGTGGCAGGTCCTTGCCCGCAACGATCTTGTGGTTGCCGCTGTGGGCCTTGAGGCCGCGGACGGTGGCAACAAGAACTGCCGCGTCGGGGGCGATGCCCGAGTAGCGGCACTTGATGTTGAAGAAGCGCTCGGCACCCATGTCTGCGCCGAAGCCAGCCTCGGTGAGGAGGTAGTCAGCGGTCTTGATGCCGATCTGATCGGCGACGATCGAGGAGTTGCCGGTGGCGATGTTGCCGAACGGTCCGGTATGAACGAGTGCGGCTGTGCCTTCGAGGGTCTGCATCAGGTTTGGCTTGATGGCTTCCTTCAAGATGACGGTCATCGAGCCAGCTGCGCCGATGTCGTCAGCGGTGACGGGGGTGCCGTCCTTGGTGTACCCAAGCACGATGCGGCCCATGCGAACGCGAAGGTCCTGCAGGGAGGTGCACAGTGCAAGTGCGGCCATGACCTCAGAAGCTGCGGTGATGTCGAAGCCGGTCTCGCGTGGCACACCGTCGAGACGTCCGCCGAGGCCGATGACGGCGTTGCGTAGCGCCCGGTCATTGACGTCGAGCACTCGACGCCAGGTGATGTTGTTCGTGTCGATTCCGGTTTCGTTGCCGTGGTAGAGGTGGGCATCGAGCATGGCCGAGCAGAGGTTGTGGGCTGCGGTCACGGCGTGCATATCGCCAGTGAGGTGCAGATTGAAGAGTTCCATTGGCACAACTTGGCTGTAGCCGCCGCCGGCTGCGCCGCCCTTGATGCCGAAGGTTGGGCCCATCGATGGCTGTCGAATGGCGATGGTTGCTGACTTGCCGATGTGCTGGAATGCCTGACCCAGACCAACGGTGGTGGTGGTCTTTCCCTCACCCAGTGGGGTTGGGGTGATGGCCGAGACAACCACGTACTTGGCGTCGGGGCGATCTGCCATCTTTGGGATTGCTTCGAGCTGTACCTTGGCTGCACCAACGCCGTAGGGCTCGAGGTTGTCAAGCGGGATACCTGCTCGCTCGGCAATCTCGGTCAGCGGCAGCAGTTCTGCTCCCTGGGCGATCTCGAGGTCAGATGGAAAGCTCATGTTGGGCCTTTGCAAAGGGTATTGGGAGCGGCGGAGCTGGGTGTGTCCAGCGCCACATCATGGATCTGAAGTGTTAGAGACTCTAGCGAATCGGTTAGCAGGTATCGCGCCATGTCTGCGGAAGATTCTGCGTTCCACACTGCTTTACGTTCCGCACTACTTCACGTTCCGCATTGTGGGCGCATTCCGCATTGTGGAACACCAGCAAAGTATCAAACGTGTGACCGGTGACGCAAACATCAACGTCGTCGGACTGCGGCGCCCTCAGGTGAACGAGAGCCCGGATGCTCGATGGTCAGGGCGCACGACGCCCTCGGGTTATGGTGCAGGTAGCTAGCCAGCAAGAGCTAGTTCGCAAGAGAGGTGTAAGTCATGGTCAACGTTCCTAAGGGATATCGGAGTCGAAACGTCAACGATCGGCGTGGCAGCGGTCGGCAAGGCGGTGGTGCAGACCTCCTCGGGGGAATGCTCGGCGGTAACGCGATGGGCGGCGGGCTACTCGGATCGATCGGCAAGGCCGCTCTTCCGATGATTCTCGGATCGCTCATGCGAGGACGCGGCCGCAGCGGCGGCGGGCTTGGAGGCCTTCTTGGAGGTTTGCTTGGCGGAGGCAAAGAAGATCCGCGTGCGCAGATGACCGATGATGAACGTGATCAGGTGGACGATGACGCAACGTTGTTGCTCCGGGCGATGATCAACGCAGCGAAGGCCGACGGCCAGATCGATAAAGAGGAGATCAATAACATCGTTGGCCGCCTTGGCGAGCTCGATGACAATGAAAAGCAGTTTCTGCAGGCCGAGTTCAATACTCCGCTCGACGTGGCTGCATTCTGCAATACCGTGCCCGACGAGATGAACGAAGAGGTCTACGCCTTCTCGGTCATGGGAATGCGTCTCGATACCCAGCAAGAAGCGCAATACCTTGCGTCGGTGGCCCAAGGTCTACGGCTCGACCCGAAGTCGTGTAACGCGATCCACGAGAAGCTTGGCGTGCCCCCGATCTTCAACTGATCGTTACTAGAGCTGGCCGACCCGGTCAGCGATCAGTCGATGCGCCTGATCTTCGGCCTCGCGAGGAACCCCTCGCGAGGCCGAATAGATCTGCTCGACGTCATCGTCGGTAAGGGCAAAGTCACCTGGAAGTGCAATCGTCACGGCATCGACTCGAAGAGCGAGGAAGTTGCGAAGTTCAGCTTTCGTGAACGGCTCAAGCCAATGGGTAACCACCGTGAAGCCCGCACGCGTTGCCACGGCGCTCAGATCGGTGTGCGTGCCGATGACCACGGTGGCTTCCGAGCGAGCGAGCTTGCGAAGCCACCGACGTCGAAGCACCGACGGCATGCGGTCGATCTCATCGCCGTAGATGGTCGTCGTGCTGCCTGTTTGCTTGGACAGCGCCGGTGGTGCCGACCATCGCGAACGGTAGGGCGATGGTGGCACGTAGTGGTACGGGCCTGGCTGTGCAGCCCGCCAGATCGCGAGATGCGTCGATTTGCCGTAGCCGCGGTCACCAACCACCTGCACCATGGTTCGCGAACCCGGCGGCGGGGGGTTGGGGAGCCCTCGATGCAGGAACACTCGACGCTCGACAAGTTCCGCCGTGCAAAACGGATTCCGCTCGAGCCCGACCTCGCGATAGCGGTCGGTGAACGTCATTGCACTCGACGTGGGTGTGCGCGGTCGTAGAGCCCATGCCCGCCACGAGGGACAACCAAGACCTCGGCGGTGGAAAGCTGGTCGAAACCAAGCTTGATGTCGGTTTGGGCGCTGATCTCCCATCGGACGCGAATGAGTGACCCGTCGTAGGAGATGGGCCCGTTTCCAGGAACACCGAGCTCGACTCGGCCCGAGGTCATTCCGAACTCGTCGACGGGGAGTTCGACCGTCATGACCGTGTTCGAATCGGTGTCGCCTCGCCCTTCGGTGTACCAGCGCAGTGACACGCGAACCGCACGAATCTTTCCTGGTCCCGACGATGCGTTCGACTCGCCGTCGGCGGGGGAGCGGGCGACGTCGCAGCCGAAGAACGAACCTACCTCAGCAACGTCGTCGTCGATGCGAATCGACAAGTTGGGGTCTGCATTGCGCTGCATCACGGTTGCGACCTCGGGGCGTCTTGGATGACTCCGGCATCGGTGTCGAGATACGGCGCTACGACGAACTCGAAGGACTGACTGGCCGAGGTCCAGGAGAGTTTCTCCATCTCGAGGTCGACGCGCCAGGTGATGTCGTTGTGTTCGAAGTCGATGGTTGGTCCGCCTCGATCGAGCGGTACGACGAGTGGAATAGGTGCCCGGAACACGCCATCGTTGACGGTTGCGATGGTGGAGAACGGTTGTTTGCACACGTCGTTGCGCTCGGTTCGTGTGTCGGTGCCAACCTGGTACGTGACCTTCTCTCGGCAGATGATCAAGCCGCGCACCGCAATGTCGCGATCGGGAACGCTGGTCTTTGCTCGTCGAATGAGTTCGGCGTCGAGCGTTGCCCCCAATGGCACCGGCCACACCGGGATGACGAGTTCAAAGGCTTCCCACTTCTGCATTTCTTTCACGCCGTAGCCAAGTGCGATGGCTGCAGCGATGGCGATGAGCGTGGGGATCACGACGTAACCGCCGCTGAAGCCCATGACGATGATGAGTCCAACGGCGACGACCAGCAGGGTGGCGCCGCAGCCGAGAATTGCCGTGCCCTTGGTGCTGACGAGTACTCGCCCGCCAGGAGGTGGAGGAGTTCCCGCTGAGTCTCCGGTGGCCATACGGCAAATCTAGTCTCTTGCAGCTGGGTGGGTTGGTCTTCGTCCGGTCGAAGCTGGCTCAGCGCTCTCTGAGCTGTTCGAGGCGGCGGGTGACGTCCTCGACGGTGTCGTTGATCCCGTCTGAGCAGGCCTGCAGGTGCTCGACGCTCTGGTTGGTGATCTCTCGTTGAAGCAGGTCGTTGTAAATACCGATGGCTCGGAGCCCTGTCCGGATGTCGTGGGCGAGCTGTTCGCACTCATCGTCGCTGAGCCGACGAAAGGTCATGTCGTCGGCGAGGTCGTCGAGAGAAATGGTGAGAGGTCTTGTCATAATTGGCTATTCGACTTCCGCAAGTCGATATAGGGGAACCTTATTGCTGATCGATGCAAATGTCCCGCATTTGTCGCCCGAGCTGGCGAAATTGGGAGGAGTCGTTTTCGAACGAAACGGTCGTCAGATTGGCGCCACCACTGTTCGGCGAGCAGCTAGCGTCCTGTAGATGTTGACGTCCGTTCATGTTGCAGATATCGGCGCTGTTGGCCCGGTGTGGCGCCCACCGACAAAGGCGAAGGTTCCCGGTCTGGTATCGGCTGAAGGTGGCATGGCCGCACGCTTGACATCCTCGATGTCGCCCAAGCTCGACCCCGGCCGAGTCGTGACGGTTGCGCGATGGCAATCGGAGAGCTCGCTCGATGCCTACCTGTCAACGACCGGATCGGCGTTTGCTGACGGTTGGGTGGCTCGGTGTGAACCGGTTCGGGCAGTTGGCGAATGGACAGGAATCGAACCGAACCTGCCGTCAGCACGCACGCCCGAGCGTGACGAGCCGATCATCGTTGTTGCCCAAACCAAGATCAAGTGGGGGCGAGCTATGGACTTGATGAAATTCACTGCTGAAGCAAGTGGCACCATGATGATGTCGAATGCGTTGAAGTGGGGGTCGACCTATGTTGGCGCACCGGCCTTTGGCTCGGTGACGATGTGGCAGTCGGCGGCAGAGATGGTCGATGCGGTCTATAACCATCGAAGCGGCTTTGGTAACGCCACTGCGCCACTTGAGACAGAGATGGATCGTGCGACGACAGAGCCAGCTGCGTACGGCGAAGGCGGACATCGCGGCGCTGTCACCGCGAACGATCATTCCCCGTTTTTCGAGAAGTGGGCGTACGTCCGGCTGCGTCCACTACGGCTCAGCGGCGAGGTCGCAGGGAACAACCCGCTGACCAGTCGCGTCTTCGGCTAACCGTCATCGCGGTGGCGTCCTGATGCCACCTTTGGCGTAGGAGTTAGCTTCCGTCGCGAGTGAGGGTTGCCTGGCCCATCTGCAGGCTGTTTTCGTTGATGAACTTCGCGATCTCTCGGGTCTCTCCGTTGGTCACTTCGATGCCGGTGATGGTGCAGCCGTAGCTTTCGAATACTTCGATCGTGTCCGACTCGGCGAGCGTAGATTCGCCGTCCATGCTCAACGTAAGTACGGGTGTGTAGACGCCACCCTCATCATCTGGCGAGCCGAGTGTTTCGGTGCCGACCCAGCGTCCTTCGAAGGTCGAGCAGTCGATGGTGGGCGCTCCGACAGGCTCGGTGAGTACGGTTTCGGCCGCCTCGGCGTTGGTCGGATCGACGTTGACGGTGTCGATTTCACTGCCCCCGCCGCACGACGTCGCGAGGAGTGCGAGGGCCAGTGTAAGGATGGTCGTAATTCGCAACATGTAACTAGTACGTCCCAATCATCTGCGGAGTTCCCACTTCCTGACGAGTCTTGCGCACTCGTGATTGGTTGTGGTGGTTGCTACTGGTTCAGCGGCGCAGTGAGGCGGGCGGTAACGACGTTTCGAATCTGGGTGTCGAAGCTCTGAACGTGGGTCTCAACGAGCGTCGCTACGGTGTCGCCATCGCCAGATCGGAGTGCGGCGAGAATTGCTTGGTGTTCGTCGACGGCGTGTTGCATATCAGCAACGTCAGACAGATACAGGTGCCAGAGCCGATCGCTTTGGGCATAGAGCATATCGAGCGTGTCGAGGAGAAACCGATTACCTGATGCAGTCCAAATGATTTCGTGGCAACGGCGATCGAGCGCAAGTTGTGCTTCATCGTCGAGGCCTGTATTTCCGGTCTGCTCGAGGGTGGCTTCCATATCGTCCCACTGCGCTGGGGTTCCTCGAAGAGCGGCGAGTCGGGCAGCGTACGGCTCGAGGACGGCGCGGGTTTCGAACAGCATCGACAGTTCTTCGACTTCGATTCCGCTGACGAACATGCCGCGGCGCGGAATGACGGTGACGAAGTGCTCGCGTTGGAGGCGTAGGAGTGCTTCTCGAATCGGCGTTCGGCCGAGGCCGAGTGATTCTTGGAGTTCGTTCTCGCGGAGCACATCGCCGGGCGCAAAGTCGAGTCGAACGATCTTTTGACGAAGCGCAATGTACGCCTGCTCGCCGAGGGACTCAGGTTCGGTGCCGGGAAGTTCGGTCGTGCTCACGTCGCCATGATACACGACTGATATATCAGACGTCTATTGCAGCGGTTGAGCCACCAGTCGGGCTTTCGCTGACGACTAGCCTGTCGAAATGAAGAACTGGGCCGGGAACATCACCTTCAACGGCGAGAACATCGTGGCTCCCACCTCGCTTAGCCACGCACAAGAGCTCATTGCCGGCGCAACAAAGGTGCGAGCGCTCGGCAGTCGGCACTCGTTCACCCGGATTTCTGACGCCCCGACGATCATCGACACTCGGCAACTTCCCGAGTTCCTCGAGTTCAGCGCCGACCGCACCAGCGTGCGCGTCAACGCGTCGATGACGTACGGCCGCTTGGCCGAGCTGATCTCTCCGCTCGGTCTGGCGCTCACGAACTTCGCGTCGCTCCCGCACATCTCGATAGCGGGGGCTATTGCTACCGGCACCCATGGCTCGGGTGACGCGAACAAGAACCTTGCCTCGGCGGTCAGCTCACTTCAGATGGTGACCGGCACCGGGGAGCTCGTCGACTTCTCCCGTGGTGATGAGGCATTCGGCGGCGCCGTCGTATCACTCGGAGCCCTGGGGCTCGTCACGTCAGTGAGCATCGACGTCGTGCCTGCATTCCAGGTGACGCAAACCGTGTACAACGACCTGCCCATCCGGTCGATGATCGAAAACTTCGACGCCGTGTTCGCTGCCGGCTACAGCGTCAGTGCGTTCACGCGCTGGCGCGACATCGAGCAACTCTGGGTGAAGTCGCGAATCGACGAGCCAATGCCTGGAGCAAGCGCCGCGGTGCTGGAGGCCTTGGCGAAGGCCACCGACAAGCAACACCCACTCCGCGAGCTCGATCCGGAGGCATGCACTGATCAGCTTGGTGTGCCGGGGGCAGCAGTCGACCGATTGCCACATTTTAAGCTCGACTTCACCCCGAGTGCCGGTGATGAGATCCAATCGGAGTTCTTCGTAGATCGCCGCTATGCAGCTGAGGCGATCGAGGCCCTCGCAGCGATCGAGGGGAAGATCAAAGACGCAATGATGGTCTCGGAGCTTCGGACCGTTGCTGGCGATACGCAATGGATGAGCCCGCACACGGGCAGAGACTCGATGGCCATGCATTTCACGTGGGTGCCCGATCAGGCCGCTGCTGATGCAGCCGCCCAAGATGTCGCTAACGCGCTTACGGGCCTAGACGCTCGAGCACATTGGGGCAAGGTGTTCGACCCGAGCCAGTTCGACATGTCGTCCTACGTCGACCGCCCTCGCTTCCTGCAGCTCGTCGAGTCGCTGGATCCCAACCGAACGTTCACGAACGAGTGGTTCGAAGAGTACGTGGGCTAGGACGCGATAACGCCGTCGATGTCCCAAAGATCGGTCCATGACTGACCGTCTTTCCACAGAAACACCTGGCCTTTGATGAGTCGGCAATCGCGGTCTGCAGCACCCACTATCGCGATCTCCTCGGAGGACAGCGGTTCGGCTGACGCCGCTGCGAGGTTCGATGCAAGGTTTCGCTCGGACGTCGAAAACGGAATTGGGGTATGTCCGTTGGCGATCGCCCACATGATGCAGATCGTGGCCGGATGCACGCCACGCTTGTGAGCGATCTCGGCAATAGCGGTGTCTTTGGTTGGGGAGGTGTCAGCGCTCGTTCGATCGCGTTCGGGGCGGTTTGGTGAACCCAGCGGGCAGAAGCCAATTGGCTCGATCGTGCAGTCTCGGAGATACGCAATGAACTCGGGCTGCTGGAAGTGCGGATGAAGCTCCATCTCGTTCACTGACGGCGTGATCGCCATCGAAGGGAGCACTGCATCGAACTTCGCTGGTGTCATGTTCGAGGTTCCGATATGGCGCACAAGGCCGCGCGAGACAAGGCCCTCCATCTGCTCCCACGTCTCCAGGTAGGCCTCGGTGTTGAAGGCAACCGCGTCGGGGTTGCGTTCATCGACGTCGGCGTGCGCGGCGTGTGAGTTTGGGAATGGCCAATGCACCAAGTAGTTATCGAGGTAGTCGACCTGGAGGTCGCGGAGCGTCTGCTCACACGACGCAGCTACGCGATCATGGCTGTCATTCCAGACCTTCGACGAGATCCACAAGTGGTCGCGAGGCACGTCGGTCGAAGCGAAGACCTGGCCGATCTCGGCCTCGTTGCCATAGACCGATGCACAGTCGATATGTCGATAGCCGAGGTCGAGCCCAAGGCGAACCGCATTCGCAACCGCAGCGGGGGACACGTGATCGGACCCAAACGTACCCAGGCCAATGCCTGGCATCTCGGCACCGCTGGACAGCGTTCTATTCGGTACGGCCATCGGTCGTACGCTACTCGCCGACGACAGCTCGTGCGATGAGCCCCTCGATCTCAGCCCTGAGTGTCTGCCCGTTTGCTCCCGAATCCTCGAGCACGAGCACTACTCCGTACCCATCGTCGAGATCGAGCCATGGAATGGTGCCCCATGCGCCCCCATCGCTGATGCGGCCGGTCGAACGATCCATCCACCAACCCATGCCATACCCCGTGTCGCCGGGTTGGTCGTATGCTGCTGCCACGCGATCGGCGTGCATGGTGTCGAGCGACTCCTGCGAGAACACTTGCGTGTCACCACACACTCCGCCGCGAAGGTGCATGAGCAGAAGCTTCGCGTAGTCGGGAGCAGCGATGTATGCGCCGCCCTCTATGTTTGGGTTGTCGGACGGAGCCACGGACGTGGGGTCACCGCCAAACGCGGTTGGGTACACAAATGATCCGTCGAGGAGCGAACCGAGGCTGATGTAGCCGAGGGACGAGACATCGCAGGCTGCATACGTCTTGCGTACGAGTTCGTTCCACGATTCTCCGGCCACCGTTTCGGCGACGGCTCCGGCGACTTGCCATTGGCCGCCGCCATAGCGAAACCCGGTGTCGGGTTCCGTCTGGGCGGCGTCATCGTCAGTGGTCGTGAAAATGGTTTCGCCGCAGGCTTGCAACGTGCCTGGGGACTCCCATTGACACGCATACGGCGCGTAGTAGAGGTCGGGTGCGATTCCGACAAGACCAGAACTGTTCGAGAGGAGCTGGGCGGTAGTGATATCTGGGTTGTTCCCTTCCCAGCCGACGACTTGTTCGATGGGTGCCTCGATATTGAGCAGCTGTTGCTCTTGGAGCCGCAGGAGCACCCCTGCCGAGATCATCTTTGAGGCTGAGGCGATAAGGCTCACGCGCTCGGCGTCAAACGCTCCGAAGTATTCTTCGTAGATGACGCCTTCATCGCGTTCGACGATGATGAGGGTGGCGCCGTCAAGCTGCGCCTCATCGACAAACGATGTGACCGCATTGGTGACTTCGCCGAATACCTTCGCTCTGTCGGCGGCCGAGACCTCCGTGGGAGACGAGCATGCAGTTGCAAGCACGCTCAGCGTCCCAAAGAGTAGACACGCACGGCGGAGTCGCGATCGACAGCGCGCTGTGCTGCGCTGAGTCGCTGTGCTGTACTGAGTAATGGTCACGTGCGGCTTAGCTTGAGGTAACCGCGGTTGCGACGAGCTCCTCGATCTGGCCCTTGAGCTCTTGACCTGTTGAGGAGTCATCTTCGATAACAAGAAACGCACCGTAGCCATCGTCGAGATCGAGCCAGGGTACGGTTCCCCACGCTCCGCCATCGCTGATGCGGCCGGTGGAGCGGTCGACCCACCAACCCATGCCGTAGCCCGTGTCGACACCAGCTGCGCCGTCGTAGGCGGCGGCGACTCGATCGGCGTGCATCGTGTCGAGCGAGTCTTGGGTGAGAACCTGGGTGTCGCCGCACATGCCGCCGCGAAGGTGCATGAGCAGCAGCTTCGCGTAGTCGGGGGCGGTGATGTGTGCGCCGCCTTCGATGTTTGGGTTATCTGAGTAGGTAACCGACGTTGGATCGCCAGCGAACTTCACCGGGTAGCCCGGGGTGCCGTCGAGCACTGCGCCGAGGCTGATGTAGCCAAGTGATGGAACGTCGCACGCTTCGTAGGTGTCCTGAACCAGCTCGTTCCACGGCCTCTCTGACACAAGCTCTGCGACAGCGCCGGCGACCTGCCACTGTGCTCCGCCGTACCGGAATTCGCTATCGGGAGCTACCTGGTCCGCATCATCGTTCGGCGTGGAGAAGACGGTCTCGCCACAGTCCTGCAGTGTGCCTGGGACGCCCCATTGGCAGAAGTAGGGGTTGTACAACAGATCTGGCCCGAGGCCAACGAGTCCTGAGCTGTTCGAGAGGAGCTGAGCGGTGGTGATGTCGGGGTTATTGCCGGTCCACGCGACAGTCTGTTCGATCGGAGTGTCGATATCGAGAAGGCCTTGCTCGTCAAGGCGCAGGAGCACGCCGGCGGAGATCATCTTCGATGATGATGCGATAAGGCTGATTCGGTCGGCGTCAAAGTCGCCGAAATACTGTTCGTACACGACTCCTTTGTCGCGCTCGACAACGACAAGGCCTGCGCCGTTGAGTCCTTTCGACCCAACGAAGTCCGCCACGGTCTGTGTGACGTCATCAAACGCCCCGGCCTTGCCCGTTGGACCATCGTCAGCCTGCTCGACCTCCGCCTCTGCCTCTACTTCTTCGTCGTCGATGGCCGGTTCTGCTCTGGTTGTCGAGGAGGGCTCCTCGCCGTCGCTGTCGTCCTCGGCGGGGGCGGTGGTTTCTGGGGGAGCGGTGGTGGTCGACTCTGCCGCTGTCGATGAGTCGGTGCTGTTCGACGCGCACGCTGCGGCTATGAGTGCAAGCAGTGCCAACAGCAAGAACGGATGGGCATGGCGAGAACCAAATCGAGACGACATTCGCTCATGCTAGGACTTGGCGGAGCCGTGATCTGGTCGGACCGCCGGAACCTGTACGACGAAGCCGAAAGGATGTTGCCAACAACGCCGCCGCCTGTTGCTGCGCGAACGATCTTGGCGCTTGCGCGAACCAGTCACCGCCTCTAGTCTTCTTGAGATACACAGCTGATATATCAGCCGTCTATCAGAATTTGTACGGGCTCATCGACGAGCACAACCCAGGGGATACCCAGTGAGCGAATTTCCATCAAAGGCCAACGTGGTCGTCATCGGAGCCGGCATTGTCGGCTCATGCCTCGTCGGCCACCTCAGCCGACTTGGTTGGGACGACATCGTCCTCATCGACAAGGGCCCGCTGCCGAACCCCGGCGGTTCGACCGGCCACGCATCAAACTTCATCTTCCCAGTCGACCACAACAAGGAGATGGCGCTCCTCGGTGTCCAATCGGCCAACCAGTACCGCGACCTCGACCGTTCGGTCGATTCCGGTGGCATCGAGGTTGCACGGACCCAGGAGCGCATGGACGAGCTCAACCGTCGCATGACAAGCGCAACCGCTTGGGGCGTTGAAGCCGAGCTCCTCACTCCAGCACAGGTGAAGGAACTCGTTCCGTTCATCAACGAAGAGGTCATCATGGGTGGCTTCCACTGCCCAACCGTTTCGGTGGTCGACTCGCTCGACACCGGCACCCTCTTCCGCAACGAAGCTATGGACAAGGGCGTACTTCAGGTGTTTGCGAACACCGAGGTCAACGACGTCGAAACCGTCGACGCACCGAACGGCCAGAAGAAGGTCAGCGCTGTCGTCACGAGCCGCGGCACGATCGAAGCCAACTACGTCGTCGTTGCCTGTGGTGTGTGGAGTAACCGCGTGGCCAACATGGCCGGCGCAACCATTCCGCTCGTCCCAGCAGTTCACCAGATGGCCGACGTCGGCCCGATGGACATCCTTGCGGAGACAAACAACGAGATTGGCTATCCGATCGTTCGCGACATGGACACGTTCTGCTACGAGCGTCAGTCGTCAGGCTCGATGGAGGTTGGCTCGTACGGTCACCGCGCCATCCTGCACCACCCCGACGACATCCCATCGAACGAAGAAGCAGCACTCACCCCAACCGAGATGCCGTTCACCCAGGAGGACTTCGATCCTCAGATGGAGACCGCAATCGAACTGATGGACTTCCTTGGCGACGCCGAGATCAAGTACGCCATCAACGGTCTGCTCTCGCTTACTCCAGACGCAATGCCATGCCTCGGCGAAACCGTTGAGGTTCGCAACCTGTGGTCGGCAGCAGCTGTTTGGGTCAAGGAGGGCCCGGGCATGGCCCAGGTTGTGGCCGAGTGGATGACCTACGGCTACCCACGCGTCATCGACCCACATGCTTCTGACCTGGCACGCTTCTACCCAGAAGAGCGTGGCGACGACCACATCTGGAGCCGCGCCGACGAGCACTTCATCAAGACCTACGGCATCGTCCACCCACAAGAGCAGTGGGAAGGCCGCCGCAACCTCGTGCAGTCGCCGTACTACAGTCGCCAAGAAGCACTCGGCGCCATGTTCTTCCAGGCTCGTGTGTGGGAACGTGCCCAGTGGTACACCTCCAACGCCGACCTCGTCGAGCGCTACGGCCTCGAAGAGCGCGAAGTCGAATGGGACAACCGCTGGTGGAGCCCAATCATCAACGGCGAGCACCTCAACATGCGTGAGAACGCTGGCCTGTTCGACCTCAGCGCCTTCCAGGTGTTCGAGCTCACCGGACCAGGTGCCTGCGACTTCGCCGAGAAGCTTGCCGTTAACAAGGTGTGCAAGGGCGTCGGCACCAGTGCCTACACCCCATGGCTCAACGAAGACGGTGGCTTCCACTCCGACCTCACCATGATGCAGACGGGCGAAGACACCGTGCGCATCGTGACCGGCGCGTTCGACGGCGGCCGTGACGAGTATTGGATCAAGAAGTACCTTCCAGAAGACGAGTCGGTCACCTTCACCAACCTGAGCCGCACCACGACGACGCTCGGACTTTGGGGACCGAACGCTGAGGCCATCTTGAGCCAGCTCACCGATGCTGATCTCAGCTTCGAGGGCAACAAATACGGTTCGGTCACCAACGTCGAGATCGCCGGCATTGCCTGCACCCTCTTCCGTGTCTCCTACGTAGGCGACACCGGCTGGGAGATCTACACCGGTTGGGACAACGGCCCAGCACTGTGGGACGCAATCATGGACGCCGGCAAGGACCACGGTCTGCGCCCGACCGGCATGGGCGTCTACGCCGTTACCGGTCGCATCGAGAAGGGCTACCGCCTCATGGGCGCCGAGCTCGAGAGCGAGTACAACCCACTCGAGGCTGGCTTGGCCCGACCGAAGGTTAAGGCTGCTGACTTCATTGGCAAGGAGGCCTACTTGGCCGCTCGCGAAGCGGGTGACCCGGAAGTCCACTGCGTTACTCTCACCGTCGATGACAACACCGACAGTCAGGGCCGCAAGCGCTGGATGCAGGGTGGCAACGAGCCAATCCTGACCGCCGATGGCGAGCGCATTGTCGACAGCCATGGCCGTGTCAGCCGTGTCACGACCGCTGGATACGGCCCAAGCGTTGGTAAGAACCTGCTCCTTGGCTACGTGCCAGCCGAGCACGCCGCACCGGGCACGCAGCTCAAGGTCATGTACATGAACGAACTGTTCCCATGCACCGTTGTGGGCACCGGTTCAGCGTTTGATCCGGAGAACACCCGTTTGAAGGGCTAATTCACTGCGCTTCGGCGCACACGCTCGGAAGGGCCCTGCCGGTATCCCGCCACTGGCAGGGCCTTTTCGCGTTCTTTGACGGGCACGTTCTCAGGGCCAAGAAACGGTATTGTGACGCAGGGCACATCCATCCTGGTAAAGTGGACTATGGCAGGCGCACCCAGCACCAACGATCGAATTGGCTGGCTCGTGCTCGTTGGTGCGCCGCTTTTCGCGCTGTCTCTCGTTTTTACTGTTGCCCTACAGGACGATGTGCGTCGCAATAGCGACGCCCGCACCAACGGAATCAGCGAAACCGTCGCCATTCTTCGAATCGACGAGGTGCGAGCCCAGGCGAGTATCGCTAGCGACTACATCGCTGTCGTTGAGTACCAGCAGCCCGTTACGACGGCGGAGGTAGCGGTCAGCATCGATGTGGCGGATCGATTCGACCGAGGTACGACCGCCCTTGACGTCCTCGTCGTGGACGGCGACCGTACGCAAGCGCTGCCGGTCGAGACAGCGAACAATCGATGGGTCGACGCACTGTTGGTGCTCGCGGTTCTCGGGACGATCGTTGGAGCAGCATTGTTTGCGGTCGCTGGGGTGATGGCAGCCCGGCGGAAGTCGGAGTCACACACCGCTCCAGCGGAGCGCCAACTCGTCGAGGTCCCTATGGAGGAGTTTCTCTCGCCGCTTGACGTGTCTGGTCGCCACAAGCGCGAGTCGGTCTACGCCCACCGTCGTCAGCCGACTGTAGCGAGAGCAGCCAGATCGACGGCCCGCGCATTCACCGCGTCGGGCTCTCCAACGGCAGGCACGGGTTGGCCCCCCGAACCGAGAATTCACTGGCGTGAGATCGAGCGTCGCGCGGCGGCCCGCCAACCGCTGTCGACCGAGGAAAAGGCTGCGCTGCGTCGGTGGAAGCAGATACAGAGCGAAGACCCGCAACGGTTCCGTTCGGCGGGTTCGCTGCCGTACTCATCAGGTTGCTAACAGGTTCGGGGGAAACATGCCGGTTGAAACGTTGCTGTTCTATGGAGCGCTGGTGGTGTGGGCGGGCTTGCTGGCCTATGGCCTGAAGGTGTCCAACTGGCGAGGTTTCTCGTTAGTTGGCATTGGGCTCATGCTGGTGTTGAACCTCGGGTACTTCGTGCGCGGTCAGGGCGACGCAATAGCGTTTTTCGTCAGTATCTACGATCTGCTCGACAATGCAGGTGTCTCGAGTCAAGGCGAGCTTCCGGCGGCTCTTGCCACCTGTCCGGACAACGCGTGCTCGATCGCCGACAACTACGACAGTCATCCGGCATGGGGTGTCGCCTTCCATGAGCGATTCGCCAATGGCCCAACCCTGCGTCGGTCGCTGCTGTTCGTGCACATTGCCTTCAACAGTCTGGCGTTTGTGCTGGCACACGTTCAGCTGGCTAAACCCGGCACTGGCACAAACGCGTCTCGGCACCGGATCCTTGGTCGGGTCACGTTTGGTGCCGTGACTCTCGGAACGCTCTGTGCAGTTCTGCTCGCAGGTGAGCACAGCTCGGTTTCGGCGTACGGCGGAGTGTGGTCGATGCTCGGCTTCTTCACGATGGCGTTCTTTGTGTACGGATGCGCGATCAAGACGGCCACAACCGCACGTTCAGGCGACATCGGTGCGCATCGCGTCTGGATGTTTCGCTTCCTCGGCTCGATGTGGGGCGCATTTTGGCTCTTCCGCGTCATGCTTTTTGTCCTCGGACCGCTGATGCGCAACATCGAGGGCGGCGCAATTCTGGTGTGCATTTGGTTGTCCGCTCCGCTTGGAATAGCGATCGCCGAGTGGTTTCGGACGCGGCGGCCCGCCCATGAGAACGAACGGGGCCGAAGCCCGGCACTCATCTAGCCGTCAGGGGAGACAACGCATTACTCGTCCCAGGCGCCGCACTTACTGCACTGTGGAACGGACATGCCCTCGACATGTTGGAACGTGTGCACGTGTCCAAACCCGCCACCGATCGCAAGGCGACCTTGGGCCACGTTTAGCCGGCCAATGAACGGAAGCCCCACAAGCGCGAGCAAAAGTGCAGCCCACATGGGCAGAAACCACATCACCCCCAGTAGTGCGAGCGCTGCTGCAACCTTGACCAGGACTGTTGCCATTGCACGAACCTCGTTCCGCTAATTTCTCGCCAGCTATCTCAAGAGTATGAGCTCAGATGGCGGTCGTTTCTAGAGTCGATAGGACGTTCTTGAGCTGCTCGGTGCTGTCGCCAATGAGAACAAGTGCGTTGACCGGGGCAGCCTCGACAGTGAGCGGCTCGATCGTGACGCGACCGCCAGCCAGGTGAACGCGAATTGCCCCCGCTTCGGTGGACAGCGTGCCTTTTGCGCGTAGAAGTCCAGATCGGCGCAGTGTTGACCGAAGCGCGGTGGCGTCGACGGGTCCGCTTGGTCGCCACGTGGCCGTGGCGACCGGGGCAGCGGCGGCGTGAAGGCCTGGAACAGATTCGTTTGCGTGGCTCCCAAGCATGACCGTGTTGAGCCAGTTCGGGTCGGCGCTCGCGGGGATGACTTGTGCCTTGGTGAACTCACGAAGGCCGTCCAGCGCCGCGTCGTGCTGGTCGGCGGGGAGGAGGTCGAGCTTGGTTGCGACGACGAGATCAGCTCCAGCAAGCTGGGCCCGCATAAGCGAGCCGTACGGCGGGCCAGACGACCGGTACGCGAAGTTGTCGGGATCGGCGAGTGCGATCACGGCGTCGATCGTCACCTTGGAGTGATCGAGATACGTAGTGATGGGAAAGAGGTCAGCAACGCCGCTGGCCTCGAGCACAATGCGGTCTGGCGCGGGCGTGCGAGCGGTGAGTTGGTAGATGGTCGACTGCAAGTCGTCGCCGATCTTGCAGCAGACACAGCCATTGGTCAGCTCGATCACACTGTCGTCGCCGGCCTCCTCGCGAAGGAACTCGGCATCGACGTTCACGTCGCCAACGTCGTTCACGATGATTGCGAGGCGCTCGTTCGTGGCGGCGAGCAGGCGATTGACCATCGTTGTCTTACCTGCACCTAGCCACCCGCCGAGCACGGTGATCGGGGTCTTGGCGGTTTCACTCACGGTATGAGTGTGCCAGAAGGATCGGCCCAGGTAGGCACAACGGCGCCGCTATCCGCTGCCCGGAATGATGTAGCGCTCGCTCAGATCGTTTCCGAATGAATCTTGTATCACCAGTTGCCCACCGCGCTCTGAGTCTTCGACGACACACGAGCGGGAGTTTGACATGGGGCCACAAATACAAGCTGACGACATTCGACTCGAGTTACTTGGTGGGTTTCGCTGCGATATGGGGGCTATCCCGGTCCACCTTGCTCCGAGCCAGCAGAGACTCGTTGCGTTCGTAGCGCTTCGCGGTCCTAGCCGACTTAGGCGATCCTACGTTTTCGGCAACCTCTGGCCTGAGCACTCCGAGCATCGTGCCGCCGCAAATCTGAGGTCGTCGCTTTGGCGTGTCCAACGCAAGGTCGGAGACCTGCTGTGTTCAGATGCCTCGAGCATCTGGCTACACCCGCTCGTTCGGCTCGACCTCGAGCACCTCGAGCAAAAGTGTGATGCTCGGGCAGCCTCAGCCGACTTAGAACTTCTTCCCGGATGGTATGACGAGTGGCTTGCCACAGATCGAGAGCGATACAGACAACAGGTCATACACGCAATCGAAGATCGATGTCGTGGATATCTCCACGCGGCTCAACACGCTCGAGCAATCGACCTGGCCTGGCAAGGGATTGCTATTGCGCCTCTTCGCGAAAACACTCGTTCGCTCTTAATCGAAGCGCACCTGGCTGAAGGGGATCCAGCGGCAGCCATGCAGCAGTTCGACGCGTGGTCTCATCTGCTGAACGCAGAGCTCGGTCTAGCGCCAGGTCGCGAAATTGCCGAGATGCTCGAGAGTGCCGCGACTCAGACTTTTGCTCACCAGCCGGGGTTTGGGTCAGGCGGTGACGCCACGGTGACGCGGCGGACACAGATCAGCGACGCCGCGGCGACACCGCGTCCGTAGGTTCACGATATGAAACCCCACCTCGTGATGCGATTGCGGCGTCCGCTAGACGCTGCGGTTCCCTATTGGGAGCGCTTCATCTCGGACAAGACCAACGTGGTCGAGTCTGTCGATGCTCACGTCGATCGCATATTTCGAGACGCTGGACTCGCATTCTGGGTGACGGCCGAGTATTCGCTCGCACATGATGATCCTGACGACGATGAGCGTCTCGCAGGGCTCGATCGGACCTACCGGATCATCCTGCAGGACCTTCGTCGAGTACCCGCCGGAATCGTCGATGAGTTGCGGGCACTTCCACAGGTTGAATGGGTACGACTTGGTCGAGTTGGTCGGACGGCAGTGCCGCGATGCTCGCATTCTCAATCGTCGGCACGAGGGTCTCGATGGGCGGGCGACGCAATCGGTCTTCCGTATGCCCATGCGATTACCAAGGGCGACCCCTCAATTTCAGTTGCAATTCTGGATACCGGCGTTGATGGGGAACATCCTGAACTCGTTGGTCGAGTCCGGCGCAGCAAAGACATGGTCGACTTCGACGGGCTCGACACAACGGGCTTCGTTGGAGACTTGTACGAAGTAGATGATGTTGCCCCCGATGAAGTCGGTCACGGCACACACGTCAGCGGCATCGTCGCTGGAGCGGGTAAGAAGATGCCTACTGGGGTGGTGCCCGGTTGTGACGTGCTTGCCGTCCGCGTGCTTGCCGCCCTGCGCCAAGGCGAGTCACTTGTCGGAGCTGGGCTCGTCGACAACATCAATGCCGGAATCAAATGGGCAGTCGACCAGGGCGCCGACGTCATCAACATGAGTCTCGGAATCAGACACGGTGGAGGCGGTCTGCCACATGCAGACGTTGTTGAGTATGCGCTTCGAAAGGGTGTGACCATTGTTGCGGCCTCAGGCAACGACGGAGCGAACAACCGCTACTACCCGAGTGCATTGCCCGGCGTGATTGCCGTGGGCGCCATCGACCGGTCCGGGCAACTAGCTGAGTACTCCTCGTATGGCGCTCCGATCTCCGTTCTTGCACCGGGGTCTGAGATTCTCAGTTCCTACCGGGATGGTGGCTACGCAGCAAGTTCCGGAACCTCCCAGGCCGCGCCCTTCGTATCCGGAGCTTGCGCCCTCTTGAAGTCGGTTGCCCTCGACCAGGCGACCGAACTGACTGACGCCCAGGTGAAGTACATCCTGGCGAACTCATCAGACGGCCTTGACCGAAACCGGCGCAACGACCGGTCCGGTTTCGGAACGATCAATCTCACTGACGCAATCAAACTCCTGAACTACGAATTGGAAGGATCAAGGCGGTAGCCATGACTCATACAGACCACAAGAGCAACGGTTTCAAACTCGGGGTGCCGACATTGTCGGCACGCGAGCGTGAGCCGGTTTTGGACCCTCAAGCAACACGGGCGATTGAAGAGACCGCCGAGCTATTCTCAACCGTCCGGTTTGCGATTCCGGTTGAGGGTGGCGACAACAAGCGCTACGCCGAGTGGTTAGACGGCCTCCGCAAGTTGATTGGAGATCCGTTCCTGCAGACTCCGGACACGCCAAACCGGTATCCCAACGATGCGATCTCGCTTGACTTGCTGCTGTCTCGTGCCGGCGAGATCGGTCGGATGACCAGAGTGCAGCGATTGTTGAAGGACATGTCTCTGCCACTGAACGAGCGGTCCATCCTCAACGAGGATGTCTTCTTCAACTTCTTGTATGCGATGGCCGTCTATCTCGTGGAACTGACCGAAGACGAAGCGATCGCAGACTGGCTCACCGACTCGGACGGCAATACTGGTGCTCAGCTGTTTTACCCGTTCATCCTCGAACTCGCCGCTCAGAACTATGTAGAACGCAAGCGGGTCGAGACCGACACCGATGCCGAAGAGGGTCCAGACTTCGAATGGAACACGTACCTACTTACCGTTGGACCCGCAACGAACTTCAGCTTCGCAAGCGGGGCGTTCCGAGAATCGCTCACTGAGTTCATCGAAGACTTCACCTTTCGGCGTGAACCGATCTTTCAGGTTGACCAGGCGATCGCTTCGCTTGCGATCTCCGTGTCGCCGGAGGAACGGACCCATCTGCAGTCGTACTTCGATGGAGACGGGCCTGCGTTAACCGACTCAAACCGAGACTCCCTCGTAAGTTCTGCGCTCCTCAACTATCGAAGCCGGACTACTCATTCGATCGAGTTGGCGAGTACCGCTACGACGCCACTCGACTACGCCGTCGTGTATCACAAAGAACCACGCGATAGCTCCGCCGTCGATCGCTCGAACGTGCACTGTGCGGCCCAGCTCTTCTACGTGATGGTGATCGGCGATCAGCTCGGTGGCTACCACGCAGCAAATCTGCTCCTCGAGAAAAGCAGAAATCGGGATCGAAGCGGTCGACCGTTCAATCCAAGAAGCGCTGGCCTTTTGAAAGCGCTGCACCAGTACGGCTACGAGTATGAGTTCCCAGTGCCGGGAGCGGATAACTCGACAAGGACGCGCGAAGAAGATCGCCTGATGTTCTACCGGCAGGTGTTCGACTACGGGAGCACCGAGATCTTTGGCCAGGCGAGCCATAACCAAACGTTCTCGACACTCTGGGACTCGCTGATGGTCGAGACCGTTCGATACATCGAGAAAGTGGAGCGGTCGGATCGTCCCGCTGAATACGTGTCTCGCATCCCCCTCGGTCGTGTCATCGAAGACCTGCAATACAACTTGTCGAGTCAGACCTTCGGGTTAGCAAAGGCGATGGCCCCGGTGATGTACAACGAGCTCGACTTCATCATCAGACGGTTGTTCTCTGAACCCGAAGTCGTTCAACAGTTCGGCCAAACCAACTCGACCTCATACTGGCGTGCCGTTGAAAACCTTCTTCAGGAAGATCGAGGCAGCAGCATCGCAACAACGTCGTTGGTCAGCAAGGCAATTTATGGCCACCAGATCCTCACGGCTGTTGCGGAGTATGACGGTGCATCGATCGCTGACGATGCGAAATTCTCGTCGCTCGTAAGTCACGTTGAGGCGTTCATCATCGCTAGCGAGCAAGCCGAGGATTCGGCCCGCTCGCTCTTTGGGAACTCGAATAATCCAGCGGCAGACCCCATGGCGGACTACGGCGCAATACCAGGCATGAATGGTTCCCCGGTTGGGGTGCCAGCTGGCTTTGGCGGCGCTGACGACTGGTCCTTCTAACAACCGAAAGGAGGCAAGCTCATGGCTAAGTCAATTCCAAACGCCGTACATGACCTTGCTCGAGAGCAAGCGCGTGACACGCTGTCACGGAGCGCCTCGTTCAAGGCAATGCCGCTCACCGAGCAGCGACAGGTCTATCTGGACGTCGTGCAAGAGAACGTCGCATCGTTGAGCGAACCGCACCCCGTCGCACGAGCACTTGTGGAGGACTTCGAAGATTACGATCCGGGTTTCGATAACTCGGTCGATGCATTCGAGGATCTAGTCGACTCCGTCGATTTCCCCAAGTTTGTGGGTGACCTACTGAAGTCGGTGTTCGACGCCAATCTGGCAGTCGGCAAGGCCCAGACCGACGACTACATCCGACTTCTCCGCGAGGCAACAAAGACATCGGCGGACTTCATCAAGCAAGTCGCTGACGAGGACGCTTTCGCTTACTTGGTCGAATCGCCATCGCCGCAGTACGGCATGACGATGGAGCAGAATGCCGACGGTAGTTCAAAGATGGTGCTCAGTACGCCTGAGGGCGAGCCTGTCGATATGGACGATGCCGAAGTGAAGGCGAAGATCGTCGAGGCGAAGATCGCGATGGCGAAGGAGCATCGAGCCGCTCTTCGTGAGGTCATCTTGATGGGTGTCAGCCGCCTTGTTATTGACAAGGGTGAGGTTGAAGCCGGGGTCAAGTTCCGCATAACTGCTTCGCGCAACAGCGCCGACACGTTCTCGAATACGAACACGAACGTGAACACCGTTGAGGCATCGTACGGCTTTGGTGTCTTCGGTGGCGCCAGTATCAACAACACCAACACCAACATCAACGTCGTCACGAGTAACCAGACTGCGAACGACGAACTGTTCGCCGAGTTGACGGGCAAGGTGAACATTCAGTTCAAGTCCGACTACTTCAAGATGGACAACTTCGCTCAGATGTACGGCGATGGTGGCGTTGCCGCTCTCCAGCCGGCCGCCGATGCTGCCGGAGCCCAAGGGTGATGACGACGTATGGCGCTCGCACGAATCGTCGAGGTGAACCCCGGAAACTCTGCGTCAACCATTCGGGTCGACACGGGCAGCAATCGCTTCTTCCAGTGGCTGCTTGGGTCGGACCGGTCGTCGACGCCCATGGGCGAGGTGATTGATCATGTCAGCCACCGCAGCGGAATGCTCGAACGGGTCGGAACCGGTGCTTTTCAAACGTGGTTCGACATCGAGGTCGACCCGTCCCTTGTCACTCGTGACAACCAGTTCTTCCAACTGCTGTCATTCAAGGATGCAGAAGGTACTTCGCCAGCGTGGTCGAGCGTTCGAAGCATCTATCTTCCTATGGCAACCACGCCCGACTTCGGAACTCCGATGAACATGTCACGGGCCCAAGGGGCAGCCGACCAACGCTCACGGGCGATCGCGTTCAGCGCAGACGAGCAGCCAATTAGCTCTGCGATGTTCTGGAGTGAACTCAGCGGACTCCTAGGCCAGCTTGCGCCGCTTGGCGAGGATCTCGTGTCGCTTGCTGGTGATGAAAACGTTCAGGCCGGAGTCGGCGGCGTCTTGGAGATGATCGGACCGCTACTCAAAGGCCTCATTGGTGCCGCGCAGGCTCCGACCCCGCTCGCTCAGCCGACGTTCACCGCTCCGGCGTCGGCGGTATCGCCGGCTCCATGCGTATGCGCTCCGGCAGTGGTGGCTCGTGATCCGTCGATGGCTGGGCCGAGACCGGTCGGCCACTCCGGCGCACTTGCCGTCGACGGTGGTGTGCTTACCGGTCCGATGATCGCAGGACTTGTTGGAGCCGTTGCCGGTCCGGTGCTCAAGGCGCTGACTCCTCTGCTGCAAAAGGCACCCGAAATGTTTGAGACGTACATGGATCATCCGGTTCGGTTGATCCATGCGATCTCCGGCGCTCGACGGCAGGCCGAAGAGGTCACCAACAACCGCATCAAGCAATCTCTGTCCGCAGGCGAGCGCCAACTTCTGATCTCCTTGCTTGGAGCAAACGGGGGAGGGGGAGCCGGTGTGGCACCGTTCCTCTCAGGGGCTGCGAGCGTCCGAACCCGGGCGCTGAGCTCGTCTCCCATCGTCGACGCTCGCATCGATGCGGCGCTGATCCCGCCCGATGATGTCCCAGGACTTGGTCGGAGAAACCTCTACGGCAGGGGCGGCGATTTGGTGTTCGAGCTGCGGCTCGGGACGGCTCTCGAGAGCCCCGACCGGCCGATCGCCCATGTGGTGGCGCACCTAGAGTTCAGTGACGCTGATTCTGGCGAACCTGTTCTTGAACGGCGGATCGAGCTATCGGATGTTTGGCTGAATCGATCGCATGACCTCCGCATCGACGCTGCGACGGCTGCGCTACTTCCCTCTACCAAGGACCTCAACCTCTCGGTTGACGTCTTGTGGACCGGTCGTGACGCAGCTGTCTACACAACTCCGACTCGTGCGGTGCAGCAACTCAGCGTTGTCGATGACTTCGTCGTGTCAGGCTTCGGGGATCGTTCGGGGGAATCCTTTGCGCTTACAGACCCGACTGGCCACCGTGCCTTCTGGCAACGGATCTGGGAGGGCGGCGCACCGGACCTCAACCGATGGGAGCTCAGCGCGTCGACTCGGTACTACTACCGGATCGGTCAGAGCGGTGTCGGCAATGGACGCATGGAAACGAAATTCAAACTCGTCGACGACCAGTCACGGCAATCCGATTCGAAAGTCGTGTGGGGCGGCTTCCTGAAGAGTGGCATGGAGCTTGACCCCAGCGAGCTTGCTGCGTTGACATTGAGCCGAACTGGGATCTCCTGGACCCCAGCCGAGCTCGATGCGGTCGCGGCCTGCGCGTCACCGTACGAACGCCAAGCCAGCACCTCAATTGAGCTGCGCGGGCGAACCGAAGAGCGCGGCAGCTTGTGGGTGTTTCCTGTAATGGCTCCAATCGAGGTATCACTCCACCGAGTGGTGTCGGTCTCTGATCGTGGAGCGGTCGACGTACTCGAGCCGATCCCAAAGCCACTACTCCTTCCCGTAGACGCCGTTTTTGTTGGAATGGAGAACGAAGGATGAAGTCACACACGTCCCCTGGCGTTGTTGGTCGATCACTATCGGTCGAGGACGAACTGAAGGGCCTTGAACTCGATGGGTACAAGGTCACGTTCGTGACCAAGGTCGTCCTTCTTCCTGTCGAGCTGCAGCCAGTCTCCGAGGCAAGGAACTCGCTTTCATGAGTTCTCCGTATGACGACCTCGATGAGGCGTTGGTGCCGTTGCATCAACATCTGGCGCTTATGGTGCCCGGCGCGCTTGATGCTCGCTGGTCGGACGAAAGTGGACGACATGGGGCTCGGTTCGTGCCCGAAACGGTGTCGATAGAGATGCCCATCGAACTCGATATTCTCCCGGGGGAAGACGGCATAGCGTTGGGCTCTAGCCCACCGCTGTATTACGTCTCGACCGGCTTTGGAAACGCCCGTCACAACCTCCGATTCTCGCTCGTCGAGAGCTCGAGTCTCGATCTCGAGCACGAGAACCTGGTCACTGACGACGTCGTGGGATTGGCACCCTCACCGACAGAACAGGAGTCCTCATGAACGAGAACTCCGCATGGAAGCTCGAGTCGTTCGTGGACGCGCTTGTGGTCGAGCTCGACAAGACACGAGAGACGCTCGGTGTTAAGGCCATCAACAAGCCGCTGTCCTACACCGTGAAAGACATGGCGATGGACCTGCAGATCTTTCCCACATACAACGGAGAGAACGTCGAGTTCGTCACAGCTCAACCCGGCGAAGAGGGAGCCTCGAAGATCTCGATCCAGCTATCGCCGATCACCGATCGGCAGGTCCGTGAGAGCTCTAAGGACCCGGTTGCCTCGACTGACATCGCGATTGAAGACGTCCCGGTTGATGACGAGACCAAGCGCGAGCTACGACGCGTTGGTGTGCGTTCAGTAGCTGACCTTGAACGTATGGAGGATCGAAACGTCGACCTGGGAAATGTGGTCAAGAAGGGCACGAACTTTAGCGAGCTCGCTGATGCGATCCGGTCTTCGAGACGGGCGAAACGGCCTCCACGGGTTCGTTCTGCGAGCCTTAGTCGGAGCGAACCCGGCGTAGCAGAGTTCGAAGTACGCGGCCTCGCCCTCGCCGTCGATGAGAGTTTCGAACCTGTCGCAGTTGTAAACGGTGAGCTCGCAGTCACGGTCGCGGCCAGTGAGGACAGTCTCTGTGTCTCGTGTCCCGAGACGCTTCTATCTCACGGAGACAACGAGCTCGTCATGGTGCTCGACCCGCACTCGGTGGTTCGACTCACCGTCCAACACAACGCAAAGGAGCAAGACCGATGAGCAGACATCGAGCCAGTGCAGTGCAGCAGGGAGCCCGCACGATAGTGCGCTCCTTCGACCTCGGTGAGCCTGTTCGCGTCTCTCGAAGCCAGTCCAACACCGAGCCGTCCGGCGCCGACACGACAACCGGGTACGACGTTCCTGCCGCGGGCTTGCCAGTTCCCATGGTCGAAGGGCCGCGTGCCGACTCAACCGTCGAGCGGTCCCGGCCCCGAAACGGCGGCACTGTTGCATCGAATGGTGGCGGAAGCGCTGGTGCAGATCCGGAACTCCTCGACGACGCCCAACTACTTCGTGATATCTCGTCGATCGTTTCCGGATCGTCGGAGCCCTCTCCTTCGGCGGTCGATCCGCTATCGGAAGTTGACGCCCGACCACAAGCGCCCACTCCTCAGCCGAAGCCAAGCGTGTCGGCAAGCCCGCCGCCGACGAGCGCACCTCAAGCGGGTGGTGTGCCGAAGGCAAAGAACGGACAGGACATCTTCGACCAGATCGCGGCGAGCATGAGCCGGGCCAAGTCGTACGACCTCGGCGCGGTCGAGCTTGCCGATCGGTTCGATTCGTTTGACCAAACGGTCGAGTCACCTCCGTCTCGCCGCTCGACAGCTCCAATCCCCGTCGAGTCACGACCGTTGGGGACGGCCGAGGTCATCGAGGACATCGATCAGATCTTGACTATGGCAGAGGCTCAAAGTGACATCCCACTCGACCCTGGCGTTGGCGGGCGATCTATCGGCGGCAATGTGCTCGAACCAGGAGACATCATTCTGTCGACGACGACGGAGCTTGTCTCGGCCGCCATTCGAACCGTTAGCGGTGCCGAGGTCAGCCACGCAGCGATGTATGTGGGTGACGACATAGTTGTTGAGGCGGTGGGCGATGGTGTGCGCGCTATACGCCTCGCTGAAGCCCTCGACGATGACAGCCTTGCGGTTGCGTATCGGCATCGAGACATGACACCAGTAAAGGCCGCGCAGATCGTTCGATTCTTAAACGAACAGGCGGATGCCGGTACCTCGTACGACGGTTGGGCATTGCTGCAAGTAGCTCCCGGGCAGCTTGCTCGAGCGATCTGCAACCGTCTCGATGGCGACGACCGTCAGGCGTGTTTGAGTCGGGCTGGTCAGCTGCGCGTTGGTACCAACAACGAAGGGGCATTCTTCTGCTCGGAGCTGGTGCTCGAAGCGCTTCGTCGAGCCGGGTTGAGCCTCTCTGGAGTAGATCCGAGCTGGACCTCTCCAGGCGAAATCGTAGAACTACACGCGTCGGGACTTCTCGACTACGTCGGACATTTGAAGGGTTAATAACAATGGCGAACAGACTCGCAATCGCAAATCAGTACCGGACCACGACCGATCGGACGTCATCGGCTATGGGCGGAGGGCTCTTTGGCTGGTCGGAGAGATGTCCGCAGGTGAGTGAAGAGCCTGTCGGCACCGACCAGTTCATTCTGGACGTGCTCGAGTTTTTCTTCGTGCAACGGTTGACGGCCGACCAGTTGAACGACGAGCTCCGCGAACTCGCGGCCGTCGCTACATACGAGGCGAACCGTGCATCGAACGCGATGGATCGTGTGCCGCGCCCCTCGGCTGGCCGCCCGACCGCAACTTGGCTAGTGAGCCAGGGCGTCCAGATCGCTTTCCGCTCGCTACAGAATCAGTGCATATATGAGGCGGTCCGGCGTACCGTTCGGGCGCGGATGCGTAGCCAGTATGAACTGGCCCGGGACGGAGTTCTCGCGGAGTCCATGATGACCGCAACGCCAACGGGTCCGAGTTCTGCCATCCACTCGACCTCGCCGCGCGGCATCGACATGATTGGGCGCCTGCAGGGCTTTCGCCCGTCGCCGTACGACGATGCTGCCGGCGACTGTCGTGTTGGGTACCACCATCTTGTCCACGTCGGTCCGTGCGATGGAAGTGAGCTACACGAATACGGCGACATTTCGAAGGCACGAGGCCGCGAACTGCTGGTTGACGACGCGTCTACCGCCGAAGAAATTCTCCGGTCCGTTGGGGCGAGCCTGGAGCAGCATCAGTTCGATGCGCTCGTCTCGTTCATCTTGAATGTTGGGCCAGAGGTCTTTCAACGTAGTGCCATTCCCGGCCTACTTTCGTCGGCTGACCATGCGTCTGTGGCCGACGAGATGGGCAAGTGGGTCAACGAGAACGGCGCAGTCGTGCCCGAACTTCAACGCCGTCGAAGGGCCGAAGTCGCTCTCTATTCAACCGGCGAGTACGCGGGAGAATCGGCTGCAGCTGAGCTTGCGCATGTCGGACTTTCTCTCTCCGAGATGGAAACGTCCTATCAACTAGAGGCCGAAGATGCGATTATCGACTGGTGCCAGATCCGCCACAACATGATTCGGATGGCGGTTGAGAAGCAAGGCGAGTGGTTGGCAGCAAGCGGCGACCTTAAGACTGAGGCTGACCCCTCAGTCATGGACGACTTGGTCGCATTCTGGCGAGATGGCACAGGGATGGATCAGGCTGCAGCGGAGGCGACTGCACGGATCTCCGCTAGTGATCACCCAAGCGAAGCGTTCTGGAGCGCGGCGTTCATCAGTTGGTGTGTTCGTCAGGCGATGCCAACGCCACCACCGCCGCACGACGCCGGGTTCCTCTTTCACATGCGACACATGGCATACATCGCTCAGGCCGCCCGAAACCGCGCGGCTGCGGACACCGCACGTCCATTCTGGTTGTTCGACATAAACGATCCTGAGATCGTGCCACGCGATGGCGACATCCTTTGCCTGAACCGGGGCGGGACGGCGCACAGCTTTGCGAGCGTGAATGCAGCGTGGGTTGATCGCAATCCAACGGACGTTGCGACGGGAAGTTCGCACACGGACATCGTCGTTGGCAGCTTCGAGGACAGCGGACGACGCTGGATCGAGACTGTCGGCGGGAACGTGTCGGACACGATCGGGTCGAAGTACTACAGCGTTGATGGTGCTGGGCGAATCACGGACGAGACGACGCTCGGTGGCACGGTTCGACGTCGAGCTGTTACCGCAGGCGGGAGCCCACGGGTTTTCGCGCTGATCCGGCTAACCGCCTGTGAGGATCTCCCATAGCCGCTCGGACTGGCCAGGCCCAAAGTTAAGGAATCCTGGATGTTCGTGCACTTGTGCCGATAGCAGCAGGAACACAGTTGGGTCGCGAACAGACGGCGTCTGTCGGAGATGAGCTATGCCAGAGCACGGAGAACAAGCGGTGTCGCGTCCGTCGTTTCGCCGTGACGTCCAAGGGCTTCGAGCACTCGCTGTCGCGATGGTCGTGGTGTACCACACCGGCATTTCGTTTCCGGGCGGGTTCATCGGGGTCGATGTCTTCTTCGTGCTCTCTGGTTTCGTCATCATGCGCACACTGCTGTTCGAGTTGGAAAGCACGGGTCGAATCGATCTGAAGCGGTTCGCGATTCGTCGCGTGAAGCGGTTGATGCCCGCCTTCGCGCTCTTGGTCGTTGTTGTTGCACCGCTGGCTGCGTTCATCGCGCCGGTTGACGGCTTTGAGCTTGGCGCAAAAACGGCAATGAGCGCTGCAGTCTTCAACGCCAATACGTATCTGACGCTTGCTGGGGATGGCTACTTTGCCGCCTCCGCCGAACTCAATCCGTTTCTTCACACCTGGTCGTTGTCGGTGGAAGAGCAGTTCTACTTTGTGTTCCCAGCAGCGGTACTCATGTCGTGGCTTGTTGGTATCCGCTTGGGTCGCTCCGGGCGAAGCTCGGTCATTGGAGTTCTTGTAGCGGGCAGCATTGCGTCGCTCGCTGTTTCTCATGTCCTTGCGTCAGAGATGTGGTCGTACACGTTCTCGACGTTTATCGGCGAGGTTCGGATCGATGAGCGATTGGCGTTCTTCTCGGCGCCCACACGGGCGTGGGAGTTCGCCGCAGGTGCCATCGTTGGCTTCATTCCTTCCGGGTGGGCGCTGTCGAAGCGTTCGGCGGTCGCTGTCAGCGTTGTCGGCGCCGGCGTATTGGGTTGGTGCTCGCTGATGTACTCGGTGCCCGGAACAACCTTTCCGGGGCTTGCAGCAGTGCTTCCAGTCTCTGGCACCGTCTTGTTGCTGATAGCGGGGGAGCAGGGTGCGTTTCAGGCAGCACTCGAATCGCCGGTCGTTCAGCGCATTGGCGACCTGTCCTACGGCTGGTATCTCTGGCACTGGCCAATGATCGTGTTCGCCACAGCGCTCACGGTTCATGGGCCGCTTGAATCTCCCGTTGTTGCCGCAATGGCTGCCCTGTTGTCGCTCATTCCCGCGGAACTCTCGATGCGCGTTGTCGAGAATCCGGCTCGGTATTCCGACCGATTCGATTCGGATCAGGTCATCCGCATGGCGTTCGGTTGTGTTGTTGCGTTGGTAGGTCTCGGGCTCGCGTCGATGACGTTGTGGGACAAGGTGAACGAGCCGCGCCTCACCGAGTTCGAATCGCACTTCGCCTTCCACTACGACGCCACGAACGGCTGTGACTCGGCAACTCGCCTTGGGAACCTGGATTCGACCGATGACCCTGGTCTGGACCCCTGCGCGTTCCCAGCAGATGCGCCCGTTGGTCGAGCAATGCTCGTCGGCGACTCGAATGCCGGCCACTTCAGTGAAGGCGTCATTGACGGTATGGCCCAGATCAACTTCGATCTCGAGATCACAACCCGAAGCTCGTGCCCCTTTGCTGACCTGGCCGTGCGATGGCAGGCCAACGAACTGACCGAGTGTCGCTCACACAACGATGAAACCCTCACGCGGCTCCTGGCCGAACCGGTGGACCTCGTGATCATTGGTCACGCTGTCGACTGGTATACCTCGACCGACCGGTTCAGCTTTGCGAAGGCCCCGGCAGCAGCCTCCTTCGACAACACCCCCGACGGCAAGGCCGTGCTCATGGCAACGGGAACAGCCGAGTATGTGTCGCAGCTGCGTGACGCCGGGATGCAGGTCGTCGTTGTGCAACCAGTGCCTCGCCCGCTGCAGTGGGAACCGGGCGCGTGTTCAGTGATCCGATGGGGCGCAGAGTCAGATTCGTGCACGCTCGAAATCGAAGCCGCCGAGGAGAACCAATCGGCGGCGGCCATTGCGTTGGTGCGCGAGCGGGTAGAACGCGCTGGCGCCCGGGTTGTTGACCCGGGCGCTCAGTGGTGCGATGCCGAACGGTGTCGCACTCGTCTAGATGGTAGGCATCTCTATCGAGATCACTTTCACATCACCGTGTTTGCGAGCGAGGCACTTGCAGGTGACTTTGCTGAGCTCGCAAGCCTGGTTGATACGGGACGGCCGCTGGCGTTTGTAGACGAGTGAATCGTCGACGAACAGGCCGTCAGTCGCCGCCGCCGTTCATCATCATGTTGGCGTTGATTTCTTCCATCGTGGTTCGGAAGGCGTTCTCACATGACGTTGGGGTGGAGATGCGAGCTCCGACGAAGCCTCCGCATTCGTCAACTCCAAGCCCTCCCGAGGCCTTGTCGTCGCCTTCGATGAAGATGCGGTCGCGGCCGGTGTTGCCGTTGACGTCGTCGATGTTGGCTCCGCCGATGAGGTTGTCGTTGCCGGGGCCGCCACGCATGTAGTCGCGCCCTTCGAACCCGGCGAGCATGTCGTCACCAGGGCCACCCTGCATGCGGTCCCATCGGTTGCTTCCCCAGAGCTGGTCGTCGCCTTCGCCGCCAAAGAGGCGAGATCCGGCCACGTCTGCTTCTCCAGCTCGGGTATGTGGGTTCATCCAGTTGAAGGTGGCGGCGAGTTGGTCGTTGCCAGGCCCGCCGTAGATGGTGTCTCGGCCCATCTGGCCGGTGAGGTTATCGTTGCCAAGCGAGCCGTAGATCTCGTCATCGCCGTCGCCGCCGTCGATGCGGTCGTCGCCGTATCCGCCGTAGAGTTTGTCGTTGCCGTCGTTGCCGCTGATGCGGTCTCGACCGGCTTCGCCGTAGATTTCGTCGTCACCGGAGCCGCCTTGGAGACGGTCGCTCTCTCCGCCGCCGCGAATGATGTCGTTGCCGGCTCCACCGTTGATCTCGTCGTAGCCGGGGCCACCCGTGAGCACGTCGTCCCCGTCGCCACCCTCGATACTTCCAATAGACATGCCGGTGACGTTCACCGTGTCGTTGCCTGCACCTGCCCATATGAAGAGTTGCTCGGTGGTCTCTCCCTCCACGATGACGGTGTCGTCACCTGCGCCTGCGAAGACATAGCTGAAGCCGGCGCCGCGCACGCAGATCGTATCGTCGCCGTCGAGGGCGAGATAGATCGGCAAGTCGCCAGCTTCGATGACCTCAAACAGGTCGATCTCCGTGGCGTTGATGACGATCACATCGTCGCCGTTGGTGGCTGCGTCGGGATCGCTCAGGTCGTTCACCACGTGGGTTGCCTCGAGACCGTTGCACATCTCGGGTGCAGCGTCTTGTGCTGCAACTGGTGCTGCCGTTGCGAGTCCGGCAAGAAGGCCGATGCTCAGGAGTGACGAGCCGAATCTCCAGGAAAGTCGCCGTGCTGGAGAGGGTGGGGTAGTGCTGGAAGTCATTGTCCGCCTTAGTAGAGGGGATACCCAGAGTGGGTGAAATGCCCGGTGTGTGTAAGAGGTGTTCGACCCATTGAAAGGATCAATTGATAACAGTTGCGTTACAGAATTCAGGGTCGGGAGGGCCACGTTGGGATCCCGAGATGCGCTCTCGACATTCCTCGGCTAGTCTTTGATATATCACCCGTGTATCAGGAGGTGGCCCATGCGAATTCTCGCTCTGGTCAAACGAGTTCCGGCCCCTGGAGCTCGCATCAACATCACCGAAGACGAGCAATACGTCGACGACAAGAACCTCGGCCACGCCGTTTCTCCCCACGAAGAATGTGGCGTTGAAGCTGCAGTCCAGCTGATCGAGAAGCACGGGGGAGAGGCGACCGTCATGTCGATGGGCGCCGACGTTTCTGAAGAGCAGCTTCGTGCAGCCGTGTCGGTCGGAGTGGACAAGATGGTTCTTGTGCCTACCGACGGCACCCCAAAGGACCCGCAAGAGACCGCTGCGGCGCTGGCCACCGCAATCGCTGAGCTCGAAGCCGCAGACGGTGCGTTCGACCTCATTATCTTCGGCAACGAGAGCGCGGACCAAGGCGGTTTCCAGGTGGGCATTCGTGTTGCCCACAAGCTTGGACGCCCCATGGTCAACGGCATCAAGGGCCTCGACGTCGACGAGGCGGCCGATGGCCACATCATTGCTCGCCGCGAAGTTGACAGCGGCTTCGAGGTCTACGAACTTCCGCTTCCTGCGTGCGTTGGCGTGAAGGAAGGCATCAACCTTCCTCGTTACCCAACAATGCGTGGCCGCTTGGCCTCGAAGAAGGCTGAGCTTTCTACCGTCGAAGCTTCAGCAGAAGCTGGTGGACAGGCGCAGAGTCGCCTTGTGTCGCCGCCTGAGGTTGCAAGCGAAACCGTCATCTTGGGCAACGGCCCCGATGCTGCACCTGCAGTTGTCGACCTTCTCGAAGAACTGGGAGTCATTTAAATGAGCGCTGTACTCGTAGTAGCTGAACACGACCGGGGCCACCTGGCCACCGCCACCCTGGAAGCCCTTACCTCGGCTCGTGGCATCGCTGGAGGCCTTGGCCTTCCCGTCCACGCCGCCATCATGGGCGAAGGCGCCGAGATGGCCACCGCCCAGCTCGGTGAATACGGAGCTGAAGCAATCCACCACCTGACCAACGCGAACCTGGGTGACTACAACCCAGAGGCGTGGGGTCAGGCCCTCACCGCAGCCGTGCAGGCAGCAAGCCCGGCTGTGGTCATGGCCAGCGGAACCGACCGTGGCAACGAGCTCATGGCGCAGGTTGCCGCTCGAGCCGATCTGCCGTTTGTCGCGAACTGCGTCGACGTCTCACCTGACGTCACCTCGATGACCCGCAGCCAGTGGGGCGGAGCGCTCCATGAGGAAGCAACACTCAGCGCCGACACCAAGCTGATCTCGATGGCGCCGCTGCTCGTCGAAGCAGAGCCAGCACCAGCTGCCGGCGCCGTTTCGGAGATGGCCGTCGAAGTCGACGAAGCACTGACCCGTTCGGTCATCAAGGACCGCGTTGTCCTTAGCGAAGGCATCACCCTCGCCACCGCACCTGTCGTCATCTCCGGCGGTCGTGCCGTGGGTAGCGAAGAAGCATTCGCCCCACTCGAAGAGCTCGCCGCCGAGCTCGGAGGCAAGGTTGGCTGCAGCCGCGCCGTGACTAACAACGGTTGGCGTCCACACAGCGACCAGGTCGGCCAAACCGGCACCCGCATCGCACCGACGATCTACATCGCATCGGGCATCTCCGGAGCCACCCAGCACTGGGTAGGCGCCATGGGTTCCAAGAACATCCTGGCGATCAACACCGACCCGGAAGCCAACATGGTCACCAAGGCAGGCTGGGCAGTAATCGCCGACCTGCACGAGATGATCCCGGCCATCACCGAAGAGGTCAAGAAGCGTCGGGGGTAAAGCACTATTTTTCTTCAGTCTCAGTTCCGACTTAGAAGGATGGCCACGTCCAAGCGCAAACGATCGTAGCGATTGTGGTGAGCATTCCGAAAACGGATAACGCTGGGGAGCGCGGCGACTCGACGTCTCCATTTCCATCAAATCCTATGCCAATCGAGAACGCCGTCATACCTAGAGCCACGAGCAACGAATACGTTAGAAGTGGGACTCCTGTTATGCCTTTCGCCATGTTGAGTAAGCCGGAACTCGTGATGGCTGCGCCGAGGAAGAGCTTCGACAGCATTGCCTTCCCCCCAAATGCTCTAGCCCTAAATGCTAAGACGTTGTCGTTAGCCGGCACCTGGTGGTCGAACACCGAGACGAATTGAAACTCGGTGACCATTCCAGGCCTTGTAGGGAACCAAGCAGGAAGCGTCGCTGGTGAGGACGCATTCGGAATTTCCATTTTGGATAGAGAGACCAGGACTACGTTCAAGCGCCCGCGGGCTATTACTTCTGGCGCGATCGTGTCGATCTCCGCTTTCGCCTCTCTGATCTCTTCAACGATGTCTTGCGAAAGACAGTTGGGTATCTGAAACCGTCTGCCCTGAACCCGTCGTACGATCGCAGCATCATCGCTCCGAGACTGCGCATTCCACTGATCAATCCAGTTTTGACGGTTCTGAGTGACGACCCAGAAGCACCTCCACTGCGTCGGTTGGTAGTCGCGCCGTATTGAATCGAGGACCTCTTGGACAGACTTATTAGTAGTCATGAGACACCGAATGCTTGACTTACTCGCGCCAAGAGCGGAATTCTTGGCTTCAAATTGTACTTCTCGTCCATTTGAAGAAAGTTCGCAAGACATGCACCCCTAACAAGGTCAGCTGGAAATATCCCTGATTTATGGATGCCTTCATCGCGAAGGAACTCGATCGCATCGTCGCGATGCGTCGTATCCAGATCTCTCGTAAAGCTCCAGTCGAGCAATCGATAGGCAAAGTGCAGCCACGGAGTTCTTTCTCGCCCAGATTCTGAAAGAGCATCGCGCGATGCCTCGGCGAAGAATTTGTAGTCGCTCCTCCAAACCAATTGAGCAGGGTTCAGTTCCTTTGTCTGGAATTCCGCGAAGAGACCAGCGTCTAGATGCGAGCTTGTAAATGCCCTTCCTTCAGACATCAGCCAGTCCGTGAAATGCACAAGCACCTTTACTGTAAGCCAAGGATGCCCGCCTGTCTCGACCCAGACGGCATCCACGAACCCCTCGCCAATATCGAACGTTCCAGCGAACACCCTGTTTAAAAGTATTGCAAACTCTGAGCTGCTGTTAGGGCCTGTATTATCGAAGAGCGGAAACTGGTCCTGCTTTACGTATGGCGAAATCGGATTGTGGTCCATTTGAATGAAGTGTGCATCAGGTCGTTGGCCGACGAACACCAAGAGATTGCTGGTCGAAAACTTTCGTAGCTGAGAAAGCGCTCCGTTGACGACTGAATAGCTTCTGGACCGATTCACACGCGCTTCGTAGTCGAGCGTCTCGAAGAGTGTTTCATACTCGTCGATAAGCAAGATCTTGCGACCGTCAGCGCCTTCTTCACTACCGTCGAGGTCAGCAACAATATTCTCAACTAGATCCGGATCGATCTTTCCTTGGTCGAGCGCTGCCCTAATGGCGACGAAGAGGCGTGTCGATTCGGCGAAGGGGGACGATGTATCACAGGTCTGGGCTATGACCGAGCTTGTGGCAGTTATCGATGGTAGGTCAAAGCAAGCGGTGGTCTTTCCTGAGCGACGCAAGGAGCACCACAACCGGATTCCGTTTCGCCCCCGGAAGTCTCGAATAAGGCCGCGAACACTGCGGCGTTCGACGAAGAAGCGCCTACCTAGCTCGGGGTTATCAATCGGGAATCGCTCAGCAACGTTGATGACAAGTTGGCGATCATCACCGAGGGTGAGTGGATCTTGACTTTGGAGTGCTTCGTCAAAGCGTGCAACGACCTGCTCAGCACCTGCTTGGACATCACCTAGGATGGCAGGATCCACCCACTTTCTCACAACCTCGTCATCCATTAGATGGGTCAGCTCGATACGAACGCGTCCGACCACCACAATTGTGGTTGGTTCGGCCCACGCTCGGATTTCCCGGCGAGTCGGGCCGCTACGGTCGAGCACGCCAATCATCGAGTGGTTCGATACCTGTTCGGCTGAGTCGGCAGGCAGCCTAAGATAGATTTGGATGGTTCTTGCTCGTTGATCGTAATAAGCACTCGTGGGCAGTATGGAACCCTCGCCCAGGGCGAGTGAATCGATCCCACGCGCTAGGACATCCAGGGGACCTGTCATAGCGTCCCGGAGCCAGCTCTCGCTTATCTCGCTCCGGACGATGGAGAGGTCGCCTTGTGTGAGAAGTCCTAGGAAGTCAAGCCAACTCGTATCTCTATCAGCGAGGAGCTCGCTGCCCAAGGTACCGTCGAAATCGATTCGCATGAAACCAACAAGAATTCCACTGATCATTGCGGAGATTAACGAACGTGTTTCTTGCACGACGTTCTGCTCGTTTACGCTCTCGATATATGGAATTACGGGTACTTCTAGAAATCGCTGCAGGCCGTTCATGGCAGTATCCAAGGCCTCTTCAAACCGGAGCGCATCGTGTCGCCTTTTGTACTTGAACCCTTTTTCGAAGATCTCAGTACTGTGATAAGCGGTCATGTCACGGACTTGCTCCAAGAAGTTCTTCATTTCATTGGTCGAGAGAGCACCGGCGAGTAGCGCGCTCCATTGACGCTCGAATGCCGTTGCATAGTGGGTTGACCACTTGAACAGGTATTGTGAGCTAAGGGTTGCAAGCTCTGCGCTATACCCCTGAAGACTGATTTGAGACCCGTCTGCACGATGGGCTGGCTTCTGAGGGGCCGAACTAGAAATCACGAGCTCCGATGGGCCGGCACCACTTTCTCCAACGACTGCGGTTTCCAGCAATTGAAGCAGTCTACGTCGGCGTTTCTTGAGGAATCCGTGAAGTTGGGCCGCTTCTCGCAACTCATCTTCGTACGTCACAACGTCAGCGCCCAAGTCTTCAATGAGCGCTGACAGATGAGCCTCGGCTTCCGTTGGACGAACCTTGTCTAGGAGTTGTTCGATAATCTCAATTTCAGCGTCGATATCCATAGGCAGGACCTTTCGACTCTCGACTCTCGTTCATCACCAGTCCACCGACCAGCGCTGCAGTGCTTCGGCGACTCCTGGTACTGGCACAATCTTGGGTTCGATGAGCTCCACGGTCGGCAGGGGTTCCGCTGCAACTTCTGGCGCTCTCGTTCGCTGGATCTGCGGCGCCTTGGGTTGGTAGCCAGTGAGGTTTTGCAGCACGTCGCCGTAGAACGACTCAATAGCGTTTATGAGGGCTTGGGAGAAGCCTGGTTTCTTGCCGGCTCGCCGGGAAAGTCCCATTTCGCTCCTCGCCACAAGTCGAAACTTGACTGGTTCCTTCTTGTCATCGCCGATGAGCACTGTTGCGTCCTCCCTCACGTCGCCGAGTGTCGCTGCCATGCCACTTCGAGCATTCTTCGCGTAGGCCTCGATGACGAGGTGTTCGGGTGCTTCGGTGAGCTGTCGGACAAGCCATCCGATTCGGCCCTTAGCGCCTTTGTCACCTGGAGCATCGAACGTTGCTTCGACGATGTTCTGTCGAGCCTTCAGATCGACAGAAATGTCGAGGTCGGCAACCGTGTCAGGGATCCGAAGGGTTCCATCAAGCGAACCTGTTTCGACCAGCGATTCGATGAATACCTTGGTGCGAAGGGTCGGGTCGGTCTGCTGCGCTCTAGGTACAACTTCGGTCACGTCCTCCCCGATATCGGCTCCCAGTTTCAGGCTCGTGTACCCAAGCAGTTGGTCCCACCGCTGCGCAATGTCCGTGATGCCGTCGCTTCGCTTGTTGAGCGTTCCTTCGCGAGCTCCATCTCGAATGGCTGTCCAGTTCTCGCCCATATCGTCGAACCCGACCGTTCCAGAGCTGTCGTGCTCGAGGTATCGAATGAGCTCGCCCAGAATCCAAGACTGCTCGGGGTCGCTAATCCCTCTGTGCACTCGCTCCATCACCGCAGTTGTGAGGATCCTCGTCCAACTGATGTGTTCAAGTGCAACCTTCGAATTCGCTCGTAGCTTCAGTCCGGAAGGATGCACGCCAGGCGTAGGTGGGATCTCGTTGGAGATCGTCAGGACGCAGTCGTAGCCCTCAGCCTTTGCGACATCGACGTAGCTATCGACTTGGTCCTTGTCGAGTTTGCTGTTGCCGGTCTTCACCTCGATGAGGGCAACCCAAGGATCTTGCTTTCCGTACGTGACTCGAATGAGACCATCAGGTCGCACCCAGCGCCCGTTAGCTGTCTTGAAGGTTGTTTCGATGAATGCTTCGACGTGTGCTTTGTCGGCGCGGCTTGCCCCAAGTGGAGTAAGCAGTGCCTTCGAGAAGGGTCTCACAATGGTGAGGACTGCGAGCAACGCCGAAGTCGCTCGCTGCTCTGCTTCCGTGTCACCGGATATGCCAGCGACTGAGATAAGTCGCGCTTCTTGCCAGTTCGCCATTCGCCGTACGCCTTTCGCCATGTGCGACAATAGTTGCGAATGCTGCAGTTGTGGTGCACCTGCGGCAAAGACGTTCGTTCATCTACGGCACCGTGCGCTCACCAGCGTGTTTGTACGAGAGGCTGACTAATGATCGATTTCGCCAACGCTGAATATTTGAAACTTCGCCCAGTGGACAATTCGGCGTTCGCCAGTTCGGTGCAACCGCTCCTCATCCAAGGTGAGACGCTGGTTGCCACGTTCCAAACCGTCCGCGACGGTCTTGTGTTCACCAACAAGCGGATCATGGCGATCAACGTGCAGGGTATCCGAGGTAAGAAGCGAGATTTCACCTCGCTCCCGTACAACAAGATCCAGGCGTTCTCCGTTGAGACCGCTGGAACGTTCGATCTCGACAGTGAGCTGGAGCTTTGGTTCAGTGGCCTCGGCAAGGTGCGTTTCGAATTCACAACCCGAGCAGACGTTTCGGCGATCTGCCGCATGATCAGCACCTTCGTTCTTGGTGAGACCCCAGCTACGCCTCCACCGCCGCCACGTCCATGAAGTACTGGAACGCTCAGTGTCGAGCTCTTCGGCAACTAGAAGGCCGCCAATGAAGCGACGGCTGTTCACTGCTGTGCAACCGACTGACAGCTTCATCGATGCAGCCACGTCGTTACACGAAGGGCTCCCGGGTGCACGCTGGGAGACGCATCCGCACGTCACGCTCAGTCACTTTGGCGATGTTGAAGCCTCTCTTGTCCCCGACCTGCAAGCTGAGCTCGCAGCGGTGTCGCTTGAGCCGTTCGAACTGCAGCCCGACCGATTCGGGTTCTTTAAGGATGCTGATGCTCCAGCTGTGGTGTGGGTTGGGTTCGCTCCTTCGGCAGAGCTCGTGAGCCTTCACGCAGAACTCTCGATCATTCGATCGCGTTTTGCTTCGAGGCCCGATCGCCATGACTTCAATCCTCACCTCACCCTCGCTCGCACTGGTGAGTGTGATCCTGACGACGTTGAGCATCCTGACGACGTTGAGCTGTATCTCACCCGCCCGTTTGATGAGGCCGGTCTAGGCACACTCTGGGTTTCGGGCTTTGGACTATTCGAGAGCGTCGACTTCCGTTACTTGATGCTCGGCTTCTTCGATTGCTCCGAATGACTGATTGCTGGCGTGTGGTCATGAGCGGCGGTGCACCCACAGTCGGTGCCGAGGTCTGGAATGATGCGGTCTATGCGTGTCGCTCGAACTGCCCTAGTTGGGTTTGCTGTTTGCTTGGCAGTGTCGTGTTCAGCAACTGACGATTCGGTAGTGCAGGTGCAGCAGGCGGAGACCACGACGACGACCGTGGCGCTCGCGAAGACTGTGCTCGATGAGCCAGCTCGTTCGACGTCTACCGAGCCTGCCCCCACAACTCCGACGACGGTCGCAACCGAATGCAACGCCATTGACGATCCAGTCGAAGCTGCTCCTTCGGCGGTTGTTCAAGCGCTGGAAGCTGCAGCCCGTGCGCCCGGCTTTGATGGTGTCGACGTGAGCATCTCGGTGTGGATCGATGGCTGGGGAGAGGTGCTTGCGGTGAACGCCGACGATGCGCTCGCACCGGCGTCTAATCAGAAGATTCTCGTCGGTCTTGCCGTCAACGAATACCTCGATCCGGGTGCGGTGTTCCGCACCACGATCGAGGCGGTTGGAGATGATCTCGTAGTGCGTGCCGGTGGCGACCCCACGTTGACGAGTGCCGACATCGACCGGCTCGCTCAAAGCGTTGCAGCCGGCGGGGTGTCCAGTGCCGAGCGGCTGATCGTCGACGTCAGTGCCTATGCCCAGGATCCGCGAGCTCCGGGCTGGTTTGACTGGCAGATCCCGCGGTACGTCGGTCCGCTGTCCGGGTTGATGATCGACGACAACCGTTGGACAACCGACGAAGCGTTTGTCGCAGACCCCGCGTGGGGCAACGGCACGCGAATTCGCGAGGCCTTCGAGCGTGCAGGTATCGAGATCGCGGCGGTTGTCGTTGAACGGTCGCCAGTTGGCATCGTGAAGGCTGCACACGAATCAGAACCGATCGCCGAGCTCGCTCGCCAGATGATGTGGTCGAGCGACAACCAGCACGCCGACCTGCTCATGATGGAGCTCGGGCGATCGGTGATCGGTGCTGGCACCTTGGCGGCAGGTGCAGAGGTGATCGATCAGGCGCTGACTGAGCTCTGCGTCGACACAGTCGGTTCGTCTGCTGATGGGTCTGGGCTAAGCCGCCGCAACCAGCGCTCGGCGCGGGAGTTTCAGGAGATCCTGCGGGTTGCCAGGACAACCGAAGCAGGTCAACACCTTCGTGAGCAACTGCCGGTTGGGGGAGTATCGGGAACACTCCAATCGCGCTTCACCGGTGACGACGCCGGACGTGTACGGGCCAAGACCGGCACGATTATCGGCGGTCGAGCACTGTCTGGTTATGCCACAACCGACAGCGGTCGCGAGGTGGCGTTCTCGATCATCGTGAACGGTGAACCAGATCTCGCCAGTGGGTCGCTTGCAGCGATCGATGCCTTGGTGACAGCAGTCCTTCGATCGTGATGGATCACTGCGTAGCGATCGCTGACGACTCCGAACAGTTGCGGTCGCTCGGGTTGTTCGCACGCGAGGAACCCGACCTCAACGAGGCCGGGTTCCGTTCGTCGGTTCCACGCTGGGGTGCTGTTAGATGGTCACCTCGGTCTCGCAACTGACAGCAGTATCAGCACCAGCACCGCCCACACACCGGTCCATGCCGTTTTCGCCTCTGAGCATGTCGTCACCACCAAGGCCACGGAGGACATCGGGACCATTACCGCCCCGCAGAACGTCGTTGCCGACGCCCCCGATGAGCAGGTCCTTACCGCCCCCGCCGAGCAGGCGATCCTGGCCCGAGCCCCCACGAATCTCATCGCGTCCAGGGCCGCCATCGATTACGTCGTTTCCGCCAGCGCCTCGGATGATGTCCTTTCCGTAGCCGCCTCGGATGATGTCTGCGTCGGCTCCTCCGAACAGGAGGTCCCATCCGCCGTTCCCGACGATCTTGTCGTTGCCTGCGCCGCCGTACATGCGGTCGCGGTCGGGTCCGCCGAAGAGTTCATCGTCGCCGTTGCCGCCGAAGATTCGGTCCTTGCCTTCTCCGCCTTGGACCTTGTCGTCGCCTCCGCCAGCGCAGATGAGGTCGTTGCCCGCAAGACCGTCGATGACGTCATCGAACGCCGTACCTAGAATCACGTCATCGCCAGCAGTGGGTATGTCGCCGTCCGACAAATTCACCGTGACAGCAACACCGCGACACACGCCCTTGCCGGGGTCTGCTGGCTCGGCTGGGTTCGCAGGCTCAGTCGGGGTGGTTGGATTGGCCGGAAGCGTCGGACGACCCGGGATTGTCGGGGCGTCCGGGTTCGTTGGCAGTGTCGGGTTGCCGGGGATGGTTGGCTGCGTTGGGCCGGGGAAGACCGGGCGCACCGGCACGATGAAGATCGGATCCTTCCCAAACGTTGCTTCCCGTGAGGCATCCTCACAGCTGGTGCAACCACCATCACGGGCACGATCAAGCGCTTCATCGGCTGACGGGAAGAAGGTGATGTCTACAGTTGCTTCGTCGCCACCTCCAAGGCCACCGTTGACGAGACGCTGCTCGATGTCCCCACTTCCTGTCGACACGAGCGTCAGCGATTCAGTCTTCGTGTCATCGTCCTCACGATCTCTCGTCGAGCACGTGCCTCCTTCGAAGAGCTCTGAAGTTGCCGTGAACTGCACTCTGGCCTGACGCGGGAGGAGCGCTGCTCGCAGTTGGACTTCAACCCGCACTTCGTCTCCGGCACATAGTCGGAAGTTCTGCTCCTGCGGTTGATTTGACGAGAACTCGAAACTGAACGGGAACTCCTCGCTTGCGAACTGATCGCTGCCGAACAGTTCGTCGTCGCGAATCCAAATAGCAACCTCGCCCTCGAATCGAGCAGGGGTTTCAGCAGTGAACGGGCCATACACCGACCGGACGCCAGCGACGTCAAGTGGTGTGAGGTTGCCGTCGTTGTTCCACTGCGGGGAGCAGTAGTTCATAACCGAGTTCGGGTCGTAGTCGGTGAGGTAGAGCGTTCCGGTAGTTCCTTGGGGAGATTCGCCGCAACGTCGGCGATCATCTCGGTTGTGCTCGTGCGAGAACCCAAGAGCGTGACCAAACTCGTGAACGGCGATAGCTCGAATGCAGAACTCGCGGTCATCAATGCACTCCTCGCTCCAGTTCTGGAACTGGAAGTTCAACACCATGCCGTTCACCATGCCGTCGAGTGCTTTGCCGAGTGCCTTCACATGTGGTCCGGTGTCTGCCACTTGGATGCGTACGCCTTGAGAGCCACGTGAGCAATCGCCCCACCCAGTGAAGTCGACACCGCTCACGGCTTCCCACGTGCGCTCAACAGCCTCTTGACTCCACCGCTTCTCGATCTGGCGATCAGGTGCGTTCTCCCAGCAGACCGGAATTGAGGTGATCGACCAGATTTGTTCTGGAGCGACGACCAGAAGATTGTCGCTCCCTCCAATGTCTTGTTCACCTTGGGCCGAAGCAGGCGTGATTGCGAGCAGCGGCGTCAGAACGGCCACTACGAGGAACAGGACACGGAGCCTCCGGCGCCGTGTCGTTTTCGAATACGTGGTCATAACAGTCTCCTTGTGTCCGCCGACTGTCGGCGTTCGCGTAGTCAGAGGATGAAGATTCATGTTTGATACGAACGTGTTCGTCTCGCTGCGAAACGCTCGGTGACCTGAATAGGCCATTTCGCCCTAACGTGACCACCGGTTTCGCGACACAGTCGTTGTATGAGCACTGACGCACGAGCTGAGTACGCAATCGCCGCAGCATCGCGAGGCGAGTTCGACCGGGCGCGAAGCGCGGTCATCGATCTCGTTGCCGAGGATTGGCACAACGCCGCAGCTCATCAGACGTGGGCGCAGGTTCTCCTCGAAGAGGGCAAGGCCACCGACGCGGTTGCTGCGTATCGGACCGCCGTAAGTCTCGACCCTCAGCGAGCAGAGCTCCACTTCGAGCTCGCTCAGGCGTTGCTGATCGAGGCAGAGAAGAACCCGTTCGTTCCATTGTCGAACTGGCTTGACACTCGAGACGCAGTTGAAGCTGGCCTCAAGATGTGGCCTACCCACGAGCTTGGCCTCGAATTGCAACGCAAGGTCGAAGACCAACGAGTTCGAGCGCTCCTCTAAGTCTCGGGGATAAACACCTGGTCGGCCGACTCGGGAGCACCTAGCGCGTCGACGTTCGCCGCAACCTGCCTGACGCGCCATCGGCCGCTTGGCGACTCGACCATCGCGAAGAACAGCGTCTGTCCTCTAGGCGAGACAGCTTCGACAATCTCAACGTCGATCGTCGGTTCGAGCGACTCGATAGGAGTCTCGAAGGTTGCCGATGTGGTCGACACGATGGTCATTGGCCCCGAGAGGTCGAGGAGATGTTGATCAGTGGCGCTCGCTTCGCTCCACAACTCTGAAAACAGGATCACCGGTGTGTCGATGTGTTCGCTCGAACCGAGGCCCGGCCATGTGTCTAACACCTGCGGTCGCGCAATGACGGAGACGTCGAGGCTTCCCGCAGCATCGGCGAGCCGGCGTTGCGCCTCTCGGTCGAGCGCATGAAACAACAGGACGAAGGCCTCGTTTGCGAAAAGATCGCTGAACGTGTCGACGGAAGCCGTCGGAGTGGCGAGGTCGAGTTGGCCGTAGCGAGTGGTGTCGAGGACTCGGCCTGACAATGGGATGTCAGCAGGCTCCGTCAAAAGGGCAAGTGAGCCGGGGCAGGTGGTTTCAAGCAGGACCTCCGCCTTTGCCAGGGTGTCGTTGCTGACCACGACTTCCGATAACACCGCGTTTCCTTGAAGCGCCGCACAGATGCCGTCGTCGGAGTCCCGTCGAGCCCGGTTTACCAAGTCCTGAATCTGCTGCGCCGCAGCGACCTGCTTGTTGGTGTCATCGCCTGCAGCCTCGGTGATTCGGTCGATCTCATCTTGGATACCTGCGTCGAGCGATTCAGTCGACGGGCACTTGGCGCCGTCATACACGCGAACCCGGTTCGCTCCGCACGATGCATCGACGAATACCCGTCCCGAGTCGTTGAAGTCAACGCCGTCGATCGCTACCTGGTTGACCCGCCACCGGCCCGCGTCTGACACGGTCAATCGAAGGAGTGCGGTGTTGTTGTTGGCGAGCCGGACGTTCACGGTCGCAATCGAGGCACCATCGTCGGCGGTAGCGATCTCACTTCGTTGCACTTCAGCTCCAGCGAAATCGACAATCAACGCGTCGGTCTTCGCAGCGTCATCAAGAAATCGCGCGAGAAGCGCGTGCGAGTTCGAAATGGCATGCTCACCCGATCCAGCGATCAGGTTCTCGGGGAGCAAGAACGCCTCCCGTCGAAGGTCGAGTAGGCCGAGGTTGTTCAGGGCTCGGAATAAGTGTTGTTGAGCTGGCTGGTCGTAGATCATGAGGGCCCGTAGAAAGTCACGGTCGGCGTATGCCTCGATCAACGAGCTAGCCGCTTGTCCAGGCGTATCCAGGAGAAGGCTGGAATAGATCGGTGCCGTCGGCGAGACGGGCTCGGGCTCGTCCACCACCACATCAGGTTCGATACCTGCGAATTCAGTTGTCGTTGGCGCAGCGGTACTGGGTGATGACGAAGTACACGCAGCCGCAACCATGGCGAACGTCAGAGCGAATGTCAGGCCTCGTATGGTCGTTCTCATCGAGGAAGAACCTAGCTGTCGTATTCCATGACACGAGCTATTCCGTTGCGCCAGGTTGCGGTGACCGGTTACACGACGTTCACGGCGTTGATGACGGTGCCTAGCTTTGGCAGCCGAAGGAGCTTCGGGTCGTTGAGCAAGGTGTTCATTGCTCCGGCCAGCCTGGTAGGGAAATCGCCACCTGGTTCGAGTTCAGACTGGCGGACAAGTGCAGCGAGAACTGCGGGCGTCGAAAACGACGTGCCACTCCACATAACCATGCGTTCGCCGCCGAGGGCCTCTACCTCGTCGTTGAGCATTAGCTCGTTGTCTTCTCTACCTGTCGGCAGGGCCTGAAGCGGGTCAGGGATTGGTCCGATGAGGTCGACACCGGGGGCAGAAGCATTCACCCAATCGCCGAAATTGCTGAACGCTGCGACACCATGAGGGCCGACAGCGCCAACACCAACAACGTCGGGGTGTGCAGCAGGCCACAGTGGCCGACAACTCGCGTCGTTACCTGCAGACGCAACGAAGGTCCATCCAGCGTCGAGCATGACTTCGATGACCGCGGTCGTTGCGACAGGTGGATCGTCGTTCTCGGTGTACGCGCCGAGCGAGAGGTTGACGATTCCGACGGAGCTGTCGCTTTGGTGCAGGTGGGCCAGCGTACGAGCTACCGCTGCGTCGGTGGTTGCTCCATGATTCGTCAGCACTGGAAGCTGGGTGACTTTGGCAGTTGGCGCAATCGTGCGGATGATGAATTCGATGAAGTGGTGGTGTCCGAACGCTGGGTCGATGTAGTTGTCGTCGTTCGTATCGCCGGTATGCGACGCCTGAGGTGAGAACGAGGTGAACTCGTCGAGCTCGTCGGACAAGAAGTCGTTGATGGTCGATCGGGTTCCGCCAGCGCTTGCCTGGCTCCAGTCGATGGTGTCGAGAACGTACACCGGACGGCTTTCTTGTGAACGATCGACAGCGGGCACAGGCATATCGACGTAGCGGAACGCGGCGACTGGGGGAGCGTCGAGCTCGCCTTCGCCCTCGGGAAACGGCTGGTTTGCTGCGCAGCCACAGCCACAGCCACAGCGGTGGCGACCCCCATGAGCGAAGGACGCGGGGTGTGCGAACGATGCGGGGTGTGCGAACGATGCGGGGTGTGCGAACGATGCGGGGTGTGCGAACGATGCGGGGTGTGCGAAGGACGCGGGGTGTGCGAACGATGCGGGGTGTGCGAACGATGCGGGGTGTGCGAAGGACGCAGGAGCGCCGCTCCAACCTTCGCTAGTGGGCGATGGCGTCGCGAAGAAGATTGCGTTCCGATGTGCATCTATGCCAGCGCGGCGTAAACGAGCCAGCTCCTGAGACAGTGATTTGTCGCTTGGTACGCGCAGCTCAACAAAGCGATCCAATACGACTTGGGCTCGTACGGTTTCGGCGTACTCGCTGGCGTTTGGATCGGCATCTGCGCTTTGCTTTGGATCGGGTGGTGGCGGTGACTGGCGGGGGAGGACGGCGTAGACGGGGTAGCCAAGCCGTGCTTCGAGCGCGTCGTATGCGTCGGCGTCATCGACGCGCACGATGATCGATTCCTTGCGGTACGCGATTGGGCGTCCATGATCATCATTGCGAAAGCGGATCTCGCTCCACGGGTTCTCACGCGGTACGTCGGCTTCAACGCTCGTCATTCTCTATCTCCCTTTCTCGCCGCGCACGGGCGGTCGAGTTGTCGTCACTGGGCCAGAGCCCGCCTTCGCCCGAAAGATACATCGAAAGTTGCAGCACTTTCTGAGAAACCAACGAGCGGCCATACTGAGACATGCTCGAAGGCGAGGTCGAGAACCTATGGTTTGCCGCCAAGGCGAATCCTCGCGCCGCTTTGCGGGAGGCACATTCTGTCCTCGAACATGATGGCGAGCCCGAGGAGCTTGCGTGGGCCCATGCCGCGGCGGGTCGAGCGTACTTCGAGCTCGGTCAGAACGAAGCGGCAATTCTTGCCTTTGAGGAGTCGCTGGGCTCGGCGCCGACTCGACTTCACGAGCGGGTCACCATCAGCCTCGCAGCAGCGCTGGCATCATCTGGTCGAACGTCTCAGGCTCTCGCTCGGCTTGACGAGGTTGCAACATCCGCGGATCCCACGATCGCCGCACTCGCAAAGTCGCAGCTCGGTCTCCTCGAACTCCACGCTGGGCGTCCAACGGACGCTCTTGCCATTCTCGAGCCTGCCCTTATCGCCCTGGCAGACAATCCCGCCGAAGTAGAGGCCTACGCCCGAGCGTTGGGTAACGCAGGATACGCCGAGCTCATGACCGGTCGCCTCGATTCAGCCATTACCCGATTCGACCAAGCCAGCGAGCTGGCCCGGTTGTCTGGGCAAACAACGGTCGTCGCAGGTTGTGCGCAAAACACTGGCTACGCCCTGATGCGCCAGGGCGATCTGCCACGAGCATTGAGCGCGCTCGAGGCGGCCCGGCAGGTGTATCGAGAAAACGATGACCCTGGACGCAACTTGTCGACTCTGCTCGACGACCTCGCCGAGACGTATCGAATAGCTGGCCTCACCGGCGATGCAGTTCACGCGGCCCAACAAGCCCGACGCATGGTGGCCACAGGAGGCAACCTCGAGAAGCAAGCTGATGCGGCCTATCGCCTTGCCCGGTGCCAGCTCGATGCCCACGATCCGTCCGCAATCGCTACGGCTACAGACGCAGCGAAGCAGTTCGCCTCGGCTGGGCGGACCAACTGGGTACGCCGAAGCGAACTACTCCGCATCGAAGCTCTGGCAGAGCTCGGGACCGAGACCCCAGACCAGCTCCTCGCAGCACTCGAGCAAGTGGTTGATCCAGGGGAAGCAGTTGATGGTGACCTTGATAGCCGCTCGTTGCGGAACCTCATTGCGCTTAAGCAGCTACAGGCGGGCGAACCCGACAAGGCCAGGCACGCGCTGGGCAACGTCCTGGTCGACGATGTCGACCAGAGCGTCATGGCACAGATCGAGACGCACTTGTCCGCAGCACTCGTCGCTGTACTGGACAACGAATGTCTTGAGTCGCACGCGGATGCGGCTTCGGACTTGATCCGGGCGCATATGGTTCGTCTGGGCGACCCAGAGCTACGGGCCGGGGCGAGCCGGCTGGTCGACCGCATCCGTCAACTGTTCGTCGGAACCGCGATCGATCGCGGTGAGGCGATGGCCACGTTCGCGTTCGAAGAACGTTTTCGTAGCATTTCGCTGGGTTTTGCACGTGCGGTGCCATCTCCTGACGCTCAGACGGCATCGATCTCGCAGGAATTGCGAGACCTGTCGCGTTCACTGGAGCTCCCTGGCGAACATGACCCCGAGGATCGAGTCCGAGTTCGTGAGCTCGAAGCCGAACTCCGACGACGATCGCTGCAACACCAGGTTGGACAGGGGATTGCCGCGCCGAGAATGACGGACATGTCTCAGGTCGCCGACGTAGCACGTGACCGTCAGGTAATTGAATGGGTTGAGCTGAACGGAAGGCTTTACGTGCTTACGTGCGACGGAGACGTCGCACACCTTGAAGAAAGTGGCGAGCTTGGCGACATTTGTGCTCGCGCTCGCCAGATCCGCACCGACCTGGCTCGACTCGCCCGCCCTGGTCTCACGCCCCAAGCGTCGAGCCGTCGCTGGGCCACCTTGCTCGACGATTGCCAACAGCTCTCTGCGATCTTGCTCCCCGCATCGGAATACCTCACGCGATCCCACCACGGCTGGCTGCTGTCTCCGCCGAAGGCATTGACCGACCTTCCGTGGTCGTTGTTGCTAGGTGCATCGAACGACGGGCGTCCAGTCAGTGTGGTCCCGTCGGCATCGTGGTGGCTGCAGACATCGACCGACGATGCACTTCCACTGCGATTCGCCTCGATTGTCGGCCCGGACCTTGAATATGCTCGTGCCGAGGCTGATGGATTGGCCAGCGTGTTCGAGTCCAAGCCACCAGCCACCACCGTCGAGAGTGCCTTGAATGCAATTGAAGACGCGTCGCTTCTCCATGTGGCGTCACATGGGTCCTTCCGGTCTGACAGTCCGCGGTTCAGCAGTTTGCGTCTGGACGACGGGCCGCTAGCGCTGCACGAGGTCGATCGCGTGAGCACTGTTCCGGACGCCGTGGTGTTGGCTGCATGCGACACTGGCCGGCACACGTCTGCGTCAGGAGGCGATCTGCTCGGGTTTGTTCCGACGTGGTTAGCTGCAGGCTCTGCGTCGGTCGTTGCACCAATCTGCGCTGTTGGGGACGAAGCAACATCTGCCTTTGTTGACGGTTTGTATGCCGCACTGGCCCGACCAGGCACGGGTGTATCCAGTGCAGTTGCCATGGCCCAAGCTGATCTCGATACCGCTCCCAGCGAGGTGCGGGCGGCGGCGCATTCGTTCATCAATGTGGGGTGTGACATCCGTTTTGTATCAAAGCAGCCGAGTTCGACTCGGTAACAGCAATGGACACAAAATTGGATTCCGCAACACTGATAGTGTCTCCTCCATGGTTGGTGGGAAAAACGATCCGTGGCGACTGCGCGATGCCCTCGCCGGCGACGCTGCAGCATGGGAGGGCATCGTCGATGAATTCGCACAATCCGTGTGGAATTGGGCGCGCAGCCAAGGCCTCAACCGAGAAGATGCTCAAGACGTCAGCCAGACCGTGTGGTACCGGCTCAAAGACAAGGGCGACTCGATTCGCGACCCGCGAACGTTGCCCGGGTGGCTTGCAACCACAACGCGCCGGGAAGCCATACGAGTGGCCAAGAAGCGAGAGAACGCAATCGACAACGAGATCCTCGAATCGGTTCCCGATTCCGACGACTCCGATACGAATCCAGCACAGTCAGCAACGACGAACGATCTACGCGAACGATTGGCTGAAGGGTTCGCGTCATTGCGACCGCTTTGCCGAGAACTCCTGGCGTTGTGCTGGCAAGACGAGCTTTCCTACAAGGAGATCGCCGCTGAACTCGATCGAACGGTTGGCTGGATCGGGCCTACTCGGCAACGATGCCTCGCCGACCTCAAAGTGCTGGCGAACGTGACATGAACGACGACGAACTCCTCAAAGAAGTCAGGGCGGCAGTCGAGCAAGCCGACCCGGTGCCCGCGAACGTCGTAGAAGTCGCCAAGCGTGCACAAGCCTGGGATACCGAGCTTGAACGTCTGCTGATCACCTACGACTCGGCGACTGCTGATCTGGCGTCATCGGGAATGCGCTCGGCTACCTCCGTGCGGGACGTGACGTTCTCCTCCAGTGGAATCGAGCTCGAGCTCACGATCGCTGATGGCCAACTCGACGGGCTCGTGACACCACCCGGCACGACGGTCGAGTTCGTCGCGCCGGGCAGTGAAACGGTTGCCGTCTCCGTTGATAACGCCGGTCGCTTTAGTGTCGCAACTGACGCAGAGTGGGGGGCTTTCGTGTTGCTAAATTCTGGGGAGCGTGTTCAAACCGAACTCCTGCATGTTTCCGGCTGAAACGCAACGAACCTCGTCGGCCCTCCATGAGAAGTGTTCTACCAATTTGGTACACGCTGTTCCAAGGTGGGGACCAGAATTCCGAGGCAGACCTTCGCATTTTTGCTTTGCAACCCATGAGGTACCATCTGTCAGGTGGGCCGATCCGTTGACAAGCAGCCGCGGCTGTCGTTGCAAGAGACACGTGATCGATTGCTCTGCGCCGGTCGCGACATGCTCCTCGAGTTTGGCCTCGAAAACGGTATTCGCGGCATATCACTTGCCGAAGCGATCGAACGTTCCGGCGTGTCTCGGACCAGCGCCTACCGCGTGTTCACCGATGGCGATGTTGATCCGCAAGAGAACTTTCGCGGACAGGTAGTCCTCCACGCCGTCGAGACAATGGAAGTCGATTCCTCCATGGTCGCCGTGGTCTTCGCGCAACTCTCGGGAAGCCAGTTCGACAATACCCCGGTTGGACAAGCAATGGAGATGCGAGAGCTCATTAGGCGTTGGTCCGCGGCGGCACTCGAGTCGAACCTTGCGAACACTCCGCTTCGCGCCGTCGAGGCAATTATGCATGTTGTCGCGTTGTCCCAATCGAGCGACCCCCAGATCGTCGATGCGGTGCGACTCTCGCTCGCTCGATCCCATGAGGTTTTCCTTCCGCTGTATCAGCTCACGATCGAGCGCTATGGCCTGCGATTCCGGCCCGGCTTTAACGTCAGCTACCTCACCGCACTCCTGAGCGGCGTGGCTGGGATGGCTATGACCGAGTGGCCCGTTAGAGAAGAGACTCGTGAGGTTGTGCGGCCGACCGGGCCCGGTGGTTCCGATCAAGTCTGGACGGCAACTGGCGTGCTTGCCGAGTCGGTAGCGTTGCTGGTCCTCGAGCCCGACCCTGACGCTTCTGACGATGTTGTCTCGGCCGACCTATCCAGCTGGATCAGCGCCTAAAGGCGGCATCACCGGATCGGCGTGTATCACGCAGGGTCGTGAACACTCTGACCTTCTGACCACAAAATGGCAGGAGATTAGAGATGGCACGGCGAGCACAAAAGCGACACGAGCATGGGCGACCGAACACCGTGTCGACGGTGTTCGGTTCCGTCTTCGGCGGCATCTCGTCGAACGTGCTCGGGAGCCCTACACCCCCCAGGAACCCACGACGGTGGGCGGCCGACGGCGACAGTTCGCCCCTCTCCTCATCCCGGGAGCGTTCAAGGAAGCGCTAGTAGCGCCGATTGAATGAGATGACCCGTGAACAGTTCAGCGTTGATCTCCATGGAGTGGTGGATCTGTTGTCCAACCACCTGTACAGCGGTCCTCAGGTATACATCCGAGAACTTCTTCAGAACGCAATCGATGCCACCTCGGCACGCAATGGCGGCGACGCAGGGACCGTCCGCTTTGCGCTTGGAGAGGTAGATGGCCGGCCAGCGCTGCACGTCACCGACGAGGGCGTGGGACTGAGCCTCGACGAAGCCCGCAGCTTTATGGGCGTTATCGGACGGAGCTCAAAGCGCGACGAGATCGGCATGGCTCGCGAGAGCCTCATCGGCCAGTTCGGCGTGGGCATCCTGAGCTGCTTTGCCGTGAGCGAACAGGTTCGCGTGCTCTCAACGTCGGCCGCCGGAGGTGAGACCATCACGTGGACTGGTGACGCCGATGGCACGTGGGTCGCAGCGACGACCGACAACGCCCACCCTGTCGGAAGCACCGTCACCGTCGTTGCTCGTCATGGAGAGGAGCGATGGTTCGAGCCTGACACGATCCAACGGCACCTCGTTCGCTACGGCCAGCTCCTCAAGACTCCCGTCCTATTCGATCGAGATGACGGCACCACACCAGTGCTCATCACCCGACTCGACGTAGCCCTGCGCTCAGCGCACGCCACACCAGACGAACTTCTGGACTTCGGGCGTGAGGTGCTCGACATCGCAGCGATCGACGCCTTCCCAATCTCTTCAACTTCCAGCCAAACGTCGGGAATCGCTTACGTCCTGCCCTATGAGCCAGCGCCGGGGGCGGCCCGAGCCGATCAGGTCTACGTCAAGGGGATGCTTGTCGATGAAGACTGCGAGAAGCTGCTGCCCGAGTGGGCGTTCTTCGTTCGGTGCATTGTCGAATCCGACGGCCTCCATCCAACCGCCAGCCGCGAAGAGCTTCACGAGGACGACATGCTCGAGGTTGCCCGCGAGGAGCTTGGGCAGTCGGTTCGTTCACACCTCATGAACATTGCGTCGACATCGCCAAACCGACTTGAAGCGCTGCTCGCAACGCACCATCTGTCGATGAAGGCACTCGCTGTATCGGACCCCGAGTTTTGTGCGCTGGTCACCGACTGGCTGCCGGTCCATACCGCTGAGGGGTACATGAAGATAGGTGAGTTTCGTAGCCGTCACCCAACGGCGCTGTACACCGAATCTGTGGACGAGTTTCGCCAGGTTGCACCCGTTGCCCTAGCGCAAGGCATCGGCCTGGCCTGTGGCGGCTACGTCTATGACGGCGAGCTGCTCGAAGCCACCGCACTCGCGTTCGATGACTTCTCGGTCGACGTCGCGAAGGTAGAGGACCTCTTCCGCGGCTTTGGGGTGCTCACCGACGCTGAGGTTGCTCGATTTGCCGCCCTAATCGCAGTCGCTCAGGAGCGCCTGGAACTCCACGATGTCGAGGCCGCGCTCCGTCGGTTTGAACCTGCGGAGACGCCCGGAATGCTCGCCGTGTCGAACGAAGCTCGCGAGCTTCGTTCATTGCAACGGGGAGGGGAGCAGGCCAACAACCTTTTCTCCGGCATCCTTGGTGCCATTCAAGAGCACGTTCCACAGGTCCGACCGATGCTGTGCCTGAACGCCGACAATCGCATCATCGCTCGTCTCGCTGACACAGCAACAACCGATCCCGAGCTCGCAGGACACGCCATCGACCTGCTCTATCTTCAGGCGCTCATGGCCGGGCACCACCCATTTCAGGCGTCCGAAGCAGCGCTGTTGAACCTGTCACTTGTCGAGCTCATCGACCGGGCCACCACGACACAAACCCGTCAAGGAGATGCGTCATGAGCACCGAGACCGTAGAAGGACTGATCTCTTCGTCCTATGGCCTCAACCCGCGCCAGCGCGTCAACACCCTTGTTCGAGCTGTCGAGCTCGCCGACTCGCAGGGGGACCTCGACGCTGGTTTCGAAGCTCGCGAAGAGCTCGTTTACGCCTCGTACTACGTCCCTGGCGGCGTCGAACTGGTCTCGGCATTCTCGTGGCTATTGGCTCGTCACGACGAGGACCCTGAGCGTTTCTATCTCAACCTGTGGTCCTACAAGTGGGTTGTGCACGCGTTGCCGTCGATGCTCGCCGTGTCGCTCGAGCAGATCGAAGAGGTCATGGCGGACGTCGAGACGCGGTTTGAAGCTTCGGGAGAGGGCCCGGCAGTTGCCGCGAAGCTGCGGATGATCATCGCCGAGATGACCGGCGAGGTCGACGATGTCCGCACATACATGACCATTTGGCGAGAGGCCCTTGAGAAACGTCGGGGCTGGCTCAACGACTGTGGGGCCTGCGACGAGTCTTCCTACGTCGACGCACTGCTCATGATCGGTGAGGAGCAACAAGCGCTCGCCGAAGGGAAGAATCTCATCGAGGGGCGTTCCACCTGTTCAACAGAGCCGCACTTCACGCTCGGTACGTTGCTGGCAACGGCGCGGCGAATCGGCCCGGACGGACTTGCCACCGATATGCGCAAGCGCGGGTACCGGCTGATTCGTGACGACCCGAAGTTCTACTCGCTCGTCGCGAAATACGTTCGCGACTCGCTTACGACTGGAGACCTGAATCGGTCCGCGGAGTTGATAGCGAAGCACCGGAGCTGGGGGGAGGTGCCACAAGACGAGCTCTCGCACTACATCTTCACTTCGGCGGCTCGGCGCACGCTGCTGCGGTTCGAGCACATCGGCAAGCCGATTCCCAACGGACTCGCCGACACAAAGGCGAACGGTAAGTCAGCCGATGCCGTCGCCAAGGACTTGATCGCCGAAGCCGAGCGCTTGGGCGCGGCCTTCGACGCACGAAACGGAAACTCGTACTACACCGACAACCTCGAGGCGGATCGAGTTTTCGCTACCCGCTAGAACTTCGCCACCCATGAGAACAAGGCACGGCGTCACTCGGAGGGAGGCAAGCTCGGACCACGACGGGCTACGATCGGCCGATGACTCGTCTTGGCTATCAGATCCCAAACTTCACCTACCCCGATGTTGATGCGGCAGCGCTGTTCCCGCAGCTGATCGAACAGGCCAAGGCAGCCGAAGCCGCCGGATTTGATCGTCTGTTCCTGATGGATCACTTCTATCAACTGCCGGGCATTGGCGACCCCGACGACTTCATGCTCGAGTGCTACACGACGTTGGCGGCATTGGCGCAGCACACCGAGACGATCGGTCTGTCCGCTCTTGTTACGGGCAACACCTATCGAAACCCAGCGGTCCTTGCGAAGATCATCACCGCACTCGACTTGGTCTCAAAGGGCCGGGCGACCCTCGGCATGGGGTGTGGCTGGTTCGAGTTGGAGCATGATTCATACGGCATCGACTTCGACACGTTCACCACCCGCTTCGAGAAGCTCGAAGAAGCACTGCAGATCATCCTGCCGATGCTGAAGGGCGAGCGGCCTACGGTCCATGGCAAGCACTATCGAGTTACGGAGGCCATCAACTCACCGGCACCACAGTCGAAGATTCCGATCATGATCGGCGGCGGCGGCGAGAAGAAGACACTGCGCATGGTCGCTCAATACGCCGATGAGTCAAACCTAATCTGTGCCCCACACGAGATCGAGCGCAAGCTTGCTGCCCTCGACGAACACTGTGAACGGCTCGGACGCGACCGTTCTGAGATCAAAGTTACGCGCCTCGTAATGGGCGTTCTTGGGCGTACCCACGAAGAGGCAAATGCGTCCATTGATGACTACATGGCGCTGCACGGTTGGCCAGCGGAGGCCGCAGAGTTGATGCGGCCAATGATGACGCTCGGTGACCCGGACAGCTTCGGCGAACAGGTCCAAGCAATGATCGATGCCGGGCTCGATGGCATCACGATGAACCTCGCTACAGCGGCTCACGATCTCGAACTGATCGGCATTGCAGGGGAGATCTGCAACTCGATCATTCCTCACTAGGACAGTCACCAGACGTATCTCGTTCTTCACTAACCTGACCTGATGGCCGATCCGCTTTCGTTCCGTTCCTTCGCCGATGTCAACGATTGGCTCGACAAGGTGGAGGCCGCTAGCTCAGTGAGGACCTCCGCTGGCTTTGACCCCGGTGTGGCCCTGGCCCATTGTGCTCAAAGCCTCGACATGCAGTGCACCGGGTATCCCGAGATGAAGCCGACGGCGATTCGGCGAACGGTTGGAGTCCTCGTTCGCAATCGCTTCGTGGCGAAGGGAACCATGAGTCACGGTGTCGGTGAGCCGATCCCTGGCGCGCCGCCGTTAGGAGAGGTGTCCGTCGAAGAAGGCATTGCCCGCCTCCGTGCGGCCATGGAAAACTTCACGAACCATCGAACCGGCATGGCCGAACACTTCGTGTACGGGACCGTCGACAAGATCACCGCCGAGATGTTGCAGTCAATGCACGTCGCAAACCACGCCGACAACTTCTTGTTCTAAGGGCGGGCGTAGATCGAGCCTGGTTATGCGGCCGCGACGTATGCAGCAATCACCTCTGCGTCGGTCCTTTCGACCTTCGAGAAGCGGGCAGCGAGCGCCCGAAGGTGCTCATCAACACTTGCTTTGTCGTATCCCTTACTAACCAGAGGGAACGTCTTGTGATGGATTGCAACGGCGAGAAGCTGAGGATCTACTCCCGCAGCATGTCCGGCACCGATGTGGGCAAGGAATGCATCTACATGGCGGGCGTCATAGCCCAGGGAGCGGCGGGACCCGTTCTTCAATTTGTGTGCCCACCGGGAAGTCATATCCAGTTGTCGTCGTGTCACCGGAGAATCCGTATAGGCGCAGGCGCTCAACGCACCCTGCCATTTGGCCCATCTCTGCTCGCTACGATGACGTCATGAACTTTTTGACCAAACGACTTCTTCGCCGCTTCGGCCCCATGGGTCGCGCTGCCGACCTTGCGGTCGTCGGTGGCGCAGCGCTCAAGTTCGCTCAACGCCAAGGCCTGATCACCGAAGACACCGCCAAGAAGCTCGGAGCGTCCGATAGCAGCGGCGGCACCAGCCTCTCCATTGGCGAGATGGCACTTCTCGGTATGGCACTCTGGCGTCTCATCAGCCAGTTCCGGTCGCGTCAACGCACCGACACCATCATCATCGACGTCACCGAATAGCTCGAGAAAGCACCCTCATGTCACTAGACCCATGCCCAAGCTCACCCAACTGCGTATCAACGCTCGCTGACGCGACCGACAGCGTGCACTTCATCGAACCGCTCGCTGTTTCTGCCGAGCCGGCTGCGGCACTTGCTGCAATCGAATCAGCCCTGCAGTCCATGGGAGCCGACATTACAAATACGACGGACACCCGCATCGATGCCATCGTCACCAGCAAGCTCTTCCGATTCAAAGACGACGTATCGATCGTCGTCGATGGCGGCATGGTGCACGCTCGCAGTGCCTCACGGACGGGTCATAGCGACCTTGGCGTGAACCGCAAGCGCATCACCGCATTGTTCTCCAAGATTGCCGCTGCGCTCGCCTAATTCGGCAAGCGCAGCGAGCAATCCGGGGGGCCTTCTAGCTCACGTTCGGCGGGGTGTTTCGCTGAAGCCAGTTGCGGAAATCTGAGACCGAGTTGGCCGGGGTGTTACGAGGCAACGTTACCCATAGCCCTGGCCGCCACTCGGTGGTAGCACGGCTGTACTTCGCGATTCCCGGTCCAGGAACCTTGGTTCCCTGACCACCAGTGGTGTTGTAGTAGTCGACACCGCACTGGAAGAGCACCTTGACCTGGCTGAGGTCGACTCGTCGACCATCTGGCTGCTGCAGCCGCACCTCACTGGTGAGGAACTCAGCAGTTTGACCGCTCGCTGGCGCCTTACGCTGGCCAGCCCAGAAGTGCATCATCAGCGCATTGGCGTTCCATGGAGCAGAGAAACTGCCGTCGCTCTCTCGACGCCACTGAATCTGGCCGTGGCTGCCTGAACTGAACGGGTCGTTGTTGACGCGTCCGGCCTGACCGAGATAACCACCGTGGTTGCCGCCGGTGAGGTCGACATCAAAGCCCTTGCGCCACGAGTTGTTCACGAACTGGTAGTAGGCCCCGTTGCGCACGTTGATCCGGAACGGGACCGACGGGCGGTGTCCAAACTCGGGAATAACCGCACACCGGAACTCGGCATAGCGCGATCCGCCCGACCCGAGCTGACCCCAGACCGAGTTGCGGCTTGGGCCCTGCGCCCAGTTCCACCCTTGAGGCAGGTAGATGGGCGCTTCGTGTCGACCCATGGGGGACTCTTCGTTTGGGTTACCGCCGTCACCAGCGCCGATGGTTCCGTTGATCACCTGTGCGATCGAGTATCGACCGTTGGATGAACGTGCCGGAGTCACTGACTGGGACTGCGCTGGTGACGTTGCCGTGCGAGATGAGGTCTGGACCGTTGGCTGCGGGGCAGCGGCTGGTGCACCGGACACGGGGTAACTGAACCACCCCGAACAGTGCAGCCATTCCGAAGACGAGCTTCGCTCGGTAGAGCAGCTCCCTTGGGTGTAGGTGCCCTTGTTGCGGGTGGTCGATGCCTCTGACTGGTAGCGGTCGCCGTCGAGCTCGATGTAGTCGACGCGAAGGTCACGGTTGCGGCCGTCGTTCACGAACTGCACTTCAACCTTGGTAACAGCATCGGCATCGGCAATGGCCGCGCTATAGGTCTTCCATGAACCAGACACTGTCCAGCTGTTGATCACTCGGCCGTTCACCCGAAGTTGCATGATCTCCGAGCCGCTAGATCCAAGCGCTCGAACGGCGATCTGATCGCCAGCCGGGACTGTGGTGGTGGTCGTAGTCGTAGGTGGTGCGGTTGTTGTCGGCGCTGGGGGAGCGGTCCGAGCCGTGGCCACCTCCGCCTTCGGTGCCTCGGCTGGCGCCGTAGCCACATCGACCACCGCAGCACTTGGTGTCTCCACGGCAAGAGGTGCTGCGCCGACCTTGTACGTGAACGATCCCGAACACCGGAGCCATTCAGAGCCGGACGGCTGCGCTGGCTGGCACCTACCGGCTGAATACGTGCCGCTGTTGAGTGTTTCAGAAGACTCTGACTGGAACCGTCGGCCGTCCACTTCGAGGTAGTCGACTCGCAGGTCGAGGCTTCCGCGATCGTTAACGAAGGCAACTTCTGCGGTCTTCACCGCTGTGCCTTCGGGGAGGTTTGCCGTAACGATCTGCCACTTGGTCGTCATCGTTGCCGAAGCGACCTTTTCGCCGTTGACGATGAGATTGAGCTGCTCTCCGCCGCTCTTGCCAATCGCTCTGACGTTGACGACCGGACCGGAGTCGACGACTCGCCCGAGAACTGTTCCCGCAGGTACTTCGTAGGTGAACGAACCGTTGCAATGAAGCACCGACGAGGTTGCAGCTCGCGTGAGGCAACTGCTGCTACTCGAGTCCCAGGTTCCCGACGAGATCGTGCCGGGAGCGGTCGACTTCAGCACGACTCCGCCGAGGTTGACGTGCTTCACGTTGAGGTCACGAGGTCCGTTGTCGTTCAGGAAAGCCACCTCAACCGAGGTCACCTCGAGCGGCTTTTCGACGGCGTGCTCGTAGGCCTGCTCGCCTTTCGCAACGCGCCAACGGGCAGTCTCGACGCCGTTGACCTTCAGAAGCATTTCTTCTTCGCCGGTAGAACCGGCCGCGCGAATAACAATTTGCTCTGGGCCAGCCGCATCAACTGGTGACGCAGTTGTGGCCAGGGACAACGCTCCGGCGAATGTCGCAATCGCTAGGCCGATTGCCACGCGGAGACGCCAACCCGACCAGGTTTGGTGTCCTGATTCCCTTGGAGTGGTAAGGATTCGAGCGTTACTTGCTGTGTGTGAATCTTTCATGACAAGTATTACGTTAGTGTTACAGAACGTAATCTCCACGTCGGGCGCCAAGAAAAGTGCCATGAACGACAAGTCGGTCGAACTTCTTCACTCCCAGCGCAAAGACGCCGATAGAAACGTGTTGCCCTAGCTGAGAGAAGAAATGCATGGCAGAGGTTGATCTTCAAACGGTGCGAGCCCGTGTGGGCGTGCACTTTGATAAGGGTGGAAGTGTCCGCGACCAGGCTCTCTTCGCGTCGCTGTGTTTGGCGCTTCCGTACGCCCATGAGGGTCGGGTGACCAAGATCGACGTCGTTGTTAGTGGAGACGAAATCACCGTCACCGACAATGGCCCGGGTGTCTCCCTCGGCAACGCCCCTGGAACCGACATCCCGCTCGCTCAGAAAATGATGTGCGAGGTTGGTGCGTGTGGTGAACACAAGGTCGATCGTGCACACAGCAAGCTGCTGTGCGGTATCAGCCTCGCCGAAGTCAACGCCATCTCGAACTCGGCAAGCTTTGTCACCATGATCGATGGCGTCGCGTATGCGCAGAAGTACTCGATCGGGGTCCCAACGGCAGCCTTTAAGAAGGTTGACCGCTCGTCTCCGGGCACCCGCCTTCGCTTCTCACTAGATAAGCGTTGGGCCGGACGTAAGGGCTTCGACATCGTCGCCGTCGAAAACCAAATGCGACGCCTCGGCCTTGAACTCGGCGCGTGCGACATCACGTTTAGCCAGAGCTAGTTCGCTTAGCCATCCGTCAGAATTGCCGTACTGAAATTCGCTGCTCGCAATATTAGTTGAGCCGCTGAAGTTCGCTCCTGGCGTACACGTCGCGAGCCGATAAATGGCATATGTGGCGTATGCGTACTCTCCCGAGCTTCACGGTCCTTGTGACCATCGTGTCGCTCGTCGTGTTGCTGCCACTTCTGGCCTTTGCTTCAACGAGATGGCAGGAAGCCAACTCGGAATACGAAGCCTCGCTTGCCGTGCAGCAAAGCGCCGAGCGACTACAACTCTTGCTTCAGCTGGCACCGGCGCTGAGCCAAGAGGAACTCTCGTCGGTATGGGTCGGCGCTGGCGGTCAGGTCTTTGACGGTGTCAACACCGGGGGAGGAGCACAACTGCTCCCCGACTTTGGAGCCACGATTGAGAACGACCGCCAACGCGTCGATACGCTCGCCAACCAGCTCGGCGATGTGGTGATCTCCGATGCCATACGCGTTGTGCGGGCTGATGCCTCGGCCGGAACGCTTGGCTTCTTCGACTATGAGGACCGCTACGGCCAAATCGTGTCGCTCGTCGAAACTGAACTCGCCGTCGAGGTCCGGTCGCTCAACGCAGCCGTGTCGCAGTCGGGTGCTCGTGAGGTGATCCAAGCCGCACGCGTTGGTGAAGCAGCAGCCGCGCTTCAAATGGTTAACGCTGGGCAAGGAACCCGTTGGGCGCAGCTCCACGCAGTTGACTTGTTCCCAGCCGTGCTCGATGATGCCGTGCACTTCGCGAATCGCCTCGCCGTCTTCGACGAACGAATTGCGAAACTCGAACGGGTGGCTCCGCTCGACAGCACCGTGGGAAGTCTCTGGCTAGACGTTCGCGTCGACAGAAACACCCTCCGTATGCGCCAACGGTACGTAGAGACCGTCCGAAAGTTCGCAATCACGGGGGTCGACCCAACGGTTCAGCACTCCGACACGCTCGAGCCAACAGAAGCGCTCACGATCCTCGAAACGCTGCGACTCGCTTCGGAGGTAAACGACGGGCTTGACGATGCGCGCCAGTTCTCCGACGAACTCTCAGTCGTGGTGCAAGAATCGCTTGACGCGATCGACCAGTCGGCAACCAACGCAGTCGCGTCTGCAGCGGGAGCCCGTCGAAGCATTCTTCTTTGGTCCTTGGCGTTCTTCGCGCTCGTTGTCGGAGGAGAACTTGGTTTGGTGCTCACCGTTGGCCGACCAGTGCGGCGCATGGCGTACACCGCACAGCGGCTGAGCCGCGGTCAACTCGACGCCACGCTTCGCGAAACCGGCCCTACCGAGGTTCGCTTGGGTGCTCGGGCCTTGAACGAAGCTCTCGCATCGATCCGAATTGCCGAGAAACAAGCGCTTGCCCTGGCCGAAGAACGACTCGACGACGAGGTGCTCGAACAGAGTGCGCCCGGCGAGCTCGGCAAATCGCTGCACGCTGCTGTTCACCGGCTCACCGAGTCAATCTCTGAGCGCGACGACTTTCGCCGTCAGCTCGAACACGAGGCATCGCACGACCACCTCACCAAGCTGGCGAACCGATCGGCCGTCCTACGACACCTCTCGTCGGCCATGGCGCGCACCTCCCGCAACGGCTCGACCATGGCGCTGTTGTTCCTCGACATCGACGACTTCAAGGCGATCAACGACACCCACGGCCACCACAGCGGTGACGCCGTCCTGGTCGAAGTGTCAAAGCGGTTGACCTCCGCCATTCGCGAAGGAGACCTTGCGGGCCGTTTGGGTGGCGACGAATTTGTCGTCATTGCCGAACCAGTGCACGACATCGACGCAGCGATCGTGCTCAGCGAGCGCATCCTCGACGAGGTGAACGAACCAATCACTGTCGAAGGGGTCACCTTCCATCCAAGCGTCAGCATCGGCGTTGGAATCGCCAACGGTAAGAGCCAAATCAGCCCTGACCAACTCGTTCGCGACGCCGACAGCGCGGTGTACCGGGCGAAGAGTCGAGGCAAGGCACGTGTCGAAGTATGCGACGACGATCTCCGGTCGCGAATGAAGTCTCGCGACGAACTCGAGTCGGCCATTGGCGAAGCGATTGCCAACAACGACCTTGTTCTGCATTTCCAACCAAGCGTGTCTGCGACGACGAAGCGCATGGTCGGCGTTGAGGCACTGGTTCGCTGGGACCGACCTGACGTGGGGCTTGTCTATCCTGACGAGTTCATTCCGGCGGCCGAACGTACCGACTTGATTTTGGACATCGATCGTTGGGTGCTCGACGCTGCGGTATCGCAACTCGGTCAGTGGAGGGACAACCCCGAACTTCAGCACCTGACCGTGGCTGTCAACATCTCTGCGCGACATCTCGGAGCTGGGACCTTGTGTAGCGAGGTCAAAGCCGCGACCGACCGGTATGGCGTCGACGCATCCAACCTGGTCCTCGAACTGACCGAGACTGCGCTTCTTGAAGACATCTCACTCGCTGCCCGCGAACTCGCAGCAGTGCAAGCACTCGGCCTTCGAATTGCGCTCGACGACTTCGGCACCGGATTTATGTCGTTGTCACACCTGCGACAGCTTCCCGTCGACATCTTGAAGATCGATCGAAGTTTCATCTCCGGCATCGACTCCGAGACCGATCAGTCGCTCGTCAGCCTCATTGTCGACACGGGCCACGTACTTGGTATGAGCGTGACCGCTGAGGGTGTCGAGACACAGCGGCAAGCTCGCTCGCTTCGGCGAATGGCGGTCGACCACCTCCAGGGCTACTACTTCAGCAAGCCGGTCTCGGTTGTAGAGATCGCGCGGCTCGCCTACGAAGGTCAGCTCTCCGACGGGGTTGTGAGCTCGACATAGTCTTTGAGTGCTCGGCTATGCGACTTCGCTCCCGACCCGAGGACACCACCCGTGCGAGCCTTCTTTGCCGCATCTTCAATCGCCCCGAGCAGTGATTCGATGTCGTCCTCAGCCCGCGCTGCTTTGAGCGCTTCAATCGCCACGTAGAGATCACCAAGTGAGTCCTTGACCGACGCGAACTCCTTGTCGAGTTTGGTCTTTGCGTCTGCGATGTCAGCGGCGATGTCGTCCATGGGCTCGACAGTAGCAAGCTAAGGATTGACCAGGATCGATTGATTGCGGCGAAGATCAAATCCATCGGGGTGATGGAACTTTGCCCTGAGCTGCCAGTGCAAGGAGCTGCGGGCAAACGTGATCGTGTTGACCACCGCTATTGTTCCTCTTGCCCACTGGGGAACGCCATGTTGAGGATCCGAATCGTCCCGCTCGGGGAGCCGAATCTCGAACGGATACTCGACTCGATCGCCAGCGTCGAGCGTCACGTCGGTGTCGATGTCAAGAACGCTTCGCCACACCTCAGTCGCAGTTGACTCCCGCGTTATCCGCTTGCCGATGACCGGGGGCAATGATCGGGCATCTCGACGAACGCACACGATCGATACCGTTAGTCGACCGGGGCCAAGCTGTTGCTTCGCGTGGACCGCAACTGTGCCCTCGACGAGCGAGCCCAGTTCAAACGCGATTGACGGCGCCGACAGGTCTAGGGCGCCCCAACCAGCGCCAACGATTCGCTCAAGCACGGTAGAGGTGTCGGTTGCCCATCGCTGACACCTTAGATCTAACGCTCGGTCCACGCTTCAGAGAAACGGCAGGATCTACACTGCGGCATGGCACACGCGCTGCAACGACTCCTGATTGGTGACGACCCTGCGGCGTGGTCCGCCGCTGGTTTCTACGTTCACGGGAACACGGTGGTCATGGGCAAGACACTCATTGAGCTCACCGGTGGAGGGGACGCGCGAGGCATCGTTGGGTGGGCGCTTGATGGAGTGACCACCGACATCGACGGCCTGCCGACCGTCATTGTCCCCGAGCACCGTCGCCCCGATCCTGTTACGCACCCGAACCAAGTGTTCGCTATCGATCATGTCGTGGTGGCATCGGACAACCCAGCTCGGACTTCAGCAGCCTTCGCGTCGACGGGCATGGAGGAACGAAAGCTCATCGAGCTCAACGGGCCCGACGGCACACTGCGGCAACAGCGATTCTTCTGGGCCGGTCGCGTCATCGTCGAGCTCATGGGGCCCGCAGAGCCGTCCAGCGACAACCCGGCAACGTTCTGGGGCCTCGCGCTAGTGAGCGCAAACCTTGAGATCGCGTCCACCCAAATGGGGGACTTGCTCAGCGAGCCTCGAGACGCCGTTCAACCTGGGCGCAAGATCGCAACGGTGCGAACCAGAGAGCTCGATATTTCCGTGCCGATTGCGCTGATGAGTCCGCACGTAGCGAACCTCGGAGAACCTGAGCCGGCTAACTGATCTCGGGAGGCTGGAGCGAAGCCAGTGTCAGCTTCTTGACAAGGGCCTTTGCAGCGACGATGCCGCCGATAAAGCCGAAGAGGTGGCCTTCCCAGGAGATGCCATCCTTCGGCACGAAGCCAAAGATCATCGACCAGTAGAAGATCAACGCCACGAGCCCAACAGCGATCGTGACCGGCTTCTTCTCGATCACTGCTGCGGCGAGCAAGAACCCAAGCAAACCAAAGACCCAGCCGCTCGCGCCGATGTGATTCTCGTTAGAACCAATCGCAAGGGCCCACACGCCAAAGCCACCAACAAGAATGATGATGGCGCTTGCCTTCAAATATCGAGAAACGCCGCCGGTCAGCGTCAGGGCGCTGAGCACCACGAACGGGATCGAGTTCGAAATCAGATGCGGGAATCCGCTGTGAAGAAACGGCGACCAGGCAATGCCATCAAGCCCCTCAGATGTGCGCGGTTGAATGCCGTTTCGCTGCAGCCGGTCGTCGAGTACGAACGTATCGAGGGCTTCGATGAACCACATCGTGGCAAGAAGCGCTCCGACGATCTTCGCGCTGTACGCGAGCATCTCTGCGAACGATCGCTTGCCGGAGCGTTCCGCGCCGTCAGTGGATGTGGTCAGGTCATCGCCAACGTGTGCCATAACGTCAGTGTAGAGAACCGCCGAGACTCCTGCCGGGCGACCCCGTGGGTGTCGGTCCCGAGACGTGTGGGGAATAGCGGCTAGAGCTTGAGCGCTTCAGCCAGGATGGCGACGTGATCGAGGTCTTTGAGGTCGAGCACCTGGAAGTACATGCGGGTGCATCCGGCCTCGCGATACGCCTCGATCTTTTCGAGCGCTTCGTCGACCGTGCCAGCAATGCCGTTTTGGCGGAGTTCACTCGCCTCACGGCCAATCGCCTCAGCACGTCTCGAGAACTCGGCTTCGGTCGCCCCAACGGCGACCACTTGGGCTGCAGACCAGACAAGTGTTTCTGGGTCGCGTTCGCGGGTCTCACACGCCTCAACTACAGGAGCGCAGATGTCGGTCCACTCGGTCGGTGACGCGAATGGAACGTTGAACTCGCGTGCATGGGTGGCAGCGAGCGCAGGTGTTCGCCGCTTTCCTCGCCCGCCGATGATGATTGGGGGAGAGGGACGCTGCCACGGCTTCGGGAGGGCGGGTGAGTCGACGATCGAATAGTGCACGCCGTCGTACGAGAATGTCTCGGACTCCGGGGTTGACCACAGCCCGGTGATGATGTCGAGGCCCTCACTAAAGCGGTCGAACCGCTCGGTAATGGACGGGAAGGGCAACCCGTAGGCCTTGTGCTCGGACTCATACCAACCGGCACCGAACCCGAGCTCGACCCGGCCCTGGCTCATCTCGTCGACCTGAGCTACCTGAATCGCGAGCTGGCCAGGGTGGCGGAAGGTAATCGGACTTACGAGGGTGCCCAGTCGGAGCTGAGAGGTGTCGCGTGCGAGGCCAGCAAGCGTGGTCCAGGCGTCGAGTGGACCCGGAAGTCCACTGACGTGATCGCCCATCTTCAGGTAATGGTCGGAGGTGAAGAACCCCTCGAACCCGAGTTCTTCCACTCGGTGAGCTAATCCGACAACCTCGGTGTACGTCGTGCCCTGCTGAGGCTCGATGAAGATACGCGCATCCATCTGTTGGAAACTACTTGCTTTCCATGACTCGATCATCAGCGAGCATGCGCGTCAGATGTCACTGACAGTGCTGGTTAACCGCGAAGTTGGGCTTCGATCCGTTCGGCGGTCGCAGCGACCTTCAGTCCGAGCTCGTCCTGGTCGAGTCCGTCAGGGAAACGAAACGATGGGCCGTGCACGTGGACAGCCAGCGTTGTTCGCCCGGACCGGTCGGCGATCGCAGCGGCGACCGAGTTGATGTCGTCTGCGAACTCTTGAAAGACCCATGCGTAGCCATCGCTTCGGATCTGATCGAACCGTTCGCGAAGTTGGGCGGGATCAACCATTGTTCGGGCGGTAAAGGACTGCAGCTCGCCCGAGAGAACGGTGTTCTGCACCGAGCGACTGGAGTGGGCGAGAATCGCGAGCCCGGCAGGTACTGCATGCACCGGCGTCGCGTCGCCGGTCCAGTCGCGAACAACAACCGAGCTGTTCGGGTCGTCGACCTGGAGGAGCGTCACAATGCTCGTGCCATCGAATCGGTTGAAGCCCACGGCCTCTCCGGTCAGCTCCATCAGTTCGACCAAGTGGGGGCGGGCAATGTCGATCACGCTCTGTCCGCCCTGCAGCGCGTTTGCCAGATCGCCAATTCCTTCGCCGAGCTCATAGGAGCCCTCATCGTTCTGGGCGACAGCTTGTTCGACTTCGAGGCTGGAGAGCAAGCGAGACACGGTGCTTTTGGGCAACCCAGTACGTTCGCTGAGATCCGTTACACCAGCGGTACCCAAGGAGAGCGCCCGAAGAATCGTGAACGCTCGCTCGATTGATTGCACCCCACCTGCCATGGAGACAACTATAGCGAATTGTTCCGCATTGTGGAACTGGCTGTCCCGTCATACGGAACTCATGTCACCCACACGAGGATTTCTGCCCCAAATCAGACCTGTCAGGTCTGAAAAGGGGCAGAGAAATCGTGGCTAGCGCTCGGCGGTGATCTTTTCGATCGTGGTTGAGGCGATCGAGTCGACAGACACCTCGGCGGTGTCCATCGTCTTGCGCTCGGTGAGCTCGACGACACCGTTGTCGAGGCCGCGTGGCCCGATCGTGATGCGGTAGGGGATACCGATGAGCTCGGCATCGGCGAACTTGACGCCGGCGCGTGCATCCCGGTCATCGATGAGAACGTCGATTCCAGCTGATCGAAGCTCGTTATAGAGCGCGTTCGCCATGGTCATGGAGGCGTCGTCATTGACCTTCATCACCGTGATGACGACCTCGAACGGTGCCACCGAGACCGGCCAGATCAGACCGTTGTCGTCGTAGTGAGTTTCGGCAACAGTGGCCATGTTGCGGCCAATGCCAATGCCGTAACTGCCCATCACGATCGTGCGCTTCTCGCCATCGGCATCGAGGACGAAAGCGTTCATGGCCTCGGCGTATGTCGTACCGAGCTTGAAGATGTGGCCGGCTTCGATCGAGCGGACGATTTCGACGGCAGTGTTGCACTTCGGACAGGCCTCGCCAGCCTGCACCTCGCGGAGGTCAATGTAGCGCGCGACATTAACGTCGCGAGCAATGTCGACACCGCGGTAGTGCCAGTCGTCCTCGTTCGCGCCAGTCGTCATATTTGTGCGACCTTCGAGAGCTGAGTCGACGAGCACCGTGATGTCTTCCCGCACACCAACCGCGCCGAGCGAGCCAGGAGCTGCTCCGAGATGTTCGATGGTCTCTTCTGGCGTTGCGGGACGGATAGTGATTGCGCCCGTCTCGTCCTGCAGCTTCTGGATGTTGAGCTGGTGGTCACCTCGTACGACGGCAACGGTGATGTTGCCGTCGAGAACCATGATCATCGACTTCATCTGCGAGATAGCGGGTGCTCCGGCTTCTTCGAGCGCTTTGATTGTGCGAATGCCTGGCGTAGCAAACCTCTCAGGCTCAGCAGGTGGAGCTTCATCGGTCACCGGTTCAAGCGCCGACGTCGCCCGTTCAACGTTCGCTCGGTAATCGCAGTTTGGGCAGCGAACAACATCGTCTTCGCCAGCAGGGGAGGCGACCATGAACTCGATCGAACCGGCGCCACCCATCGCGCCTGATGACGCCTCAACCGGCATGGCATCAAGGTCGAGCTTCTCGAAGATGCGGGTGTAGGCCTCGTGGTGCTTCTCGAAGCTCGCGTCGAGGCCAGCGGCATCGATGTCGAGGCTGTAGCTGTCCTTCATCGAGAACTCGCGAACCCGCAACAGTCCAGCCTTGGGGCGTGGTTCGTCACGGAACTTCCACTGGATCTGATACCAGATCTGCGGAAGGGTCTTGTAGCTGTTGACCTCGGTGGCAATTTGGGCGAAGACCTCTTCATGGGTCATGCCGAGGCCAACCTCGGCGCCGTGACGATCTTCGAGGCGGAACATCTCGTCGCCCATCACTTCCCAGCGGCCGCTGGCTTCCCAC
>CAKZVC010000036.1 GCA_937922235.1 uncultured Acidimicrobiales bacterium | reverse complement strand
GCGTATCTGTGAGGCGGTTGTTGGGGTGGGGTGGGTGTAGGTGGTGGTTTGGGATGTGGTTTCGGGGTTCCAGGTGTGGACGGGGGTGCCGTCGATCTCGAGTGTGAGGTTCTCTGTTCCGGTACTGCCGCGCGAGGCAATCGAGATCTCCGTGCCGCCATCGATCTCGGGGTCAGGTTCATTGGCTGAGTAGATGCTGTCGAGGTCCCAAAGCGGACCGATCACCGAGCAACCTGCAGCGCCCTGATCTACTCGACCCGGGCATTGGTCATAGTCCTCGTCGCCAGAGTCATTCGCTGGCCCGTTGCCGCACTGAACGTCGTTGTAGACCGGGTTTCCATCGACGCCAGGGCCTGGACCCATACGCTCGGCAACCTGCCGGACGGTCTGCGGGCCAACCGGCGTATCGACGACCAGGTCGCCAGCGCCGTGATCAAACGTCGAGTAGATGTAGCAGTTACCGTCAACCGAGTAAGAATCAGCCCAACTAAGGCCACCGGGGATCACTCCGTTGCCGCCCGGGCCATCGCTTTCCGGTTCGGTGGGGTCAACGGGCGTCCCGTCAACGTTTGCGTAGTGGAACCAGCCGTTGCAGGCGAGTTGTTCGGTTTGGTAGTTGCCTTCGCCGCAGCGGGCTCCGTTGCTCCAGGTTCCGCGTGATCGGACGGTGGGGTGTTCGGTTTGGAATCGTTGTTGGTCTACTTCGATGTAGTCGATCCATATGTTTCGGTCGCGTCCGTTTTCGAGTCCGTCGTTGTCGAAGATGATGCGTATCTGTGAGGCGGTTGTTGGGGTGGGGTGGGTGTAGGTGGTGGTTTGGGATGTGGTTTCGGGGTTCCAGGTGTGGACGGGGGTGCCGTCGATCTCGAGTGTGAGGTTCTCTGTTCCGGTGCTACCGCGCGAGGCAATCGAGATCTCTGTTCCGTCAGCCTGCTCTGGCTCAGGTTCGGTGGGGTCAACGGGCGTCCCGTTACTAGAAGAAAAGCGGAGCCAGTTCACGTTCAACAAGTAGCCATCACCAGTGCCAAAGACGAGATACAGGTCGTCTGGGCCAAGGTTGGGAGTGTCGGGGTCGACGGTCATCGTCAGCGTTTCCCAGTCCTGCCAACCGCCGGTGTTTGTAACGTCGAGGGTGCCGGCGAGTTGCCCAGTCAGGCCCCCAACTCGAGCTTCGATCGTTCCACCGTCGGTGTCAGAGGCGACACGGAAATGGATCTGCTCGATGTCATGGAGGTTGAGATCTCGATACATGACCCAATCGCCGTTGTTGACGTAGGCAACGTTGCGGCCACCGCCGAGATCGGTCGCAACCTCGGTGCGCACGCCGTTCTGATCGGACCAGTGTTCGGCTTCTCGAAGGGCTGGCTGAAGGTCGAGCTGATCGCTACCTGAAATGCCGTCTTCGTTGGTGTAGCTGGCGACCAACTCCAAGTGCACCTGCTGGCCACTGTGGTCACTCTCTGCCGATGTTTCAAACGTCCCCGAGCAACCCGTTGCGACATCGATTCCGTGTTCGTGCTGGGTCTCGCCGGTGACGTGGGCGAGGAGAAGTTCGACAGAGACGTCCTCGCAGTTGACCGAATCCGCTCCGCCGTTGCCCACGACAGCAACCACCCATTCGATGGTGTCTCCATACTCGAAGAATGATCCGCCCTTCGGGCTCGCAATCGACACCTGTGGTGCAGTCACGCCAGCGAGGATCGTGAAGTTGCGAATGTCGGTATTGCCGTCTTCGTCAGTCACCCGAAGTGTGGCGTTGTACTGGCCAGCGGTCGTATAGGTGTGGCTTGTCTCCTGACCAGAAGCGTCGACCGCCCCATCGGACGTGAAGTCCCAGTGGTAGCGGAGCTCACCGCCATCGGGGTCGGCGCTTCCAGCTGCAGAAAAATCGACCGTGAGCGGCAACGCACCCTCGGTCGGCGTGGCCTCGGCAACAATCGTGGGACTGTTGCTTGTCGTATGGACGCCAGTGAATTCAAGACGGTGCAGCTGTCCATCGAAGTTCCGGTCATATCCAAGGACAAGGAGTGAGTCGTCATTGTCGAGCGTCATGTCGATCAAGCTGCGTCCGTCCGTGAGTTGATCAAAGAAGACACTCGCCTCAGGGTTGTTGCCGTCGGCGTCCATCGATGCGGTGTATACGTCGCCGGTGTTGAAGTTCCAGAAGATCAACCGCTCGTCAAAATGCTGCGGCAGCCGCCGATCGTTGTCGAGCTCTTCGTCGAAGTGGTAGAGCGGACCAACCATCATGGCTTCGTGTGGATACTTGAGCCAGGCCGGTTCGGTTGGTGGAAGCACGCGAGCGCCGGTGTTGTTCGGTGAGTCGTTGGTAGGCCCGTCGATGTCGAACACTGGCCCCGATGTGTCAGTGGCGAAGTCGTAGTCGTTGAAGGCTTCGTTGAAGCCCGACACATAGGGCCATCCGAAGTTTCCGGCTTCGCGTGTCTGATTGATCTCGTCGTATCCGGCAGGTCCGCGATTCGGGTTTGGGGCGTCGGCATCGGGGCCGACATCTCCCCAATACAAATAGCCAGACTCCTGATCAACGGTCATGCGAAACGGGTTTCGTGCTCCCATGACATAGATCTCCGGTCGTCGTAGTTCGTCACCCGCAAAGAGGTTCCCAGGCGGAATGGCGTAGGTGCCGTCGTCATTGGGCACTAAGCGCAGGATCTTCCCGCGCAGATCGTTTGTGTTACTCGACGTCGTTTGTGCATCGAACGGCGCACGGTTCGGTCGTTCATCGATCGGTGTGAAACCGTCGGACTGGCCGGGGTTCACGTTGTCACCGGTGGAGATGTAGAGGTAACCCTCTGGGCCGAACTCCAGGTCGCCACTTTGGTGGCAACATTGCTCGGACTGCACGAAGAACTCGAGCAACACGGCCTCCGAGCCAAGGTCGAGTTCAAGGTCGGCGCTGACGTCGAACCGCGACACTCGCTGGAGGTCTTTCCCCTTCGGGTTGTAGTGGATGTAGGCCCACCGGTTGTTCGCAAAGTCGGGATCGAGTGCGATGCCGATGAGGCCAAACTCGCGATCGCATCGGACGTCCACTGTCGATGTCTGCCGGATGGTCTGCGTCGAAGCCGACCATACATAGAGCTTGCCGCAACGGCCAATAACGAAGATGTTGCCGTCTGGATCGGCCTCCATTGCCATTGGCTGTTCGAGGTTGGTCGCAAGCGGACGAAGGGTGAAGTCAGACTCGGTCGGAGCCTGATCGTCAACCGACTGTGCTGACGCAGAAGCTCCAGACACAGCCCAAACAGCTGCTAGCACGATGATGAAGGTTGCAAGCGTCCAAAATGGGTTCCTGCGTGCGTGAGAGAAATGAATCCGCCAGGTCATTCGGGCCTATCGGCAGAAACAACGGGATTTCAATCCGGCTGTTCAGGGGAGCAAAGCCGTAGGTCTTCCTGGCCTAGGTTTCGCCAACGCTGATCGTGCCGACGTTGCTGTGAGTCGTGGCGCAGGCGCTGACCACTGTCCAACTATTCAATCTCCGGTGAAGTGGCGGGGCGGCAAGATTGATGAGATCAATCAGTCGCCCGTGACCAACGCTCAAGCGAGCGCTCTCGCCGTGTACTACGCAGATCTCTTTAGCGTGGGCGTAGGCGAAGCCGCGCTCGATCCGAGCGTGCCGTACTATGACGAAGCACACGACTGGGCGCGTGGCTTCGCCCGAGTCAACTCAACCCAAGGGCCGTCCCTCGGCTGATCGCAGGACCTCACTATTCGCAGTGAGCATTCAAGGTCACTCGCCTACAGAGCTTTGACAGCTGCGCTGATTGGGAGGCGGCTCTTCCGGAAGCCCTTAATATTGGGGTCTTGTCGCCGATTTCCTAGGCATGGTCCAAGTGCGGGGACATATGAAGCGACTGCTACTTGTTTTGGCTGTTCTTGCCGTCGGGCTCGGACTGTCGTTCGGTGGGTCGATCTACATAGATCGACAGGCGAAATCTAACTCGGAGAGCCTTTTCGAGAGCGATGCGGCGTCGGCCATTGCCGAGATCGAGCGTGAGATCGAGCGCCATGTTGTGGTGGTTGAAGAAACAGTTGCGTTTGCCGAAGCAACGTGGCCAGGGAATCTCAACGAATGGCGCGACTTCAATGACGGCCGGATTACCGGTGGAACGCTCTATGCATTCAGCTCAACCGCCGGTGTTATTGAACGTGTGCCGGTCGACCAGATCGAGGCTCTCGAAGCCCGCGAGACCGCGAGCTCGGGCCAGCCATTCGCGGTGGTCGAAATCGCTCCGCAGTTCTCCGATGCCGACCGACTCGTGCTCACTCGCACAGGTGAGGACGCGGCCGGGGGCTTTCAGATCAGAGGATTGGAAGTCACGCCGGTCTCGGTGTTGTTGGGGATCGACTTGCCGCAGACGACTGATGGCATAGCCGTCGACTCGATCGATGAGGCGCCCGAAGAGTTCCTTCAAGTTCTCTCGATCGAAGACGGTGCGTTCGACGACACCGGCGTGCTCGACACCAATGTGCTCCTTAGCCATGCCATTGGGCCCGAAGGCGCGGAGCCACTCGGCTGGGTGATCGTCCCCGCCCAGCTCGGCAACCTGTTGACGACCGCCATCAACAACCTTGACGAAACCGGCCTGAACATTGCGATTGAGATCCCCGGTGCTGAGCTCGAAGGCGACCTCGGTCGCTACGAGGGTGATCCGGGTCTTGAGTTCGACGATGCGCCGATCGTGAGTGAATCCTCTGTCGACTTTGGGGGCTGGACCTGGCGCGTCAAGGTGTGGGCCGCCGAAGGCTTCGGCGTTGATGACAACCGAGTTCGCGGCAACCACGTCTTTCTTGGCGGAGTGGGCGTCACGTTAATCTTCGTGCTGTTCCTCCAAGCTTTCTGGCAATCTCGACGCAAGCTCGCAGCCGCCGAATTTGAGTCGAGGCTGCAACGAACCCTCGCCGAAACCGATCCGCTGACCGGGCTCCTCAACCGGCAGGGTCTTCGTGAGTTCGCAATGAGCGAATCGGTGAACAACTTCATCCGCACAGACGGGTGTGCGATCTTCTTCCTCGATCTCGATGGCTTCAAGCTCATCAATGACGAGCTCGGCCATGCCGCTGGTGACGAGGTGCTGGTCGCAGTGGGACGCGCTATCTCCACCGCTGCGCGAGATCATGACGTTGTCGGCCGGCCAGGCGGAGATGAGTTCGTGCTGATCTGCCCCGGGCTGTCCGATGGGGCGAGCGCTGATGCCCTTGCCGATCGTCTCACCGACGCTGTGCACGCGATCGACGAGCCAGCGCCGGTCGACGTAAGCATCGGCATCTCGCTCACGAAACCAGGGGAGCGTTTCGAGTTCGACAAGTCACTATCGGTCGCCGACGCTGCGATGTACTCCGTAAAGCGTGGACACCACCGAACAGCCCACCAACAAATGTGAACCGAAACGTCCGCCTGGCGTACCTAGCGGTTCAAAATTGTGGGTGTCCACGCGCCGGAATGGGCGCTCGAACATCGCGTATCCTCCCAACGTGGAGGTGTCATGACCAGCGAGATTGACGGCGAGCAGCCGAAGAAGCGGCGTGGGCACCGCAGGCCTCTACGCGAGAGCCTTCAGGGCGGCGTCGACCACGTCGTGCCCGAGGTTGTTGGGATGGCGTTCGAGTCTGCAATGTCGGTGCTTGTTCGATCTGGGCTTCGGCTAGCTCGTGTTGATGACCCGGAGTCGACCGAACGGCGTGGCACCGTCGTACGTCTCATCCCGCCCGCTGGCAGCACCGTCGACCTGAGCAATGTCGTGCAGATCGTGGTCGCCTGGCCGCCGGGAAGGGCCTGTCCGTGCTGCAGTAACTTGACCATGTCAGAAGGCAACCCTGGGTCATTCGAGATCTGCCCAGTCTGCTTCTGGGAAGACGACGGGGTTCAAAATGATGACCCCACATATGCCGGCGGTGCGAACGTCGTCAGCCTCAACGAAGCTCGCCACAACTACCAGACGATCGGTGTCACTACCAGACGATCGGTGTCACCGAGGAGCGATTCAGAGAGCTCGTCAGAGAACCGCTGGCCAAGGAACTGCCACCGGCCTAGAGGCAGTCGATGGTATCTGCGTCGACGGCGGCCTAACCCAAAGCGTGTAAGTCCTGAGGTGCGGACGAGGCGATAGCTGTCGACGCTAAGGTCAATGGCGATGCCTCGAGTGCTTGTCGCAACACCTGAACCGATTGGCCGTCGACTGGCTGGTCCAGCGATTCGTGCCGCCCAGATCGCCCGCGTGCTGGCGGAGAAGCACGAGGTTGTGCTCGTGTCGATGGCTGGCGAATCGATCAGCCCCATCGACGGGCGCCCTGTGCTTGGACCCGAAGTGTTCGGCGAGGGCGGCGACGACTTCTCTGAGCTCGGTCACATCGACGCTGCGGTCGTGCAAGGGAGCGTCACGGTGCAGGTTCCTGCGCTTGTCGAGTCATCGATCCCACTCGTTATCGACTGGTTCGACCCGTTCCACGTCGAAGCACTCCATCGATCGATGGACCACAAGGTGCGTCGACTCGACCTGATCGAAGGTGCCCGAACCACACTGCTCGATCAGGCCGAACGTGGCGACTTCTTCCTGTGCAGCAACGACGCCCAACGCGAGCACTGGCTCGGCTGGCTCGCTGCCGCTGGCCGACTCAACCACCTAGCCCACGACGACGACCCACTGTTCCAGAAGCTCATCGCCGTCGCCCCGTTCGGCATCGGCCGCGAGCGCGCCGGCGGTGGCACACCTATCCGCTCGACGTTCTCGGCCATCGGTCCGCACGATCCGATCATCTTGTGGGCGGGCGGTCTGCACGACTGGCTCGACCCTCTGACCATCCTTCGAGCCCTGCCGACGGTGCTCGACGAGAACCCAGACACCCGCCTGGTGTTCCTCGCTGGACCACACCCCAACACGTCGATCGAAACCATGGGGCCCAGAGGCGAGGCGATCAGCCTCGCCAGAGATATGAAGCTCTTTGGCAAGCACGTCCTGTTCGTCAACCAGTGGGTTGACTACGGCGAACGCCTTGCCTGGCTCAAGGACGCCACGATCGGGGTCGTCGCCGATCAAGCCCACTTGGAATCGCGGTACTCGCATCGAACGCGATTGCTCGATCACCTTGCTGTTGGACTGCCGACGGTCTCAACCGCTGGCGATCCGCTATCCACACAACTCGAAGTGGCCGGCGCTGCCGTCACGTGCCATCGCAGCGACTCGGCACTGGGAGATGCGCTCGCATCGCTCGTCAACAACGATGAACGCCTTGGCGAGCTTTCCCGTGCCGCCGTTTCACTCGCCGCCTCGCTCACCTGGGAGCAAACGTTGGCGCCGCTATGCGACTGGCTCGACGAGCCGGCGCTCGCCCTCGACCGTCGTGCTGGCGCAGTCACCGGACAGTCGGGCGGCTCGGCCTTCGACCGCCTCGGCGACCGCATCAAGCTGCACCTCGACGATGGTGGCGTCAAGCAGGTCGCCCAACGTGGGCTCGCAGCTGGCAAGCGTCGACTCGGTCGATGATTCGTGCCGACGCCCGACTGCGGGTCATCCTCGTCAACTACAACGGTGGAGAGCTCCTCGAACGGGCCGTGCGCTCAGCGCTCACCTCACAATGGCCTGGCGAAATAGACGTCGTCATCGTCGACAACGCCTCAACCGACGGCAGCCTCGAGACTGTCGAGACGCTTCCCGGCGTGTCGGTCGTCAGACGCCCAACCAATGAAGGCTTCGGTGCGAACAACCACGGCTTCGCCGACCTGGTCGGAAACGAGCTCGAGCTCGGCATTGGCGAATCACTCCGCGAGCCCGGCGTTGTTGCGCTACTCAACCCCGATGCCATGGTCCGCCCCAACACGTTCCGTCTGCTCGCCGCCCAGCTCGACGCTGGCCAGAAAATCGGCGCCGCGGCGCCGCTCATCGTGTTCGACCGGCCATTCGTCGAGCTGTGGATTTCCGGTGGCGACCTCGTCATCGACTCGATCGATTGTGGTGGTTCGGAGATGGCCGCTCAGTGTCATGGCATCGATGGCGCTGAACGGCTTCCCGGGTCCGAAGCGCCGGTCTGGTTGTGCCCCGAGGGGTCGACACTGCGTGTACCGGTCGCCGGCTTAGGCGAAGCGATCATGGTTGGCGTACGAACGGGCACCGGTGCCATCGGAGGCGAAGCCGTCACAGGACCAACCGAACTAGCCGTCGACGTCGTCACCCGCCAAAGCCATCAGATCGTCCAGAACGCAGGCATCCGAGTGGGGGACCGGGGCGTCGGCATCAATCGGGGCTACGGCAAGAAGGTGGGAGAGAACCTCGGACCGCACGCCCCGATGTGGTGTGGGGCAGCGGTGGTGTTTCACCCCGACTACCTTCGAACAGTCGGAGGTTTCGACCCCGAGTACTTCCTCTACTACGAAGATGTCGACCTCGGCCTGCGAGGATTGGCGCAGGGCTGGAAGACCGTCCACGTTCCCGAGGCGATCGTTGAACATCGACACTCCGATCGATCGGTCCAAGGCACCGAGCTTGTCGAAGTGCTCCAACATCGCAATCGGCTGCTCACGCTCGTGCGTCACGGGTCGCCCGGCGAGATCGCAGCCGGGTACGCCCGCGCCGCGCTCACCCCCGTGTCACTCGCGGTCTCCGCTGTGCGAGCCCCTGGCGAGCGAGATGAGCGCATGCGCCTGGCCAAGTGGCGTGCCCGTGCACTCAAAGATGCCGTAACCGGGCTACCCAAAGCCCGATCTCGAAGGGCCTCCAGAGATTTGTGAACGATTTGGAACCTGTGGGGTTCCAAATCCTCCACAAATCTTGCGGGCTAGGATCGCTTCGTGCAGATCGTCTACCTCTCCGCTCGCCCCGATGTGCTCCGCGAGACGCTCGACCACGTGCAGCACTTCGCGCCGTTCATCGACGACGTCGTCATCGTGGCACCATCGCGGTTGGCGTCACGCTTCGACGGACTCGGCACCGTGCTCACCGACGAAGAGGTGTCTGGCCGCACCACGACCGAGATCTCGGCGACGTCGCATTCATCTCGCAACTACATGCTGCGAGCAGCGATGCTCACCAGCGAAGCCATTGACGACCGATTCATCATGAGCGATGACGACAGCCGCCCGCTTGTGCATATCGACGACTCGACGTTTCTGACCGCCGATGGCCGCTACCGCCGACGCTGGTTCCACACGATCGGCACATGGCGACGCAACACCACCGACTTCGACGCGTGTCTTCTTCACTCGTGGGTCATCTTGCGACAGATGGGGTTTGCGAACCCGCTGGCCTATGCCTCGCACATGCCGCAGGTCATCGACAAGGCGCTGGCGCTCGAGGTTGTTGGTGAGCTGGCGCCATATGCCGAGCAGTACTCACTCGACGAATGGTCGACGTACTTCACCGTCGCTGCCGACAAACACCCCGAACGCTTTGCTGAGCCCGAACCCTTCGTCACCCTCGGCTGGCCCCAATACCCGGGCGAATGGCCCCACCAGGTATCTCCTCCCCAGCATGTCTTTGAGAATCACCACCCAGAGCTCCACGACGACGGCGGCCTCTACGACGGACTACCAACCGGCTGCGACGCGGCCACCATCGACGCCACAAATCTCGAGAAGATCATGCGCTGGTATCGGCTCGATATCTCGGTGCGCGATCTCGAGTTCCCCGACGACGTCGACCAGCCATGGACCTCACCGAGCTCCGGTCGCAAGATGGCGTTCAAGGGGCTCAAGGCCGCCCGCAGCGCCTATCGCTACGTAAACCTTGACGAGCGGTCGCGCATTGCCGACCTCGAAGGACGCATTCACCAACTCGAACAGCAGCTCGATTCGTGACCGACCCTGAAGGACTCCCCGAAGTCATCGAGATGATCGACGGGGCACGCAAGATCGTGGTGCTCACCGGTGCCGGAATCTCAACCGACTCTGGGCTGCCCGACTTCCGTGGCCCTAAGGGTCTCTGGACGTTGAACCCCGAGGCCGAGAAGGCCTCGAACATCAACAACTACATCAACGAACCCGACGTCCGGATCCTCAACTGGAAGCTGCGTGCCGACGGTCAACTGTGGGCCAACGTTGCGCCGAACGATGGGCACCGGGCGCTGCTGCCTCTCCAAGAACGCGGCGTGTTGCACACCCTCATTACGCAGAACGTCGACGAACTCCACCAGATGGCAGGCATCGCCCCCGAACGTGTTGTCGAGATCCACGGCACCACCCGCAAGGCTGGATGCCTCGACTGCGATCACCTCACCACGATGGAAGCCGTGCTCGAACGGGTGCGTGGGGGAGAAGACGATCCGAAGTGCCCCGACTGCGGCGGCATCATGAAGTCGGCCACCATCTCGTTCGGTCAGGCCCTTGTCGCCGAAGACCTCCGCCGAGCCCAAGAGGCTGCCGACGCCGCCGACCTCCTCATTGCTATCGGCAGCTCGCTCACGGTCAACCCCATCGCCAGCGTCGTACCCCGAGCCGTTCGCGGGGGAGCGAAGCTCATCATCGTCAACGCCGAAGAGACGCCGTTCGACATGATCGCCGACGCCGTAGTCCGCGGCTCGATCAGCGAAGTACTCCCACGCATGATCAAGTGACGAATTAGGGACAGTCCCTAATTCGTCACTCGGGTGGGTTGGCCCCGGACTGTTCGACTGCGGTTGCGGTTGGAGTCGGACGTAGCCTGTGGCCATGCCGACGTTTCGCGAGCTGCTCGCTGCAGCGATGGAAGAGATCACCGAGGTTGATGTAGCCGCCGCTGCCGCTCTGGTCGACACCGGTGCGGTCATGCTCGACGTGCGCGAACCTGACGAGACGGGTGACGGCTCGGTCAACGGAGCGACGCTCATCCCGCGGGGCATGCTCGAACTCCAGGTCGAAACCAAGCTGACCAACCCAGCCCAAACCATCGTGGTGATGTGCGCCGGCGGCACCCGCTCAGCCCTGGCCGCCCAAACGTTGCAAGACATGGGATACACCTCGGTCGTGTCACTCGCCGGCGGATTCAACGCCTGGAAAGATGCCGGCCTCGCTTGGGGCGACGACGGTTCGCTCACGATGGAGCAACGCGCTCGCTACGGCCGACACCTCAACCTTCCAGAAGTTGGGGAGGCCGGGCAGAAGAAGCTGCTCGGCGCCAAAGTCTTGCTGCTCGGGGCAGGCGGTCTCGGGTCGCCCGCAGCCCTCTACCTTGCTGCCGCCGGTGTCGGCACGATCGGCATCGTCGACATGGATGTTGTTGACGCGTCGAACCTGCAGCGCCAAGTCATTCACAACCTTGACCGCATCGGACAGAAGAAGGTCGACTCGGCTGCCGAGACGATCCGACGCTTAAACCCAGACGTCGACATCCGTACCTACCCCGTGCGTCTCGATGCCTCAAATGTCATCGACCTGATCTCGGACTACGACGTCATCGTCGATGGCGCCGACAACTTTCCGGCTCGCTACGTGCTCAACGATGCCTCGGTGAAGCTCGGCATTCCCGTGGTGCATGGATCGATCTTCCGATTCGAAGGTCAAGTCAGCGTGTTCGACCCTACGAAGGGCCCCACGTACCGCGACATGCTTCCCGCACCGCCATCGGCCGAGCTCGCGCCGAACTGCGCCGTGGCCGGGGTGCTCGGTGTCCTTCCCGGCATCGTTGGCTCGATCCAAGCGATCGAGGCGATCAAGCTCATCCTTGATCTGGGCGACCCCCTCATTGGTCGGCTACTGATCTTTGACTCGCTCGATATGGCCTTCTCGGAGTATCGACTTGAGGTCAATCCCGACAATCCAGTCACCTACGATCGACGCGATCAGATTGTCATCACCGACCTCGAAGGCATGTGTGCCCCGGTGATGTCCTCCACCAGCTAGCCCTAGCCAGCTAGCCTCACGCCCGTGAAGGGCCTCATTCTCTCTGGTGGCGCAGGCACACGTCTGCGCCCAATAACGCACACGTCAGCCAAGCAGCTTGTGCCGATCGCGAACAAGCCGATTCTGTTTTACGGCATCGAAGCAATGGTTGAGGCTGGCGTTGTTGAGATCGGCATCATCATCAGCCCCGAAACCGGCGAGGACATCAAGGCGGCCGTGGGCGATGGTTCGATCTTTGGTGCCACCGTCACCTGGATCCTTCAGGACCAGCCGCTTGGGCTCGCGCATTGCGTGAAGATTGCGCACGACTTCCTGGGCGACGACGAGTTCGTCATGTACCTCGGCGACAACATGCTCGAACAGAACCTCGTTGGGTTTATCTCCGAGTTCACTAGCCGGCGACAAGCCCCTGAGCTCACCAGCACCAACGGCGGTCCAACCGCACAGATTCTGCTCGCCGAAGTCGACGACCCACGATCGTTTGGTGTTGCAGAGGTGACCGACACCGGTGCAGTCGTCCGGTTGGTCGAAAAGCCCGACAACCCGCCATCGAATCTCGCACTTGTTGGGGCCTACCTGTTCGACAAGACCATTCACGAAGCCGTCGCGTCGATCAAACCGTCGCCGCGCGGCGAGCTCGAGATCACCGACGCCATCCAGTGGCTGATCGACGAAGGGCACGAGGTCGCCCACGACGTGTTGGTCGGCTGGTGGATCGACACCGGCAAGAAAGACCCCTTGCTCGAGTGCAACCGCCTGGTGCTCGACACGATCAACCCACAGCTCGATGGAGACATCGATGAAGCATCCGATGTCGAAGGGCGCGTGCGAATCGAGGCCGGAGCAAAAGTGGTGAACTCGACCGTGCGCGGTCCAGCAGTGATCGGTGCCAACACCGTCGTGACGAACTCCTACATCGGGCCATATTCATCGGTTGCCGCCGACTGTGAGATCACCGATTCCGAACTGGACCACTCGGTCATCCTGTCCGAGTCGGCAATTCGTAACGTTTCCAGGCTGACCGATTCGCTGATCGGATCCCACGTCGAGGTCGACCGCACCAAGCACGTGCCAGCGGGCCTCCGACTAATGCTTGGCGATCACTCTCGACTTGAGCTGGAGGGCTAGTGGCGAATCTGATTCCATCTGAAACGATCGACGGCGTGATGATCGTCGAGCCGACGATTCACCGCGATGAGCGTGGCTACTTCGTGGAGACGTATCGACGTGAGTGGTTTCCGCTCGGCCGCGAAATGATTCAAGGCAACCGAGGCAACCGCCAGGCCGGCGCGGTTGTTGGATTGCACTATCACCTGCACCAGGCCGACTACTGGTATGTGCCAACAGGTCACGTGCGCGTTGTTCTGCATGACCTTCGGGTTGGCTCGCCGACCGATGGGGCGACGCAAATGCTCGACATGGGCGAAGTCGACGGAGCCGAGAACAACCACATGGGTCTGTTCATCCCGCCGGGCATCGCGCACGGGTTCGCATCGATCACCGACTGCACGCTCACCTATCTCGTCGACGGCTACTACAACACCGCTGACGAACTCGGCGTGCTTTGGAATGACCCCGAGCTCGGCGCCGACTGGGGTCTCGACGATCCGATTCTCAGCGCCCGAGATGCCGCCAATCCGTTGCGTGCTGACATTCCCGAAGGCCGACGCCCCTATGCGTCGCTTCGCACCTGACCTCTGAGAAACTAGGCACGTATGAAGATCTTCGTTACCGGCGCTGCCGGCTTTATCGGTTCGAACTACGTCCGCTGGCTAATGGACAACACCGACGCCGAAATTACGGTGTTCGACGCGCTCACCTACGCCGGTGTTCGAGCCAACCTGACCGAGTTCGATGAGTCGTCCAGGTTCTCCTTCGTGCACGGCGACATCACCGACCGCGACGCTGTCGGCGCTGCGCTTCCCGGGCACAGCCACGTCGTGCACTTCGCAGCCGAAAGCCATGTCGATCGCTCGATCATGGGCCCCGACGCCTTCATCAACACCAACGTCGGCGGCACCAACATCGTGTGCGACATCGCCCGGCAGAACGACGTTGAACGCTTCCTGCACATCTCAACCGATGAGGTCTACGGATCGATCGACGAGGGCAGCTTCGTCGAGACCGATGGGCTTGAGCCACGCTCGCCGTACTCGGCCAGCAAAGCCAGCTCCGACCTCGTTGCCTTGGCGTATCGCGAAACCTACGGTCTGCCGGTTGTCATCACCCGCTC
>CAKZVC010000035.1 GCA_937922235.1 uncultured Acidimicrobiales bacterium | reverse complement strand
TCGGGCCCACGGTCGATGAAGTCGCCAACGAACACGGCCTGACGCGTCGGATGCTTCCACGCACCATCAACCTCGCCATATCCCATCGTGTGCAGCAGCTGCTCAAGCTTGCCCGCACATCCGTGCACGTCGCCGATGATGTCGTAGCCGTCTGTCATTGCTTGCAGTGTGGCGCAGCAATCTCGATTATTGGTCGCAGCGGGCGTCAGAAATCCGGCTCTGGCAGCTCAAATATCACTTCAAAACTGAGGCTGGACAAGCTAAACTGGGGGGTAGCGCTGCGAGTTCAAACCCCACTCCTTGGCTTTGGCCTTGTCCTGGCCGTCTTCGTTTGACTTCGCCGCTCACCCCCATCGCACGGCCGACCGAGCCACTGATTTGGTTGATCGTGACTGGGAAGCCGTCGACGCTCCGAACCGGGTGTGGGTCGCGGACTTCACCTATGTCCGAACCTGGGCGGCCATGGTTTATGTCGCGTTCGTCATCGACGTCTACTCACGACGGATCGTTGGCTGGCGTGTTGCAACGTCATGAAGACCGACCTGGTCTTAGACGCGTTGGAACATGCCATCTGGACACGTGATTGTGCCCCTGATGGACTAATCGCGCATTCTGATGCCGGCAGCCAATACACGAGCATTCGCCATACCGAACGGCTCGCAGAGATCGGAGCAGCAACCTAAATTAGTTCGGTTGGAGACCCCCGATCGATAACGCTGTCGCCGAGTCCACGATCGGATTGTTCAAGACCGAGCTGATCAACCCGCAACGGCGCCGACGACGTCGAGTACGCCAGCGTCGAATGGTTTGACTGGTTCAACCAGCGGCGGCTCCACGCCGCTATCGGGAACCACCGGCCATCCATCGAGCACGAAACCCTCTTCTACAATCAACAAACCACCCCAACACCGGGGCCAACACCAAGGTACGAGCCTCCACTAAACCCAGGCCGGTTCAACTATGTGAGTCTCGGGAGCGTCCGACTCGACAAAGCAACATTCAAGATGACTATATTTGGGCCAATTGGCGGTCGATAGGAGTGGCGGATGCGGGCAAAGCTAGTGGTAAGCGTTTGGGTGGTTCTCGTCTGCATATCGGTGAACATCGCGGCGGCGCCATCTGTAAGTGCGATTTCAAACGGCTGGACCGGATTCGAAAACGAAGCTCCTTGGTCAGTTCGAATAGAGAACAACGACCGCAGTTTCTGTTCTGGATCTGTCGTCCATAGCCGTTGGGTACTAACCGCTGAGCACTGCCTTGATCCTGGGCCAACAAGAGTCCATTTGGTAAGTGGCCAGAAGATCGAACTCGATACTACGCAGACGAAGACCCTTGCAGGCTACGACATTGCGCTAGTTCGTCTTAAAGCGCCAGCCGGAGTTACTCCTATCGAGTTAGCAACATCTCACCAGCAGAGCGACGTCTTGATTGATGAGGGCGTCACATATTTCGGGTGGGGATCTACTAAGGCTGAGATCGTGTTCGGTATCCCCGAAGCTCGGCCGGGCACGATGAGCGATGTACTGCGCAAGACCCCTGATGGCTCGTATCGGATGACTCGTTTCTGTCAGTCGTATTTTGGGCCTGCAGGGGATACTCGCTGCTTCGTGAAGACCGACGCCGAAGACGGTGTCTACGTGCTAGGCGGTGACTCAGGAGGGGCATGGGTTGGCTGGATGGACGGGCGATGGGTGCAGATTGCTGTCCACAGGGGGACAACCGTCGTTGAAGGTGGCGTATCTGTCGGCGCACCAAAGGTGCGCGAGTGGATTTTGGACACCATCCAACCGCCGCCACCCCCGCCTCCTCCTCCTCCACCACCGCCTCCTCCACCACCCCCAAGCGGCTGGCTGCTAAACGGGGGCTTCGAGAGTGGCAACCGGGGATGGAAGAAGATCCACTGTCCTAACGGGTGCAACCTTGAAACGACGGTTAACCGTTCGGTGTATCTAAATCGTCCAGGTCGACCGCGAAGCGGTCGAGGTTTTTTGGAGGCGAACACGAGCGCCGCTGGAGGGTCCGTCGGTCAAGACTTCCGAGCGACTCCGACCGTGGGCAGCTACTACCGACTGCGTGTGTGGGCAAAGACGACGCGCTCACAGAAGGTGCAACTCACCACAGCGCTCTGGGCTCTTGGTCCAAACCAAGAAGGGGTGAACACGGTGACCTTCATTGGCAACCAGTGGACGCCAGTCGATGTTGTACTGCCGATAACCAAGTCTCGCAATACAGCTCTGCGCGTGGAGTTCTATATGGGAACTCCCAACGTTCAGTTCAATTTCGACGACGTTTCGCTTACCCGCCACACCAGCCAGCCGGCAATCAACGCCAACAACCCGGTCGGCAGCTTCAACTCTGCGTCCTCTTCTGCTTTGGGCGAAGTCGACGTACGGGGTTGGGCGTTCGATCCGAACGACCCGACTCGTGCTAGCGCCGTTCATGTCTACATCGGGGGCCGAGCAGGACAGCATGGAGCTGAACGGCACAATCTTGGAAACGCCAGTGTTGCGAGGCCTGACGTCGCTGGCGCGTACCCATGGGCGGGATCACGACACGGGTTCTCGGTAAAGTTGACGACGAAGAAGCGTGGAAGTCAGCCGGTATGTGCATACGCCCTTAATTTGCACCAAGGCGACAGCGTTCTGCTCGGATGTAAAACGGTGTCGATCAACAGTGCTTCGGCCCCGGCAGCTCCACCCAAGCCGGTGTGTCAGAGTCGCAGCGACGGACGGATTTCGTCTTCTTGGACCGCACCCGCAGCGAATGGGGCATCGATCATTCGCTACGAAGTCCAACAACATCGCGCGGGTTCGTCTGGTAGTTGGGTCTCGGTCGGGTTGGGTCTCGAGACGTTTGCCACAGACCCAAGTATTAACGTGGCACATCAGTTCCGAGTACGCGCCATAAACTCAGCCGGCACTGGTGAACCGTCGGCCTGGAGTTCGGTGTGTCGCATTCCGGCTGCGCCTCAGCTAACTAATGAAGCGGGCACAGGTGGGCCTGGAGCGAGATTCGTCGGAATCGGCTATGGGTTCACCGCGAATGGCGAGGTCAGTGTCTCTGCCTTCTTGCCAGGTGGTCAGGCGTATCCAGCAGCATCGTACGACCAAACGATCACAGCCAATGAGAAGGGTGCGTTTAGCTGGCGTTGGAATTTCAACAGCACTCCACCCAATGGTGAACATCGCATTGTCTTTCGTGATGTGAGTTCCGGGCTATCAATCACGGCTCGGCTGACGTCGACATATGTTGAACTCCAGCCGCCTGCGAAGACCCCGGCGCCAGCGTGCGTGTTCGATATTCCTGCAACTCGGTTTGCCACCTATGTAGTGACATGGCCAGCTGTGTCGGGAGCGACGGGGTATCAGTATCGAGCTCTTGATTCGCAGGGCAATTCGGTCGGTGGCATTTGGGTCGATGCGCCCTCCTCGAGGCGAATGGACAGTATCGGGGAGCCCGCTGGTGGCCTGCGCTACCAGATCCGAGCCATAAACGATCAAGGAGCTGGCCCGGCTTCAGAACCGGGAGAGCCATGCCCAATCGTTCGCGATACTGACGGAGACGGAATGTCAGATCTGAGCGACCATTGTCCGTTGAAGGCGGGTCCCTTTGACAACAATGGTTGCCCGAGAGCCATTGTCGTTGTGCCAGAGGTGCCCTTTATTCCTGAAGAACCCCCGGTACCACCTGCAAAGGTGGTGTTCTGTGGTGGCTTCGAGGCGACGATCGTTGGCACAAGTGGCGACGATGTGCTCCTTGGAACTTCTGGTCCGGATGTAATTGCTGCTCTTCAGGGCAACGATGAGATCTTTGGTCTTGATGGCGATGACATCCTCTGCGGAGGAACCGGAAATGATGTCATCGTGGGTGGACGAGGGCGCGATGTGCTCTATGGAGCGCAAGGCGACGACCTTCTCGTATCAGCAGATGGAGGGGAAGGTGGCAGGCGCGATGACACCGCCGGGGCGCGCATGTTCGGTGGTGCTGGCGATGACACGATCTTCGGGTCGACGCGCTGGGACCGGATGCAAGGTGGCTCAGGCATCGACGCGATGTACGGGTTCGAGGGCAATGATTGGATGCGCGGTGGAAGAGACGACGACCTTCTAGACGGAGGCAAAGGCCGCGATGACATGAACGGTGCCAATGGGCGTGACCTATTGATCGTTTCGAGAGGCGACGTGGTTCGAGGCGGTGCTCATTCCGATGAGTGCCGAATTGATGGGGAGCCAACCTTTATGAGGTCCTGCGAAAGCCGCATCTAGCCAGGTGAGAAGCTGCCGACGATCAACCCTTTGACTACATCTATGAGTGTGTGCGACCGCAACTGGAAGAGTGAACAGGCACGGGGTCGTAGTCCGCTCGATCACGTCCCGTTGTATACCGCCCGCTTCGATGAGGCCGGCACGGGCGAATGGCTCTGGCAGGTGCAGGGCGAAGGCCCGCTCACGCCGCCAACGGTTTCTCAGACCATGGCGACGTTGTGATCAAGGCACGTATGGCTGCGGACATTTTGGGGTGCCACGCCGATGGACCGACCGAGTGGACCACGGTGCATACCAATACCTGTGAAGTCTTCTGCAATTGACGAACAACAGTCAGAGCACCGAGCCAAACGGCCCGAACCCCAGGGTGCCGAACCTATGGGACTCGTCACACCACTGCGCCCGCCTACGAGGAGATTGTGGCGAACTACCCGGGTGAAGTTGGGGAGTCGGCGTCGCGGCTCATGACGCATTCGCCTTCGGTTGATGATGGTCGGATCATGGTTGAGGAAGTCCTCGGCGCTGCACACAAGGGGCAGGTGAGCGAAGAGACCCGCCGCGTGTGGATGACTAATCTCGTCGGCAGCTACGTGCTACACACGGCGAAGACGCTTCACGGTGGCGAGTACCAGATGTTCGAGGAGCGGCGACAGCCATTGCTCGTGTGCGGGCTTCCGGATTACAGCGTTGGATTCTTGGCAATGGAAAAGGTCGTCGGCCGGATCAGTGGTGATGAGGGCGACAACATCCCGTTCTTGCACGAGGGTCTCGTCAGCGCGATCGACCGGGCAACTCTCGGCTCGCACGCTCTGATCGTGTAGCGAGATGATCTCGTTGTTGCCTGTCTCAGCGGTGGTAAGGCCTGAGGAGTGTTCGCGTCCGTTGGCGGACCTGCCCACGAAAGAGTTGGACAAGAGGCTCGGCCGCAATTGGGATTTCCAACAAAGCTGGACTGATGAGGTCGCAGGTCTGTACCGTCAACCTGGCCATATCCCATCGTGTGCAGCAGCTGCACAAGCTTGCCCGCTTACCCGTACACGTCGCCGATGATGTCGTAGCCGTCTGTCACACCGAATTGTTGATCAAGAAGGTGAATCAACCAACGGTCACCTGCTCACCGCTTCTTTGTCGCTTGGTAAGCTTCGCTGAGCGAGTCGTCTCCGTTGTCCGCATTCGGTGTGGACACCACAACAGTCGGCGATGCCGTGCGTGCTTCGAGTGTGCGGGCAGCTTCCTCTTCGTTGAACTCATCCGCGTTCCGTTGTTGAACGACTGCTTCAAGATCCGAAATTCGCGCAGCGAACCGTAATGTGGCGATGGCGGCGAAGAGAGCAAAGGCGACCACGCCTGCTAACACAACGGTGTCTGGCGGAGCTGGCGACCCAAGTTGCACCAACATTGTGGCGATTGCGGCGATCGCGCCAACCATAAGCGCCAGGCTTGTTTGACGGCCGAGGTCTAGTCGTCGTTGTGCCCGTTCCTCGTCTTCGCGAACAAGGGAGGGAATGCGCCTTTCGAGCGCTTCAAGTGTTTCTTGAGCGTTCGCGTCCACGAGCGCGGATGCCGCAAGCTGCGCAGACAGGTCATTCCTCAGCTCGGTGTGGGTAAGGAGGTCCCTACGTTTCACCTTGGCCTGCCGTGCGATCGACTCCGCTATCCAGGTAACCATTCGGGGGTTCAGATTCCCGCGCATGAATGACAGCAGACAGAGATTGAGGAGCTCGTTGTTGGCAGCTTGAATTCGAAACCGGGACCGAGTCCACAGCTTGCCAGCGCGAACAAGTTCGGCGTGCAGGATTGTGATAGCGGAGCCAGCGATTCCCACAATCAGGGTTAGTAAGTTCGAGGACGACATGGGAATCCATCGGTATCTAGTCCAAATGGATTAGTTGCTTTTCGTCGACACCACCGAGACCGGATGAAGGTTTCGTTGTGAATGGGTCGCCTAGTCGTCAATCGACCTGTCGCCACTTATCTATACGCCACCACAACCGATTGGCTCTAAGGTCGATCCATGGTGGAAATCAATGAGTCATAGCGATATGGAGTGGGCGTTTCGAGTTGCGCGATACGAGCAGCTGAAAGCTCAGGTGGCTGCGCGACTTCAAGTGGCTCGGGAGGAAACGATCGACAGTCGGTCGGATCGCGACGAGCTGATGGGGCTCATCGACTCCTTTCGCTCGACGGGTGATGTTCTGGCACTACGTCAATCTCTTGATTCTTGGTCGCGCGGTAAGCGGGCCTGGGGTTTCGCGGGCCCAAACGGCGCAATGATGTTCAATCAGCTCGTTAATGATGGTGACACTGCAGCTATGAGCCGATTCTTCCTGCGAGCAATCGAAGCTCCTGAGACGGAAGATGATGCAGAACGCTTGATGAGCGAGCTCGAACGAACAACAGTTGAGCTTCGCGCCGCTGGGTCATCTGCTGCTGTCGGTCGGGTCGCACCACTTCTGTCTTGGTTTTGGTGGTTGAACTCTCCCGAACAGTGGCCAGTGATGTGGGCGTCTGCCTACAAGGCAATGGCGAATTGCGGGTTCCTCTCGCACCCAAAGGGCTCACCTTGGGAGCAATATGAGGAGTACCGAGAACATGTTCAGCGCTTCGGTTCATTTGAGGAGGCAGAGCAGGTGCTCGGTCTGGTCCATGAGACGGGCCAATACGGTCTCGACGCTACGGCGGCTGATCGTCTAGACCGAGTCCCACTTGCCTCAAGTAGTGGTGATAACGCGTCGTTGTTCAGAGAGAACGAGCAGAGCCTCACCCTGCTGCGCGAGATGTCGCGAAGCCTTGCCAAGTCCATCGAGAACCAGCTCGCCGAGACGATTGAGCACAAGCTCAAGCGGGGGCGGCCGAACATCTTCTGGAAGGACGACCGCCTTCGAGAGAACCTCTGGATCTCCTGGACACCTCAACGTGACGGCGACATGCCTTCCTTTCGTTTGGTCGTCGAGCGTAATCAGGTCCTGTTTGGGTTGACTGCTGCGAACCGAAACACCAAGGGATGGAGCCAGACATTCATCGAAACCTTGCACGGCAACGAACCTGCTGGCACAGCCTGGCATTTGTGGGGACCGGCCGATCCCGACCGTGACGTTCGAGAGATCCCAGGCTCAGCTCTTTTGGGCCGCTCATCTTCGCTTGTAGCTGTCGCCGGCTACGCCGATCTTGAATCGTTCATCCTCGAGACGGCCGAGGCACTGGGGCCAGCGTTGGCTGCCTTTACCGAAAGCGATAGCTCATCCTCTCTTGTTCTGGACAGCAAACCGGCGGATGATGGCTCTTTGTCTTTTCTCTACGCAGAGTTCCTCGCCGAGTCCGAGTTCCCGACAGACGCGGACCGCAAAGATCGTCGAGCACAGCGTGAATGGTCCGAGTTGCTTCAACCAGATCGAATTGCTTCCGTCCCGCTATCTGAACTTCGTCGGATCTACGGCGGGGGCACCTACGGAAACCCAGGCCCCCAGAGCATTCTGCATACGACCCTCTCAGATGCAGGCTCCGACACGATCGATCGTTTCCTCGCGGCGATTGAGTACCTGCTTTGGGATGACTCCGATCCGCTTCCAAAGCGAATCGACCGAATCATGGATGAGGGTGACCTTGGCCTTCGCGGCTTCAAGGAAGGGGCAATCATGAAGCTCCTCGCCGTTGCGCGGCCGGAAGAGTTCCTCCTCGTATACCCGTTCACGGGTGATAAAGGAAAGGCATCGATGCTCAAGGCGTTGTCGCTCGAGGTGCCGGCCCTGTCTTCTACTAGTGCGGGTGAGCGGCAGGTTGCTTCGAACGATTCCCTCAAGGCTGCGGTCGACCATGTTGCTCCCGGAAACAGCCTGGCTCAAAGTCGTTTCCTGTACTGGCTCCTGGGTCGAGTCGAAGAGACGGGGCTTCCTGTTGAGCAGGTCTCGGTTGAGGTCGACGATTCCGACCCCATTGGTGCCGCAGCCGATCATCTCTCACTTGACAGGTCGTTTCTTCAAGAGATTGCTGACCTTCTTGAAGCTCATCGGCAGTTGGTCTTTTACGGCCCTCCAGGCACCGGTAAGACCTACGTAGCACAAGAGCTCGTGCAGGCAATTGCGCCGTCACCGGATCGCCGAATGTTGGTGCAGTTCCATCCGTCAACAAGTTACGAGGACTTCTTCGAGGGGTATCGGCCGCTGACTGCTGGCGATGACAAGATCGTCTACAAGCTCGTGGACGGCCCGCTTCGCATCATGGCTGAGCGGGCGCGGTCAGACTCACTTCAGCGGCCACACGTGTTGATCATCGATGAGATCAACCGGGCCAACTTGTCGAAAGTTCTCGGAGAGCTTCTCTTCTTGCTCGAGTATCGAGACCGGGAGATCAATCCTCTGTACCGACCAGAAGAGCCATTCTCGTTGCCAGAGAACTTGTGGATCATCGGCACGATGAACACTGCCGACCGCTCGATCGCCACAGTCGATGCGGCGCTGCGGCGACGGTTTCATTTCGTGCCGTTTGTTCCGGACGATCGGCCGGGCAATCCAATCGCCACGGTTCTCGCGGCGTGGCTCGAGAACAACGAGGAACCTGCATGGGTTGCTGATCTGGTCGATGAGGTGAACGCCATACTCCGCAAGGAGCTTGGCGGAGATCATCTGCTCCTCGGCCCCAGCTACTTCATGAAGACCGGTCTCGATCGAAATCGCCTCGCAGAAATCTGGAAATATCAGATCGAGCCGCTGGTCGATGACTTGTTCTTCGGTGACGACAAGGCGAAGCAATTTCAGTTCGATCGAATTTGGAACCGTTTCGGCCCGACCGATCACATCGAGTGATGCAACATACGCTCACCGAGCATCTGCCCTTCGAGGTCGAACTGCCCGACAGGGTTGTGACCGAGTTGGCGGACCGCTACTCGAAGCAGATTGATGTTCGGTTTGGCGGTGCCCCAGGGCGTTGGAAGCTCGTAGCCAATAGCTTCGTTGGGACGATTCGTGTCGACGAACATCAGTTTCTGATCAAGCCGAAGGTTCCGCTTGAGAACCTCCTGGCGCTAATGGACATCGAAGTATCTTCGGAGGCCTGGCAACGCAAAGTCGTAGGGCTCGCTGTGGACCCTGACCTGTTGGCCGTGATGTCGCGGTTGTTCTGCGTGGCATGCGAGAACACAACGAGGCGCGGTGTTCGGCGGTCGTATGTCGAGCAGCACGAACGGCTGGTTTCCCCACGAGGGCGAATCGACTTGCGTGAGATCGTACAAACACCCGGCACCCTTAGCCCGGTGCCTTGCGTCTTTGATGAGCACACAGCCAACAACCGCCTGAATCAGATTCTTCGAGCCGCTCTTCAACGAGCTCGGCGAGTACCGGCCCTTGGAGCTTCGTGGCAACGCCGACTGCTTGGTCAACTTGCTGAGTTAGAAGACGTCGACGATGTCCGAAGCAACGACTGGTCATGGGTGAAGCGCTGGGAACCAGCCCCAATGGAGCAGCACTATGCCATCGCAGTTCGGCTCGCACACATGCTTCTCACCGGCAGTTCGGTGAAGTCAAAGTTTGGCGATAGCGAGGCAAACACCTTCCTGTTGAACATGAACTCTCTGTTCGAAGCGTGGGTAGGGCGCCGGCTTAGCGAGTACTACAGCGAGCATGACGTAACCGAGCAAGACAAGCTCGACCTCGACATCGATGGACAAGTGAAGCTAAAACCAGATCTCGTTGTGCGAGACCGATCGAATCGCGTTGTTGCCGTAGCGGATGTCAAGTACAAGAAGCTCGCACCTGATGGCGATGGCCGAAACCCCGACTACTACCAAGCACTGGCGTACGCGACAGCCTTCGACCTCGATGAAGCTTGGTTGATCTACGCACGGCTACCCACCGACACAAGCACGAAAAATGTTGTGGTGCGAAATGTGGGTGTCTCACTGCTTACATTCGGGATCGACTTGTCTGGGACGATCGAGAACACAATGCGCCAGCTGCACCACATTGCTGACCGCATGGTCAATCGTTGAGTGAGAAAGGTAGTCACGTGAGTTTCTGCGTTTGCACTCATTGAACTCGGCCTCCCAGGCAAGAAGTGTTGCGAACTCATATGCAACTATCAGGGCCAGCAGCACAGTGCGCGCTTACGATGGCGTTCGATGAAACTCGCCGACGTAGAACAACGGCTGCAGCAGATTGATCTCGATGCTGGACAAGACCTGATCTATGAACTTCTTGATGCCTATGGAACTCCACAAGCTTCGATCACGAAGCTCCGCACAGGCACGTACAACAAGTCAGACAATGAGGACGAAGTGCTGTGGAAGCGGAACCTTTTCGACATCTACATGCCCGATGCAGACAATGACCAGCTCCTAGTCACGCTCGACCGCGCTCGCACATCAACCGATATCGGAAAGCTGAAGCCTCGGTTCTACATTGCACGCAACGACGAGCACCTAACCGCCGCCGACAACCGCACCGGTCAAACCCTCGACATTTCGCTCGCCGAACTCGACCGACACGCGGCGTTCTTCATGCCCTGGACCGGAGCAGAGAAGACCCGTACCGAAACCTCGACCTACATCGACACCAAAGTCGCCAAACAAATGGCGAAGCTCTACGACGAAATCATCGCCACGAACCCCGACCTGCCAGACACCGAGCAAGGCCGAAGCGACCTCAACATCTTCTTCAGCCGTCTACTCTTCTGCTTCTTCGCAGAAGACACCGGGGTGTTCAGTGAGGACGGCATCTTCACCGATGCCCTCAGTCAGCTCACCGCAAGCGACGGTTCCGACACCGCAGCCTTCTTCGACGACCTGTTCGAAGTCCTCGACACTCCCGAAGATGACCGCAAAGACGTCGCCTCTCACTTCGACGCCTTTGGATACGTCAACGGAAGCCTCTTCAGCGATCGAATCGAAGCCCCAACGTTCTCGCGCAAGGCACGCAACATCGTTGTCGACTGCGGAACTCTCGACTGGACGGCTATCAACCCCGACATCTTCGGCTCAATGATCCAAGCCGTCACCGCAGGCGAAGACCGAGCCAACCTCGGCATGCACTACACCAGCATCGAGAACATCCTCAAAGTCCTCAACCCGCTGTTTCTCGATGACCTTGAAGAACGCTTCGACGCAGCCGACACAGTCAAAAAGCTCGAAGGGCTGCTCGACCACTTAGGTGAGATCCGGGTATTCGACCCAGCGTGCGGTTCTGGCAACTTTCTCATCATCGCGTACAAGCGACTGCGCAGCCTTGAACATCGAATCCTGCAACGCCTCGGTGAGATCGACAGCAGCAAAGCTGCGCTGTTCGCTGACAGTCGCATCAGTCTCGAACACTTCTACGGCATCGAAATTGACGACTTCGCCCACGACATCGCCAAACTCTCACTCTGGTTCGCGAAGCATCAAATGAACCAGGAGTTTGACGACCTTTTTGGTATCGAACGGCCGCTGATTCCCCTTACCGAAACTGGAGCGATTCACTGTGCGAATGCCACGCGCACGGATTGGACTGAGATCTGTCCGGCGGGCGACAAGACCTATATCTGTGGGAACCCGCCGTACCTAGGATCTTCGCTGCTCGAAGACACGCACAAAACGGATTTCGCTCACTATTTCGATGGACAGAATTACTCGAAGGAACTCGACTACATCTCGCTCTGGTTCCTCAAGGCCGCAGATTGGCTGCACGGCGAGGCTGGGGCAGCGTTCGTCTCGACCAACTCGATCTGCCAAGGGCAACACGTCGCTCTACTCTGGCCACCAATACTGGATGTTGGGGTGGAGATTAACTTCGCCCATACCTCGTTTCTTTGGTCCAATAACGCAACAGGCAACGCTGGAGTGACCTGTGTCGTTGTGGGTCTTAGCCGTACCCCTAGTTTGCGGCGCAAACTCATGTCCACCGAAAACGTTCGACAGGTTGCGAACATCAATCCGTACCTCGTTGAGAGCGGTGATAACACCATTGTCGTTAAGAATCGGAAGGCCCTCCATGGGTTCACGGATATTACGAACGGTAACAAGCCAGCGGACGGTGGGCACCTAAGTGTGGAGCCGCACGAACTCTCAGAATTTGGCGCAGCAGCTATAGAGTTCATTCGACCATTCGTGGGCGCCGCCGAGCTCATAAATGCGAAGTCTCGCTTCTGTCTATGGATCCCGGACGAGTTCCTACTAGAGGCCGAGCGGATTGACATTGTTCGGGATCGGCTCCGAAGGGTCCGGGACTTTCGACTTGCTAGCAAGAAGGAGAGCACTCGAAAGCGGGCTGCAAAGCCTCATCAGTTCGACCAAATTCGGTACACCGAATCAGATTGCATCGCGGTGCCCCGACACTCATCGGAACGCCGCCTTTACATTCCCATGGGCTTCTATCCGTCCGGTACGGTGCTCTCCGATGCAGTCTCAGCGTTGTACAACATCGAGCCCTGGCTCTTTGGGCTCTTGCATTCGTCGATGCACATGGCTTGGGTTCGCACGGTGGGAGGACGAATGAAGTCCGACTATCGCTACTCAAACACGCTGTGTTACAACACGTATCCGTTTCCGAATCTCGAAGAGGCTGATCGTTCTGCCTTGACAGATTCGGCGCTCGCCATTCTTGCAGCGAGGGAGCGTTGGCCCGATCGGTCGTTGGCTAATCTGTATGACCCGGACAAGATGCCTGCGAATCTGCGGGCGGCGCACGAGGCGAACGATGCGCTGGTTGACAGCTTGTATCGGAAGAAGCCGTTCGAGTCGGATGCTGATCGTATGGAGTTGTTGTTGGCGTTGTATCGAGACCTTGTGGCTGAGGCCGATAAGCAAGAGGCGGGCAAATCGAAGAAGAAGGGCGGATGACTGTGCCGACGAATTTGATCCAGGTGGAGTACGACCAGACGGGCGGCTCGACGTCGACGAACGATCTCGGCATGCGGGAGATGCAGGCGCTGGCGTACGAGAAACACGATGCCCAGTACCTGTTGCTCAAAGCTCCACCAGCTTCGGGTAAGTCTCGTGCGCTGATGTTTTTGGCGCTCGACAAGCTCTACAACCAGGGGCTCAGGAAGGCGATCGTGGCCGTGCCTGAGCGGGCGATCGGCTCATCATTTGCTTCGACTGACTTGAAGAGTCATGGTTTCTTCGCTGACTGGAACGTGTTCCCGGAGTACAACCTGTGTACGCCGGGTGGGGTGGACGGGAAGGTCGACAAGTTCGTTGAGTTCCTTGGTTCTGAGGCTGATGTGTTGCTGTGCACGCATGCGACGCTGCGGTTCGCTTTTGAGAAGCTCGATCCGTCCCAGTTCAACGGATCGGTACTCGCGATCGACGAGTTCCATCACGTGTCCGCCGATGAAAGTAGTCAACTCGGCAACGTTCTTCGAACGGTTATGGCCGAGTCCGACGCTCACATCATTGCCATGACGGGCTCCTACTTTCGTGGCGACGCGATCCCCGTGTTGGAGCCTTCGGATGAGGCGAAGTTCGACAAGGTTACGTACAACTACTACCAGCAGCTCAATGGCTATGAGCATTTGAAGTCGCTGGGCATCGGATACCACTTCTACCAAGGCCAGTACACCTCAGCAATCAGTGAGGTGCTCGACGAGCGTAAGACGATCGTGCACATCCCTCATGTGCAATCGGGGGAGTCGACGAAGGACAAGGTTCGAGAGGTCGACACGATAATCGACACCATTGGCACTCTTCTATCGACCGAGCCCGACACGGGCATCCACCTCGTTAAGCGTCATTCCGATGGAGTGACGATTCGCGTTGCTGACTTGGTGAACGACGACAAAGCGCACCGGGACAAGCTTGTTGCCTACCTTCGTACGGTCAACGAACCGGATGACCTTGATCTCATCATTGCGTTGGGCATGGCCAAGGAGGGCTTCGATTGGCCGTTCTGCGAACACGCATTGACCGTCGGTTACCGAGGGTCATTGACCGAGATCATTCAGATCATCGGTCGAGCTACTCGCGATTCCGAAGGCAAGGTCCATGCCCAGTTCACGAACCTGATTGCGCAGCCCGACGCTGATGACGAAGAAGTCACGATTGCGGTCAACAACATGCTTAAGGCAATCACAGCATCTCTCCTCATGGAGCAGGTTGTCGCTCCGAACTTCAACTTCCGCACCAAACAGTCGGGCGATACGACCCCGACTAAGCCTGGCGAGCTGCGAGTCGGCGGGTTCAAAGAGCCATCGACCGACCGCGTGCAACGGGCGATCGATGAAGACATGACTGACTTCAAGGCGACGCTGTTTCAGGATTCCAAGATGATCAAGGCCATGCCAGGTAACACTGATGCCGAGATCATGAACACCGTGTTTATCCCCGAGGTGATTCGTAAGCGGTACCCCGAGTTCACCGAAGCTGAGGTTGAAGAGTTCCGACAGCATGTTGTCACCGACTCGGTGATCAAGAACGGCGACATCGTCGAACGAGACGGTATGCAGTTCATTCGCATGAGCAATCAGTTCGTGAAGGTCGACGACCTGCACATCGATCTCATCGATACCGTCAACCCGTTTCAGCACGCGTTCGAGATTCTCTCGAAATCGGTTACCGCTGGAGTGCTTGCCGTGGTTCAGAGTGCGATTGATGGAATCAAGGTTGAGATGACTGATGAAGAAGCAATCGTCCAGTACCGCAAGGCCCAACGATTCGCTGAGGAACATGGCCGTAAGCCCGACCATAAGTCCAAGGATCGAATCGAGAAGCGGATGGGTGAGGCGCTGATCTATCTTCAGAAGAAGATGGCAGAGAAGCAGTTGTGACCGAGCTAACGAAGGAGCTGTTGGAGCAGCTCAAGGCAGAGGATGCCCATGGTCTTCTTACGCCCGAGACAAAACCCGAGCCCGTCACCAACGCCGACATCCTCGCCAACCGTTTCGAAGAGATCAACGCTTTTATCGACACCCACGACCGCCGTCCTGACCCAGACAACCGAGACGACATCGGTGAGTTTCAACTAGGTCACCGACTACAGGCCATCCTCGACAACTCGGAATATCGGAGCGCGCTCGAACATCTCGATCGCCACGAACTACTCGCCGGTACGGAAGAGGCGGAATCGATCGAGGACCTATTGGCGGGGGACACAGATCTTCTCAGTGGATTGCTCGATCCCGAAGCTGCTGACCTATTTGATCTGAAGCATGTGCCCCCACCGTCGAAGGAGTCGCCAGACAAGGTGGCTCAGGGCGAGCCCTGCGAGGACTTCGACCAGTTCGAACCGCTATTCGCTATGTGCCACGCGGATATTCGCCTTGGGCGACGCAAGCTTGAGAAGTTTCAGAACCCGAAGTACATCGAACAAGGCAAGTTCTATGTGCAACGAGGAGTGCTTGTGTACGTCGCTGAGGTTGGCGAGCTGACACAGAAACCGAAGGGGCTCGATGGGCGGCTGCGTTGCATCTACGAGAACGGGACGGAGTCCGACCTGCTTCTTCACTCGCTCGCCCGTGGCCTGTATGACGGAGGAAAGACCGTCACTGAACCCGAAGATGTCATACACCAGCGATTCGAGATCGGCGACCATCAGCGCACCGGCTACGTCTACGTAGCTCGAACACACAGCGACAACCCGCAGCTTGTGAAGTTCAAGCATCTGCACAAGATCGGCTACACCACCAACGAACCGGAGGGCCGCGTCGCTGCGGCTGCGAATGACGCGACGTTCCTAAACGCTCTTGCGAGTCTTGTAGACAGTTACGAGATGCCCGCCGAGTACGCGAAGAAGGTGGAGACCCTACTGCACGCGTTCTTCTCCGAGGTCCGCCTCGACGTCTGGTACGAAAACGGCCCCAGCGCTCGCGAGTGGTTCGACGTGCCACGCGATGCCATTGCTGAGGCCATCGAACTAATCGGCACGGAACAGCTCAACAACTACCGCTACAACCCTCTAACCGAACGAATCGATCTGTCGTGATCGGTCTACCCCAGCGAACAACACCGCGAAGTCAACCATGGCGCCCTTCGTGGCACATGAACGGCCATGGAGCGGTTAGTAATTTTGATGTTCGTCATTGAAAGGGCAACGCGGTCACCGACATAGTCCCTATGGACTACCTCGGCGGATCAGACCACAAACGTTCCAAGCGGTACGAGCCCGGCGCAGCTCGACGACGGGCGACAGACAATCCACCGCCCGACGCCAAGGCACCGCCTCAGAGCGCTCGCATTCGAAACGGCGCGGGCACAACGCTCCGTCTCCTCTTTATTGGCTCGGTGTTGACGCCCTCAGTCATGGTCGCGTTCATCGGCACTCTCATCTGGGTCTTTGGTGAGAGCAGTGAATCAAAGCAGCTGGCAAGGATCCTCTTCGGCGGCGCGATAATCAACGGCATGTTTGCATGGACTCAAGCCATTGCTCGTGAGCTCGAGCGCCGAGCAGATTTGCGCATTCAGATAGGTTTCGCCAACGACTTACGCCGAGCAGACCTGGTCGAGGTCGATGCCTCAGGGGTGTTTCTTCGGGGTCGAAAGTTGTCTGGAGCGAGGTTGTCCCGATCGCGAATGCACGGAGGTGACTTCTCCGGGGCTGAGCTGATCGATACGCGGCTCACGAAAGGCAAGTTCTTCGGGTCGAATTTCGATGATTCCCAAATGGTGGCTATTGGCGGCTACGGAGCGGACTTCCGTAACTGCACTTTCGTCGGAGCGAACCTCACTCGAGCAATCTTGACAAAGGCGAACCTGCGCGATTGTGATTTCACCAATGCCAACCTCACCGGTGCAGATCTTCGCGCTGCTGATCTAAGCGGGAGCACCATCGCGGCCGACACGATTTTGGTGGACTGCTGGTACGACGAGACAACCACAATTTGGCCGGATGACTTCGACCACAACCGAAAAATGCTCATGCGTGGGTTCAGTGAAGTGACGTACGACAAGGCGGACGAAGTTATCGATTTGAACCTGCTCGTCGAGGAAGCGTTGCCAGGCACCCTCGCTACCGAGTGGTGAGCGCAGTAGCTGATCGACGATGAAGCGGTAGTGAGTGAACCCCGTTCAGGTCAGGCCGAATACATGAGCTCGAGTCTTCAGCAAAGAGCTGTACTCACTCGGATCCATAGCGCTCGCCAAGTTCAACCGGTAGATGGCTGTACTCCGGGCAGTAGACCGCAAGAGCCACACCATTCGCAGCGCCTACGACAGCTGAATCGAGTTCAGACGACAAGGTGGACGCCAACAGCAGCGTTGCATAGGTGTCCACATCATCATCGGACGCTTCGGCCAAGCCGCACATGTTCTTCGCGAACTCGTCGATCGTGTCGTCATCCAAGAGGATCGCTACATCGCCGAACTCGATCAAGTCCATCCCGAGTCGCCAAAGAAGGGCGAGATTCTCATCATCGCTGTCAGCTTGGCTCGTGGCGGTCGATGTCGTTGTCGCAAGCGTCGTTGTCGTGGTTGATGTCGTCGTCGTGACCGCGGGTGCTGTCGTGGTTGGTTGCACCGTGGTTGGCGGTGGGCTGGTCGTTGTCGTTGGTGTTACGGATGTCGTGGTTGTTTCAGCTGTCGTCGGTGGAGCCGTGGTCGTTTCGGCAAACGCAAGAGGCGTGTCGTTTGGAGCGTCCGACTCAGAAACCAAAATCACGCCGGCTATCAAGATGATGAAACCAAAAAATGCGAAGGGGATCGCCAACAGCACCTTTCCGATCGTTGACCGCTTCGGGTTCCGGATGTATTGCGCAAGATCGCTAGTGGAAGCGGGCGGTGGGGGTGATGAAGCGATCGCTCTGATCGCATCTGTCCACGATGTGCCATCCCAGTATCGTTCAGCGCTCGATTGTGTCGAGTCTGGATACCAACCTGCCGGTCGGTTCGTCATTGATGCGCCGCCTTTTCCGTTCCGTTGCACGTATTTTCGGCGTGCGCAGGCGCGAGCTTAGGTGAGCTGCTTTCGACTACTGGTTTTGACCAGTGTCGACTATTCGCGCCTTGCGCAGTGGTCTCGTGCCGGCAGCTACATGAACCTGCTCGACCCCACCGGCGATGACTTGAAGTAGCGCTGTCGTTCGCCTGGGGTTGGTGGGCCGATCTGCCGTGCGAGGGTGGCGAGCGTGTCGAGGTCGGCCAGGTCGTCGGCTCGAACTTCAGTTGCGAGTATTCGGCTGGCGAGCTCGGTTGGTGAAGACGGGTCTTCTTCGCTGCGGGTCATTTCCTTCGTGTCGGGGTCGAAGTTCATGCGGCCGGCAGCCCACGGGGCGAGGTTCGTCTGATATTGGATCGTGCACACGTCGGCCACCAGCGGGTAGTCCTCCGTCCAACACATGGCGTGGGCAAACAGAACGTCGCCGTGCCGTTGCTGTAGCGCTGGCATGATCATGGCGTCGGCATCGAAGAAGTCGTAGACCACGATGATCGTGCCCGGCCCCGACGTGTTTGGGTCGATCGGTGCGAGTGGCAAACGAAGGTGCGACGCAACGGTGGTCGCAAACACCTCGCTGCTTCGATCTTTGAGGAACCTCACCTCGGTCGCCTGGTACTGCCAAGCGTCGAGCACGGTCTTCAGCCTCACGACACCTTCGTGAACCAACGAGTCGTGATCTTGCAGCATGGCGTAGCGGCCACGCATCACCTCTGGGCCATGCGGTGAGTAGTGGGTCAGCAGAGATCCGCACGCCGCATAGTGCCAACCGCGAAGGTCTTCGGAATCCATTGGCGACGCCTGGGCCACCGAGTCATGCCGTTTGAGTAGACCGTTGATCCGAGCCGTCATCACCACCGAGTTCTCGTCGGTTGCTTCGCCTAGCTCTCGGCTCAACGCGCGCGTTCGCTCGACGTTGCCCGACATGAACGACGTGAAGCCGAGAAGGTAGGTCAAGAAGAAGTCGCTAATGCCGTTGGCCCGAGCCCCTTCCAGAAGCTCGGCTGCCTGAGCGCACATGCCAGAACTCTCGAGTGCCGTTGCTAGTTCGGAGATAATGCCCGGGGTGTTCGGAGCCAGTCGGTTGGCACGAGACAGCACTGTCGCTGCGGCCTCGTTCATCTGCACCTCGATGAGCTCATAACCGAACGAATAGAGAATGTTGATGTCGGTCATCCCGAACGCTGCAGCTGATGCTGCCGTCTGCAACTTCTCGAACCCCGGTTGCACTCCGACGAGCTGGTTGAACAGAAGGAAGATGCCGGTCCAGTTGTCGTCGGTGACCCATTGTTCGCTCGACGGGAACCGAATGAGCATGTTCAGGCGGGACCACGCCTCGCCATAGTTGCCGTTGTTGAAGTGCTCGTTCGCTTCAGTGAGAAGCTGTTCCGCCGTTGGTTCAGTCATGGCTATTCTTCGGCGAGCTGGCGAGCTGAGTTAACTGGTGCAATCACCCCGAGGACCCTGAGGTTTGGGGTGGCGTATCAGGGGGTGATCCGGGTATCCCCCAATGGTCGAACGGGCGGTCTTTCAACAGGATGAAGTCATGGAAAACACCTACAACAACCCAACCCACACCTCACTCGTTCGTGACCCCAATGGCGTGCTTGGGGGCGTGCTCTCTGGCGTTGCACGCCAGCAAGGTTGGGACGTTTCACTCGTACGCCTGACCTACATCGCCTTCTTCCTCATGACCTTCGGAACCGCACTGTTCCTGTACCTCCTCGCATGGGTGATCGTTCCCGAGGCGAACTAATCCGCCGATACGAACCCAACGTTCGTTGAAGAGGCAGAAGACCAAGGCAGACAAGCGCTCACGTTGTCACAGAGCGTTCGTAGGGTTTCGGCATTCTCGATGGACACTCAATAAGCGGAGATGCTTTACCCCGCCGTGCCTAGAGACCGAAGACTCCCCGCTCACATTTGGTGCGGATCTCCACGTTGCCCGATGGGTCGGTCAGGGTGCAGGCATCGTTTCCCTTGCCGCCGTCCATCGTGTCGAGCCGTCTATGACGTAGTCGAGCATCGCGTCTTGTCTGTCCCGACGAACATTCTGGCAGTGCCGTGGCTCGAGCAAGAGGAGATCTTTGAGCTTGTGAGCTTTCTGCACCGCCTCAAACCACTGGTCCGCCAACAAGGAGGGGAGTAGCGTTGTGAACGTGCCTGTAGATCCAGAGTTTCGCAATCGCCTGGTTGCCAAGGCGCTCGACAGCGTGAAGGCAGCGAGTAAGGCGCGTGGCTGGTTTCACCAATTTGAGGACGGCCACCAGCTCAAGACACCCGACAACGACTCGATGACCCGCGAGTTTCTCGAGGACGCGATCCGTGACGCTATGGGTTACGGCTACCCGGTTGAGGCAGTCGCGGCCGCGGCGGCCATGACCGTCGGCGAGATTGAGGCAATCGCTGGTGGGTCTGCGGCTGCATGACCTCGCTAGGCAGTGCCGTTCTCATTGTCGGCGGGGCATGTAGCCCAAGGAGAAACGGCCAATGAACGAAGACGACTACTACCGGCTATTCGAAGAGTTGACCGGTCGGTGCGAGCTTTTGCTCGCCGACGGCCCGATGACTTCTCACGAGCTCGCTCGCGTTCTTGAACGCGAATCATTCTTTGCCGAACTCGACGGAGAGAACGACCCGTACGCACAAGAGCATCACGACCTGATCGACGACGTGCTCGCCGGATCAGACACCATGCTCCATCACGAGAGTTCAGGCGGCTGGCGGCTCGCGTCGACGGTCTTTGAGGGTCGCATCGCAACCCACCGGCTATCCGCGGATGAAGTGGCGGGCCACTACCTCACGATCACCGAAGCGATCGGGTTTCTCGACATGGGCCTCGAGTTCGGCGACGCCTTCAGCGGTGCAGCCGTCTCTGACGAAACCGACGAGACCGAACGCTGGGTTGGTCAACCCGGTTGGCTCGCCGACTACACGCCCGGTGACCTCTGCGCAGTCCAACGACAAGACGACGCCCTGCGCCTCTTTCCCGTCGACGAATCCGAGCTCGGAGACGGGTCCCTCGAACGGGCCTTCATGGCCCGCTGGCATGAGGGTCTGCCCAAAGGTGTGGGCGGCGACCCCTTCACGTGGCTGTTCGATGCGTTCATGAGCGAGCCTCGCATCTTCACTGAACCGACGCTTCCGTTCGAGGAACTCATGGCCTCGGCTGGCTTCGAAGAACGAGATGGCTGGTACGGAAGAGCGGGCGAAGACTGGGTGCCACCATACGTGGTAGCGCAACAGGCCGAGCTCGATGAGCTGGCCGACAGATACGAGCTCGACCCCTGCTGTCGGAGCGAACTCGATGCGGTCGTTGCGGCTTGGCGAGCACATCTGATCGCAGCCCAAGGCACAGCCGATGCCGACGTCGACTATCGGGCTACCGCTGACTCGCTCGACCATTCGTTTGTCGCCGCGTCGTTCGAAGACCTAGTTACTAGCTCAGACGAATCCGACTACGACGAGTACGCGGCGTTCGTGACCGCGCTCATCGTGCACGGGCGTCGGCCCGCCGCAGCTCACTATCTGCTCGGCCGACACAAGATCCTGCGAGAGGGCCGCACGCTCGACGGCATCGAGTCCTACAAGCAGGCCGTCGACATCGACAGCGACTACCCGCTCGCTCAGTATGCGATGGCTGAAATCGAGTTCTATGACGGGCGCTTTGACGACTCCATTCGACGGCTTCGGCGCGCCGGCATGGCCGACGCCGACCTCCTTGCGCTCGCCCCTCAGCCCACCGGCGCTACCGAATACCGTGCAGGCAGAAACGAGAAATGCCCCTGCGGGTCGGGTCGAAAGTTCAAAGCCTGCCACGGGGGATCGGCGGCCGAACCAAACATCTCGGTTCGTGAGCGGCTCAACGCCAAACTCCAGCGGTTCGCACTAGAAGACGAACAGATGGAACGAACCCAGGTGGTGCTTGCGGCGGTGCAGGGCGCCCATCCCATGCACGCTCGCGCCGACGATTTCGCTGGCCTCGAGTTCAGTCTCGATCTCCTCATGCACGAGGGGCGTTTCCTCGACGAGTTCCTGCACACCTATGGTGTGCTTCTCAAGAGCGACGAGCTGGCGTTGGGGACTGCGCGTGCGAACACCCGTAGAGACCTCTACGAAATCACTGCCGTAGACCCCGGATCGGCCGTCACCCTTCGAAGCGTTCGAAGCAACGACACGGTGGTCGTGAGCGAGAAGCTGGGCTCGCAAGACGTGCAGATCGGTAGCTACTTGCTCGCTCGCGTGCTCGTCGATGGCCCCGAAACCGACGACCCGACGCTCGATGCCGATCCGCTTCGGATCGATATGCGCTATCGAGATGAGGTCATGGACGCCCTCGATGTTGACGACCCCGTGGCATCGATGTTTGCCCTTGCGAGCTGGTTCCAGCGAGCATCGTCTCCGCCAACGATCGAGCTCGGCGAGTCGCTACGAGAGGCGCTGAACGACGAGGAAGTCGACTACTTGACCTCCGGTGCTGCCTGGTCGGCGGCGCAAGGTACCGCTCCGAGGAAACCGCCCGAGCCGGGGTCACCGGAGTATGAGGCGGTCGCCATGGTTATCGCACAGCACGAAGCCAACTGGGTCACCGATTCGATTCCTGCACTCGGGGGAGCGCGGCCGGACGAAGCGGCAGCCGACCCCACACGGCGAGCCGACCTCATCAGGCTGCTCGACTCGATGCCCCAAACCGACGACCCACTCGTCATGTCCGGTTTGCGCCTGCGACGGCGGCTCGGCCTCTAGGACGACTGACTTCTCCGTCCGGCGGCCGCTTAGAACAACTGAATCGATCGCTCCCGACTACGCTCTGTCACACCCCGTCCCTAGGGTTGTACTCATGAGCACTCGGGAGGTGAGCAAGATGGAAATCGACGCAGAACAACTTCGAACCATTCGTTCCGAACGCCGCAGTGCAAGTGATAACCGACTTGCCGCAGCTGTCGAATACGTCGCTACTCGGATGGCCGAATTGAGCGATCCCCACCGAGGAGCCGTCAAGCTCAACAAGATCATCTGGTGGGCTGATCAAGAGTCGTACCGTCGCGTCGGTTACTCCATCACCGGAAGCGAATATCAACGGTTGGCCCAAGGGCCGGTTCCTTACCGCTTTCCTCCGATACGACAGCTCCTTGCATCTGCGAAGCGGGTACTCGTTACCAGGCAAGATGTGGGCGCACCCAAACTGTCGACGATTCTTGAGCCGGGCCCAGCATCCGACATCGCTGCAGTTCGACAGCTCCTCACTTCAGCAGATCTCGAACTGCTCGATGAGTCGCTTTCGAAGTTCCACGGTTGGACAGGGCAAAGGGTCAGCGACTTCTCTCACCGAGAGTCAGTCGCGTGGCAAAACCTCGAAGATGGCGACCTCATCCCGGACGGGGCTTGGCTAATCGACCCACACCCGAAGTCGCCAGCCAACTTCGATGTCGCCCAGCTCCTCAGCGACAACGGTCTCGCGTCGTAAGTTCAAATCCACGTGAATCAACCTCCGTGGTACCGCGTTGAGTTCGGCCCCGCTGCTGAGCAGTCGCTAGGAGTCATCTTCGGCCACGAGCGAACAGCCGTCGTTATCGGTGTCAGCTTTGATCTCCAGATATGGGAGTCGCGGCGCCTTGACGGAACTGAACGAGTAGCGCACCCAAGGTCTTCATGCCGCGGCCACCGGTGCGATCACCCCGAGAACCCCGAGGACTTGGGGTGACGTATCAGGGGGCGATCCGGGTATCCCCCCAATGGTCGAACAGGCGTCCTTTCATCAGGATGTGCTCATGGAAAACACCTACAACAACCCAACCCACAACCCACTCGTTCGCGACCCCAATGGCGTGCTTGGGGGCGTGCTCTCTGGCGTTGCCCGCCAGCAAGGCTGGGACGTTTCGCTCGTACGTCTGACTTACATCGCCTTCTTCCTCATGACGTTCGGAACCGCAGTGCTCCTGTATCTCGTCGCATGGCTGATCGTTCCCGAGGCGAACTAATCCGATACGTTCGTTCGACGGTCCCTGTGTGCTGAATCTCCTGTGTCAGACCGGTTCGCTAGCTTCTGAGCTCTTGGAAAGAGCTGAAGGACTTCGAGTATGGTGGTTGGTATGGCATCGAAGAAGGTCACGGTCACGCTGCCGATCGAACAACTCGACGAGATTCGCTCGTTGGTGGAAGCTGGCCACGCGTCGAGTATCTCGGGTTTCGTGCAACACGCTGTCGGCGTTTCCCTCGACGACGTGTCTGGCTGGGCGGCCATGCTGGCAGGCGCGCTCGACGAAACGGGTGGTCCGCTCACCGACGAAGAACGTCAGTGGGCCGACGGAGTGCTCAAAGATCCACCAGCGGCCTAATGGCAGGCATCACCCTCGACGCCGGCGCACTGATAGGTCTAGACCGTAACGATCGCCGCATTGTTGCCCTCCTCGCCCGAGCGGCCGAACTCGGCGCGCCTGTCGTCATTCCGGCCTCGGTGTTGGCCCAGGCGATTCGCCAACCCGAGCGGCAAGCCCGGCTATCACGGTTTGTTCGTCAGCCCGGAACCTCGGTCGTGCCGCTCGACCGCGTCGACAGTGTTCGCGTTGGGCGTCTCTTGGCCTCCACCGGAACCTCCGATGTCGTCGATGCCCACGTAGTGGTCTGCGCCCAACGAGCTCGCACCTCTGTCGCTACCTCCGATGTAGGCGACATTGCCAGCCTCGACTCCACGCTCACCCTCGTCGAAGTCTGACCACGAGGTTGTTCCGAACGGGAAGATGTCAGAGGGGCTTCGTCGGTTCGAATGACATGTCGTCAGTACCTTTCATCTCTACAAGGCATCTATGGTTTTTACCTTGTAACCTCGAAGTCATGGAACCAACAGGTGATCTAAAAGTGTCCGCACGAGGACAGATGAGCTTGCCGGCAGCAACACGTCATCGTTGGCACCTCGACACTGGTGGCAGCGTTGGCTATCTCGATCTTGGCGATGCGATCGTCATCGTGCCCAACGGCGTCGACAAACTCCGAAGTGAGCTTCTCTCGGCAATAGACGACGACATGTGGGCTGACGCAGCGGCAGGCTTTGGCGATGACGAGCTCGCCACTCAATGACCACGCTGATCGACGACAGGGCACTGAGCGAACTACTTCGCTCTGAACGCTCCATCGACGGACCCGTCTATACAACCGGACTCTGGTATGTCCGCCTCTGCCAGGCGGTACTTGGTAGTAACGGGCCTACCAAGGGTCAGCTCTCCAGGCCTATCGCAAGCCTTCCCGAACCAGCGCAACGGGCCGCGATTCGCGCGCTTATCGCTTTACCCGAATCGATCGGCCTCGTGAGCTTGCGCGACCTTGCCCCCACAATCGCCGAACTCCGTTCTCGTCACCAACTGAACCTGCTGTCGATCGAAGCGCTCGCCGCCGCCAAAGTGTTGAACGCTCGAGTCCTGCTCACCACACCGTCACCTCGGCTCGAAGCCGCACTCACCGCCGAGGGCCTCAACCTCTGACGAGGCGTCCGCAGTCCGACGGTGTGCAAGGCTGACAACATGTCGCTTCCAGCCAAGAACGCTGCTGCTGCTGATTCAACGCCTTCTGTAAGCCCTCCAAGAGCCACGCATTCTCTGCCGATACTCTAAAACGTAGAGCACAATTGGGTCGACGAAATAGAGTTTCAGAGGTGATCGATACGGGGGCAACAATGTGAGCCCCTTCCCGCACCACAGCCCGCTGAGCACCGACCAGGCCATCGGGCGCACGGCGCTCAATTGTGGCCGCGCCGCGGTGCGTCCCGTTGTGGTTCGATTCAATTGGGATCGCTAAATCTGGGAATACAGCTCCGAGCGTTGCGTTGATCAAACCTGAGTGCAACCCACTCAAGTATGAATCACCACCTGTTTCCCTAGGAGGACGCATGTTGTTTACCACCCACGACCCTTTCCGCGACTTTGCTTCGGTCAACCGAGGCCTCGACTACGACGTTGTTCGATCCGACGAAGGCGTTGTCTTGTCGATCGACATTCCTGGCATTGACCCGTCGACGGTCGAGCTGACGGTTGAGGGCCGGAGCCTTGCGCTCTCGGCGTCTCGCACGAGCTCGATCCCTGAAGGATCTCAGGTTGTCTCTCGACGCCGGCGCAACGGTTCGGTCAACCAGACCTTTCAGCTCAGCGAGCGGCTCGACTCCGAGAAGCTCACTGCCGACTACAACTTCGGTGTGCTCACCGTGACCATTCCGGTTGCCGAGTCGGCCAAGCCTCGCAAGGTTGAGGTTGGTGTAGGCGCAACGCCTGCCATCGACGCCACGGCCGAAGCTGCCTAACTCGTCACGTTCATTGTTTGTAGACCGCCAGCAGGCTTTTGCCTGCTGGCGGTTTGCTGTTTTGGGAACGCTGCGAAGCGCAGTTTCCTTGCCTGGCGAGTGCTGAGGCATGTGGGTCAAAGGAACTATCTGAACAAGTCGTTAACCGACCGGCTGCTCGAAATTCTCGGTCGGCGACCCGGGTCTCATGTGCGTACCAACTCACTCCAAAGGATGTACTGAAGATGAAGACACGAAAGATCGCCGCTGCACTGTTGACCGCACTGCTAGTCGTCGCAGGGTTTAGCTCGCCAGCCTCGGCTCAAACCTCATCGGTGGTCGAGGCCGAGATCGCTGCGCTAGTTGCCGAAGCCGATCAGCTTGACGCACGAGCAGATTCCTTCGAGGCTCGTGCCGACGATCTTGAAGCCCGCGCTGACCGCACCCGCAACCAGCGCCGAGCCGCACGCCTCGATGATCGTGCTGCGAATCTCGATCGACGTGCGTCCAACATCCGAGTTCAGATCGCCAACATTCAAGGCCAGATCGCCGATCTGGAAGCTCAAATTGCTGAACCGCCGGCTCCCCAGCCTGAGCCAGCGCCACAGCCTGAACCTGAGCCAACCCCTGAACCTCAGCCTCAGCCAGAGCCAGCCCCAGTCGCTCCTGTTGCCGGCATCACCGTGGCCGACCTTGACCTGTCGCCACTCGCTCAGCAGATCATCGACAACAACCCTGCTGGTGAAGCAGCAATCAACGCGACCTTGTTTGACACCGCCACGAACGCCGCACCAGGCAGCGTCCTCGGTAGCGACCTCGACCTTCGCTACCGCAACAACGGCGACGGCAACTTCGTTCGGAACCGGGAACGCGGCGAGACCCAAATTGTGACCGAAGAGATCATCTCTGCAGACGAACTGGTTAACCGACTTGAGACCTTCAACAGCTTCCACCTCGTGCGAGGCGACGTTGGCTTCACCGAGTTCAACCAGATCCGTGACGAGTTCCGCCCAATCATCATCAACGCCGTCAACGCTCTGGTAGACAGCGTCAACGCTGAAAGCCCCGGGCTTGCACCAGTGAACGCACCTGTCGGCTGAAGCTAACCCTCACCGTCAGTTCACAACTGAACTCCGCAGAGAGGTCCGGAAGCCCAACGGCTTCCGGGCCTTTCGGGTTTTTGGTCTCTGTACCTGCTCGAAGAGCCATGCGGCATCGGCGTCGACATGCTGGCATCGTCTGGCGAGGCGTGTAGCTTCCGATGAGTGAATGACGAGCTGAGCGACGAACAGCTGCACGACGCTGCAGCCGGCGATCTGAACGTCCTCACCGTTCTCATGTTCGTCGGCTCAGCCACGTTCGCCCTCGTGAACCTGTGGATCGGCACATTCGGATTCACGGCCGCCGGTATCGCGATTCTGTCTGCGGCGATGACAAGCGGAGCTCTCTACGAGCGCAACGCAATGATCGCCGCAGTCGTCAAGGTCGGCTTCGGGTTTAGCGGGCTCGCCGCGCCGCTCTTCGGCGTTGCCGGAATCGTGCTCGGGCTCCTCGGCTACTCGTGGGGGTGGGCGGTGCTCGTCGGCGCCATTCTCTACTTTGGACTCTCGCTCCTAGGCCTCGAGATACTGGAACGAGCCGAAGACACCGGGGTCATTGAGCGCTACTGATCGAACGCTCGTTGCAGCCCCTCGAAGAGCCACGAAACATCGGCGTCGACCTCGACCGGCAGTGGTGCTCGCATGCTGACACCCTCGAGCAGCGCTACAGCATCCGCTTCAATCGGCGCGGACTCGGTCTCGTGGCCATCGACGACAGAGACATCGCTATCGCTCACCGTCAGGGTGAACGTGCCGGTTGGTTCGCTGACGACGAACCCAACCTCACCCGTGCGGCCGGCGCCTTGATGGAACTCGACACTGGCACTCAGCCCGGTGGCGTAACGAAGGCTGGTCAAGACCTCGTCGGCTGCCTGCTCGGGTGACTCACCGAGCGGCAAGAGGATGTCTCGCTCGTGAACCCACGAGTCCCACAACGCGTGGTGAGCCACCGCCGACACCGACGAATGGCCCGGAGGAGCCTCGGCCTGTTTCGTCCAGTCGTCAGTCGAGAGCCCTTCGAGCATCGAGCACCAGGCGGCGCTTGCTTCGAGAAACTGTTCGAGCACCACAGCCGGAGAATCCTCATTGCCCGCACCCAACGCGAGCGGGGTTGCCGCCGGGTCGAACCCGTCGAGCATCCTCGTTGGCTCGCCTGCGACACCAGCACCAACCGACATCGTCCAGAACTGGTTCGTGATGTTGAGATGCACGATGACATCTCGCACGGTCCATTGGTCGCAGCGACTGCCGGTCACCCACTGCTCGTCGGTCAGCGTGGCGAGCACATTGCCCAGCCGCCGGTTCTGCCGGACCAACGGCTCGCAGATGGCCGACGGATCACCGTCGAGTCGCAGGATCGGGACATCGCCATATCGGGGTTCAAGCTGCATGCCCCGACGCTACGTCACCGTTCGGTCCTGTGGCGGTTCGTAGCTGTCAGCGGCGGGACCGTGTCACAGGTGCTTTGTACGTTCTAGTTGGTGGAGATCGAGTTCACTTCCTTGACGAGTGATGCGGCTTCTATGCTTCACGATTCGCCTTATCCCATCGATCAAGAACGACTCGGAGGAGAGCGTCATGCCAAAGGGTGCCTTGCATACCGATCGCGAACGACGAATCGCCAAGGCGCTAACCAGCGTGAAGGCAGCCGAGAATGCGCGCCGGCTGTTCGAGAACCTCCCAACCGATCACGGCTCGAAGACGTCACACAACGACGAGACAACCCAGGCGTTTCTTGAAGACACCGTCCGCACCGCTATGGAATATGGCTACCCGGTCGAGGCCGTAGCCGTTGCGGCGTCGTTGACTGTCGAGCAAGTGCACGAGATCGTTGAGGGAACAGCCGCGGCCTAGCGCGCGATACGGTGCGAACATGCAGGTAGTCGGAGCAGGACTCGGCAGAACGGGAACGCTTTCGCTGAAACAGGCCCTTGAGGATCTCGGGTTCGGACCCTGCTACCACATGCAGGAAGTCATGCGCCGGCCATCGCACGTGCGACGGTGGCTCGACTACGCCGAGACAGGGGACGCTCAGTGGGACGAGCTCTTCGACTCGTTCGAGTCAGGTGTGGACTATCCCGTGGCCAACGTGTGGTCCGAACTCGCCGAGCACTACCCCGAAGCAAAGGTGATCTTGACCGTCCGAGACCCCGAGCGTTGGTGGGAGAGTACAAATTCGACCATCTACGGGTTTCGAACCGCGTTTGCGCCGTGGTTCCGGACCGCAGTCCCACACATCGGGCGCTTCGTAAACATGGTCGACAAGTACGTGTGGGAAGGCCTATTTGGCGGACGGTTCACCGAACGCGACCACGCAATCGCAGTGTTCAACGAGCACGCAGATCACGTCCGTGCCACCTGTCCGCCCGAGCGGCTGCTCGAGTTCGAGGTTGCTCAGGGTTGGGAACCGCTGTGTTTGTTCCTCGACGTACCCGTGCCCGACAAGCCATTCCCGCACCTCAACGACACCGCCGAGACAAAGCGCATTGTCACCTCGATGTACTACTTCACCCGGGCGCTCCCTTTCGTGGCCGCCGCAGCGGTTGCAGGTGCTGTCATCTCCAGCTCGGCTAGCTAGCTCCGGGTCCGAACTGGTTCACTGCAGCCTCGAGATAGAAGATGCCCGAGCCAACGGTCATCAGCTGATGAAGCCGCAAGCTGGGGGATCGCCGTCCCAATCGCAGTCCCAGTCGCCGCTGCCGATTGGCACGTCGAAGACTCCCGAGATCGTCACCTGCTCTCCCGAGGTGGCGTCGACTGCTTGGAACGAGAAGTCTCCCCACACGGTGAGCGCTGGCCCTCGTTCGTTGATCGAGAGTCGATTGTTTGCGTCTTCGACGAGCTCGTAGCTCGCTGATGATGCGTCGAGCCCAATCACCCGGCTCAGCGCTGGTCCGAAGATCGTCGGCGTCTGCTCGCCAAACCCGCTCGACGTGAGGTCGAGTTGCAGATGGTCCATCTCTGCCCCGAACAATCCTCGCAATGACAGCTCGCCGCCATTGTCGAACACGAGGCCCGAACCTTCGAGTTGTTCGCCGTCCACGGTGATGGTGAAGAAGTCGGTCTCCGCAGGTGCTTCCGTCACTGCCTCGGTCGTCTCGTCAGGCTGTTCGTCGGCCGGCGTTTCGCTCGAGTCACTCGAGCTGCAGGCCGCCAATACCAACACAAGGGCTCCGATGGCGAAGGCCAGCAATATCGGTTGCTGGCGCCGTTTCGATTTGATCCTCATATGTGCTCCGTTCTACGAAGGCCGCTCGCTAGTACTACGCCGCACGACAGCTTCAGGTTCCCGGAAACGGACCCGAAGCGCTCGAGTCAGTTTCGAAACGGGCCGTACTGGTTCCACGCAGCGTCGAGAATCGCCGACGGGTCAGCGCTCCAGTCGAACGCTTCGACATCGGCCCGCCGAAGACGTCCGGTGACACCTCGGAGAAAGTTGTGGGATGACACCCGAAGCGTGACTTGGCTCGATGCTTCGGCTGGTGTGGGCCAGATCATGCCATCGGAGAACTCGATGGTTAGGCCGGTATCGGTCACGGCTGCTACTCGTTCTTGCAAGAGTGCGACATATCGATGCGCAGAGATCGGCGTCGCAGCTGCGGCAACGGTTGTGGGTTGGTTAAGGATCTCTTCGAGGTCGTACACATGGACGACAAGATCGGCGAGAAGCGCGGTTGCCCGGTCGCTGTTGGCTGCGAATCGTTCAGCGATGTCGTCGGCCATCGATGCCCATTCATCGAGAACCTTATCGAGGGTGGCTCCAGCCCGATCACCTACTTGGCGAGCAGTTGCCTCGTCAGACCCGAGCGGCCCAGGTGTGTCGGCGAGAATCTGCTCGTTGAGGCCACACAGATGCGCAGCCACATCTTTCACCGTCCACGCGGGGCACGCTGGCACGATGGTCGAGGCGCGAACCGTATCGATGGAGCGAAGTGCTTCGATGAGCTCATCGCGAACGGCGGCGTACATTTTGGCTGGGGTTCGTTGCTGATCGCTCATGGCAGAGACCGTAGAGGATTGGTGTGTCGCGTTCCGTCGCCGAGGGTTAGAGAAAAAGGAAGAAGACCAAGGCAGCCACTAATGAGGGTGACAGATCCTTGGCCTTCAATGGTCTTCGACGAGCTATGCGAAACGCAGTGGTAGAAGCCCACAACGCCTCACTCGTTTTCAAACCGCTGTCAGAGTACCGGTCTGACAGCGCAATCAGATGCGGGCATTGACAGACATTCGTGTCACATGCCCTCAGTAGGTTGAGATCACTCTCGAAGGTTCGGTCCTTCCATCGCATCGTGAATAGAGAAGGACTCCGGGCTAATGGCCATTACAAACGACGACCTCGAACGAATTCGCATCGAGCTCGAGAGCAAGATCAACAGTGTTAGCGTTGAACACGTGAGCATGGCACAAGCGATTGGTTCCTACGGCGAGCGGTTCACCGCTGTCGATGCGCGGTTCGACGCCGTTGATGCGCGGTTGGACTCCGTTGGCACCCGCTTTGACTCCATTGACGCACGGTTTGATGCCGTCCACATGCGAATTGATTCATTGGTCGCTGACGTCGATCGGCGGTTCGATTCCTTGACGGCAGACATGGATCGACGGTTCAATACGGTCGATCGACGTTTCGATACGTTGTCGTCCGACGTGCGAGGCGACATTGCTCGACTTGATGGTCGAATCGATCGGCTCGACTCCAAGCTCGATGCCCGCTTCAACGTGCAAACAGTGTTGATGACCGTGCTTGGGATTCTCATCCTCTTCGGAGACTCGATTCGAGGATTGCTCGGCTTGTAACTCCGCTACTCCAACGTCGAGTTCGTGATTACCGGGTTGCCGTTGCCAAGGTAAAAGATGCCGGGCAGGCCTTGGGTCTCGAAGCCCGCGCTCGGGTTGTTGCGCAGAGTCGACCCAGTGATGGCCATCGTGCCCGTGCGGTTGTTACTCACGAAGAACACGGCTCCGCCGCCTTCGTTAGCGGTGTTGTTTGTGATCTGGGTGTTGCGCAGGTCGAGGGTGAAGCGGTTGCCGTCGAGGTAGATCGCTCCGCCGCTGCCGCCGCCGGGTGTTCCCGGTTGTGCCGGGTTCGCCCCGTTGCCGATCGCCCGGTTGTTCGTCATGACCGAATCGATGATCACCCACGACACGCCGATGCTGCTGATCGCACCACCGTTCGAGCACACGCCGTTGCGGAAGGTCGAGTTGCGCACGGTCACGGGCAAGTCTTGGAATTGGTCGAACACGCGAATCGCTGCGCCGCCGACGTCGGGGCCAGTGCTGTCGCAGCGGTTGTTGCTGAACGTCGAGTTGCTCACCGAGAAGCGACCGCCGCGCACGAAGATCGCTCCGCCTCCGCCAAGGCCATCGGGTTGCCCGGTTGCGCTGCCATTGACGAACGTCATGTTCTCGATCGATAGGCGAGGGTGGTCCTGGTCGTTGCAGTGAGCCGTGGTCCAGCCTTGGGCTTGATCGCAGGTGTTCATGTAGAGGATGCGACGCTGGTTCTGTCCGTCGAGGGTGACGAGGCCGCCACCGTCGAGCACGATCTCGGGCCCGTTGGCGTTGACCACCTTGGCGGTTGCTTGCATCTGGATAGTCACGGGGTTCGGGCCGCAGTTGAACGCAATCACTCCACCCGCGGCCACAGCATTGACAACCGCTGCGCTTGTGCAGCTGGCCGGCGTGCCGTTGCCGATGATGCGATCGGCATCAGTTCGGATTGTCGGGGCAACAGGCTCGTCGCCATTAATGGTTTCGCACGTGCCGAAGCGGGTACCCGTGCCAAGGTCGTTGCACTGGTCTTGTGTGCCAGCTTCGCCAAAGAGAATGTCGGTTGCGCCAGGGCCACCGGTAAGAACGTCGGGGCCTCCGCCGCCGCGAAGCACGTCGTTGCCGTCGCCACCGAAAAGCTCATCAGCACCGAAGTACGCCAGGATGCGGTCGTTGCCGTCGCCGCCACGAAGCACGTCGTTACCCCAACCACCGCGGATGATGTCGTTGCCCGGGCCACCGTCGACGGTGTCGTCGTGTTTGAACGACCGGATGAAGTCGTTGCCGTCTCGGCCAAAGACGATGTCGTCTCCCCAGCCTGCGCCAACCCAGTCGTCGCCAGCACCCGCATCGATCCAGTCGTCGCCTGCGTTGCCCGAGATGCGGTCGTTGCCGTCGCCGGCGCAGATGACGTCGTTGCCGCCGAGGCCGAAGATCTCGTCGTCGCCACCAAGGGACACGATGACGTCCTGGCCTGATGTTCCAGTCAGGACGTTGTCGCCGTTGTTGCCAACGATGGTTGCCGCCTCACCGTTGCAGGTGAGGCCTGTTGTTTGGGCTGCTGCCGGAGCAACTGTGCCAAAGGCCAAGAGGGTGGTGGCAATTGCGGCTGCGATCAACCGGCTTCGGACGCTCGTTCGTGTTGATGTGTGCGTTCCCACCAAGGCCCCTCAAATTCAGCTCTAGATCGAATAGCGTCGACCACGTTGGTCACGATCTTTAGATCGACGAGGCGTTTGACCCAGCGGGTCTGGTCATTGCCGAAGTGCACCTGCATACCCGAGAAGTCCTCTAAACGCAGCTATTTTCGCCGATAGAGGTTCGATGGCCCGGTGGACTAAAGCCCAGGTTGAAGCGTTTGCGCCAGACGATAGGTCGGTCGCGGCTGCGCGGAAACTCGCCAAGCCCGGACCGTGGTCCGAAACGGGCAGCACCGATGCATTGCTTTGGGGCAAGTGTCAGGGAAGCGGCAAGAAGCCCTACCAAGTCAGTGTCGACCTCACTGGCCCGGCAGCGAAGTGCACATGTCCATCACGCAAGTTCCCCTGCAAGCATGGCCTTGCTCTCTTGATGCTCTGGACGGACGGCGGCGGTGTCATCGCCGACTCCGAATCAGCAGCTGACTTCGCCTCGGAATGGGCCGACGGCCGAAGCGATCGTGCCGCCAAGAAAGCGGCTAAGGCCGACAAGCCGGTCGACCCCGAAGCCCAAGCGAAACGACTCGCCAAACGACTCGAGACGATGACCCAGTCGCTTGCCGACTTCGAGCTCTGGCTCGGCGATGTCTACAGGCAAGGTGCTGCGGCGGCCCGCAAACGGAACTACGCGTTCTGGGACGACGCTGCGTCACGGCTCGTCGACGGGCAAGTCCCTGGCCTCGCCGACCGCGTCCGCCACATGCCGGCGACACTCGTCGGCGATGACTGGGTCGACGCGTTCCTCACCGAAACAGGCCGCTGGTATCTCGCTGCCCGCAGCTGGGCCCGTCGTGACGCGCTCGCCGACGACGACCTCGCCAATCTACGCACCTACCTCGGCTGGGCCTACAGCCAAGACGACATCCGAAAGACCGACGCCATTACTGACCGTTGGATCGTCGAAGGAGTGCATCGCACCGACGACGGACGTCTCCAGTCGCAGCGCACCTGGCTTCGAGGCGAGAGCTCTGGCGACCGAGCTCTGGCGCTCGACTTCGCAGCCGGGGGAGGGTCGCTCGGCATTGCTCACGTGACCGGCTCGATCATCGAAACGCCACTTCACCTCTACCCAGGCACCGGAGCTCGTCGAGCGATCTTCAGCACCGACCCAACCGCCTCGACCGACACCGGCGATCTTGCCGAACCAATCGCTCACGACTCGCTTGACTCAGCGTGGGCCCACGGCGTCGCCATCAATCCATTCGGTGAACGAGTACCCGTCACGGTCTCGGGCGTTCTTCGATACGACGACGCCACGTTCAGCACCTCACTCGTCGACGGAGATCGCAAGCTGCCCCTTATCGCCGGGATCGACCCTTGGCCGCTGCTTGCGGCGGTTGGCCCGGGCCGAGCCACGATGTTCGGCGAGCTCGAAGCCACGGGCTTCCGACCGCTTTCGCTGGCCCAGAACGGGCAGGTCGTTCCGATATGAGCTGGACCGAACTCCGAAGCGTCGCCCTCGTTGGGACCGACAAACGCCAGGTCATCGACCCACCACCCGCCGTGCTTCCTCCTGATGCAAGCCCGGAAGTTGCGGCGATGCATCATGCGGCGCTCCTCGGTGTGCAGCGGCGCGCCGGCAAGATCATCACCACCGCTGCTGCGGAACCCGAGGGTGAGCCAGTCGTCGTGCCCGACGAAACGAACGTGCCACGCGAAGCTGCTCAACTGATCGAGCTCATCCTCGGCGGCAACGTCGTGCCCCCTAGCATGAACGGCCCATTGATCGAACGTTGGCTCGATGAGTGTGCCGCAGGTGGGTATGTCATCCCACATCGCTCGATGATCTCGCTGCTCCACGCCGGAACTCGCTCCAAAGAACTTCGCTCGCTAGTGCGACCCGTGCTCGGACATCGCGGTCGATGGATCGCTGGAATGCAGTCGACGTGGCAGTGGGCCGAGGCCAACACCGAAGCAACGGCCGACGTGACGCCCGACGAGTTCGAACACTTCGCCACCGATGCCAAGGGCGACTACATCCAGCAACTCCGAACCACCGACCCAACTCGGGCCCGTGAGGTGATCGAGAGTGTCTTCGCAGGCATGAACGCTGCCGACCGAACCCAATGCGTCGCGTCATTGTCGGAGGGTCTGAGCAACGACGACGAAGCGTTCCTTGAAGCGTGTCTGTCGGACGGATCGAAGAACGTTCGAGAGGCCGCGCAGCAGCTTCTCGATGGTCTTCCGAGTTCGCGACGAGCTCAACGCATGATCGAGCGCATCGAACCCTTGGTGTCTGCCGAAGGTCGACTTCGCAAGAGCCTCACCGTTGCGTGGCCTGACGAACCCTCGAAAGACGACAAGGCCGACATGACCGACCGCGGCAAGGACAGCGCAACTTCGCAGTGGCTTCAGGCCATCGTGGGCGGCACGCCGCTCGACTGGTGGGAAGACGAACTCGGCGCCAAGCCAAGCGATATTCTCGGCCGCAAACTCGCGCCGCAACCCGAGCTCATCGCTGGGTGGTCGCATGCGGCTGGCGCGCAGCGATCAACGCCGTGGGCCGACGCGCTTGTGGCGCACGGACATGTCGACCACCGCACCGTAGAGATTGCGAGTGATGACGTGCTCATCAAAGCGATCGGCAAGTTACCCAAAGGCACCAAGCGCTCCATCCAGCAAAAGGCCGGAGTGTTTCTGAACCGTGCCTCACCATGGTCACGCGCATACGGAGAAGCGCTGATCAAGTGGGCCGGGTCGAACGACCCCGAACAGGTGAGCTTCAACTACTTCGAGTCATCGTTCGCCCAGAATCTCGACCCGTCGCTTACGGCCGACGTCGAACGTCTCATCGCCAAGGCCCCCGCCGGCCACCAACAGCAATCGCTACGGCGAGTGCTGCAGATCCTCACCATGCACACCTCGATTACGAACGCCTTCTCTACAGGAGCTACCTCATGAGCAAGAAGACCGACAGCCCCGACATCCTGCGAGCGCACGCCGAAGATCAGTACGCCGACGAGCTCGACGCGCTGATACGACACGACAACCGGCCGGTTCCGCCCCAATGGCGGATGTCGCCGTGGGCCGTTGCCACATATCTACTCGGTGGGACGCTCGACGATGGCACCGAGATCAGCCCCAAGTACCTCGGGTCGCGCCGGGTCATCGAGATTGCTGTGGCCACACTCGTGACCGACCGGGCGCTCTTGCTGCTCGGCGTGCCTGGCACCGCCAAGACCTGGGTGAGTGAACATCTCACCGCTGCGGTCTCGGGCAACTCGAAGCTGCTGGTTCAGGGCACCGCCGGAACCAACGAGGAAGCCATCCGCTACGGCTGGAACTACGCCCAGCTTCTGGCCAACGGTCCAAGCCGCGACGCCATCGTGCCGAGCCCGATCATGCGTGCAATGGAAGAAGGACGAATCGCCCGAGTTGAAGAGCTCACCCGCATCCCGGCCGACGTGCAGGACGCGCTCATCACGGTGCTGTCGGAGAAGACGCTGCCGATTCCCGAGCTCGACTCCGAAGTGCAAGCGACTCGCGGCTTCAACGTGATCGCAACCGCGAACGATCGAGACAAGGGCGTTAACGATCTGTCGTCGGCGTTGAAGCGGCGCTTCAACACGGTTGTGCTTCCGCTGCCCGACACACTCGAACAGGAACTTGAGATCGTCCGCACACGCGTTGCTTCCCTCGGCAAGGCCCTCGAACTACCGGCCGAGCTCGAAGCGCTGTCCGAGATGCAACGGGTGGTCACCGTGTTCCGCGAGCTCCGGGCCGGAACGACCATCGATCAACGCACCGCAGTGAAGTCACCAAGCAGCACGCTGAGCACCGCCGAGGCAATCTCGGTGATGACCAACGGTCTCTCGCTCGCAGCGCACTTCGGCAACGGCGAAGTTTCGGCTGCCGATGTCGCTGCAGGTCTGGTCGGTGCGGTGGTGAAAGATCCCGTGCAAGACACCATCATCTGGCAGGAGTACCTCGAGACGGTCATGCGTACCCGCAAGGGATGGAGTGACCTCTACGACGCCTGCCGCGAGCTGAGCTAACCAGTGGCGGCTGAACTCGTCATCCTCGGGATTCGACATCACGGGCCTGGTTCGGCCCGTGGAGTCGAGCGCGCCCTCGACGAGCTCAGACCTGCGGCAATCGTCATCGAAGGGCCACCTGAGCTCGACTCGGTCATTCCGTTTCTGAATGAGGAAGGAATGTCGCCACCTGTTGCCGGCTTGGTCTACGACGTAAAGCGTCCGCGTCAGGCGTCGTTCTATCCGCTCGCTTCGTTCTCTCCTGAATGGGTTGCGTTGCACTGGGCTCTCGCTAACGACGTTCCCGTCCAGTTCGCCGATCTTCCGGCAACTCACCGGTTCGCAATCGAAGCCGAACAACACGACTCCATGCTCGCCGAGTTCGAACGTCGGATGGCAGAGACAGCCTCTGGCACCGATGACGACGACACCGACGAACCTGTCGTTGACGAGGTTGCGCCCGTTACCAGCGATCCAATCGGCACGCTCGCCGCACTTGCCGGATACGACGACGCGGAACGCTGGTGGGAAGACGCGATCGAGCAGCGTTCGCCCAACGAACCTCTCGAGCAGTTCGCTGCGGTTGGTGAAGCAATGGCTTCCTATCGTCGTCACGCCGACGAAGTCGAAAATGCGGTTCCCGCCGACAACGAAATGCGGGAAGCATCGATGCGCAAGATCTTGCGCAAGCTCATCAAGGACACTGACGGCACGGTCGTGGTCGTGTGTGGTGCGTTCCACGCTCCCGCCCTCGAAACCGAGAATTGGCCCTCGGCTTCAGCCGACAACGCCACCCTCAAAGGCCTCCCCAAGACGAAGGTCGCAGCCACGTGGGCGCCGTGGACGAGTCGGCGCCTTGCGTACTCCAGCGGGTATGGCGCTGGTGTGACCGCGCCGAACTGGTACGCGCACCTCTTTGCCTGTCGCAACGATGTGGTGCCGACATGGATGGTCAAGACCGCGAGCCTTCTTCGTGACGAGAAGTACGACGCCTCCCCGGCATCGGTAGTCGAAGCGACCCGACTAGCCGAAGCACTTGCGGCCCTTCGTGGCCGACCGCTCGCCGGCGTATCCGAAGTCATCGACGCCAGCACGACCGTTCTTGGTCAGGGCAGTGAGATCGGGCTAAGCGCTATCGCCCACAAGCTGTGGGTCGGCGATGTGCTCGGTACCGTTCCGCCGTCCACGCCGATGGTCCCGCTTGCCGAAGATTTGGCCAAACTCCAGAAGTCGCTTCGACTGAAACCAAGCGCAGCCGAGAAGACGATCACCCTCGATTTGCGAACCGAAAGCCACCGCAACCGAAGCAACCTCTTCCGTCGCCTCAACCTGCTCGGCATCCCGTGGGGTCGCGAGGCCTCAGCCGGTCGAACCGGTGGCACCTTCAAAGAGGTTTGGACAATCGAATGGCAACCCGAGTTCGCGGTTTCGGTCATCGAAGCCAGCCTCTACGGCACGACCGTCGAGTCAGCTGCGTCGAACAAGGCCGTCGAATCGGCAAAGGAAACCACATCGCTTAGTGAGCTCGCAGCCACGATCGAGTTGTGCATTCTGGCCGAGCTCAACGAGGCACTCGATTCGCTGCTCGATCTGCTCAACAAGCGCAGTGCCGAACAAGGCGATCACCTGGCGGTAATGCTCGCCGTCGAACCTCTCGCACGAAGCGTCCGCTACGGCAGCGTCCGCGAGTTCGACACCACCACGCTACGCACCGCACTAGATGCCATCGTGCGACGGTCGGCGGTTGGCCTTAGTCCAGCATGCGTTTCGCTCGATGATGATGCCGCGGCGACGATGCGGGCTGCGATCGACTCGGTCGACCGTAGTGTCGCTGTCCTCGAACGTCCCGAGCTCATCACCCGATGGCGCGCTGCGCTCGCCGAACTCCACGAGTCGACAGTGCACGGGCTTGTCATTGGGCGAGTCAGCAGGCTGTTGCTCGATGCCGGGTCCATCGATGCCGACGAAGCCGCCAACCGTCTCAGCCGCGCGCTGTCCCTTGCAGCGGAACCACTCCAAGCGGCTGGCTGGCTCGATGGGTTCATCGCCGGTGATGTCTCGCTTCTGCTGCATGACGACCGCATCTTCTCGATGATCGACGAGTGGCTTTCTGGGATGACCCCCGAAGCATTCGATGACCTTCTGCCGCTCATCCGTCGCAGCTTCTCGGTGTTCGAACGCGGGGAACGACGTCAACTCGGCGACCGAGTGTCGCGTGGGACTCAAGCTCTTGCCGTTGTCGACGACGACATCGATGTCGACCTTGCGGCGCCAGCGATCGCTAAGGTCGCCGGCCTGCTCGGATTGGAGCTCGCATGACTGCACCAACATCAGACCAGCGGCTCACGCGATGGCGGCTGGTTCTCGGCGGCAAAGACGCTGATGGCATCACGGTCGATGGTTCGGCATTGACGCTGTCCAAAGAAGACACTGCTCGAGACAAAGCACTCGAATCGCTCTACGACGCCGGTGGCCGTGGGGCAGGCCTTGGTGGCTCAGCTCCCAAGGTCTCGCGTTGGCTAGGCGACATCCGTACATACTTCCCGTCGAGTGTCGTCCAGGTCATGCAGAAGGATGCCATGGACCGTCTCGGTCTTCGCCACCTGCTGCTCGAACCGGAAATGCTCGAATCGGTCGAGCCAGACATCTCGATGGTGACCACGCTTATTGGTCTTGGGCGCGCCGTTCCCGAAGAATCGAAGGACAGCGCCCGCAAGGTTGTTCGTGCCGTCACCGACCAGCTTCAAGCCAGGCTCGAATCGAAAACGCGCCAAGCGGTCACCGGAGCGCTTGACCGGTCGCGGCGAACTCGCCGACCGAAGCCAGCCGACATCGACTGGAACCGAACGATCGCAGCGAACTTGGGCAACTACCTGCCCGAGTACAAGACGATCGTTCCTGAACGGCTCGTCGGGTTTGCTCGTCGCACGACTCAGACCGACCGCGAGATCGTCTTGTGTATCGATCAATCAGGGTCGATGGCCGAGTCGATTGTCTACTCGAGCGTGTTCGGGGCCGTGCTCGCAAGCATCCGTTCGGTCGACACCAAGATGGTCGTCTTCGACACCGAGATCGTCGATCTCACCGAAGAGCTCGACGATCCTGTCGATGTGTTGTTCGGCGTGCAGCTCGGCGGCGGAACCGACATCAACCGAGCGATCGCCTATTGCCAAGAACTCATCAGCAATCCGGCCGACACGATCTTCGTGTTGATCTCCGACCTCTACGAGGGAGGTATCGAAGACGAGATGCTGAAGCGTGCCCGCGAGCTCGTTGATTCCGGTGTCACCGTGATTGCCCTACTGGCGCTCAGCGACAGCGGCCGCCCGTCCTACGACGCGCAGCATGCGGCCAAACTCGGGGCCCTTGGCGTTCCTGCCTTCGCCTGCACCCCCGACCTGTTCCCCGACATGATGGCCGCAGCCATCAACAAGCGCGACCTCGCCACCTGGGC
>CAKZVC010000034.1 GCA_937922235.1 uncultured Acidimicrobiales bacterium | reverse complement strand
CGACGGAGCCCGCTCTGCCGCAGAGTCTCGAGGCCGCTTTGCCCGCAATGCGCTCATTCAGGGGGCCGCAGCGGAGTTCTTTAAGGTGTGGGCGATCATTGTTCGTCGCCGCGGACGCCCGCTGGGGGCCGAGGTCGTGTTGTGCTTACACGACGAGCTTCTCGTCCACGTTCCCGAAGCGAACGCTCACGAGGTTGCTCAGCTGGTGGACAATGCTGTTGGCGAAGCTGCCTTCTATTGGTCACCGTCTCCCGAGGTGCGCTTCGTGGCTGATGTCAGCGTGATCGACCGATGGTCGGAGGCAAAGGATTAACCGGTGCTGTCTGCTCACCAAGCCACTGTCACGCTCTTGTTGGGCTACGCGTCCTGCAGCGCTTTGAGCTTGGCAACCTGCTCTGGCACTGGGCCGAGGAACTTCAGCGCTAAGAACGCACCCAGAAGGCCGCCGGAGGACGACAAAACCAGGTCGCCAACCGTGTCGGTGTAGCCCAATTCGAGCAATCCTCCACCGCCGAAGGGGCCATCGGTCGAGATGACCCATTCGAACGCTTCCCACCAGATGATCATGAGCCCGCCGAAGCCGTAGCCGAGCATGATGGCGTCGTTGCGATGAAAGACGTTGCGGAAGCGGAACGCCGAGAACGCAGCAACGAGCGAGATCCAGTTGACGAGGTGCAAGACATCATCGGTGGCATTGAACGACTCGTACAGCCCGGCGACGTTCGCAAACGTGTCGAGAAGAAACGGAAGCGCCAACAATGCGTCGGCGGTGTGGGGATACGGTTCCCAGTTCCGCACCTTGGCAATGAGCGGCACAAAGATCGCCGAGCCAAGGAACATCGGCGCGCGATACTCCATCCCCTTGCCCTCTGCCCCGGGAGGCACGATGACGATGGCGATGAAGAAGCAGACGACAAGCGCCACCTTGATTGCGATGTTCGCCACCTTGACCCATTGCTGACGGTCAAGCCGCAGTACGTGTGTTGGGTAGTCCATGTTCTTGACGCTACTTTCCCGCAGATCGCGCGATGAGACATTCATGTTCTATCGGCTGCCAGACTCTCGAGATGACCACTCCATTTCCGCGCGAACTCGTCCGGGCACTTCCAAAGGCCGAACTGCATGTGCATCTCGAGGGCACGGTCGACGCTCCGACCCTGCTCGCGCTCGCCGAACGACATGACGTCACGCCCCCGGCAGTAACCGAAGCCGGCGTTGATGAGTGGTACAAGTTCGATGGCTTCCCTATGTTCCTCGAGCGCTACTTCGTGGTGCGCGACCTCCTGCAAGACCCCGAAGACTTCGAATACATCGCCGAGCAGTACATGGCTACGGCTCATGCCCAAGGAACGGTTCACGTCGAGTTCCACGTGTCCGCCTCCGGCCACATTCTTGAGGGCGGAAAAGCATGGGCACCAATACACGACGGCATCGTTGCCGGTTGCCAGCGCGCGGCGGCCACGCATGGCATGACGTGGGGCTTGATCCCCGATATCTCCCCGCACCTTCCCGCCGTCGACTGTGCCCGAGCGTTCGATGAGGTGTTTGCGCACAACCTCGATCATGTTCTTGCCATTGGCATGGGCGGTCCGGCCGATCGTTGGGCTACTGACCGCTACCAGGACATCTATGCGAAGGCTCGTTCGCTCGGCATCCCTGGTGTTTCCCATGCTGGTGAGCACGGTGGCGCCGATGAGGTTCGCTTTGCCGTCGAAGAATTCCAAGCGGTCCGAATCCAACACGGGATTGGAACTATGCACGACCCATCGGTCGTCGAGCTGCTCGTCGACCGCGGCATCCCATGCGACGTCTGCCCCGGATCCAACCTTGCGCTGCACGCTGTCGCGAACGCCGAAGCGCACCCGCTATCGGCAATGCTCGACGCGGGCATCACGGTCACGCTTAGCACCGACGACCCGCCGATGTTTCAAACATCGCTGCTCGATGAGTACGAGCGGGCGTGGAACTGGTGCAGTCTCGACATGGCCGGCATGGAAGCTCTTGCGCAGAACTCGCTCGACGCCAGACTCATCAAACCATAGAGGGCTCACCAACAACGGGGCCTGTCCCCACGAACGAGTTACTGCGGGTTGATGTGAATTTCGGTGGCCTTCACCGATGCCCAGATCGGCTCGCCTGGGGCAAGAGCAAGAGCAGTGACGGCCCCCGGGGTGACGTCGACGCTGAGCGGAAGCGGCAGGTCGAGCACCACGCGGGTGATGTCGCCAAGTGGCTCGAGACTCCTGATCTTGGTGTGCCATGTGTTTCGAGGGCTGCCATCCGGTTGGGTCTGATGCAGTGCGATCGCGTTCGGATGGATCGTGATGAGCACCGGGCCATCAACCTGCGTGTTCGCAGTTGATAGGGGCCGAGCGTAGTCATCGAGGTCGAGCGTCCCTGCTGCGTTTGTACCGGACAGCAGGTTGAGACCAGCAAGCGCTGCAGCGTAGCTGGTCGCCGGGGCCAGCCGGAGTTCCTCGGGAGTGCCTCGTTGAGTGATCTTGCCGTCTTCGAGGATGGCGACTTCATCGGCGAGCAAGAACGCGTCGGTTGGGTCGTGCGTGATGAACAGGCGAGGTCCGGCAAAGTGCGACAGGTGTTCGGCGAGGCCACGACGGAGCCGCGAGCGCGTCTCGATATCGAGGGCTGCAAGTGGCTCGTCGAGCAGCAGGAGCTTGGGCTCTGATGCCAAGGCTCGGGCCAAGGCAACTCGCTGCGCCTGGCCGCCGGAGAGTTCAGCCGGAGACCGGTCGGCGAGGGTGGTGAGGTCGAGGAGATCTAGCCAATGGCGGGTCGTCGACTCGATGTCGGCGGCACTCCTTCGAGCCACCCGAGGGGCGAACGCAACGTTGTCTCGCACGCTGAGGTGGTCGAACAATAGGTAGTCCTGAAACACGATGCCGATGTTGCGATTCTCAGGAGGAAGGAATGTGTCGGTCGACCGGTTGTCGAGGATGGTTTCGTCCAACATGATCTGGCCATCGTCGAGCGGCACGATGCCACCGAGCACGTCGACGGTGGTCGACTTACCTGCACCGTTCGGGCCAAGCAGAGCAACGGTTGTCCCAGGGGCGATATCGAGCTCGATGTCGAGCACGAACCCATTGGGCCGACGGACGACGAGATGACTCGTCAACGAACCACGGGTCATCAGCGCCACCACCTGTCACGGAGCGCAACGAGCACGATCAGAGATATCGCTACCAGCAGGAGGCTGATGGCAACGGCGGCATCTCTGTCGGATTCGAGCGACACAAACACGGCTAGTGGGAGTGTTTGGGTTCGTCCTTGGAGGTTGCCCGCAAAGGTGATCGTCGCCCCGAATTCGCCGAGGGCTCGAGCCCAGGCGAGAACCATGCCCGCAAGGAGCGATGGCCTGATCATCGGGAGCGTCACCCGGCGAAACACGGTGAGCTTCGATGCGCCGAGCGACCCGGCAGCCTGTTCGTAGCGAGGGTCGATCGAACGAAGCGCACCTTCGACGGTGATGACGAGAAATGGCAGGGCAACGAAGACGTTCGCAAGAATCACACCTGCAAGTGAGAACGGAAGCACAATGCCTGCTGCTTCCAGCGCCTCGCCCATAAGACCCCTACGACCGAGCGCAAAGAGCAACGCCGCTCCCCCGACGACCGGAGGCAGCACCATCGGCAGGGTGACGATCGCTCGGACGACAGAACGCCCGGGAAACTCGACCCGCGACAGCACCCATGCAAGCGGGACGCCAAGAATCGTGGAGATGACCGCTGCTGCCAGCGATGAGACGAAGCTGAGCCAGAGAGCATCGACGACCACATCCGAGGCCAGAAGCTCACCGAGCCGTGACCACGGGGTGCGGCTGAGCAGGCCGACAAGCGGCAACACGAACAGCAAGACCGCAATTGCCGAGAGAACGACGAGAGCTGTTGGCGGTCGTTGGCGAACTCGACGCTCGGCGCTCATGAGGCTCCGTCGATCGACGCGAAACCGGCTTCAGCGAGAATGGACTGCCCTTCGCCGGAGAG